>NZ_FLSP01000054.1 GCF_900091315.1 Streptomyces sp. DI166
GGCCGCCCGTGGCCCCGGGCCACACCCGGCGCCGGCCCAGCCCGCGCGCCGGGCGGGACACCGGCGCCCCGGCAGCACCCGGACGGGGCCGCGGCAGGGGTTCCGAGCCGTCAGCTCACTCGTTCCGCGCGGTGCTTGGCCGCCCGCAGTCTGACCTCCGCCGGCAACGACGCCAGGCCGGCGGAGTCCCGGGCGTGGGTCAGGGCGCCGTCCGTGAGGTCGGTCAGCGCCGTACCGGGGTCCACATGCGGTTCCAGGAGGAGCCGCACCCGGGCCTCGGGGGCGTTCCTGCGGCCCGTCAGACGGGTGTGGGCCTTGTGGACGCCCTCCATCAGGCCCGCTTCCTCGGTCAGTACGTGTTCCAGCGCGCGGCCCCGCAGCAGGGCGCCCTCGCCGTCGCCGGTGTCGACCAGGACCTCGGTGAGGCGGCGGCGCCGCAGGTTGGCGGTCAGCCACCACAGCAGGAGCAGCAGCAGGACCGCGAGCACCGCGATGACGACCGGCCACCACCAGCCCTCGTCCCGCCAGCGGGTGCGCTCGGAGTCGCTGAGCAGGACATCGTGCTCGCTGCCGTGGATCCACCAGGACGGCGGGTTCAGCCCCAGGCCGACGGCCAGCACCGAGCCGCCGAGCAGGATCAGCAGGACTCCGAGCACCGCCAGTACGACGCGGTTGACGGCCCTGAGCATCGCCCTCACCCCTTCCGTCCGGGCCGGCGTACGTGCACCGACAGTGCGGGCGGCCGGGACAGGCCGAGGCCGCGGAGCGCTTCGGCGAGGATCCGGTCCAGGTCCTCGCGTACGTCGTCCAGGTCGCGGAAGTGGGAGACCGCGCGCACGTCGGCGTGCTTGCGGCGCACCCGGGTCCGTACCGACTGCACGCCCGCGACCTCCATCGCCCGGTCGCGCAGGACCAGCGCGGCGGCGTCCCGGTCGAGTCCGGCGCGGATGTCGGAGTGCGTGCGGCGCATCGGCAGCAGGGCGCGCAGGCCGGGGGTGGTGGCCAGGAGGAGCAGCCACAGGCCGAGCGCCGCGGCCACACCCGCGCCGACCAGGACCCAGGTGTCGTCCAGGGGCCGTTCGGCGAGCTGATCGGCCAGTTCGCCGCGCCAGGCCATGGCGTTCCGGTCGGCGCGCACGGCGGCGACGTCGTACAGGAACACGCCGGTCAGGAGCAGCAGAAGCAGCGCGACCACGGTGGCCGGGACCCGGCGGGCGGACCAGAAGCGGCCGTTCGCGCCGTCGTCGTCGAGGACCGGCGGCGGGGCGTCGTAGCCGGCCGCGGAGGCGTTCTGGTCGAGGGTGCCGGTGTCCTTCTCGACCACCGGAAGGGGCCGGGTGGTGCCCTCGGAGCCCTGGGAATCGCTCATCGCGTCCTCACCTCCGTGCCGTGTGCCGCGTGCAGCCGCTCCACCTGGACGGCTACTTCCGGCACCTCCATGCCCACCAACGCGCCTACCCGCTCGGCGACATGACGACGCACGGCGGCGCAGCGGGCGCCGATGTCGGTGGGGTAGTCGAGTTCGAGGTGGATCCGGACATGGGCGATGTCGTGGTGCACGGTGACCCCGGCGTACGGCGGCGACGCGCTCTTGGGCAGCGCGCCGAGCGCCTCGCGGGCGGCCCGGGAGGCGACCTTGGCCACGACCCGGTCGGCGATCCGGGTGGCGCCGCGCTCACCGGGCGGCACGGCGGCCCGCGGGACGCGGACCTCACCGGGGCCGGCCGTCACCGCCGGTCGCGTCGGTCGTCGCGGCTGCGGAAGAAGTCACCGAGTTCCAGGTCCCCTTCGAGGAACCGGCCGGCGACGAAACCGATGGCGCCCAGGGCGGCCACCAGCAGGAAGGCACCGAAGCCGCCGAAGTACCCGGCGAAGCCCAGCGCCATGCCGGCGATCATGCCGACCACGGCCATGCTCATGGTGCGCTCCCCTCAGCGGTACTGCGTCCGGTCCGGGTCACTGGATCCTGGGCTCCAGTTCCTCTTCCTCCTCGTCGGGCAGCTTCACATCGCTCACCGCGATGTTGACCTCGACGACCTCCAGGCCGGTCATGCGCTCCACCGCGGCGACCACGTTCTCCCGCACCGCGCGGGCGACGTCGGAGATGGACACGCCGTAGTCGACGACGATCTCCAGGTCGAGCGCGGTCTGCACCTCGCCGACCTCGGCCTTGACTCCGCGGGTGACGGACTTGGAGCCGCCTCCGGGCACGCGGTCGCGCACCGCGCCGAAGGTGCGGCTGATCCCGCTGCCCATCGCGTGCACACCGACGACGTCACGCGCGGCGAGCCCCGCGATCTTCTCGACGACGCCGTCGGCGATGGTGGTGCGTCCCCGGGTGGACGGGTCACCGCCGCCGCGCCGGACGGTCTTGCGGGTCTGTACGGTCGACTCCTGCTCGCCCTGGGGCTTCGGTGTCGTCTCGCTCATGGCAGTACGTCCCTTCCGGTTCGTCCTCCTTCGACCACCGTAAGTGCGGTTGCGCCGTTGCGCCCCGGGGATGGGGCAGGCTGGAGTAATGACGGCGGACGGATGGACGCGAGCGGTACGGCGACAGCTCGGGCTGGGCAGGCTGCTGCCGCTGGGCGGAGCGCGGGACGGCGCGTGGATCGTGGAACAGGCGGCCGTGGCGGTGCTGGAGCGCGCGGCGCACGACCTGCCGGGGGTACGCCTCGAAGCGGTGCGGATCGCGCCGGTGGATCCGGAGCGGGCGGCGGAACCGGCCGTACCGGCCCCGCCGAGCGCGCTGTGGCCGGGGCCCCTGCGGGTGTCGGCGGAGTTCGCGGCGACGGCGGCCGAGCCGCTGCCCACGGTGGCGGACGCCCTGCGCGCCACGCTCGCCGGGGCGGCGGACCGGCGCCTGGGCCTGACGGTCACGGAGGTGGACCTACGGGTGACGGCGCTGCTGGAACAGGCCCCCGAGCCCGCCGGGCGGACCGCGCAGGACCCGCCGCCCACCAGGGACCCGGCCCCCGGCGACGAGGCCCGGGTGGCCGAGGCCGCCCTCGCGGTACCGGGCGTCACGGCCCTGACCGCGACCCTGGCCGCCCTCGGCCGCCCGGTACACATCGAGGAACGCCCCGCCGGCACGTCCCTCCCGGGCCGCCACGTCCGCGTGGAGATCGCGGTGTTCCGGGCCTACCGGGCCGTGGACGTGGCCCGCGAGGTGCGTACCGCGGTGTCGGCGGCGCTCACTGATCACCCGACGGTGGCCGTGCTGGTCACGGACATCGCCGGGTGAGCGGCTGTGCGCCGGACTACTCGCCGATGCCGGCCAGGTCCCGCAGCCGGCGCGCCTGGGCGGCCCGCTCCGCCGTGCGCTGGTCCTCGTACGTGCGCTCCGTGGCGCCGCGCAGCAGGGCCTTGGTCTCGATGACCGCGTCGCGGGGGGCCGCGAGCAGGGCGGCGGTGAGGTCGCGTACGGCGCCGTCGAGCTGGTCGGCGGGCACGGCGACGTTGGCGAGGCCCGTGTTCACGGACTCCTCGGCCGTGACGAAGCGGCCCGTGGCGCAGATCTCCAGCGCGCGGGCGTAGCCGACGAGGCCCACCAGGGGGTGGGTGCCCGTCAGGTCGGGGACCAGGCCGAGGCTGGTCTCGCGCATGGCGAACTGCACGTCGTCGGCGACGACGCGCAGGTCGCAGGCGAGAGCGAGCTGGAAGCCCGCCCCGATGGCATGTCCCTGGACGGCGGCGATGGAGACGATGTCACTCCGCCGCCACCAGGTGAAAGCCTCCTGGTACTCGGCGATGGTCGCGTCGAGCTCGGCATCGCTGCCGCGTGCGAGATCGAGGAACGACGGCTCGCCGTCGAAGCCTTCCGGCGTGAACGCCTGCCGGTCGAGGCCGGCCGAGAACGACTTGCCCTCGGCCCGCAGCACGACGACCCGGACGGATCCGGGCAGCAGCCGACCGGCCTCGGTGAGCGCGCGCCACAGAGCGGGGCTCTGCGCGTTGCGCTTCGCGGGGTTGGTCAGCGTCACCGTGGCGACTGCGTCGTCGACGGTGAGTCGTACGCCGTCCTTGTCGAGAACCGGGTCGAGCGAAGCCATGGGGCGCCTCCGATGGGGTGCGGTCAGCTAAGTGACTGCACAGTAACCACCCGGCCGGTCGACCGATCGACCGGGTGGCCACCATCGAAGCCGCAGGGGCCGCCCGAGGTCAGCCGGCGGCTTTCTTGCCGCGCGTCGCCCCGCCACGCCCACGCAGCGTGACGCCCGACTCACTGAGCATCCGGTGTACGAAGCCATACGAGCGACCGGTCTCTTCGGCCAGCGCTCGGATGCTCGCACCGGAGTCGTACTTCTTCTTCAGGTCTGCCGCGAGCTTGTCGCGCGCGGCGCCGGTAACCCGGCTGCCCTTCTTCAGAGTCTCGGCCACCCGTGCCTCCTCATGGGAAGTGCGCTCTGGTCTCCTCATGATCACCCCTCCCGGGCCTGATGGCCACCCATTCGGCAAGGTCCGTAAGACACGGATTTGACGACAGGAGTCGGTCCACACAAGTGGAATCGACAATTCCGAGAAGCCGTCTCCGTACCGCCGAATGGGTTGTTCCGGAAAGTGCCAGGTCACGGACGCACCGCGGCCGAGCCCTTGTGTGCCAAGGGCTCGGCCGCGCAATGGATGTAGGACACACCTCGGTACGAGGAGATCTCACACAGATGATGGATCACGGATCGGCCGAATGATCCATACGCTGTGGATCACGCTTTCGATCAAGCCAGGGCGACGAGATCCGCGTAGTCGGCGCCCCACAGGTCCTCCACCCCGTCCGGCAGCAGGATGATCCGCTCCGGCTGGAGCGCCTCCACGGCGCCCTCGTCGTGGGTGACCAGGACGACCGCGCCCTTGTAGGTGCGCAGCGCGCCGAGGATCTCCTCGCGGCTGGCCGGGTCGAGGTTGTTGGTGGGCTCGTCGAGCAGCAGCACGTTCGCCGAACTGACCACCAGCGTGGCCAGCGCCAGCCGGGTCTTCTCACCGCCGGAGAGCACCCCGGCCGGCTTGTCGACGTCGTCACCGGAGAACAGGAACGAGCCCAGCACCTTGCGGACCTCGACGAGATCCATGTCGGGCGCGGCCGAGCGCATGTTCTCCAGCACCGTGCGGTCGGGGTCCAGGGTCTCGTGCTCCTGGGCGTAGTAGCCGATCTTCAGGCCGTGGCCGGGGATGACGGCGCCGGTGTCCGGCTGCTCGACGCCCGCGAGGAGCCGCAGCAGGGTCGTCTTGCCCGCGCCGTTCAGCCCGAGGATGACCACCCGGGAGCCCTTGTCGATGGCCAGGTCGACATCGGTGAAGATCTCCAGGGAGCCGTACGACTTCGACAGGCCCTCGGCGGTCAGCGGGGTCTTGCCGCAGGGCGCGGGCTCCGGGAAGCGCAGCTTGGCGACCTTGTCGGACTGGCGGACCTCTTCGAGGCCGGAGAGCAGGCGCTCCGCGCGGCGGGCCATGTTCTGCGCGGCGACCGTCTTGGTGGCCTTGGCGCGCATCTTGTCGGCCTGGGCGTTGAGCGCGGCGGCCTTCTTCTCGGCGTTCTGCCGCTCGCGCCTGCGGCGCTTCTCGTCGGCCTCGCGCTGCTGCTGGTAGAGCTTCCAGCCCATGTTGTAGATGTCGATCGTGGCGCGGTTGGCGTCCAGGTAGAACACCTTGTTCACGACCGTGTCGACCAGGTCGACGTCGTGGGAGATCACGATGAAGCCGCCGCGGTAGGTCTTGAGGTAGTCGCGCAGCCAGATGATCGAGTCGGCGTCGAGGTGGTTGGTCGGCTCGTCGAGCAGCAGGGTGTCGGCGTCCGAGAACAGGATCCGGGCCAGCTCGATACGGCGGCGCTGACCGCCGGAGAGGGTGTGCAGCGGCTGGCCGAGCACCCGGTCGGGCAGGTTCAGCGCGGCGGCGATGGTGGCGGCCTCGGCCTCGGCGGAGTACCCGCCCTTGGTGAGGAACTCCGTCTCCTGGCGCTCGTACTGCTTGAGGGCCTTCTCGCGGGTGGCGCCCTTGCCGTTGGCGATGCGCTCCTCGTTCTCGCGCATCTTGCGGATCAGGACGTCCAGGCCGCGCGCGGACAGGATGCGGTCACGGGCGAGCACGTCGAGGTCGCCGGTGCGCGGGTCCTGCGGGAGGTAGCCGACCTCCCCGGAACGGGTGATGGTGCCGGCGGCCGGGATGCCCTGTCCGGCGAGGCACTTGGTGAGGGTGGTCTTGCCGGCGCCGTTGCGGCCGACCAGACCGATGCGGTCGCCCTTGGCGACGCGGAAGGTTGCGGATTCGATGAGAACGCGGGCGCCGGCGCGCAGCTCGATGCCGGTGGCGGAGATCACGGTCAGACTCCAGGGCGGGTGGATTGGCGGGGTGGGCGAATCGAGGGGTGCCGCGCGTAGCGCGCCGTTGCATGGGCGGTGGCGGGTGACGGGCGGGCGTTCCCGCCGTCTAATGCGCGAGGAGAATGGCCATGCGGCCAGTCTAACGGGGACGTGCAAGCGGTTTTCCGGCCTCGGGCCCGCACGTGACGTACGGCACGCCCGGCCACCGGCCCGGTCCCCCGTTCGGCGGCCTGTCCGCGACCGGGGCGGGACGGGGGGTGAGGATGGCCGCGGGGGCACGGAGCGCGCGGAGGCCCCATGCAGTTCGACGACGACGCGAGGCTGGACACCTCCGAGGTGCAGGACGTGCGTGGCAGCCGGATCCCCGGTGGCCGGGCCACCGTGGGCGGCGGTCTGGCCGGGCTGCTGGCCCTGGTGCTCGCGCTGCTGTTCGGGGTCGGGCCGGACCAGTTGGGACTGACCGACGGCAGCGAGCAGCCCGCGGCCCCGGCGTCGGGTCTCGCGCAGGTCCAGCAGGCGTGTCTGACCGGGCAGGACGCCAACGCCCGTGACGACTGCCGCATGGTGGCCGTCGTCAACAGCGTGCAGGACTTCTGGGACGGCGAGTTCACCCGGCGCGGCGGCGCGTACGGGCGCTCGCCGACGGTGTTCTTCAGCGAGCGAGTCGGTACCGCGTGCGGGTCGGCGACCAGCGCGGTGGGGCCGTTCTACTGTCCGGGCGACCGCAAGGTCTATCTGGACCTGGGCTTCTTCGAGGACCTGCGCACGACGTTCGGCGCCCAGGGCGGGCCGTTCGGACAGGCGTACGTGGTGGCCCACGAGTACGGGCACCATGTGCAGAACCTGACCGGCACGCTGGGCCGGTCGCGGGACGGACGGACCGGCGCGGGCAGCAACGCGGTACGGGTGGAGCTCCAGGCCGACTGCTACGCGGGGGTGTGGGCGCACCACGCCACGACGACCCCGGACGAGTCGACCGGGCGCCCGCTGATCACCGAGCTGACCGACGCGGACATCCGGGACGGGCTGGACGCGGCGGCGGCCGTGGGCGACGACCGGATCCAGGAGCGGTTCCAGGGCCGGGTGACCCCGGAGACCTGGACGCACGGTTCGGCCCAGCAGCGGCAGGAGTGGTTCTACCGGGGGTACGAGAGCGGGGACATGGCCCGCTGCGACACCTTCCGCTGAGCCGGCGCCCGCGTCAGCTGCCGCCCGTGTGGACCTGGAAGGCGGCCCGACGGACCGCCTTGGCCAGAGCCGGGTCGGGGTGGGCCGCGGCCAGGGCCACGAGGACCTGGACCGTGCGGGGGTGGCCGACGGCGCGGACCTCCTCCAGGAGGGCGGGGACCGTGGGCTGGACCGCCGACTCCAGATGGCGTACCAGCATGGGGGCCTCGCCGTGGTCGGCGACCGCAGCGGCGGTGTCGACCCAGAGCCAGGTGGCCTCCTCCCGGGTGAGGACCTCGTGGGCGTCCTCGGGGTCGACCCCGTCGTGCTCGGCCAGCCACAGCAGGGCGTACGGGCGCAGCGCGGGCTCGTCGACCACGGCCCGTACGTCGGGCTCGGCGGGGGCGCCGACCACGCGCAGCGCCTCGAAGGCCAGGCCGCGGGTCAGGGCGTCCTCGCCGCGGGCGGCGTGGATCAGCTCGGTGACGGCGCTGCCGACGGGCCGGGCGGCGAGCCAGGCCCGGTACTCGGCGCGGGCGGCGTTCGGGCGCAACTGGGCGCAGCCGCGGAGCATGTCCTCGGCGGACTGCTCGATGTTCCCGGCGGGGCTCTGCGCGGCCACGCAGATCTGCTCCAGCTTGACCCAGACCGCCCAGCTGCCGAGGGGGGTCAGGGTGGCCTGGCCGTCGCCGTAGGTGAGGGCGCCGACGGAGGCGAGGGCGGTGAGCGCCCAGTCGAGGAGGGGGGCGAGCGGGGTGTCGGCGGCGGGGTCGCCGAGCGCCTCGGCGTCGGGCAGGGGCTGGGGGCCGTACGGGATCTCGCAGCGCTCGGTGCGCAGTTCGGTGACGCGCTGCTCCAGGAGGTCCAGGAGCTGGGTCACCGGCACGGGCCCGGCGGAGAGCTGGAGGAAGGAGAGCACCTGCGGCATGGCCGAGACGACCTCGGCGACGGCGGCGGGCGCGTGGTCGACGGGCTCCGGGTAGGCGAGCGACCATGCGTCGAAGAGGGCGACCCAGCCGCGCAGTACGGCGCTGTCGTCGCGGTTCCAGGCGCGCAGCCGCCAGCCGGGGCGGGCGCTGTCGCCGTGCACCTCGACCAGCCCGGCGAGGCGGGCGGTGTCCCAGTCGGCGCGGACCTGGGCGACGGTCAGCCCCAGATCGGCGGCGGCCTTCTCGGCGGTCGCGTCGGAGAGGGTGCCCTTGCCGTCGGAGGGGGTGCCGTCGCGGCCGGGGCGCAGGGCGGCGTCCGCCCAGCGGGCGACGCGGGCCGCCGGGGCCAGGAGGGAACGCGCCATTCCGGCCAGTTCCGCGGGGGCCGGGGTGCCTTCCGGCGGGCGTGGTGCGGCGCGGCGTGGGCGCCGCTGGTTCACGGCTCTGGGGGCGGCGGCCAGGGGTCGCGGGCGGACGAGTCGAAGCCTGGAGTCGCGCGGGATACGGGACGTCACGGGTGCAGTCTTCCGGTTGACGGTCCGAAAACCCAAACGGAATGTCACGAGGGGCGACGGGGATGGCCAACGCACGGGGTCCGGCGGGCGGTGGGGCACCGGTATCAGGCCAGCCGTACAGGGTTAAACGGAACGGGTGCGACCGGCCCTCCCGGAGGTGCTACATCAGCGGGGTCAGGAAGCGGCGCAGGGATTCCTCGTAGGCCGTGGGGTCGGCGTTCCACATGGCGCCGTGGGGTGCCCGCTTGACCGTCTGGAGCGCGACCAGGTTCGGGCGGGCGGCCGCGAGGCGCCGGGAGCGGTCCCAAGGGGCGACCGTGTCGTCGGGTCCGTGGAAGATCAGGGTCGGCACGGTGAGCGTGTCCGGGGTGTGCTCGGGGCCGGCGTGGTCGCCGTACAGGCCCGTACGGCCCTGGGCGGCGCGGACGGCGAGCGGGAGCAGGGCGCCCGGGGTGCGGCGGGCCGACGCCAGGGCGCGCAGGGTGGCCTCCCAGTCGAGCACCGGGGAGTCCAGGACGAGGCCGGAGACGCGCCCGCGCAGCCCGGAGCGGGCGGCGGCGCGCAGGGCCATGCTGGCGCCGGTGGACCAGCCGAGCAGGACGACCTGTTCGGCGCCGTGGCTGACGGCGTAGCGGATCGCCGCGTCCAGGTCGCGCCACTCGGTCTCGCCGAGGTGGTTCAGGCCGTCCGGGGGGCGGGGTGCGCCGAGGTCGCCGCGGTAGGCGGGGGCGAGCACCGGGAAGTGGCGGGCATGGAGGAACTCCATGACGTTCATGGCGACTTCGCGGGTGGTGCCGAGTCCGTGCACGGCGATGACCCAGGTGGCGCGACTGCCGGGGACGAACCAGGCGGGCAGGATGCCGAGTTCACCGGGGATCTCGACGTCGGCGTGGTCGAGACCGAGTGCGGAGGCCGGGTCGCCGACATGGAGATTCGGGGTCAGCCAGACCTTGTCGCCGGGGGTGAGGCTGCCATGGGTGACGCGCTCCAGCCGGCGGACGACGGTGTCGGCGGTCTGGCTCGCGGCTCCGAGCACGGCGCCGACGACGGCGTGCGAGCCGTCGCCGCCGAGCCCGTAGGTACCGGGCCGCAGCGAGGCGAGATCCCGGGTGAGCGTGATCTGCCCGGCCGCCGTGCCGTGCACCGTGAGCCGGGGTTCGGTGGGCAGCGGCCTGCCCGAGGGCGCCTTCAGCGCGGCATCGCTGGCCAGCCGCCCGGCGGCCACGCTCGCCGCCCCGGCGGCCAGGGCCATGGTGACGGCAGCGGCCGTCGCTGTGACAGTGCGCACCCCACCAGTGTCCTGGCGGACGGCTCGGGGGGCCAGTGGGAGGGGGATGGGGGGTGACCGGGCGGCGGCGCCGGGAAGGCCGTGGCGCGGATTCCGGCGTGTGGGTTTGGGCGAGCGGATCTCGGCACGCGGATTCCGGGACGCGGATTCCGGGCCGTGGATTCCGGGCCGTGGATTCCGGGCCGTGGATTCCGGGCCGTGGATTTCGGCGTGTCAGCCTTGCTGGCCGTAGCCCTTCAGCTTTGCCGCCACCTCGGACAGTTGGGCGGGGGTCAGGAGCGACGGGGTCAGGCCCGGTACCGACGACGCGGTGAGCCAGACCCGGCACATCCACTCCAGTTGGGAGGTGCGGTCGTAGGCCTGGGCCAGGGTCGTGCCGTAGGTCAGCGTGCCGTGGTTCTGGAGCAGGCAGGCCGTGCGGTCGGTGAGGGCGCGGAGCATGTTCTCGGCCAACTCCGCGGTGCCGTACGTCGCATAGGGGGCAACCCGGACGGGGCCGCCGAGGTCCGCGGTGATGTAGTGGATCGCCGGGACCTGCTGGACCAGCGTCGAGACGGCCGTGGCGTGGACCGCGTGGGTGTGCACGACGGCGCGCGCGTCGGTGGCGGCGTACACCGCGAGATGCATCGGCAGCTCACTGGTCGGGCGGAGCGTGCCGAGCACCCGGCGGCCGGAGAGGTCCACGCCGGTCACGTCGGCCGGTCCGAGCCTGTCGTACGGCACTCCCGTCGGTGTGACCAGCACGGTGTCGCCGACGCGCACCGAGACATTGCCCGAGGTGCCGACGACGAGCCCTTCGGTCACTGTCCGCCGGGCCGTCGTGACCAGTTCCTCCCAGGCCCGCGCCTCCTCGGGACCCACACCTTCCGGCCACCGCTCCCCCACGTCCCGCTGCTCACCTCGCCGCTCAGCCATGCCGTGATCCTGCCAGTCCGCCCCTCGAACACCGTGGAGTCGGGGCACTTTAGGCCGGAAGCCCAACCTCCGGAAGAGGGCATAGGCTCCCAAAACGGTCGCTATCCGTACTTGGCCGAGGAACACCGATCATTCTTGCCCCATCCCCTACTCTCTGGCTGATTTGTTGTGCACGTCGCCATTCCGGGGGGAAACATGGCTCGTGATCGCACACCGTCCCGCCACCGCGCCCGCGTCCTCGCGGCGTCCGCGGCCGCGCTGGCCGTAGCGGGAACCGCGCTGGCCGAGTCACCGGCCGCCGCGGCGAGCAGGCCCAAGGGGCACGACGTCTCGTCGCACCAGAAGAACGTCGACTGGCAGCGGGCGAGGGCCAAGGGCGCCCGGTTCGTCTACGTCAAGGCGACCGAGTCCCACACCTACCGCAACCCCTACTTCAACCAGCAGTACACCGGTTCACGCAGCGCCGGCCTCATCCGCGGCGCCTACCATTTCGCGCTCCCGGACAAGTCCTCCGGCAGGAAGCAGGCCGCCCACTTCGTGCGCAACGGCGGCGGCTGGACCGCGGACGGCTGGACCCTGCCGCCCGCGCTGGACATCGAATACAACCCGTACGACAAGGACCACAAGTGCTACGGCCTGTCCCGGTCCCGGACGGTCGGTTGGATCAAGGCGTTCAGCGACGAGGTGAAACGGCTCACCGGCCGCCGCCCGGTGATCTACACGACCACTCACTGGTGGAACACCTGCACCGGCGGCAACCGCGACCTGGCCGCCGATCACGCGCTGTGGGTGGCCCGCTACAGCTCCTCCGACGCAGGCACGCTGCCCGCCGGATGGTCGGCGTGGACCTTCTGGCAGTACGACAACGGCGGCACCCTTCCGGGTGATCAGAATCTCTTCAACGGCTCCCTGAAACAGCTCAAAAAGCTCGCCCGGGGCACCTGATCCCGCCGCGCATCTGCCGTACGTCACCAAGCGGAACCGCACGGTGAAAGCGGAATGCCTGGACCCCGTGTTCCGACACCGCGCGGCCCGCCCCAGTTCACCTTCCGTTCACTCAGGTTTCCTACCTTCAGCCGACCGATGACTTCGAACGATTGCCTGGGTAAATGGAAAGCTTCTCGCTGATCCTCGCGATTGTGGTGGTAACCGCACTCGCGTTCGATTTCACGAACGGTTTCCACGACACCGCCAACGCGATGGCCACCACCATCTCGACCGGCGCGCTCAAGCCCAAGGTCGCGGTGGCCATGTCCGCCGCGCTCAACCTTGTCGGCGCCTTCCTCTCCGTGGAGGTCGCCAACACGATCTCCAAAGGTCTCGTCGACGAGGCCGGCATCCGTCCCGAGGTCATCTTCGCCGCCCTGGTCGGCGCGATCCTCTGGAACCTCCTGACATGGCTGGTGGGCCTGCCCTCCAGCTCCTCGCACGCCCTCATGGGCGGCCTCATCGGCGCCACCATCGCCTCGGCGGGCGTCGGCGCGGTCCACGGCGACGTGCTCGTCACCAAGGTCCTGCTCCCGGCCGTCGCGGCCCCGATCGTCGCGGGCGTCGCGGCGATGTTCGCCACCCGGCTGACGTACTCCTTCGGCAAGAAGGCCGAAGGGTCCAAGGCGTCCGAGAAGGGGTACCGCGCCGGGCAGATCGCCTCGGCCGGCCTGGTCTCCCTCGCCCACGGCACCAACGACGCCCAGAAGACCATGGGCATCATCACCCTCGCCCTGGTCGCGGGCGGCGCCGTCGCCCCCGACTCCGACCCGCCCGTCTGGGTCATCCTCTCGGCGGGCCTCGCCATCGCGCTCGGCACCTACCTCGGCGGCTGGCGCATCATCCGCACCATGGGCAAGGGCCTGACCGACCTCCAGCCGCAGCAGGGCTTCGCCGCCCAGACCAGCGCGGCGACGGTCATCCTGGCCTCCTCCCACCTCGGCTTCTCCCTGTCCACCACGCACTCCGTCTCCGGCTCGGTGATGGGCGCGGGTCTCGGCCGCAAGGGCGGTGTCGTCCGCTGGTCGACGGCCACGCGGATGTTCGTCGCCTGGGGTCTGACCCTGCCGGCCGCCGCCCTGGTGGGTGCGATCGCGGAGTGGGTCACCGGCTTCGGCAGCTGGGGCACCGGGCTGGTCGCGGCGTTCCTGGTCGCCTCCAGCGCGGCGATCTGGAAGATCTCGCGGCGCGAGGTCGTCGACCACACCAACGTCAACGAGCCCGAGCCGGAGGAGCCCGCGGGTGTCGTGACCACGGCGGTCGCGGCGGTCGCTCCGCCTCCCACCGCGGGGGCGGTGAGCGAGGACCTGACGGCCACGATCGCGGCCCCGGTGACCGAACCGGCTCCGTCTCCGGCCCCGGCCGCGTCGCCGGCCACCACCGTCTGACCTCCCCCACCCGGCGAAGGAAACACCACCATGAAGATCGACTGGGCGGCTCTCGGCTCCGTCTTCGGCGTCAGCCTCGTGGTCACCGTGGCCCTCGTGGCCCTGTTCACCCTCGGCATCGCGGGCCTCGCGCGCCGCGAGCGGGCGGCGGAACAGGGCGGGTCCGCGGCTGCGGCCGTCACCGGGGCGTACGCGTGCTTCGCGGCTTGCGCGGCGGCGGTGGGGTACGGGATCTATTTGATCGTGGCCTGAACGACTCTTTCGCGCCCTGTTCCGGGGGCCCCTCTAGTGGGGGTTCGCGGGGCAGGGCGCTTCGCCGTTCGGCAGGGCGTAGTCGGCCAGGGGGACGCAGAGGGCTTTGACGAGTGCGTCGGGGTTCAAGGGGATGCGCCAGATCCCCCAGTCCGTGCCGTAGTGCAACCCGTCCTCGTCGATGCGCCAGGCGCTCTCTTCCCAGAGGCCGTCCAGCAGGCCGATCGCTTGCTCGCCTTCCTCGGACCAAAGCCCGGCACCGGAGCCTGAGTTGTGGACGGAGGTCAGCACCATGTGCCCGTCGGCGCCGTAGGCCCTGACCACGGGCTGATCTCCGACGGGCAGCCGCCGAAGCTCCTCCCCCGTGTCGGGGTCCAGCACGGCCAAACCGTCGCGCAGCATCACCGCCACGCGCTCTCCGTCGTCGCGGAACCGCAGCCCCAGCCGGTGGTGTTCGTCCCTGAGTGGGCCCAGTCGCCACGTGGTGCCGCGCCCCTCGGCTTCCTCAGGGTCCCAGAAGGTGACTGTTCCGTCCTGTCGCAGCACCCAGGCCGTCCCGTCCCTGGGCGAGACCTCGATGGCCAGACAGGGCGAGCTTTCCGGGTCGTCGCAGCCCGGCGCGTGGGCGGAAGCGAGGTCGCCCCGGCTGTCGAGCCGCTGGACGCCGCCCTTGCCGAGGACGAGGAAGTCGTCGCCGCTCAGCGAGCGGACGTCCCGCACGGCGGGGTCGGCCTTCACGTCGATCGCTCTTCTGACCAGACGCAGCCCGGTGGACCCCCGCTCGAAGAGCGCCCAGCCCGTGTCCCCGAAGGCCACCAGGAAGCGTCCGCTCCTGCTGAAGACGACGCTGTCGGAGTCCGCGCTGAAACCGGCCCTCTTGGTACGCAGTTGCCGCCGGTGCTTCCCGGTGCCCACCGCGATCACCAGGCGGGCTTCCGACAGCGCGGAGGCATGGGCCTCGCCGACCACGGCCAGCGTGCCCTGCGGGGCGAACGCGGCCGACTCCTTCCAGTCATGCCTCGGCAGGTCGTGGACCGGGGCCAGCCGGAAGGACACGAGATCCCGCTCGCACAGGACGTGCAGGACCGGACCGCCCGAGCCCCGCGCTGTGATGACGTCGCGCGCGTTGTCGGGGCACGCCTCCCGGATCCCCACGTAGGCGCCGGGCCGCGAGGTCATGTAGTCCGCGCCGGTCGCGGTGTCGTGCCAGACGGCATCACGTGTCACGTCACCGCCGACGAAGCGTCCCGTCGCGTCCGAGACCGACTGCGACCGGTATCTCCCCGCCGCCAAAATCCGGTCGCCGGTGGCCGGATTCCGATAGCCTCCGTCGAATTCCCGCACCCCTGCGGCCCCCAGCGTCCGGCCCCCGGCACCGAGCACAGCCATGTCGAAGGGCCCGTCCGTCCATCGCCGCGAGCCGGAACTCAGCGCGTGCGCACGCACGGTCTCGGGCTCCCGGGCGTCCCCCGTGGGCGCCTCCTCACGGACGACGATCAGCGACTCGCCCTCGTCCCGGCCGGCGACCAGCGCAGCGTCCATCAGACACTTGTCCGCCCCGGGTACGCCGGGCGGCGGTCCAGTCGTACGCCCGCGACCTGTGTCACGCAGGTGTATCCGCACCCGGTCCTGCTTCGTGCCCTCAAGGCACGTGCCCGCCCCCTCGTACTCCTCCTCCGTCACGGCCGCCACGTGCAGCAACACCCTGCCGTCGCCCGAGAAGTCCAGGGCGACACTGCTTGCCCCCGCCGGCCCTGGACGCTCCTTCCACTCGTCCACGATCCCGCCGTCGCGAGACCGCCACACCCTCCCCCGCCCGTCCGGCCCCGCCGCCGCGATCCGGGCCCCGTCATCGCTGACCGCGACCGAGTCAACGCCCTCGGGCACCCCGGGCAGCCGGTGCTTGCGCGGTCTGCCGGCGGACAGCCCGGTGACGGCCCACCCCCGCAGCCCGCCCCGGTCGCCCTCCTCCAGCACCGCCACCCGGCTCCCGTCCGCCGAGGCGGCCAGTGCCTTCACCCGCCCGTCCAGGAACCCCTCGCGGACGCTGCGGGCCATGGACATACCGGGATAGGCATTGAGCAGCGCCCTGTGCGTCTCCTCGGTCGGCGCCGTCCGATGTGCGAGCACCGCCAGCGCGGCTCCCTCGACCGGGTCTTCGTCGAACCGCTCCATCGACCGTTCCGCCAGCTCATTCGCCGCCGCCACCCGCTCCCTGCGCTGCGCGTCCCGCCCCGCCTGCGTAATGAAGTACGTCAGGGTCGCCGCGACCACGGCCAGCACCGTCACCAGCGCCACGCCCGTTCGCCTCCGCCGCACCGACCGCCGCTGATACTGCCTGCTGAGGCGGATGAACCCGGACTCCAAGTCGGACAGCTCCCCCACCCGAGCCCGAGCCACCCCCAACTCCCTCCCCCGCAGCAACAAATCCTCGTGCCTGTCGCTCTCCTCCCACTCCCGCACCCGCCCCCGGAGCTTCTCGTGCCAGGCCAGGAAGTCACGGGACTCGTCCAGCCACCCCCGCAAGGTGGGCCACTGCCGGACCAGGGCCTCGTGGGCCAGCGCGACCGTCTCCCGCCCCGAGCTGTCCCGTGAGATGACCAGCAGCCGAGTCCCCGCCAACGCCTGTGCAGCCGCCCGCAATTCCGCCGGCAGTTGGTCGAAGGACCGCGCGACACGGGCGTACTCCTTGCCCCGCACCGGACGGGCCAGCCGCTCGAAGAGGCGGCGGGCCGTGGCCTCGTCGGGGCCGCCGGGGGACTTGCAGACCTGGGTGAGTTGATGGTCCGCGTACCGGGACAGCGCTCCCTCCACGCCTCCGATCTCCCGGTACGCGGCGTGCGTCAGGCGGCCGTGCTCCCTCCGGTCCCACAGCTCCGCCAGCGCGAACTCGACCAGCGGGAGCGCCCCCGGTTCGCCCCCTGCCTCCGCGACCAGCGCCTCCGGCAGGCCCGGTTCGAAGTCCACCCCCGGAATCGCCTCGATCGGGCGGCGGACCACCTCGTCCAGCTGGGCGGGAGTCATGGGCGCCACCATCTGGACCGTGCCGCTCAGCGCCTCCGCACGGCCACCCGTCACCAACTCCTCCAGGGACGCCGACCGCAGAGTCGCCAGCACCCGCAGGCGGCGGCCCCCCGGATGCGCGGCGCGGGCCATCGGCAGCAGGACATCCAGCAGGGCACGGGCGTCGGCCGGGCGCGCCCCCACCGTCTCCTCGAACTGGTCCAGAAGGATCACGTGCCCGGCAGGCCCTGACTCCCTGAGCACACCCGCGCCCAGCAGCGTCGCCGTCTCGCGGTCATGGCCCAGGGCGCGCGCCAGGTCCCGTACCGACGGGAACTCGGCCCCCAGCGCCTCCCCCAGCGTCCGTACCGGGTCCGTGTCCGGCTGGCCCGCGAAGTCCGTCACCGAATAGCCCGCCGCGCGGAGCAGAGGGAGTACCCCGGCTCGTACCAGCGAGGACTTGCCCACCCCTGACGCTCCCGCCACCGGCACGAACGGGTGGTCGCGCAGCGCCTCCGCGATGCGCGCGCTGTCCGCCTGGCGGGCGAAGAACACCGCCGCGTCCTGTTCCCGGAAGGCCTCCAGGCCCCGGAAGGGGGACGGGCACAGGGCCGGGTCCAGGCCCAGGAGGTGCGCGGCCGGGATGAGATACGCCGTGCTCGCGCCCGCCCCTGTGTCGGCGGCCACCGTCATGCCGACCACGCCGCCCTGTTCCGTGTCCCAGACCGGGCCGCCCGAGAAGCCCCGGCCGATCGCCCGGCCCTGCGGCTCCATCGACGTCCAGCCCTTGCCCACCGGGGCGCGGAGGCGGCCGTCCACCCAGACTCCGTGGTTGTCGGTGCGCAGGGGGAAGCCCAGGACTCGGAACGGGTGGTCCCAGACCGACGTGCCGCCCGCCAGGCGTACCGCTGCCGTCCCCGGCACCGGGTCCACGCTCAGCAGCGCGATGTCGCCGCCGCCGTCCGACGCCACCGGGCGCCAGTGCGTGACCGTCGTCGGTACGCGGGCGGAGGGCTCGGGCAGGAGTGGGAAGTCGACCGTCACCGGCCCCGACGGCGGCGAGAGGTCCGTGTCGGGCACTCCCAGCGCACTCGCCACCACATGCGCGCACGTGCACAGCGTGTTCTCGGCGATCAGGAAACCCGTGCCCGTGACCTCGCCGTCCGTGCTCCAGAAGCGGGCGATGCCGCGCGGGAGTTCGTCGTCAGGGGCGGGCATCGGTGGTGCGCTGGGCGGGCAGTTCGGGGTCGTTCGCCCAGTTCATGGTGACCGTGAAGTGCGCCTCGGTGGAGCCGCGGGCGACGACCACGCCCGCCTCCGCGCTCAGGGTGATCCCGAACTCCACCGTGACGGAGTCGGGCGTTCTGGGCAGGGCGCGGGCGTTCTCCAGGACCGCTCCCAGCGCCGGACGGACCCGGGCGAGGGCCTGTTGCAGGGTTTCCGCCGCGCCCGCGACCTGGCCGCCACGCGACACGCGCTGCACTCCGGCCGGTCCGTCGCCCGCCACCTCCAGCAGCACGACCTGCCCGTCGTCCAGCACCATTTCGCCCACGTACGCCACGGACCCGGCCTCCCCCTCGGCTCTGCTCGGTCGGTTCAGATATTCCAGTTCGTCACCGCACGCAGCCGCAAGGTGATTCCCCGTAGTCAGCTCATGTGGGTGAAACACCTGAGGCATCGTCGCCCCCACAGACCCGGTATGAGCCTCAGCACACTCTCCCCTCGCAGGTCAACGGCAAGTTGACGGCTCATTCGGGGGCGTGGTGGACTGCCCGAGCCAATTACGGCGGCAGGAGAGGAAGCCGGTGCGAATCCGGCGCGGTCCCGCCACTGTCACCGGGGTAGTAACCCCCGGGAGCCAGGAACTCTCACCGCCGGTCTAGTCGAGCCAGGGCGTGGACACCCTGAGTGAGGACATATCGCGATGCCCGCATGCCGATCGACATCCAGCACCAGAACCTTTTCTGACTCCACGATCGGCTGAGCCGATGCGGGCCGATCGCGTCTTCGCGTACGGCACCGCCGCCGGCCTCCTGGGCGACCTGCTGCTCGGCGATCCTCGCCGGGGGCATCCGGTCGCCGTGTTCGGGCGGGCCGCGGGCGCCGTGGAACGGCGGTTGTGGCGTGACGACCGCGGCCGGGGTGTGCTGCACACCGTCGTGTGCGCCGGTGGCGCCGTGGCGGTTGGGGCGCTCGCGTCGCGTGTCGTGCGCCGGTCCCCGCTCGCTTCCGTCGCGCTCACCGGGGTCGCCACCTGGGCCGTTGTCGGCGGGACTTCGCTTGCCCGCGAGGCCCGGAATATCGGGCGTGCGCTTGAGGCGGGGGACGTCGAGGCGGCGCGGGCGCGGCTGCCGCATCTGTGCGGGCGGGACCCGCAGGCGCTGGACGCCGACGGGATCGCGCGTGCCGTGGTGGAGTCCGTCGCCGAGAACACCTCCGACGCCGTCGTCGGCGCGCTCGTGTGGGGTGCCGTGGGCGGCGTGCCGGGGCTGCTCGGCTTCCGGGCCGTGAACACCCTTGACGCCATGGTCGGTCACAAGTCGTCCCGCTACCTGCGCTACGGCTGGGCCTCCGCCCGCCTCGACGACGTCGCCGGCTGGCCGGGAGCCCGGCTGACCGCCGTGCTCGCCACCGTCGCCGGGAGCGATCCGCGGGGTGCGGTACGGGCCTGGCGTGCCGACGCGGACAGGCACCCGAGCCCCAACGCCGGGCCCGTGGAGGCCTCGTTCGCCGGGGCGCTCGGGGTGCGGCTCGGCGGGACCTTGTCGTACGGCGGGCGTGTGGAGCACCGGCCGGTGCTCAACGAGGAAGGACGGGCCGTGGAAGTCGCCGACATCGAGCGTGCCGTACGGCTGTCGCGGCGGGTGAGCTGGCTGGCGCTCGGGGTCAGCGCCGCAGCGCGCCGCGTGGTGCGGGGGAAGCGGTCATGAGCGGCGGGGGGCTGCTCGTCGCCGGGACGACCTCCGACGCGGGCAAGAGCGTGGTGACCGCCGGGATCTGCCGCTGGCTGGTCCGGCAGGGGGTCAAGGTCGCGCCGTTCAAGGCGCAAAACATGTCGCTGAACTCGTTCGTCACCCGCGAGGGCGCCGAGATCGGGCGGGCGCAGGCCATGCAGGCCCAGGCGTGCCGGGTGGAGCCGACCGCGCTGATGAACCCCGTGCTGCTCAAGCCGGGCGGGGACCAGAGCAGTCAGGTCGTGCTCATGGGCAAGCCGGTGGGCGAGTTGAGCGCACGCGGCTACCACGGCGGACGGCAGCAGCAGTTGCTCGGCACGGTGCTCGACTGTCTCGCCGAGTTGCGGGGCACGTATGACGCGGTGATCTGTGAGGGGGCGGGCAGCCCGGCCGAGATCAATCTGCGGCGCACCGACATCGTCAACATGGGCATCGCCCGCAACGCCAATCTGCCGGTGGTCGTGGTCGGTGACATCGACCGGGGCGGTGTCTTCGCCTCCTTCTTCGGGACGGTGGCGCTGCTGTCGCCCGAGGACCAGGCGCTGGTCGCCGGGTTCCTGGTCAACAAGTTCCGCGGGGACGTGTCCCTGCTGGAACCCGGCCTGGACATGCTGCACGGCCTGACCGGGCGGCACACCTTCGGCGTACTGCCGTTCCAGTACGGGCTCGGCATCGACGAGGAGGACGGGCTGCGGGTCTCCCTGCGCGGGGCCGTCCGGGAGTCCGAGGTCTCCTCCCCCGTCGGCGAGGACGTGCTGCGCGTGGCCGTGTGCGCCGTGCCGTTGATGTCCAACTTCACGGACGTGGACGCGCTCGCCGCCGAACCCGGCGTCGTGGTGCGGTTCGTGGACCGGCCCGAGGAGCTGGCCGACGCCGACCTCGTCGTGGTCCCCGGCACCCGCGGCACCGTCAAGGCGCTGGAGTGGCTGAGGGAGCGGGGGCTCGCGGACGCTCTCGTGCGCCGGGCCGCCGAACAGCGGCCCGTCCTCGGCATCTGCGGCGGCTTCCAGGTGCTCGGCGAGCACATCGAGGACGACGTGGAGAGCCGCCGGGGGCACGTGGACGGGCTCGGCATCCTGCCCGTACGGGTGCGGTTCGCCCGCGAGAAGACCCTCACCCGGCCCGTCGGCGAGGCCCTCGGGGAGAGCGTCGAGGGGTACGAGATCCACCACGGGGTCGCCGAAGTCGCAGGCGGCGAGCCCTTCCTGGACGGGTGCCGGGTCGGCCAGACCTGGGGCACCCACTGGCACGGCTCGCTGGAGTCGGACGGCTTCCGGCGCGCCTTCCTGCGCGAGGTGGCGGCCGCCGCCGGCCGGCGTTTCGTCCCGGCCGCCGACACCTCCTTCGCCGCGCTGCGCGAGGAGCAGCTCGACCGGCTCGGCGACCTGATCGAACAGCACGCGGACACCGACGCGCTCTGGCGGCTCATCGAGTCGGGCGCGCCGACAGGACTGCCTTTCATTCCACCGGGAGCGCCCGCATGAGCACAGTGTTGTTGTTGTCGACCGCCGACACGGACCTGCTGGCGGCCAGGGCCGCGACCGGCGCCTCCTACCGGATCGGCAACCCGACCCGCGTGGACGTCGAGCAGGACCTGCCCGGACTCGTCGAGGGCGCCGACATCGCCGTCGTACGGCTGCTGGGCGGTAAGCGGGCCTGGGAGGACGGGCTCGCCGGGCTCAAGGCGTCCGGCATTCCGACCGTGCTGCTGGGCGGGGAGAGCGTCCCGGACGCCGAGCTGATGGCCGAGTCCTCGGTACCCGCCGGAGTCGTCGCCGAGGCGCTGAAGTACCTGGTCGAGGGCGGCCCCGCCAACCTCACCGAACTCGCCCGGTTCCTCTCCGACACCGTGCTGCTGACCGGCGAGGGCTTCGTCGAGCCGCAGAGGATGCCCGAGTACGGCGTCCACGGCACCCCCGCGTGGGAGGAGGGCCGTCCCACGGTCGGCGTGCTCTTCTACCGGGCCCACGAACTCAGCGGCAACACCGCCTTCGTGGACACCCTCTGCCAGGCCATCGAGGCGCGCGGGGCCAACGCCCTTCCCGTGTACTGCGGTTCGCTGCGCGGCGCGGACGCGGGGTTGTACGAGATCCTGGGCCGGGCCGACGCGCTCGTCGCCACCGTCCTCGCGGCGGGCGGCACCCACGCCTCGCAGGCCTCGGCGGGCGGCGACGAGGAGGCCTGGGACATCGGCGCCCTCGCCGACCTCGACATCCCGGTGCTGCAAGGGCTCTGCCTCACCTCCTCCCGCGCGGCCTGGGAGGAGTCCGACGCCGCCCTCTCCCCCATGGACGCGGCGATGCAGGTCGCGATCCCCGAGTTCGACGGCCGACTCATCACCGTGCCGTTCTCCTTCAAGGAGCAGGGACCGGACGAGGTCCCGGTGTACGTCGCCGACCCGGAGCGGGCCGCGCGCGTGGCCGGGATCGCCGTACGGCACGCGCGGCTCAAGCACAAGCCCAACGCGGAGAGGCGGCTGGCCCTCGTCTTCACCGCCTACCCGACCAAGCACTCCCGCGTCGGCAACGCCGTCGGCCTGGACACCCCCGCCTCGGCGGTGAAGGTGCTGGACGCGCTCAAGGACGCCGGGTACCACCTGACCGAATACCCCTCCGGCGGCGACGAGTTGATCCACCGGCTCATCGAGGCCGGCGGCCACGACGTGGAGTGGCTCACCGAGGAGCAGCTCGCCGCCGCGCCCGCGCGGGTGCCGCTCGCGGACTACCGGGAATGGTTCGACAAGCTCGACGAGGAGCTGCGCGAGGCGATGCTGGAGGCGTGGGGCGAGCCGCCGGGCTCGCTGTACGTGGACGGCGACGACATCGTGCTCGCCTCCCTCCAGTTCGGGAACGTCGTCGTGATGATCCAGCCGCCGCGCGGCTTCGGCGAGAACCCCATCGCCATCTACCACGACCCCGACATGCCGCCCTCGCACCACTACATGGCCGCCTACCGCTGGCTGGAGAACAGCTTCGGCGCCGACGCCATCGTGCACATGGGCAAGCACGGCACGATGGAGTGGCTGCCCGGCAAGGGCCTCGGCCTCGGCCGGGGCTGCGCGCCGGACGCGGTGCTCGGTGAACTCCCGCTGATCTACCCGTTCATCGTCAACGACCCCGGTGAGGGCACCCAGGCCAAGCGGCGCGGCCACGCCACGGTCGTCGACCACCTGGTCCCGCCGATGGCCCGTGCGGACACGTACGGCGACCTGGCCAAGCTGGAGCAGCTCCTCGACGAGTACGCGCTCGTCTCCGACCTGGACCCGACCAAGGCTCCGGCCGTGCGGGCGCAGATCTGGACGCTGGTGAAGGCCGCCGAGCTGCACCACGACCTGCACGTCGACGAGCAGCCGGACGACGAAGAGTTCGACGAGTTCGTCATGCACATCGACGGCTACCTGTGCGAGATCAAGGATGTGCAGATCCGCGACGGCCTGCACATCCTGGGCGGCGGCCCGGTCGGTGAACCGCGCGTGAACCTCGTGCTGGCCGTCCTGCGCGCCTCCCAGGTGTGGGGCGGGCAGGCGAACGCCCTGCCGGGGCTGCGGTCCGCCCTCGCCGCCCATTTCGGGCTGGTCGAGAAGGAACTGCTGGCCGAGCCGGGCGCACCCGTGAAGGTGCCGGTGGAGCTGACGGACCTGGTCGAGGGGCCGGCCCGGACCGCCGCCGACGCCATCGACCTGCTGGAGCAACTCTGCCGCCGGGTCGCGGAGGGCATGGAGGAACGGGACTGGCGGACCGCCGAGGTACCGGGGCTGGTCCGGGACGTACTCGGCGTCGAACTGCCGGACGCGGTGGCGGTGTTGGAGTTCGCCTGCGACGAGGTCGTGCCGCGGCTGGCCCGTACGACGGACGAGATCGGGCACATCCTGCGCGCCCTGAGCGGCGGTTACGTGCCCGCCGGTCCGTCCGGGTCGCCGACCCGCGGTCTGGTCAACGTCCTGCCGACCGGCCGGAACTTCTACTCCGTCGACCCCAAGGCGATCCCGTCCCGGCTGAGCTGGGAGGTCGGGCAGTCGCTGGCGGACTCGCTGGTGCAGCGGTACGTGCAGGACACCGGCGAGTACCCGAAGTCCGTCGGGCTGACGGTGTGGGGCACGTCCGCCATGCGCACTCAGGGCGACGACATCGCGGAGATCCTGGCGCTGCTCGGGTGCCGTCCGGTGTGGGACGACGCCTCGCGCCGGGTGACCGGGTTCGAGGTGGTAGCTCTGGAGGAACTGGGGCGCCCGCGCATCGACGTCACGGTCCGTATCTCCGGGTTCTTCCGGGACGCGTTCCCGCATGTGGTCGGGCTGATCGACGACGCGGTACGGGCGGTGGCGGAGCTGGACGAGCCCGCGTCGTCCAATTACGTGCGGGCCCATGTCGAGGAGGACGTCGCGGAGCACGGGGACCGCAGGCGGGCCACGGCACGCGTCTTCGGGTCCAAGCCGGGGGCGTACGGCGCCGGTCTGCTGCCGCTGATCGACGCCCGCAACTGGCGCTCAGACGCCGACCTCGCGGAGGTGTACGCGGTGTGGGGCGGCTACGCCTACGGGCGCGGGCTCGAAGGGCGGGCGGCGCGCGGGGACATGGAGACGGCGTTCAAGCGGATCGCGGTGGCGGCGAAGAACGTCGACACGAGAGAGCACGACCTGGTCGACGCCGACGACTACTTCCAGTACCACGGCGGCATGGTCGCCATGGTGCGGCACCTGACGGGCGCCTCCCCGGAGGCGTACGTGGGTGACTCGGCGACCCCGGATCAGGTGAGGACGCGGACGCTGGGCGAGGAGACTCACCGGGTGTTCCGGGCGCGGGTGGTGAATCCCAGGTGGATGGCCGCCATGCGCCGGCACGGATACAAGGGCGCCTTCGAGATGGCGGCGACCGTGGACTACCTGTTCGGGTACGACGCCACGGCCGGGGTCGTCGACGACTGGATGTACGAGAAGTTGTCGGCGGAGTACGTCTTCGACCCGGAGAACCGGGACTTCATGAAGAAGTCCAACCCCTGGGCGCTGCGCGGCATCACCGAGCGGTTGCTGGAGGCGGCGGACCGCGGCCTGTGGGCGGAGCCGGACGCGGAGACGCTGGAGCGGCTGCGGGCCACCTATCTGGAGCTGGAAGGCGATCTGGAGGGCGACGACAAGTGACCACCCCGTTTCCGTTCACGGCCGTCGTCGGCCAGGACGACCTGCGGCTCGCTCTGCTGCTGAACGCGGTCTCGCCCGCCGTCGGCGGTGTGCTGGTGCGCGGCGAGAAGGGCACCGCGAAGTCGACGGCCGTACGCGCGCTCTCGGCGCTGCTGCCGGAGGTGGCGGTCGTGCCCGGCTGCCGTTTCTCCTGCGCCCCCGCCTCCCCCGACCCCGCCTGCCCGGACGGGCCGCACGAGCCCGGCAACGGCACCGCGCGGCCCTCCCGTATGGTCGAACTGCCCGTCGGCGCCTCCGAGGACCGGCTGGTCGGCGCTCTCGACATCGAGCGGGCACTCGCCGAGGGCGTGAAGGCCTTCGAGCCGGGGCTGCTGGCCGACGCGCACCGGGGCATCCTCTACGTCGACGAAGTCAACCTTCTGCACGACCACTTGGTCGACCTCCTGCTGGACGCCGCCGCGATGGGCGCCTCCTACGTCGAGCGGGAGGGTGTCTCCGTACGGCATGCCGCGCGGTTCCTGCTGGTCGGGACCATGAACCCCGAAGAGGGCGAGCTGCGGCCGCAGTTGCTGGACCGGTTCGGGCTGACCGTCGAGGTGGCCGCTTCCCGCGAGCCCGATCAGCGGGTGGAGGTGGTGCGGCGCAGGCTCGCGTACGACGACGATCCTGCGGGGTTCGCGGCGCGCTGGGCCGACGAGGAGGCCGCCGTACGGCAACGGATCGTCGCGGCACGGGAGTTGCTGCCGCAGGTCCGGCTCGGGGACGGGGCGCTGCGGCAGATCGCGGCGACCTGTGCCGCCTTCGAGGTGGACGGTATGCGCGCCGACATCGTGATGGCGCGTACCGCGACCGCGCTGGCGGCCTGGGCCGGGCGTACCGATGTGCTCGCGGAGGACGTGCGGCAGGCGGCGCTGCTCGCGCTGCCGCATCGGCGGCGGCGCAATCCCTTTGACGCGCCGGGACTTGACGAGGACAAGCTGGATCAGACCCTGGAGGAGTTCTCCGGTTCCGAGGACGACGACCCCGACCCCGACGGCGGTGGCCCCGGTGGTGGCGGTGGGCAGCCCGCGCCGGACCAGGGGCCGCAGGGCGGGGACACCGGGGCTCGGCCCGAGGAGGGCGAGGGCGGGCAGCCGCAGCCGTCCGGTGCCGGTGAGCAGTCGGCCGTACGGGCCGCCGAGCCGTTCCGTACCAAGGTGCTGAGCGTGCCGGGGATCGGTGAGGGTGCCGCGGGGCGGCGTTCGCGGGCGCGGACCGAGCACGGGCGGACGACCGGTGCGCGGCGTCCTCGGGGAGCGCTGACCAAGCTGCATCTGGCCGCCACCGTGCAGGCCGCCGCTCCGCATCAGCGGGCCCGTGGGCGGTCCGGGCCGGGGCTGGTCGTACGGCGGGACGATCTGCGGCAGGCGACGCGGGAGGGGCGTGAGGGCAACCTCGTGCTGTTCGTCGTGGACGCCTCCGGGTCGATGGCGGCGCGGCAGCGGATGAGTGCCGTGAAGGGTGCCGTGCTGTCGCTGCTGCTGGACGCCTATCAGCGGCGGGACAAGGTGGGGCTGGTGACGTTCCGGGGGGCGGCTGCGGAGGTCGCTCTGCCGCCCACGTCGTCCGTGGACGCTGCGGCGGCCCGGCTGGAGTCGCTGCCCACGGGTGGGCGTACGCCGCTCGCCGCCGGGCTGTTGCGCGCCCATGAGGTGCTGCGCGTGGAGCGGTTGCGGGACCCGGCGCGGCGGCCTCTGGTGGTCGTGGTGACCGACGGGCGGGCCACGGGTGGTCCGGAGCCGGTCGCGCTAGCGGGGCGGGCGGCCCGGCTGTTCGCGGCCGAGGGGGTTGCCTCGGTGGTCGTCGACTGTGAGTCGGGGCCGGTGCGGCTGGGGCTCGCCGGGCAGTTGGCCGGGGAGCTGGGCGGTACGGCGGTGACGCTGGACGAGTTGCGGGCCGACTCGATCGCCGGGCTGGTGCGGGACGTGACGTCGACGAGGAGGGCCGCGTAATGCCCAAGGGACAGCCGAGTGTGGTGCCGGACGACGGGCTGACCACGCGGCAGCGGCGCAACCGGCCGCTGGTCGTGGTGCACACCGGGATCGGCAAGGGCAAGTCCACCGCCGCGTTCGGGCTCGCGCTGCGGGCCTGGAACCAGGGGTGGCCGATCGGGGTGTTCCAGTTCGTCAAGTCGGCGAAGTGGAAGGTCGGCGAGGAGAACGCGCTGCGGGTGCTGGGAGCGTCCGGGGAGGGCGGTTCCGTCGACTGGCACAAGATGGGCGAGGGCTGGTCGTGGGTGCAGCGCGATCAGCAGATGGACAACGAGGAGAAGGCCCGCGAGGGCTGGGAGCAGGTCAAGCGGGACCTGGCCGCCGAGACGTACAAGCTGTACGTGCTCGACGAGTTCGCGTACCCCATGCACTGGGGGTGGGTGGACACCGATGAGGTGATCTCAGTGCTGCGGGAGCGGCCGGGGACGCAGCATGTCGTGATCACCGGGCGGAACGCGCCCGAGAAGCTCGTCGACTTCGCGGATCTCGTGACCGACATGTCCAAGGTGAAGCATCCGATGGACGCCGGTCAGAAGGGGCAGAGGGGCATCGAGTGGTGATGTCCTCGTCCGTTCCTCGGCTGGTCATCGCCGCGCCGGCCTCCGGCAGCGGCAAGACCACGGTTGCCACGGGTCTGATGGCCGCGTTCGCCGCGCGGGGGCTTGCCGTGTCCCCGCACAAGGTGGGGCCGGACTACATCGATCCCGGGTATCACGCGCTCGCGTGCGGGCGGGTGGGGCGGAACCTCGACGCGTATCTGTGCGGGCCCGAGTTGGTGGGGCCGCTGTTCCTGCACGGGGCGCGCGGGTGTGACGTGGCCGTCGTCGAGGGTGTGATGGGGCTGTACGACGGGGTCGCGGGCGGGGGTGAGCTGGCGTCCACGGCGCATGTCGCGAAGTTGTTGCGGGCGCCGGTGGTGCTTGTCGTCGACGCGTCTTCGCAGGCTCGGTCGGTGGCCGCGCTTGTGCATGGGTTCGTCTCGTTCGATCCGGAGGTCCGGGTCGGTGGGGTGATTCTGAACAAGGTCGGTTCGGATCGGCACGAGGAGTTGTTGCGGGAGGCGTTGGAGTCGGTCGGGGTGCCGGTGCTGGGGGTGCTGCGGCGGGCGGTTCAGGTGGATACGCCTTCTCGGCATCTGGGGTTGGTGCCGGTTGCGGAGCGGCGTGCGGCGGCGGTTTCTGCGGTGGCTGCGATGGGGGCGCAGGTTGCCGACGGGTGTGATCTGGAGGGGTTGCTTTCGCTGGCGCGTAGCGCGGGGGCCGTGTCGGGTGCGGCCTGGTGTGCGGCTGATGCCTTGGGTTCTTCGCCCCCGCCGCCCCTTCCCGTCCCGTCCCCGGGGGCTGCCGCCCCCGGACCCCCGCCTGTCGGCCCTGAACGGGCCTCGTCCTCAAACGCCGGACGGGCTGGACACAACCGGCCAGCGTTCCCAAACGCAGGACGGGCTGGACACAACCGGCCAGCGTTCCCAAACGCCGGACAGGCTGGACACAACCGGCCAGCGTTCCCAAACGCCGGACAGGCTGGACACAACCGGCCTGCGTTCTCAAACGCCGGACGGGCTGGACACAACCGGCCTGCGTTCTCAAACGCCGGACGGGCTGAGGATGCCGGCCGGTCGCCGAGAGTCGCCGTGGCCGGTGGGCCCGCCTTCACCTTCTCCTATGCCGAGCACTCCGAGCTGCTCACCGCTGCCGGGGCCGAGGTCGTCACGTTCGATCCGCTTCACGACGAGGAACTGCCCGAAGGCACCCGGGGTCTCGTCATCGGCGGTGGGTTCCCCGAGGTGTACGCCTCCGAGTTGTCCGCCAATGAGCCGCTGCGCAAGGCCGTTGCCGAACTGGCCCGGTCCGGCGCTCCCGTTGCCGCCGAGTGTGCCGGGTTGCTGTATCTGTGCCGGGAGTTGGACGGGCTGCCCATGTGCGGGGTGCTGGAGGCCGAGGCGCGGATGAGCGAGCGGCTGACGCTCGGGTATCGGGAGGCCGTTGCCGTGGGGGACAGTTCGCTCGCTGTCGCGGGGACGCGGATGCGGGGGCACGAGTTTCATCGGACCGTCGTGGAGCCGGGGGCCGGGCGTGCGCCCGCCTGGGGTGTGCTGTCGCCGGAGCGGCGGGTCGAGGGGTTTGTACAGCGTGGTGTGCACGCGAGTTATCTGCACACGCACTGGGCGGCGGCGCCCGGTGTCGCCCGTCGGTTCGTGGAGAGGTGCCGGACGTCATGAGCAGCAGCAAGTTGATCGGTGTCGGGGTCGGTCCCGGCGATCCGGAGCTGGTGACCGTCAAGGGTGTGCGCGCGCTGCAGGACGCTGATGTCGTCGTCGTGCCGGTGATGGACACCGGGGAGCGGGGGCGGGCCGAGGCCACGGTTCTGCACTATGTCGGTGCGGAGAAAATCGTACGGGTCGTGTTCGCGCTGAACGAGCGGACCGATCGGCGGCGGCGGGAGGATGCCTGGGACGCCGCCGGGGCTCGGGTCGCCGAGTTGCTGCGGGAGCACGCGGTCGTCGCCTTCGCCACCATCGGTGACCCGAACGTGTACTCCACCTTCACCTATCTCGCCCACACCATTGGCGAGCTGGTGCCCGACGCCGTGGTCGAGACGGTGCCGGGTATCACCGCCATGCAGGATCTCGCCGCGCGTTCCGGTGCCGTGCTCACCGAGGGGACCGAGCCGTTGACCCTGGTGCCGGTGACCGCCGGGGCCGCCGTGCTCAAGGACGCCCTGGCGGGGCCCGGGACCGTGGTGGCGTACAAGTTCGGGCGGCAGGCCGCCGAGGTGGCCGAGGCGCTGCGGGAGACCGGGCGGATCGGGGACGCGGTGTGGGGTGCCGCGCTCGGGCTGCCCGAGGAGTCGATCCGGCCCGCCGGTGAGATGGACGGGTCCCCCTTGCCGTATCTCTCCACGCTGATCGCGCCCGCGCGGCGCGACGGCGGGCGGGGTGGGAAGTTGTGAGCCGCCCGCGTCCGGCCTCACTCGGCGACGCCCACCACCAGCCAGATGAACGCCGCCCCGGCGATCGTGCACAGGACGGTGGAGCGGGCGGGGTGTTCGTGGTGGGCCTCGGGGAGGATCTCCGCCGCCGCGAGGTAGAGCAGCGCGCCGCCGAACAGGCCGAGATAGCCGCCGAGTACGGCCTCGGGGATGGTCACGAAGGTCGTGCAGGCCGCGCCGACGACGGGTGCGAGCGCGTCGGCGAGGAGCATGAGCTGGGCCCGGCGGCGGGCGTTCCCGTACAGGCTGGTGATCGTGTACGTGTTGAAGCCGTCGGCGAAGTCGTGGGCGATGACCGCGAGGGCGACAGCCACGCCCATGCCGCCGCCGACCTGGAAGGCCGCGCCGATGGCGACGCCGTCCATCGCGCTGTGGCCGACCATCGCGGCGGCCGCCGTCAGGCCCACCTCGGGGGTCCGGCCGTTGTGCTCCTCGCCGCCGTGCGCGGCCTGGCGGACGGCCAGCAGGCGTTCCACCAGGTGGGCCAGGAGGAATCCGGCCACGAACAGCAGCAGCGCGGCGGGGACGCCGTGGATCTCCTCCCCCGCCGCCCGAAGCGCCTCGGGCAGCAGGTCGAGGCCGACCACGCCGAGCATCAGTCCGCCGGCCAGGCCCAGCACGAGGTGGCGGCGGTCCGTCACGCGTTGCGCCGTCCAGCCGCCGGCCAGCGTCATCAGGAACGCGCCGAGCGCGACGAAGACCGCCATAGGGCTTTGCTACCGGATTCGGGCGCACGGGGGCGAATCCGACGCCCGCGCGGCCACTGAACTTTTCCCACCTACGCAGCACCACCCGTACGAGAGGACCCTCCCCCATGGCCGATGCCCCCAACGGCAAGGTGACCTTCGTCGGTGCCGGTCCCGGCGCCGCCGATCTGCTGACGTTCCGGGCCGCGCGCGCCATCGCCGAGGCCGATGTGGTGATCTGGGCGGCCAGCCTGGTGCAGGAGGAGGTCCTCCAGCACGCGCGGGAGGACGCCGAGATCCTGGACTCGGCGGCCATGTCCCTGGAGGACGTGGTGGCCGTGTACGAGCGGGCGCGGGCGGAAGGGTTGCGGGTCGCCCGTATTCACTCCGGTGACCCGGCCCTGTGGGGCGGTACGCAAGAGCAGCTCGACAGGTGTGCGGAGATCGGGATCGACACCGAGGTGGTGCCCGGGGTGTCGGCGTTCTCGGCGGTGGCCGCGCTCGCGCAGCGCGAGCTGACGATTCCCGAGGTCGCGCAGTCGGTGGTGCTGACCCGGCTCGGTGGCGGCAAGACGCCGATGCCTCCGGGTGAGGAGGTGCGGGAGTTCGCCCGGCACGGGACGACGATGGCGATCTTCCTTTCGGCGGCCCGCAGCGGGCAGTTGGTGCGGGAGCTGCTGGAGGGCGGCTATCCGACGGACACCCCGGTCGTGGTCGCGTACCAGGCGACCTGGCCGGAGGAGCTGATCGTGCGGTGCACGGTGGGCACGCTGGAGGAGACGGTCAAGGAGCACAAGCTGTGGAAGCACACGCTGTTCCTGGTCGGTCCGGCGCTGTCGGCGCACGGGACGCGTTCGCATCTGTACCACCCCGGCCACTTCCACGGGTTCCGCAAGGCCGATCCTCAGGCGCGGCGGGCGCTGCGCGAGCGCGGGGCGAGCGGGGCGGGAACGTGATCACGGTCGTCGGTACGGGGACGGGGGCGCCGCTCGACGCGGGGGTGCTGGCCGGGGCCCGGCTCGTGGTGGGCGGGCGCCGGCATCTGGACGCGGCGCCGGTTCCGGCGGACGCGGAACGGGTCGTGCTCGGGTCGCTCGCTCCCGCCCTGGACGTCATCGAGCGGCATCTGGACAAGGCGCACAGGGTGGTCGTGCTGGCCTCCGGTGACCCGGGGTTCTTCGGGATCGTGCGGGTGCTGGCGGAGCGGTTCGGGTCCGGTGCGCTGGACGTGCGGCCGGGGGTGTCGTCCGTGGCCGCCGCGTTCGCGCGGGCGGGGGTGCCGTGGGACGACGCGGTCGTCGTCAGCGCGCACGGGCGGGACCCGCGTACGGCCGTGAACGTGTGCCGGGCGCGGCCGAAGGTGGCGGTGCTGACCGGGCCGGGGGCCGGTCCGGCGGAGCTGGGGGCGGCGCTGCGCGGCTCGGCCCGCGTGCTGTTGGTGGCCTCCGCGCTGGGTACGGCCGAGGAGCGCGTGGAGCGGGTCACGCCCGCCGAGGCCGCGGACCGGGACTGGGGTGCGGCGGTGAGTGTCGTGCTGTGTCTGGACGAGGCGCGGCTGCTGGGGCTGGTGCGCACGGTCGCGGGGCCGCCCGCCGGGCCCGCCGGGTGGGCGCTGGCCGAGGCGGAGTTCGCGCACCGGGACTCGATGATCACCAAGTTCGAGGTGCGGGCGCTGGCACTGGCCCGGCTCGGGCCCCGGCTCGGTGACCTGGTGTGGGACGTGGGCGCGGGCTCGGGCTCGGTGGCCGTGGAGTGCGCGCGGCTCGGGGCCGCCGCCGTCGCGGTGGAGAAGACCCGGGACGGTGTGGAGCGGATCCGCGCCAACGCCGCCGCGCACGGGGTCGACGTGCACGCCGTGCACGGTGCGGCCCCCGCCGCGCTCACCGAACTGGACGACCCGGACGCGGTGTTCGTCGGCGGTGGTGGTGCCGAGCTGCCCAAGATCGTGTCGGTGTGCGCGCGGCGCGCCCGGCGCGGCGTGGTCGTCGCCATGGCGGCCCTGGACCGGGTTCCGGCGGCGCGGGACGCGCTCACGGAGGCCGGGTTCGACTGCGACGGGGTGCTGTTGCAGTCCTCGCGGCTCGCGCCGCTGCCGGGGGATGTGTCCCGGCTGGCGGCGACCAATCCCGTTTTCCTGCTCTGGGGTGTGCGAACTCCCCCTGTCGACGAAGGAGTTGCTCAGTGATCGGCCTGATTTCCGCCACCGCGGCGGGTGCGGCCGCGCGGGACCGGCTGGCCGCGGCGTGGCCGGAGCGGACGCGCGTGTACGAGGGTCCGGTGGCGGACGCCGTACGGGCCGCCTTCGCGGAGTGCGAGCAGCTCGTGTGCTTCCTGGCCACGGGGGCGGTGGTGCGCCTGGTGGCGCCGCTGCTCGGGGACAAGCGGACCGACCCGGGTGTGGTCTGCGTCGACGAGGGCGGGCGGTTCGCCGTGTCGCTGGTCGGCGGGCACGGCGGGGGCGCCAATGCGCTGGCCGGTGAGGTCGCCGAGGTGCTGGGGGCGCAGCCGGTGGTGACGACGGCGACGGACGCGGTCGGGCTGCCCGGCCTGGACACCCTCGGCCTCCCGGTGGAGGGCGATGTGGCCGCCGTGTCACGGGCCCTGCTGGACGGCGAACCGGTGGCGCTGCGCGCGGAGTTGGCGTGGCCGCTGCCCGCGCTGCGGACCGGCGGGGAGGGCGCGTACACGCTGCGCGTGACGGACCGTGCCGTCGAACCCGCCGAGCGGGAGGCCGTACTGCGTCCGCCGTCGCTGGTGGTGGGCGTCGGCGCCTCGAAGGGGGCCCCGGTCGACGAGGTCCTCGGGTTGATCCACCGGTCGCTGGAGGGGCTCTCCCCGCTCTCGGTGGCGCATCTGGCCACCGTGGACGCCAAGGCCGAGGAGCCCGGCATCGTGGCGGCGGCCGAACGGCTCGGGGTGCCGCTGGTGACGTACCCGGCCGGGGAGCTGGCCCGGATCGACGTCCCCAACCCCTCCGAGCACCCCCTCGCCGCCGTGGGCACCCCCTCGGTCGCCGAGGCGTCGGCGCTGTACGAGGGCGGCGAACTCCTCGTCCCCAAGCGGAAGTCGGCGATGGCCACCTGCGCGGTCGTACGGCGTCCCGCGCGCGGCCGGCTGGCCGTGGTCGGCCTGGGTCCGGGCGCCCGCGATCTGCTCACCCCGCGGGCGAAGGCCGAACTGCGGCGCGCCTCGGTGCTGGTGGGCCTCGACCAGTACGTCGACCAGATCCGCGATCTGCTGCGTCCCGGCACCCGGGTGCTGGAGTCCGGGCTCGGCGCCGAGGAGGAGCGGGCGCGTACGGCGGTGGCCGAGGCCCGTGCGGGGCATGCCGTGGCGCTGATCGGCAGCGGGGACGCCGGGGTGTACGCGATGGCCTCGCCCGCGCTGGCGGAGGCGAGCGACGACATCGAGGTGGTCGGGGTGCCCGGGGTGACCGCGGCGCTCGCGGCCGGGGCGATCCTCGGTGCTCCCCTGGGCCACGACCACGTCTCCATCAGCCTGTCCGACCTGCACACGCCGTGGGAGGTCATCGAGCGGCGGGTACGCGCGGCGGCCGAGTCGGACCTCGTGGTGACCTTCTACAACCCCCGCTCCCGCGGCCGTGACTGGCAGTTGCCCAAGGCGCTCGCCGTGCTGTCGGAGCACCGCGAGCCGTCGACGCCGGTCGGTGTCGTACGCAACGCCTCCCGGCCGGACGAATCCAGCCGTCTCACCACGCTCGGCGAACTGGACCCGGCGTGGGTGGACATGATGACCGTCGTGACCGTCGGCAACACCGCCACGCGCAACATCGCCGGACGCATGGTCACCCCGCGCGGCTACCGCTGGCAGGCGTCGCAGGAGGATGCGCAGTGAACCGAGTCGTCCACCCCATCGAGGAGGAGTCCTACCGGCGGCTGCGCGCCCGCCTGGACACCTCGCACTTCCCGCCGCTGACCCGGGCGGTCGTGGAGCGGGTCATCCACTCCGCCGCCGACCTGGACTACGCCGACGACCTCGTCATGGACGAGGGCGAGCTTGAGCGGGCGCACGCGGCACTGCACGCCGGGGCGCCGGTCGTCGTGGACGTGGAGATGGTCGCGGCCGGGATCACCCGGCGCGAGACCGTCTGCCGCCTGCGCGACGCGGTCGCCGGACCCGGGCTGACCCGCTCCGCGCACGCCATCCGGCTCGCCTACGAGCAGGTCGGGCCCGGCGCCCTGTGGGTGATCGGCAACGCGCCGACCGCCCTGGAGGAACTGCTGACCCTGGACGCCGAACCGGCGCTGGTGATCGGGCTGCCGGTCGGTTTCGTCGGCGCCGTCGAGTCCAAGGCCGCGCTGCGCGAGACCGGGCTGCCCGCCGTGAGCAACGTGTCCGAGAAGGGCGGTTCGGCGGTCGCCTCGGCCGCCCTCAACGCCCTGCTGTACCACCCCACTTCACCCGAGGAGACACCGTGACCACCCCGCCCGCGCTGCTCATCGCCGGCCATGGCACCCGGGACGACGCCGGAGCCGAGGCGTTCCGTGACTTCGTCCGGGAGCTGGGCCGCCGCCACCCCGACCTGCCGGTGGCGGGCGGTTTCATCGAGCTGTCCCCGCCGCCGCTCGGCGACGCGGTCACCGAGCTGGTGCAGCAGGGGGTGCGCCGGTTCGCCGCGGTGCCGCTGATGCTGGTCTCCGCCGGGCACGCCAAGGGCGACATCCCGGCGGCGCTGGCCCGCGAGAAGGAGCGCCACCCCGGTATCTCGTACACCTACGGCCGCCCGCTGGGCCCGCACCCGTCGCTGCTGAACGTGCTGGAGCGGCGGCTTGAGGCGGTGCTCGGCGACTGGGACCGCGCGGAGGTGACGGTGCTGCTGGTGGGGCGCGGGTCGACGGACCCGGACGCCAACGCCGAGGTGCACAAGGCGGCCCGACTGCTGTGGGAGGGGCGCGGATACGCGGGCGTGGAGACGGCGTTCGTGTCGCTGGCCGCGCCGGACGTGCCGAGCGGCCTGGACCGGTGCGCGAAGCTGGGCGCGCGGAAGGTCGTGGTGCTGCCGTACTTCCTGTTCACCGGGATCCTGCCGGACCGGGTGAAGGCGCAGACCGAGGAGTGGGCCGCCGCGCGTCCCGAGGTGGCGGTGGCCTCGGCCGAGGTGATCGGTCCGGAGCCGGAGCTGCTGGATCTGGTGATGGAGCGGTACGAGGAGGCCGTCAAGGGCGATCTGCGGATGAACTGCGACTCGTGCGTGTACCGGATCGCGCTGCCCGGGTTCGAGGACAAGGTGGGACTGCCGCAGCAGCCGCACTTCCACCCGGACGACGACGGCCACCATCACCACCACGGCCATCACCACGGGGCTCACTCGCATGCGCACTGAGGGCCATGACCTGCGGCACCACGGGGACGCGGAGGTCCGGGACGACGGTTCGGCGCTGGTGGATCTGGCGGTGAACGTCCGCGCGGACACCCCGCCTGCGTGGCTGCGGGAGCGGATCGCCGGCTCGCTCGGCTCGCTGGCCGCCTACCCGGACGGGCGGGCGGCGCGGGCCGCGGTGGCGGCGCGGCACGGGCTGCCGGTGGAGCGGGTGCTGCTGACGGCGGGCGCCGCGGAGGCGTTCGTACTGCTGGCGCGGGCCCTGAAGGTGCGTCAACCCGTGGTCGTGCACCCTCAGTTCACCGAGCCGGAGGCGGCACTGCGGGACGCGGGGCACACCGTGGACCGGGTGCTGCTGCGCGAGGAGGACGGCTTCCGGCTCGATCCGGCGGCGGTCCCGGAGGAGGCGGACCTGGTGGTCGTCGGCAACCCGACGAACCCGACGTCGGTCCTCCACCCGGCCGCGTCGCTCGTCCAACTCGCGCGCCCCGGGAGGACGTTGGTGGTGGACGAGGCGTTCATGGATGCCGTGCCGGGTGAACGCGAGGCCCTGGCGGGGCGTACGGACGTGCCCGGCCTGGTGGTCCTGCGCAGCCTCACCAAGACCTGGGGGCTCGCCGGGCTGCGCATCGGGTACGTCCTGGCCGACCCCGAGACGATCACGGAGCTGGAGCGGGCCCAGCCGCTGTGGCCGGTGTCCACCCCGGCGCTGGCCGCGGCCGAGGCGTGCGTGGAACCGCGGGCGCTGGCCGAGGCCGGACACGCGGCCCATCGCATCGCCGCCGACCGGGCCCATCTCGTCGCCGGGCTGCGGGAGTTCGCGGCACGCGGAGTGCGGGTGGCGGAACCGGCGGAGGGGCCCTTCGTCCTCGTACGGCTGCCGGAAGCAGCGGCCGTACGGCGGCGCCTGCGGGAGCTGGGCTTCGCGGTGCGCCGCGGGGACACGTTCCCCGGGCTCGACGAGCGGTGGCTGCGGCTGGCGGTGCGGGACCGGGGGACGGTGGACGCGTTCCTCACGGCACTGGACCGGGCGTTGACGGCTCGCTGAGCCGGGGCGCTGGACGCGCTCCTCCGCCCGCGGGGCGTCGCCGAGCCGGGCGACGGCGGATGGCATTCCGGGGACGTCGGACCAGCCGCTCGCGGCGCAGGCGGGCCAGGGCCCCGGCGAGGAGGGGCCCGACCGGCACCGGTGCCCGCCTCGGTCGGCGGTGGGTGGAGTCACCGCCGACCGTGAGGCGCGGCTCCGCTCAGCCCTTGCCGCGGCGGGCCATGGCCACCGCTCCCCCGCCTGCCACGAGCAGCACGGCCGCGCCGCCCGCGAGGTACGGGGTCAGGGAGCTGCCGCCGGTCTCGGCGAGGCCCGCCTCCTGGACGGGTTCGCTGCTGCCCTGGGGTTCGACCGCGGGGGCGGGCTCGGCCTCCGTGACCACCTCGGGCGGAGCCTCGCAGGTCGCCTTCGCCAGGGTGACGGTGCCGGTCACCTCGGCCACGTTCAGCTTCAACGGGTTGACCGAGACGGTCAGTTCGAGGGCGGTGGCCGCCGCCGTACGGCTCGTGGTCTCCGTCTTGGACAGGTCCAGGCGGACCTCGCCGACGCCGGGCACCTTGACGTCGGTCGGGCCGCCCGCCGTGACGGTGACCTTCTTGCCGAGGACCGTCACCGGGCCGACCAGGTCGGAGTTGGCGGTCGGGGCCTTGCCCGCCTCGCAGGTCGCCTTGGAGGTCACCGCCTCCAGTTCGATCAGGGACAGCAGGGGCAGGCCCGGGACGTGGACCTTGGCGTGCGTCAGGTTGGTGCTGCCCTCGGCCTTGGTGTCGGTCACCGTCGCCTGCGCCTTCGCGACCTCGGCGCCCAGCACGGTGAACGGCTTGCCGCCGTCCACACCGTCCAACTGGGCCGTCAGCGCGGTCTTCTCGGCGCTCTGCGGTGCCTGGACCTCGTTGAGGGAGACCGCGAGCGGCGCGTTCACGGTCTTGTTGAGCAGGGAGACGTCGAGCCCGGTGCGCAGCACCACGGCGCTCGCGCGGCCCTGCTCGCCGGTCGCGTGCGCGGCGCCCGCTCCGGCCAGTGCCGCTGGTCCGGCGGCGAGGGCCGTGGCCGCCGCGACGGTCGCGAAACGGCGTGCGGGCAGGCGGAAGTTGTTGCCGTTCAAGGTGGGGACCCCCAGAGAGAGTGCTCGGGACCCCGTAAGAATGTCGCGCGAACAGGGGGCCGTCAGCGAACTGACGAGGGTTCACTCCAACGTGACTCTTCCGTGCAGGTCTTCGAATCCCTGGGCACGCACGTTCTCCACAGTCACCCGGTCAACTCATGACACGGCCGTTCAGTACGACCCTGCGCGGCGCCGCCAGCACGCGTACGTCGGCCCTCGGGTCCGTCTCGTAGACCACCAGGTCCGCCGGCGCGCCCTCGTCGAGTCCGGGGCGCCCGAGCCAGCGCCGTGCGCCCCATGTGGTGGCCGAGAGCGCCTGGTCGGCCGGGAGTCCGGCGGTGACGAGTTCCTCGACCTCGGCGGCGACCAGGCCGTGCGGGAGGGAGCCGCCCGCGTCGGTGCCGACGAAGACGGGGATGCCGGCGTCGTAGGCGTTGCGGACGGTGTCGTAGCGGCGTTCGTACAGCCGCCGCATGTGCGCCGACCAGCGCGGGAACTTCTCCTCGCCGCCCTTGGCGAGCTTGGGGAAGGTGGCGATGTTGACCAGGGTGGGCACGATGGCGACGCCGCGCTCGGCGAAGAGCGGGATCAGGTCGTCGGTGAGGCCGGTGGCGTGCTCGATGCAGTCGATGCCCGCCTCCACCAGGTCGCGGAGGGAGTTCTCGGCGAAGCAGTGCGCGGTGACCCGGGCGCCCAGGCGGTGGGCCTCGGCGATGGCGGCCTCGACCTCGGCGCGCGGCCAGCTCGGGGCGAGGTCGCCGAGGTCGCGGTCGATCCAGTCGCCGACCAGCTTCACCCAGCCGTCGCCGCGGCGGGCCTCCTGGGCGACGTAGGTGACGAGGGCGTCCGGCTCGATCTCGTGGGCGTAGCCGCGGATGTAGCGGCGGGTGCGGGCGATGTGCCGGCCCGCGCGGATGATCTTCGGCAGGTCGTCGCGGTCGTCCACCCAGCGGGTGTCGGAGGGCGAGCCCGCGTCGCGGATGAGCAGGGTGCCCGCCTCGCGGTCGGTGAGTGCCTGCTTCTCGGCCGTGTCCCGGTCGACGGGCCCGTGGGCGCCGAGCCCGACGTGGCAGTGCGCGTCGACCAGGCCGGGCAGGGCCCAGCCCTCGACGGTACGGACGTCCTGGGCGGCCGTGGGCCGGTCGTAGGTGATCCGGCCGCCGACGACCCACAGCTCGTCCCGGACGTCGTCGGGTCCGGCCAGGACCCTGCCCCTCACGTGCAGCACCGCGCGATCGCTCATGCACGGCACCTTAGCCAGCCGTCAGCCGGACTTCCCCACCTGGTCGCCGGTCCCCTCCTCCACCTCGGCCATCGCGGGGTCGAGGAGCCGGGAGAGGAAGTGGCGGGTGCGCTCGTGGCCGGGGTTGCCGATGACCTGCTCCGGAGTGCCGTCCTCCACGATGACACCGCCGTCCATGAAGACGACCCGGTCGGCGACCTCGCGGGCGAAGGTCATCTCGTGGGTGACGACCATCATCGTCATGCCCTCGTCGGCCAGCATCCGCATGACCGCGAGGACGTCCCCGACCAGCTCGGGGTCGAGGGCGGAGGTCGGCTCGTCGAAGAGCATCACCTCCGGTCCCATGGCGAGCGCTCGGGCGATGGCCACGCGCTGCTGCTGGCCGCCGGAGAGGGAGGCGGGGTAGGCGGAGGCCTTCTCGGCGAGGCCGACCCGCTCCAGGTTCTCGGCGGCCACCTTCGCCGCCTCGGCCTTGCCCCGCTTGAGGACCCGGCGCTGCGGCAGGGTGAGGTTCTCGGTCACCGTCAGGTGCGGGAAGAGGTTGAACTGCTGGAACACCATGCCGATCCGGCGGCGTACGGCGTCGATGTCGACGTCCGGGTCGGTCAGTTCCGTACCGCCGACGAAGACCTGGCCCTTGGTGGGCTCCTCCAGCAGGTTCACACAGCGCAGCAGGGTCGACTTGCCGGAGCCGGAGGGGCCGATGACGCAGACCACCTCGCCCTGCCGGATCTCCAGGTCGATGCCCTTGAGGACCTCGTTGGCGCCGAAGGACTTGTGCAGGTCCTTGACGTGGATCTCGGGTCGGGACGTCACTTCACGGCCTCCTGGGCCTTGGACTCCATACGGCGCACGACGAAGCCGAGCGGGATCGTCACCAGCAGGTAGCACAGGCCGGCGACGAGGATCGGCGTGGAGTTGGCGGTGGTGCTGGCCAGGTCACGGCCGTACTTGGACAGTTCGCGCTCCTCCAGGGTGACACCGAGGAAGAGGACCAGCGAGGAGTCCTTGAAGAGCAGGACGAGTTCGTTGGTCAGCGGCGGGAGGATGATCCGGAACGCCTGCGGGATGATGATCGACACCATCGCGCGGGCGGGCGAGAATCCCAGCGAGCGGGCCGCCTCCATCTGCCCCTTGGGTACGGCCTGGATACCCGCGCGGATGGTCTCGGCCATGTACGCGGCGGCCACCAGACCGAGCGCGAGGGCGACCTTTCCGTACGTGCCGCCCGGGATCTCGACGCCGGGGAACGCCAGCGGGATGGCCACGCCGATGAAGATGAAGATCAGCAGGGCGGGCAGGCCCCGGAAGATCTCGATGTAGATCCCGGCGAACCAGCGGTACGGCCCCACGGAGGACAGCCGCATCAGCGCGATCACCATGCCGAGGACCAGTCCGAAGACAAAGCCGGACAGGGTGTAGAGCACGGTGTTCTTCAGCGCGAGCGTGATGATGTCCGGGAACATCTGCTCGGCGATGTCCGGCTGCGCGAACTGGTTCTGCAGCCGGCCCCAGTCGGCCGTGACCGCGAGCGCGATCACGGCCGCGACGAAGACCGTGTACTGGATGCCGCGGGACAGCTTGCGCTTCTGGCGCCGGGTCAGTCCCTTCTTCTTCGGCTGGACCGGCTCGATCGGTACGTCGGTGTCGGCCATGGGGTCAGGATGCCGACGCGGACGGCGAGGCGGCGGACTCGTCGTACGGGCCGATCCACTTCTCGTAGATCTCCTTGTAGGTGCCGTCCGCCTTGGCCTCGGCGAGCGCCTTGTTGATGGCGGCGAGGAGCTTGGCGTTGCCCTTCTTCACCGTGAAGCCGTACTGCTCACCGGTGTTGATCTGCTCGGCGACCACGAAGGCGTCGGCGTTGGCCTTGTCCTTCAGCCAGCCCTGGACGACCGGGTAGTCGATGACGACGGCGTCGACCTGGCCGGTGCGCAGTCCGTTGAGGACGGCGTCGGAGGACTCGAAGGAGACCGGGTCCAGGCCCTGGCTCTTGGCGTAGTCCTCACCGGTGGTCTGCGCCTGGGCGCCGACCTTCTTGCCCTTCAGGTCGGCGAAGGACGTGATCCCGGCGTCCTTGTCGGCCAGCACGGCCTGCGTGGCCTCGAAGTACGGGTCGGAGAAGTCGACGTTCTTCTTGCGCTCCTCGGTGATGGTCATACCGGCGGCGGCGAGATCGCACTCGCCGGAGTTGAGGAACGCGCCGGTCTTGAAGTTCTCGAAGGGGGTGTCGAGGATCTCCTGCTTGACCCCCAGGTCCTCGGCGACCAGGTCGACGAGAGCCACGTCGAAGCCCTGCACCTTGCCGTCGATCTCCGACTGGAAGGGCGGGTAGGGCAGGTGGGTGCAGGTGGTGAGCTGCCCCGCCTTGACGAGTTCGACGCCGCCGGCGGCGGTCTTGGAGCCACTGCCTCCGTCGTCGTCCGAGGAACAGCCGGCCACGAACACCAGCCCGGCCGTCGCGGTGGTTGCGGCCAGAATGCGGGTCCGGCGCCCGAGGGTCGTCTTCACGGAGGAGCCTCCTGTGGGGGAACAGTGCGTTCCGATTATAAGGAGAAGTTTGAGTCTCTCAAATCAAACCGATGGTTGGAGCGGCGTTTGGCCTAAGAACTCGCAAGCGGAAGGGTGCGGCGAGCGACAGTCGGAGGGGGCGTGGGCGGGGACTACGCTCGATCCCGTCGTCGATCGCAGGCCGAGCAGAGAGAGCACCGCCGTGACCCACCCCTTCCTGGACCTCGCCCCCCTGAGCGCGGAGCGGTTCGCGTCGATCGAGGAGCGGGTGGCCCGGCTGCTGGCGACCGAGCAGGACGTCGTGATCATGCAGGGAGAGGCGCTGCTGCCGCTGGAGGGCGCGATCCGCGGGACGGCGGGCCCCGGCACCACCGCCCTGAACGTGATCACCGGCCCCTACGGCCAGACCTTCGGCGACTGGCTGCGGGACTGCGGCGCCGAGGTGATCGACCTGCCGGTGCCCTTCCACACGGCGGTCACGGCCGCACAGATCGTCGACGCCCTCGCCGAGCACCCGGAGATCGACTTCGTCTCCCTGGTCCACGCGGAGGCGGCGACCGGCAACACGAACCCGGTGGCGGAGATCGGTGAGGTGGTACGCCGGCACGGGGCGCTGTTCTACCTGGACGCGGTCGCCTCGATCGGCGCGGAGCCGGTGCTGCCGGACGCGTGGGGCGTGGACCTGTGCGTCATCGGCGCCCAGAAGGCGATGGGCGGCCCGGCGGGAGTGTCGGCGGTGTCGGTGAGCGAGCGGGCATGGGCCCGCATGGCAGCCAACCCGAGGGCGCCGCGCCGCTCGTACCTCTCCCTCCTCGACTGGAAGGAACGCTGGATCGACGCGGGCCGCCGCGCCCTGCTCCACGCCCCGGCCCAACTGGAGATGCTCGCCCTGGAGGCCTGCCTGGCCCGCATCGAGGAGGAGGGCCTGGACTCGGTCATGACCCGCCATGCCTCGGCCGCGGCGGCGACCCGGGCGGGAGCGGTCGCCCTGGGCGGCGGCCTGGAACCGTACGTGCACAAGGCGACGGAGGCAGCACCGGTCGCGACGACCCTGCGCACCCCGTCGGGCGTCGACGCCTCGGCGCTGGTGGCCAAGGCCCTGAGCCTGAACCCCGAGCTGCCCCTCGCGGCGGGCGGGGGCGCACTGGCCGGCGAGATGATCCGCGTGAACCACTACGGCCCGGCTGCCCGGTTGGACGTGGTGGAGTCCTGCCTGGCCGCCCTTGGCGCGGCGCTCGGGGAGTTCGGGGTGCGGGGGCGGTAGTCCGCGCACCCGGCGGCGGGTCGGTGGACGCCGTCACGACCAGTGCAACGTATTGGCCACCGTGTCGAACAGTCGAACCATCTGGTCCGCCAGCGGATCCAACGGAGTTGAGAAGTTCAGCATCAGCCAGCGCTTCGTTGCCGGGATGGGCACGTAGTAGGTGACGTTTGTAGTGGGAAGGGTGTTGCCCATCTGCGCCTCGGGCACGGCAGCGTCGCGACGTCGCACACGGACGGCTGTGCCCGCCACCTCCAACCGGGTTACCCCTACCTCCTCGCCGTCTCCGTTACTTCGCTCGGTTCGCCCGGCGAGGTGTTCCGCCAGTTCGCCCGCATCCGAGACCGGAGGGCAGTCGTCGGGCGCCGGCACGCTGATGAGCAGCGAGGACGCCAAGGGCACGGGGCCGGCGGTGAGCAGGGAGAGGTAGAGCTCCGTACCGCCGGACGCGTATGCGTTCTTCGCCTTCTTCTGAAGGTCGCGCATGAACTCTTGCTTGAGGTGCGGTGCGTTGTCGATTCCACGGAATTGCAGGTCGGCCAGCGCGACGATGCACCGGTCCCGCTCCTCGGGCTGGAGCGAGATCTGAAACCAGCCGTCGGGGACGATGAGGTTGTAGTCGACCGGCGGAGACGAAAATTCGTCAGCGGTTTTCACAAGCGCACCCATCTCAACTGTTCGGCTTGATCTCGTCACCGTTGGCGTCCACCGGGACTCGCCTCATCGTGGCAACAAGTTCGTCGGTCAGCGCGGTCAGTTCGTCGGTGTGAGCCATGCTCCACCATCCGACATGGACAACGACGAGATGATCCGCACCCGGCGGAAAAACTGCATAATCAATGAACTCGCTCAACTTGCGACCAAAGCCCAGCTTCCTCTTCTTCTGCACCATGGCCTGGACGCGGACAGCAGAACCGAATTCCAAGTCCAGGTACTTGACATCCGGCTCACCGGCAATATCCCCATCCACCCAGCCCAAGATGTACGGTACCGTCTCAGCAGGCGTCGGCAGGGGCTTGTCGTCGTCCTCAACAAATGCATCAAGCCGGAAATTAGCGAGACAATTTCCACTCGCAGTATAGTAGGCAGACGCGAGGAGAGGCTCATCAATATTCAGGTGGAGCGCTCGACGCGCCAGGTCGCGGAGCAGATCGCGCTCACTTACGGCGAGCTCCAACGGGTTGAACTGCTTCTTGATTGACTCAGCCAGAATCAGAGCCTCTGTCTCGACCCTGTCCGTCAGGGTCAATTCAAACCAGCCTGGCTGAAATTCGAACCGGTACTCACAATCTCGCATCATTCCACCCGATTCGCGAGTGCCCACCGCTATCTCCTCTCAATCCAGGAGTGGGTTGAGGTTACCGTCCAAGGCCATGCCTACCGATGTCACTCCAGTACCCACTACGGATGCCACAGTCGCCTTCATGGAAATTTCGTTAACGGCACCGTAGCTGTCCAGCCCGTGGGCGGCAAATTTGATGTCCTTCAAGTCAGATGCAATACCTGGGTCTGCCACGGAGACCGACCGCCCGACCCCGAGGGCAATATTTCCATCCCCTCGAACGACCATCCTGTTCCACGCGGCTCCATAGTTGCCGCTCCTAGGGTCCAGAACCTTGAGATTCTCACCCCACGCCTTCGAGAAAGGTTCGGTGAAGACCTCCTTGACAGACTTCCATCCATCTCCGGGCTCCAGCTTGAATGTCCTCAGCCTACTGGCCAGAACCCCCTCGGACTCGTCTGCTCGCCGAGCAAACTTGTTCAGCTTCTTTCCAGCGCGAGCCACTTGTTTCGACGTTCTTGCCGAACCAGCCTTGTTCATCACCCGAAGGGCTTCCTGGGCGTACCGTCCGGCAACCTTGGCAAACGCCTTACCCACGCCCATGACAGCGAGGCCCAGAATTGAGAACGCCAGGTCCTTCAGTCCCTTGTCGCCTCTGATTACCTGGATGACAGTACAGACTGTGCTCACCAGTGTGAAAAACGTCGACACCGCGCCCAGAACTCCGGCAAGCGCTTGACCAATGATCGGAATCCACCCGACAGCAAGCGCGGCGACGCCGAAATAGGTGGCAAGTAGCTCTGCTTTTTCGCCAACCCAATCAACCCAGTCGTCGAACTTGTCCCAAAAATCATCCTTCAGCGAGTCCTTGATGCCGGCGATGCTCTTAAGTGCCTCACCAGCCGCAGTTGCCGCGTTATTGCGAATCTCAATGGCCTGGGCGAGCTTGGCTCGGGCGGCGTCGATCTCGTCTCCGGCCTGGTCCCGCTGCTCCTCCAGCTTCTTCTTGTCTGCCTTGTCCTTCTCCGAGAGGCCGTCGAGGCTCCGCTGGGCGGCCCCCTTCCGGTCCTCCGCGTCCTTCGCCTCCCGCAGAGCCGCGTCGGCGATCTCCTGCGCTCGGTTCAGGTCCGACGCATAGTTCGTGGGCTTCGCGCAAACCTTGTCCTGATGACTGCCGGCGATCTCGGTCACCTTGTCGCCGAGGGCGTCCGCCGCGCTGTCGTAGCGGGTCAGCGCGGCCTCAAGCTTCTTGACGTTGCCGGTCGCCTTCTCGCGGAACTCCTTGCCCGCCTTGCTGTCCCAGGCGTCGACGTCGGCGACTGCCTTGAGGTTGCGGATCTGCCGCTCCAACTCCTCGGCAGTGGCTCTCAGCTGTCGGCCGAGCGCGGCAACTCGGTCGGGATCACCGGGGATCGGGTCGCTGTCCGCGAGCGGGTGCCAATCGCGAGGTCGGGGTGACACGCCCTACTTCCCCTTCTTCTTCGACTTGGGATCCTGTGCATTCCGGATCGCCTCGGCCAGCGCGTGATCGATGTCCTCGTACGTCTTCGCCGCGGTCTTGGCCATCTTGGCGAGCGCCGCGACCTCTTCGGTGAGCTTCTCCCGGTTGATTTCCCAACTGCCCGCGAAATCCTCGAACTTGTCGGCGACGTCCCGGTCGCCGAAGTCCTCCCCGTACTTGCCACCGAGCTTCTCAAGCCCCTCAAAGGCCTTCTTCACCCGGGCAAGCCCGTTACCCATCTCTCTGATCACGTCGAGATCAGCCCGAGTGCGGTCACCTTCACCGGACATACGGCCCCCGTATGCGTGTCCATCGATGCGTCAAGATCGTCCACCAATGGGCCAGCAGCTTACGTGTGCGCCTCGGGATGTCACATCCCGGGCCCCCTGCGCGAGTGAGCAAGTCTTGGTCAAGTGACCTGAAATGGATGTCAGTTCACTGCCGCGTCGCCGGGTCCGGCATGGTGGATCCATGACTGCTGATGACCAGATCCCCGCCATCCTCCCCGACGGACGAGTCGCCCCTCCCCGGCTTGGGGACGAACGGGGCATGCTCGAAGGGTGGTTGGACTTTCATCGGGGCACCCTTGAGGTCAAGTGCGCCGGGCTGGACGACGCGCAGGTGCGGGAAGCCTCCGCGGAACCGTCCGCGCTCACGCTGCTGGGGCTTGTGCAGCACATGGCCGAGGTTGAACGGAACTGGTTCCGGCGGGCGTTCGGGGACGTCGGGGCGGAGACCGTGTTCGAGGACGAGACCGGGTACACGCTCACCGACGGGCGAGGGCTCAAGGAGGCGCTCGCCGTGTGGCGGCGGGAGATCGGGCTCGGGCAGGCCGTGTGCGGCGGGCGGGCGCTCGACGCGGTCGGGCACATCCCCGGGGGCGGGCCCTTCGGTGGGGCCGAGGTCAGTCTGCGGTGGGTGTATCTGCACATGATCGAGGAGTACGCGCGCCACAACGGGCACGCCGACATCCTGCGTGAGCGCATCGACGGCACGACCGGCAGCTGAATTCACACTCCACGACAATTCTTGAATTCTTTATCGGAGCAGCTCCCCGTTGTCTTCTGCCCGGTTTCCGCGAGCGTAAACGCAGAGATTTTGTGAGCCTCGAAGCGGGTCCAATTCGGGCGCGATTCGTCGAGATTACACGACTGTGACGCGTTCAACATCGCGTCCGGTTTGCGCCAATCGCACGGTGCATATCGGGACAGTACGACCTCGCGCGGATAACACATCCGCCCAGCTCGCGTAACCCCTCCCCGCCATGCAATTTTGAATTCTGCTCGGTAAGTTCAATTCGCATGACTGCCGCACAAGCAGACCTGCAAATCGACCGGCCGACGGTGGCCGACGGCGCCGCGCTGTGGCGTATCGCCAAGGACTCCAGGACGCTCGATCTGAACTCGTCCTACAGCTATCTGCTGTGGTGCCGGGACTTCGCCGGCACCTCGGCCGTCGCCCGCGACGAGGACGGGCGGCCGGTCGGCTTCGTCACCGGGTACATCCGGCCCGCCCGCCCGCGGACCCTGCTGGTCTGGCAGGTCGCGGTGGACGACGCCCACCGTGGCCGCGGCGTCGCCGCCGCGCTGCTGGACGGGCTCGTCGCACGGGTCGCCGGCGCGTACGGCGTCACCGGCGTGGAGACCACCATCACGCCCGGAAACACCGCCTCCGAGCGGCTGTTCACCTCCTTCGCCGAGCGGCACGGCGCCGCTCTGGAGCGCGAGGTGCTGTTCGAGGCGGGCCTGTTCCCCGACGGGCCGCACGACTCGGAAGTCCTGTACCGCATCGGTCCCCTCTCCCACTGACCTCCCCACAACGAGGAGCGATTCGTCGTGACCATCACCCAGCCCGACCTCAGCGTCTTCCAGACCCTGGAGTCCGAGGTACGCAGCTACTGCCGCGGCTGGCCCACCGTCTTCGACCGTGCGCGGGGCAGCCGCATGTACGACGAGGACGGCCACGAGTACCTGGACTTCTTCGCCGGGGCCGGCTCACTGAACTACGGGCACAACAACCCCGTCCTGAAACGGGCGTTGATCGACTACCTGGAGCGGGACGGCGTCACGCACGGGCTCGACATGTCGACCGGCGCCAAGCGGGCGTTCCTGCAGACCTTCCAGGACCTGGTGCTTCGGCCGCGGGATCTGCCGTACAAGGTCATGTTCCCGGGGCCGACGGGCACGAATGCCGTCGAGTCCGCGCTGAAGCTGGCGCGGAAGGTGAAGGGGCGCGAGGCCATCGTGTCCTTCACCAATGCCTTCCACGGGATGTCGCTGGGGTCCCTCGCCGTCACCGGTAACGCCTTCAAGCGGGCCGGGGCGGGGATCCCGCTGGTGCACGGCACGCCCATGCCGTTCGACAACTACTTCGACGGCACCGTCCCGGACTTCCTGTGGTTCGAGCGGCTGCTGGAGGACCAGGGGTCCGGGCTGAACAAGCCCGCCGCGGTGATCGTGGAGACCGTGCAGGGCGAGGGCGGCATCAACGTCGCCCGGCCCGAATGGCTGCGCGCGCTCAAGGAGTTGTGCGAGCGGCAGGACATGCTGCTGATCGTCGACGACATCCAGATGGGCTGCGGCCGTACCGGCGCCTTCTTCTCCTTCGAGGAGGCGGGCATCACGCCGGACATCGTCACCGTGTCCAAGTCCATCAGCGGCTACGGACTGCCCATGTCCCTGTGTCTGTTCCGGCCGGAGCTGGACATCTGGGAGCCGGGCGAGCACAACGGCACGTTCCGCGGCAACAACCCCGCCTTCGTCACCGCGACCGCCGCGCTGCAGACGTACTGGGCCGACGGCAGCGCGATGGAGAAGCAGACCCGGGCCCGCGGGGAGCAGGTCGAGCAGGCGCTGATCTCCATCACGGAGGAGAACCTCGCCGATGTGAAGGAGTACCGGGGCCGCGGGCTGGTGTGGGGGCTGGAGTTCCACGCCAAGGACCGGGCCGACCGGATCGCGCGGCGCGCCTTCGAACTCGGGCTGCTGATCGAGACGTCCGGCCCCGAGAGCGAGGTCGTGAAGCTGCTGCCCGCGCTGACCATCACCCCCGAGGAACTCGACGCGGGCCTGAGCGTGCTCGCCCGTGCCGTCCGAGAAACCATCTGATCAGGAGGCGTCCGAAACTGTGATCGTCCGTTCGTTCAAGGACATCGAAGGCACCGACCGGCATGTGAAGGCGGCGTCCGGCACCTGGGAGAGCAAACGCATCGTCCTCGCCAAGGAGCGGGTCGGGTTCTCCCTGCACGAGACGATTCTGTACGCGGGTACGGAGACGTCGATGTGGTACGCGAACCACATCGAGGCGGTCGTCTGTGTCGAGGGCGAGGCCGAACTGACCGATCACGAGTCCGGGCTGACCCACACGATCACGCCCGGGACCATGTACCTGCTGGACGGCCACGAGAGGCACACGCTGCGGGTGAAGCAGGACTTCCGCTGCATCTGTGTCTTCAACCCGCCGGTGACCGGCCGCGAGGACCACGACGAGAACGGCGTGTATCCGCTGCTCACCGAACCCGAGGAGGTGTGACGCATCATGACGATGACCGATCTGTACCCCAGCCGAGGCGCCACCGAGGTGACGCTCCCGCGCCAGGACCCGGTGGTGTGGTCCGCGCCCGGCACGCCGGGCCCGATCTCCGGCCCGGAGCTCCAGGCCTACGAGCGTGACGGCTTCCTGCCTGTCGAGCAGCTGATCAACGACGACGAAGTCGCCGTGTACCGTCGCGAGTTGGAGCGGCTGGTCACCGACCCGGAGATCCGCGCCGACGAACGCTCGATCATCGAGCCGAAGTCCAAGGAGATCCGCTCGGTGTTCGAAGTGCACCGGATCAGCGAGGTGTTCGCGAACCTGGTGCGCGACGAGCGGGTCGTCGGGCGCGCCCGGCAGCTCCTCGGCTCGGACGTGTACGTCCACCAGTCCCGGATCAACGTCAAGCCCGGGTTCGGCGCCAGCGGCTTCTACTGGCACTCCGACTTCGAGACCTGGCACGCCGAGGACGGCCTGCCCAACATGCGCACGGTGTCCGTCTCGATCGCGCTGACCGAGAACTACGACACCAACGGCGGGCTCATGATCATGCCGGGCTCGCACAGGACGTTCCTGGGCTGCGCGGGCGCCACCCCGAAGGACAACTACAAGAAGTCCCTCCAGATGCAGGACGCGGGCACCCCGTCCGACGAGGCCCTCACCAGGATGGCCTCCGAGCACGGCATCCGCCTGTTCACCGGCAGGGCGGGCTCGGCGACCTGGTTCGACTGCAACTGCATGCACGGCTCGGGCGACAACATCACCCCGTTCCCGCGCAGCAATGTCTTCATCGTCTTCAACAGCGTGGAGAACAAGGCGGTCGAGCCGTTCGCGGCCCCGGTCCGCCGCCCGGAGTTCATCGGGGCGCGGGACTTCACCCCGGTCCGGTAGCCCCTACAGCCACGCCAGTGACGCGGCCGCCTCCAGTACGTTCCGGACGGCGGCCGCGTCGCCCGTGGCGCCGCGCGGGACCTCCTCGGGGGCCGTTCGGCCGCCCATGAGGAGGCAGAAGTCGACCGGGTCCAGGGTGAGTTCGGCGGCGACGGGCTCGGCCGACGAGCCCAGGACCCACTCCTCGCCGTCGGTGACGGAGAAGAGGACCGGGGTCGCTTCGGGGCCCAGGGCGAGGCCCAGCACCCGGACCGCCAGGCGGACCAGCTGGTCCAGGTGGGGCTCGGGGGGCGGTGGGACCACCAGGCCCAGGGCGCGGCCGATGTCGTCCGTGTGGATCCAGGTCTCGAAGGCCCGGACCGCGAAGTGGTCGGCGACCGGGAGACGCAGGCCCATCAACAGCTCGGCGCGCGCGGCCAGTTCGGGGTCGCGGGCCTCGGGGGTGGCCAGCAGCGCGTCCGCCTGCCCGGCCCAGGACGCGACGGTCTCCCCGGGGGTACGGGCGTGCTCGTGGGCGATCACGTCGGCGGTGCGCCGGGCCCAGGCCTCCTCCCAGCGCATGTCCTGCGGGAGCACGGTCTCCGGGACCCGCGCGGGGATGCCGAGGCGGCCGGCCAGTGCCTCGTCGGCGGCCAGCAGGTGGGCGACGGTCGCGTGGACGTCCCAGTCGTGGACGACCGGCGTGGCCCAGCGGCCCTCCGCCTCGGGCAGCAGGGCCCGTAGCGCCTGGACGGCGGCGGCGTAGCAGGCGGCGTGGGCGGCGGTGCGGGGCGCGGTGGGGCGGCGGGCCAGCAGGGCGGGTGGAAGTCCGGTGGCGGGGCGGGCGGGCAGTCCGCCGATGGGCGGGCCGTCCAGCAGCCGTACCGTCTCGCGCAGCCGTTCCGCCTCCGCCGCGCAGCTCTCGCAGCCCGCCAGATGCGGCCGGACCCGGTCGGCGTCGGCCGCGTCCAGGGCGCCGAAGGCCCAGGCGGCCAGCAGTTCGCGTACGTCCTCGTGCTCGGTCACCGAACGCCTCCTTCCCGTGGAGCACGGACCCCTATTGCCATCATGCGCCTCTTGCCCGCGCGGGGTCGGGTGGGTCGGCCAGCGTTTCGGCCAGCGAGCGCAGCGCGGTGCGCAGCCTGGACTTGGCGGTGCCCTCGGGAATGCCCAGCTCAACGGCGGCCTGCCGGTAGGTGCGGCCCGCGAAATAGGCGAGGTGGACCACCTCTCGCTGCGGTTCGGGAAGTTCGGCGAGCGCGCTGTGCAGCAGCAGGCTGCGCTCCCGGTCCACGACCGTCTCGTCCGGTCCGGGTCCGGGTTCCGGGACCGTGCGCAGGGCGTCGTCGTCGGCGTGGGCGTGCTTGCGGTGCCGGGCCTCGCCGCGCACCCAGTCCACGGCCCTCCGGTGGGCGAGCAGGGACAGCCAGGTGCGCAGCGTGCCGCGGCCCGGGTCGTAGGCGTACGGCCTGCTCCACAGCTGGGCGAAGACCTCCTGTGCCACGTCCTCGGCGGCGCCCGGGGTACGGGTCACCCGTACCGCGATCCGGCGCACCAGCGGCAGGTACGCCGCGTACACCTCGGCCAGCGCGGACTCGTCGCCGTACACCAGCCGCCGGTGCAGCTCCTCGTCGGCGGCCGGGTTCGACGGCACCTCGCCCGTGGACTCCACTCCCCTTTCCTAGCGTCCCGGCCGGGGCCGCGCCAGTGGTTCAGGACGACAGGACGTCCAGCAGCCGGTCCACGTCGGCGGCCGTGTTGTACAGGTGGAACGCGGCACGCAGGTTGCCCGCGCGGTTGGACACCTCGATGCCCGCCTCGCTCAGCTCGGGCTGGCGGTGGCCGAGGCCGGGGACGGAGACGATGGCCGAGCCCGGGGACGGGACCGGGGTGTGGCCGAGGGAGGCCAGGCCGGTGCGGAAGCGGTCGGCGAGGCCCACGTCGTGGGCGTGGATCGCGTCGATGCCCAGCTCCTCGACGAGGGAGAGCGAGGCGCGCAGGCCCGCGTACGTGAACAGGGCGGGGCTGACGTCGAACCGCCGTACGGAGTGGGCGAGTTCCTGGACCGGGCCGTAGCAGCTGTCCCAGGGGACCTCGCCCGCGACCCAGCCCGCCAGCAGCGGGGTCAGCTCGCCGAAGTCCTCGGGCGCGACGAAGAAGGTGTTGCCGTGCGGCCCCAGGACCCACTTGAAGCCGACGGCGGCGACGAAGTCGTGGGCGCCGGCGTCCAGCGGCAGCCAGCCCACCGACTGGGAGGCGTCGACGTAGATACGGGCCCCGTGGGCGCGGGCCGCCTCGCGCACCGCCGCCAGATCCGCGAGCCGCCCGTCGGCGGACTGCACGGCGCTGACCGCGACCAGCGCGGTCTCCGGGCGCACCGACTCGGCGAGCCGCTCCAGCGGCACGGCCCGCACCTTCAGGTCGCCGCGCATGTGGAAGGGGTTGACCAGGGAGGCGAAGTCGGCCTCGGCAGTGAGGACTTCGGCTCCTGCGGGCAGTGCGGCGGCGATCAGCGCGCCGTACTCGGCGACCGAGGTGCCGAGCGCGACCCGCTCGGTGGGCACCCCGGCGATCCGGGCGAAGGCGGCCCGGACCGTCTCCACGTCGTCGTAGAGGGACCCGAGCGGCCGTCCCTCGGCCCGCATCCGGACGGCGGCCTGTACGGCGTCGACGGTGCGGGCCGGCAGGAGGCCGTTGCTCGCGGTGTTGAGGTAGGTGTTCCCCGGGGCGAACTCGGCACGGACGAGGCTCTCGAAGGTCTCCATGGGACCACTCTGGAGGCCCGGGAACTCCCCGTCCATTGCGAATTTTTACGTGGTTTCGCTAAGCAGTCCTTATGGATCCGCGCCGACCTGCGACTTTGCCGGTCCCGAGGGAGCCCGCCCCGACCTGCGGCTTTCAGTGCTGCGGCACCGCGCACCCGTCGGGGCCGCACGCCTCGCCCTCGCCCTCGCCCTCGGCCCGGTCGATGAGCGTGAGCGGGGAGCGCTCGTCCCATGCCGTGGTGAGGACCTGCGTGAACACGTCGGTGGGCTGGGCGCCGGAGACGCCGTACTTGCGGTCGACGACGAAGAACGGCACACCGTTCGCGCCGAGCTGCGCCGCCTCGCGCTCGTCGGCGCGGACGTCGTCGGCGTAGGCGGTGGGGTCGGCGAGCACCGCGCGGGCGGCGTTCTCGTCCAGGCCCGCGCCGACGGCGAGCTTCACCAGCCGCTCGTCGTCGCCGAAGACGGACTCCTCCTCGGCGAAGTTCGCCTCGTACAGCGCCTGGACGAGTTCGCCCTGGCGGCCGTGCTCCTTGGCGAAGTGCAGCAGCCGGTGCATGTCGAAGGTGTTTCCGTGGTCGCGGCCCCGGGTGCGGTAGGTGAGGCCCTCGGCGGCGGCCTGGGCGCCGACGTTGTCCTCTGCGGCCTGGGCCTGCGCCTCGCTCATGCCGTACTTCTTGGCGAGCATCGCGATCACCGGGGCGGTGTCGTCCTTGGCCCGCCCCGGGTCCAGCTCGAAGGAGCGGTGCACGACCTCGACCCGCTCCTGGTGCGGGAAGGCCGCGAGCGCCTTCTCGAAGCGGGCCTTGCCCACGTAGCACCAGGGGCAGGCGATGTCGCTCCAGATCTCGACGCGCATATCTCTCTCGGCTCTCCCACTCGAACGTCCATGCGGAGACCCCCTCCGCGAAGTAGGTGAACATTCAAGCGGCGGGGTTCATTCCCGAGCCCCTACGAGCCGTCCCCCAGCCCCCTACGAGCCGTCCCGCAGCTCGCTCGGCCAGCTGTCCCGGAACTCCAGGTGGTCGTAGGTCACGACACACCCCTCGCCGAGCGGTGACTGCGCCATGAAGCCGACCAGCGCCGCGCCCGTCGCCTTCTCGTCAGCGAGGGTGAACAGCCGGACGAAGGTCCACCGCTTGCCGTCCCGGGAGGCGTGGAAGGCGAACGCCCGCCCGGTGCGGCTGACCCGCAGCCACACCGAACTTCCCTCGACGGTGAAGGAGTTGGCGTCGTCGGAGTGGCCCCGGGTGACCACCGTGCAGACGGTGGGCACGTCCGGGGAGTACTCCAGGCACAGCTTCGCCCAGGCCCGTTCCGCCACGTGCACATAGAGCGCGCCGGCGTCGAAGGACCCGGCGAAGCCGACGGTGACCCGGGCGATGAGCTGGAAGTCGCCCTCGGGCGAGCCGAGCAGCCGGGGCGCGTCGGCGGCCGGGTCCAGGGCCTCGCCGGTGGGCGGCACGAACCGGTCCTGCCGGGGTCCCGCCCATCCGGTGAGCACGCCGTCCTCGTAGGACCAGTGGCCGTCGGGGCCGTAGGTGCGCAGGAGGAAGGGCAGCTCGGGGAGTTCCAGGTCCATCCGGTCAGCGTTCCAGACGGCCGTTGAACCTGCGCGGAAGTCCGAGCGGATTGTCGTCCCTCAGTTCCGGCGGCAGCAGCGCCTCGGGGGCGCCCTGGTAGACCACGGGCCGCAGCCAGCGCTCGATGGCGGTGCCGCCGACGGAGGTGGAGGTGGAGGTGGTCGCCGGGTACGGGCCGCCGTGGTGCTGGGCGGGGGCGACGGCGACACCGGTCGGCCAGCCGTTGACCAGCACGCGTCCGGCCAGCGGGGTCAGCTCGGCGAGCAGCTCGGGGCCGCGCCCCTGGCCCGCGGCCTCCTCGGTGGACAGGTGGACGGTCGCGGTGAGGTTGCCGGGCAGCCGGGAGAGCACCGCCTTGGCCTCGGCCTCGTCCTCGTAGCGGGCGACGACGGTGACGGGGCCGAAGCACTCCTCCAGCAGCAGGTCGTAGGTGCCCTCCTGGGCCAGCTTCCCGGCCGGCACGGTCAGGAAGCCCGCGCTCACCGTGTGCTCGCCGCCCGCGCCCGGGGTGACCGGGGAGTCGACCTCGGGCAGTTCGGCGCGCTCGGCGACTCCGGCGAGGAAGTTGTCCCGCATCCGGTGGTCGAGCAGGACCCCGGGGTCGGTGTCGCTGACGGCGTCGGTGAGGGACTTCACCAGGCGGTCCCCGGAGGCCCCGGCGGGCGCCAGCACCAGGCCGGGCTTCACACAGAACTGTCCGACGCCGAGGGTCATGGAGCCCGCGAGTCCGGCGCCGATGGCCTCGGCGCGCTCGGCGGCGGCGGCCTCGGTGATCAGTACCGGGTTCAGGGAGCCCAGCTCGCCGTGGAAGGGGATCGGGACGGGCCGGGCCGCCGCCGCGTCGAACAGGGCCCGCCCGCCGCGTACCGAGCCAGTGAAGCCGGCCGCGGAGACCAGCGGGTGCTCGATGAGGGCGATGCCCGCCTCGAAGCCGTGGACCAGGCCAACGACACCGGCCGGGACGCCGTGCGCCTTGGCGGCGGTGCGCAGCACCTTGGCGACCAGTTCGGACAGGGCCGGGTGGTCGGGGTGGGCCTTGACGACGACCGGGCAGCCCGCGGCGAGCGCGCTCGCGGTGTCGCCGCCCGCGACGGAGAAGGCGAAGGGGAAGTTGGAGGCCGAGTAGACGGCGACCACGCCGAGCGGCACCTTGTAGCGGCGCAGGTCGGGAATGGGCGGGGTGGCGGTGTCGTCGGGGTGGTTGATGACGACGTCGAGGAAGGCGCCCTCGTCGACGATGTCCGCGAAGGCGCGCAGCTGGTAGCAGGTGCGGGCGAGTTCCCCGGTCAGCCGGACCGGCCCGAGGGCGGTCTCGGCGTCGGCGGCCTCGACGAGCTGGTCCTTGGCGGCCTCCAGCCGCTCGGCCGCGGTGCGCAGGAAGGCGGCCCGGACGGCGCGGTCGGTGAGGGCGCCGCGTGCCTGGTCGGCGGCGCGGACGGCGGCGTCCACCTCCTGGGCTGTGGCCTCCACCGCAACCTGTTCGCGCTGCTTCCCGGTTCGGGGGTCGACACTCCAGACTGGTGCTGCTGCCACCGCGGGTCCCTCCACATGTATTGCGCGGTACGGGGTCATTCACCAGGGTTGTTCGATATACTGAACGCTGTCTTTCATGGTGAATACGCTGGTGAGACTATTTCCCGTCGAACGAAGGGGTCAAGCGCGATGTCGGCAGGCGAGACGGGGGGCGGCGCGCAGGTCAAGTCCGCGGTACGGACGGTCGAACTGCTCGAATACTTCGCCGGCCGCCCCGGTATGCACTCCCTCGCCGCGGTCCAGGAGGCCGTCGGCTACCCCAAGTCCAGCCTGTACATGCTGCTGCGCACGCTGGTGGAGCTGGGCTGGGTGGAGACCGACGCGACCGGCACCCGGTACGGCATCGGGGTGCGGGCGCTGCTGGTCGGCACCTCCTACATCGACGGCGACGAGGTGGTGGCGGCGGCCCGTCCCACGCTGGACCGGCTGTCGGACGACACCACCGAGACCATCCACCTGGCCCGGCTCGACGGCACCAACGTGGTCTACCTGGCCACCCGCCAGTCCCAGCACTACCTGCGCCCCTTCACCCGGGTCGGCCGCCGGCTGCCCGCGCACTCGACGTCCCTCGGCAAGGCGCTGCTGAGCACGTACACCGACGAGCAGGTCCGCAAGCTGCTCCCGGAGACGCTTCCGGCGCTGACCGAGAACACCATCACCGACCGCGAGAAGCTGATCGAGGAGCTGCACCAGGTCCGCGAGCAGGGCTTCGCCGTGGACCGTGAGGAGAACACGCTGGGCCTGCGCTGCTTCGGCGTGGCGATCCCGTACCGCACCCCGGCCCGTGACGCGATCAGCTGCTCGATCCCGGTGGCGCGGCTGACCCCGGCGCACGAACAGCTCGTGAAGGACGCCCTGTTCGACGCACGGGACCGGCTGACGCTGGCCACGCGCCGTCTCTGAGGGCGATCTTCCTCTCCCCCGTGCGGCGGAGGGGGATCGTCGGCGGGCGGGACGTGCCGGGGGCGGTCCGCGCGAGAGCGTGGGGGCATGTCCTCGCCACTCCTCACCCGTTCGCGGGTGCCGCTGCGCGCCGTCGCGATCCTCTCCTGTCTGCCGTATCTCGGGCTGAAGACCGCCTGGCTGACGGGGAGCGACATCGGCATCCCCGAGGGGAGCGTGCTGCTGGAGCACCGGGGCGCGGTGGCCGTCGCCAACGGCGTCACGCTGCTGATGGACGCCTGCGTCATCGTGCTCGCGCTGCTGCTGACCCGGCCGTGGGGGCTGCGGGTTCCCGCCTGGCTGCTGGTCGGGCCGGTGTGGGTCGCCACGGGGCTGCTCTCGCCGATCATGGCGGGGTTCCCGCTCCAGCTCCTGCTGGGCTCCGGCGAGGACAGCGGCTCCGAACCGTTCCTGCACGACTGGGTGTTCGGCGTGGTGTACGGCGGCTTCATCGTGCAGGGGCTGGCGCTCGGCGCGCTGTTCGTGCTGTACACGCGGGAGCGCTGGGGCCGGGTGTGGCAGGGCCGGATGTGGGAGGTGCCGGGCGCCTGCTTCGGCACCTGGCCGCGCACAGCCACTCTGTTCGCCGCCGCGGCCTCGGTGGTTCCCCTCGTCGTACACCTGCGCTCCGCCTGCGACGGTGAGTGGCTGCGCGCCCTGGACGTCCTCTTCCTCCTCGCGGGCGTGGCCGGTGCCGTGGTGCTCGCCTTCCGGCGGGTGCCGGTGCTGCCCGTGCGGGTGCCGCTGGCGCTGGCCTGGCTCGGGTCGGGTGCGGCGGCCTGCTGGGGGGCGTGGCTGACGGTGGCTTCGGTCGTCACCACCGATGACGCCACGGTGTCGCTGTACCTCGCCTACGCTGGCCAGATGATCACCGGAAGTCTGGTGGCCGCCGCAGGGGTTCACTTCCTCGGGCGGCGGTCCGCGTGAGACAAGCCGTCCGGTTCCTGTTCGGGCGGGCGACGCGCCGGCGCTGGATCCATCTGATCCTCGGCGGCGCGCTCGCCATGCCGTACGTCCTCGTCGGCCAGGTGATCGTCGGACCGGCCCTGGACGCCCGGTACGTCTTCTACGACATCCGCGCCCAGCTCCTGTCGTTCGCGGTGGGGCTGCCGCTCGCCGCGCTCACCGCGGCGCTGTTCCCGCTGACCCGCTCGCTGGAGGCCGGGGCGGTACGGGCGCTGTGCGGGGTGGCGGCGGACCGGCTCGCCTACGACCCCGCGCGCGGCCGGACGGCGCGGGGGCGTACGGCGGCCTGGTTCACCCTGCATCTCGGGCTGGGCGGGATCATCGCGGGGATGACGCTGGCGGTGCCGCCGTTCGCGGTCGTGCTGATCCTGCTGCCCGTGGTCGCGCTGTTCGGGCCGCATCTGCTCGGCGGCCCGGACGACCC
>NZ_FLSP01000055.1 GCF_900091315.1 Streptomyces sp. DI166
AATATCGGCCGTTCCGGAGGTGGGTGTCAAGGGTCACAGCGGAGGCAAAGAATTCGGAATCTACGCGCGTCCAACTCACTGGGCACTCTCAAGTAGCGGATGCCTCGCCAAGGTTGCCGAGTCGTCACCCACAAGTGGCCGAATAATGGCGGTCGGTTCACCTCCGCACCCCTCTTCAGGGCGCCGCGAGTCGACACGCGAGCGGCCCTTGACTGCACGGAACCCATTCCTGGAATGTGGGGCCAGCACACGTCCAGCCATTTGAGCCCTGAACCAGATGGCGCGTGCACGGAGGATTCCGCGCACGCGATCCGGTTCGTAACCCCCGGTAACTTTGCGGCCCTTTCCGTCTGGAGCGAGGACGAGCATGCGTATCGAGGCCGATCCCGAGGTCTGCATCGGCTCGGGCATGTGTGCGCTGACCGCACCCGATCTGTTCGACCAGTCCGAAGCCGACGGCACCGTGGTGGTGCTCAGCCCCGAACCGCCGGCCGCCCGCGTCGCAGCGGTCCAGGGCGCGGTGAGCCGCTGCCCGTCCCGTGCCCTGACCCTGCGCGAGAGCTGACCGCCCGCGTCCCGGACCACCCTCGTTGAAGGAGCAACCCGCCGTGAACAACCCGTGGTTCGGCCGCTGGGCGCCGCGAGAGCAAGCCTCATTCCGGCTGTTCTGCCTCCCTTACGCGGGCGGTGCCGCCGCGGCGTACCGCGAGTGGCACGCGCTCGCGCCCCCGCACATCCAGGTCTGCCCGCTGGAACTGCCGGGCCGGGGCAGCCGGTTCAGCGAGCCGCCGGTCAGCAGGCTCCGTCCACTGGTGGACGGGCTGGCGGGGGCGGTCGAGCCGTATCTGGAGCGGCCGTACGCGATCTTCGGGCACAGCATGGGTGGTCTGCTGGCCTTCGAACTGACCAGGACCCTGCGCCGCCGCGGCCGCCCGCTCCCCGCCCATCTGTTCGTCTCCGGCCGCTCCGCGCCCGACACACCCCACGAGTTCCCGCCCCTGGAGGGCGCGCCGGACGAACGCGTCCGGCAGCGCCTGCGCGAGCTGGGCGGAACCCCTCAGGAGGTGCTGGACGACCCCGAGTTGATGGATCTGGTGCTGCCCGTCCTGCGCGCCGACTTCTCCGTGCTGGAGAGCTACGAGTACCAGGAGGAACCCCCGTTGCCGGTGCCCCTGACGGTGTTCGGCGGCACCGCGGACACCCTGGTCACCCCGGCCCGGTTGCCCGGCTGGCGGCGCCAGAGCAGCGCGGGCTCCCGGCTGCGCATGCTCACCGGCGGCCACTTCTTCCTCCACACCACCGCCCCGGCGATCATGTCGGAGATCTCCGCCGCCCTGCCGAGGGCGGTCGCACGGGACACGGCGGCGTCCTGAGGACTCACCCGGTCACACCACAAGGCCGCGCCCGGACGGCGGGCGGGACCTTGTGCGCGGCTCAGTGCCAGTCGCTGATCTGCACGTCGCGCGGTGAGGGATCTCCCTTGCCGGTCTCGGCCAGTTTCTTCAGGCTCATCAGATAGACGGCCCACTTGGTGGAGCAGTGGTACATGAATTCCACCTGCTCCTTCCAGCCCTCGTGCCGGAACAGCACGATCGTGAAATCGCCCTGCCGTTTCAGTTCGAAACGCACCCGCGTCCCGATCCACTCCTCGGGTCCGTCGACGACTTCCCAGAGCACGAGTTCGGCCGGCTTCGCCTCCAGCACCTTCATGTCGAAGCCGCCGGGCAGGAAGCGGAACCGGATCACTCCCCCGACGTCGCTGTCCCCGTCGGTGTCCTCGGTCCACCAGCCCGCGAGCCCGTCGACGGTCGTCAGGGCCTCGTAGACCTTTTCGGGCGACGCCAGCGCGCCGACCCGGTGCAGGATGTCAACCATCTCACTGCCTCGTTTCCTGTCGTGTGTGCGGTGTCATTCCTCGCGCTCGCGCTGGATCGCCTCGGCGATCCGCTTGATGCGCTGCAACCTGGCGTCCCACATGGCCCCGACGGCCGACAACTGGGCCACCGCGCGGGCGAGTTGCGCCTCGTCGACCTCGTAGCGGCGCTCGCGTCCGGCCGGTGTGACGTGCACCAGGCCGACCCGGTGGAGCACTCCGAGGTGCTTGGTGACGGCCTGCCGGGTGACCGGGAGCTGCCCGCTCAGACTGGTCGGCGTGCCACCGCCGTCGGCCAGCAGTACGTCGAGCATCCGCCGCCGGGTCGGGTCGCCGACCGCGGACCAGAGTTCGTCGTCGACGGTGACGCTCATCGCGTCGACACCACCCGGGCGGCGTACTCGACGAGCCGGGGCAGGAAGTAGTTCCAGCCGGTGACGTGGTCGCGGTACTGCTCCTCCAGTACGGCGGCCTCCCAACCCTTCTCCCGGAAGCCGGTCTCACTGAAGCGCAGCAGCGTGCCGGTGCCGGAGGGGATCAGTTCGAAGGTCACCAGGAGGGAGTTGTCCGGCGCCGCCGTCCGGTCCTCGTCGTACACCCATCGGAAGGAGAAGCGGCGGGGCGGGTCGGCCTCCACGACCGTGACCGGGACGACCTTGGCCTCCGGGTCGGACTTGTCGCCGAAGGTGATGGCTCCGGTGCCGCCGGGCACCGGGTCGAGGTCGGCCTCGTCCGGCCACCACTCCCGCATGTGCTCGGGCCGGCTGACGACCTCGTAGACCACTTCCGGTGCGGCGGCGATATGGATCTCCCGCTCGATGCTGCCGTACTCCATGGGGCACTCCCAGCTATGTGCAACCTTTGGTTGCGTTTCACGCTAGGGCACCGGGAGGTGATGCGCAACCAATGGTTGCATTTCTGGGGTCTCAGGCTGCCTTCGCCCGCGCGGCGGCGGGGCCGACCCGGTACGTGGTCTTCCCCGGATCGTGCACCGGGTTCCCCAGCGTGATCCGCCCCGCCGACCGCAGTTCCTCGCACACGTCGGTCGGCAGGGCGACGTAGCAGCCACCGGCCGCCCGCCAGTACCCGTACCGGGGCCGTCCGCCCGCGTGGGCCGTGACGAAGACCGGGGTCCGCGGGTCGGAGACGATGCGCAGCACATCGGCGGCGGGCCCGGCGAGCGGGGTCGCGGGCCGTCGCGGACGGGAGGTGTACGGCATCGGCACGACCTTTCCGGGCAGAGGACGGGACACCGTTCACCCCGTCGAGGGCCCGGTGTTGATCATGCTGTGCCGCATTCTTGCCGACCCCTGTGACAACGGCCCCCTCTCACCTCCGCGCCACCCACCGCTCCGTGATGGCGAGCGCCGCCGCCATGATGCTGACCTGGGGATTCACCTCCGGGCAGCTCGGCAGGACGGAGCCGTCGGCGATCAGGACGCCCTGGATTCCGCGCAGGTGTCCGGCCGGGTCCGTCGGCGCGGACTCGGGCGCCGATCCGGCGGCGGCCGTGCCGGTGGGGTGGAAGGCGGACACGTGGAGGTGGCGGGCCCGGACCTTTCTCAGCAGTTCCCGCAGTTCCCGCGGCGTGCGGGCGCGCGGGGCGTGCGGGACGCCGGTGAGGACCTCCTCGGCCCCGGCCGCGAACAGCAGCTCCCCCATGGCCAGTTGGGCACGCAGCAGGCGGGAGGCGTCCCGCCGTGACAGGTCGTAGCGGAGCAGGGTGTGCTCGCGGCCCAGCACCCGGCCCGAGGGTTCGTCGGCGATCATGGCGCCGAGGGTGGCGAGGTGGTCGGCGCTCTCCAGCTCGCGGCGGAGGGTGCGGCCGACGCCGGGGAGGACGAAGGAGGTCATGCCCGGGGGCGCGGCCGTGGCCTCGATCAGGATGCCCTCGGAGTGCAGTTCCTCCACGCCGACGCTCTGGAGCACCGCCCGGCCGTCGGCGACCGGGTCACCGAACCGGCCCGCGACGCTCAGCGCCGGGTGCACGCTGAGGTTGCGGCCCAGCATCGGGTGGCCGCCCAGCCCGGAGCGGCGCAGCAGTTGCGGTGTCTGGAGGGCGCCCGCCGCGACCACCACCACGGGGCTGAGGATCTCCAGTTCGCTGCCGTCCGGCCGGCTCGCCACCACGCCCGCGGCCCGGGGGCCGCCCGGCCGGTCGGGGTCGGTGAGCACACGGCGGACCCGTGCCCCGGTGACGATGCGGGCGCCGGACGCGCAGGCGGCGGGCAGCACGGAGAGCTGCACGCTCTGCTTGGCGCCCGAGGGGCAGCCGACCACGCACTGGCAGGAGCCCCGGCAGCCGGGGGCGTTCCGGCGCAGGGGCGCCGCCTGCCAGCCCAGCTTCGCCGCCCCGGCGAGGGCGAGGTGTCCGTTGGTGCCGAGCACGTCCGTCGGCTGGCGCGCCACGCGCAGCGTGCGTTCGACCTCGTCCAGGGCGTCGGCGAAGCCCTCGGTGGCGGCGAATCCGTACCGGGTCCGCCAGCGGGCGACCACGTGGTCCGGAGTGCGGTAGCAGGTACCGGAGTTGACCACCGTGGTCCCGCCGACGGCCCGCCCCACCGGCAGCACCAGCGGCGGACTGCCGAGCGCGATGGTGGCGCCGCCGTCCCGGTAGAGGTCGGTGAACCGGTCCAGGGGTGCCCGCTGCCCGAAGGAAGCGGTGGAGTGGTGCTCGCCCTCCTCCAGTACGACCACGCTCAGGCCGGCGCGGGCCAGGGTACGGGCGGCGATGGCGCCGCCCGCGCCCGAGCCGATGACGACGGCGTCGGCGGTCGAGCGGCTCGGCCAGTCACGGGAGGGGGTCAGGTCCAGCAGGGGGTCGTCCGGGGCGGGCCGTCGCGGCAACGCGGGCCGGTGCAGGGCGCGTTCGGTCCCGGCCGCCAGCAGCACCGGTACCTTGACGGCCTCCAGCAGGGGCAACAGGGCTTTGCTGGCACCGAGTTGTGCCATCAGACGCTCGCGCTGGGCGTTGTCGAGTGCGCCGAGGCGTTTGCCGGTGCGGGCCACGGCACAGACGTCGATCGCGTGGGCCGCACCGCGGATCCCGGCGCGGGCGGGTGCGGGCAGCGAGTCGAGCAGCCCCCGCAGACGCCCCGCCCACGGTGCCGTGCCGTCCTCGGCGATCAGGGCCGCGGCCACGGCGGCGACGGTGGGGTTCATCGGGTGCCCACCTCCGCGTGTGCGGTGCCGGACAGCCGCCACTCGGCCTCCTGTCGCCATCTGCCCCGCCACTTCTCCAGCGTCACCACCGCGTCCGCGGTCTCGCTGTTGCGGCAGACCGCGCCCGATCCGTCGGGGTCGGTGTAGTCCAGGGCCAGCGTCCGCTCGGGCGGCTGAGTCACCGCCACCCGGACACGGCGCCTGCCCACCCGTCCCGTCACCCGCCACTCGGGCAGCCCGAGTTCCGCACGGAACCGGCCGAGGCCCGCCCACCCCACGGCGGCGCGTTCCGAACGGCGGGGCCAGGTGCGCCCGTTGTGCAGCAGGCGGAGGAAGACCAGGGGAGGCAGCCGGTTCAGGCCGGGGCGCACGGACACGGCGGCGACGATCTCCAGTACGTCGCCGCCGCCCAGGTCGGCGTGGAGCCAGGCCCAGCGCCGGGCGTTGCCGTGGCCGTAGATCCGGGCGCTCGCGCCGACGGCCTGCTCCAGCCGGAGCTCGCCCCACTCGCTGTGGCGGAGCGTGCCGTTGTAGACGCAGCGGGCCGCGGGGAGCATCTGACTGGCCGGCAGCAGGGGGCGGCGCCAGGACCAGCGGGGGAAGGTGTGCAGGGGCGGGGCCTGCGGGGTCTCGGTGAGTTCCCAGGCGAACGGGCCCGCCGAGCCGGTCAGCAGGCCGGGCTGGGCGAGGATTCCATCGGTCGTGTACCCCGCTCCCTGGCCGGTCCACGGCACGGGCCCGAAGCGGGCGTGCTCGACCGGCCCGTCCTTGGGGAAGCGGGCCACCCAGCCGTGCGCGTAGGCGCGGGAGCCGTCGGTGGGGGCCACGACTTCGTGGTGCAGCCAGATTCCGGTGCCGGTCGCCGGATCGGTGAGGGTCGTGTACCAGACCTCGGTGCGGCCTGGTTCGCCGTTCCACCGCGGGGCGAGGTCCCCTGTGCCCTCGGTCGCGCGAGGGAAGCGGAAGCTCGCCAGGAAGGGGGCGAGGCCGGTGGTGAGGGGGAAGCGCAGTCGGCCCTCACCCACCGGCTCGCCGTCCTCGTACAGGGTGACGGGCAGGACGGTCATCGAGGCGACGGGCCGTGCGGGGGTGAGGGACTTCCAGCCGTCGAGGGCGAGGCGGCGGCCGTCCAGGGTGAAGCTGATCCGGTAGCGGATACGGCGGCGGGCGAGCGGTGATATCTCCAACTCGCCGACGGCTTCGGCGTCGTCGGCCCGGCCCGCGATACGGACCCGGCCCGTCACCCGGGCCCGCGTCGTGCGGTGGGGCAGCAGCACGGACTCCGTGCGCACCACGAGGTCCAGTCGCATCGGGCGGTCGCGGTCCTCGTCGGCCAGGCGGACCCGGCCCAGCATCGTCTCGGTGAACGTGGTCACCCGGGCGGTCATCGGACACCGTCGCGGCGTCGGCGGGCGCGGGCGAGGTCGTCGAGCATGATGCGTTCCGTGGTCGACAGGTAGACGCCGGCCGCGGCGCGGGCCGCCGCCTCGTCGTGTGCGGCCACCGCCGCCACCACCGGGGCCAGCCGGTCGTGGGCGGTGCGCGCGTCGGCGAAGGGTCCGGCCAGTGCCGCCCGGACCGGCAGGTAGGCGTTGAAGAGGGTGTTGGTGAGCAGGACGTACACCCGGTTGCCGGTGGCGCGGGCCAGTGCCCGGTGCACCTCGGCGTCCGCCAGCTGGGCCCCCTCGCCGCCCTCCGCTTCGCCGACGGCGGCCAGCAGGCGGCGCAGTTCGGCGGTCTGCGCCGGGGTGGCCCGGGCGGCGGCCCGCTCGGCGATCAACTCACCGATACTGCGCCGCACTTCGAAGATCTCGCCGATCCAGTCCGGGCTGTGCCCCACGAGCATGGGCAGCAGGTCCGCGCCGCCGTGGCGCAGGAAGTCCCGGACGCGGGTGCCGACGCCGTGCTTGGTCTCCAGCAGTCCGGACTGCACGAGCCGTCCGAACGCGTGCTTGAGCGTGGTGCGGTTGACCCCGAACTCGTCCGCCAGCTCCCGCTCGGGCGGCAGATAGCTCCCGGCAGGCCGACGGCCGCCGAGGATGTCCTCCCGCAGCCTCTTCTCCAGTACGTCGACCGTGCTCTCGCGCGGCAATGCGCCCATCCCGACTCCCAGCAGTGCAGTGGTCCAGTGGCTCAGCCACTCAACCACTACGTAGACAGGGCGTCAACAAGTCGGTTCGCATGAGGCAACGCAAATGGCCCGCCCCGGGGTTCGGGGCGGGCCATCATCCGGAGCGCCGGGCAGGCCTTGCACCTGCATCTCCCCGCAGGAAGCGGGGCGTCTTTCCTTGGACCACCAACGCATCACCGGTTCCCCGGAGTTGGGGTGACCAGCGCAAGATCGACTATACCGCATCCGCACGGCGCCGTGCGTACACCTCGATCTCGATCTTCATACGGGGGTCGGACAGGCACAGTTCCGGGGTGATATGTCTAGTGCTGTCGGCATCACGAGCCGATATCTCCGTGCGTATGGAGACACAGGGAGAGAGGACCATGGAGCGCCCCGAACTGCCCCTCCCCCAGCTGCACGCCTTCGTCGTCCTCGCCGAGGAGCTGCACTTCGGACGCGCCGCCGCCCGCCTGGGCATCGCGCAGCCGCCGCTGAGCCAGCAGATCCGCCGCCTGGAGGACAAGGTCGGCCATGCGCTGTTCACCCGCGAGCCGGGGCGCGTCGCGCTCACCCCGGTCGGGCACGAGCTGCTGCCCGTCGCGCGCCGGGCCCTGAGCGACCTCGCCGACGGACTGGCCGCCGCCCGCGCGGTCGGCAGCGGCCGTACCGGACGGCTGCGGATCGGGTTCGCCGCCTCGCTCGCCCTGACCGTGCTGCCCGGTCTGCTGCGCGACTTCCGCCAGCGGTTCCCCGAAGTGCGGCTGGAGATCCGGGAGATGACGACCGCTCCGCAGCTCACCGCACTGCGGGAGCGGACCGTCGACATCGGGCTGCTGCGCGAGCCCGAGGAGGCCGACCGGGAGCTGGACTTCCGCACCGTGCTCACCGAACCCTTCGTCGCGGTCCTGTCGCACGGGCACCCGCTGGCCGCCGGACGGACCGTTCGACTCGCCGACCTCGCCGAGGCGCCGTTCGTCCTGCTGCCCCGGGAGGCCGGACCGGGGCTGTACGACCGGATCCTCGCCCTGTGCGCCGGGGCGGGGTTCGTACCGGACGTCGTCCAGGACGCCGTGGAGTGGCAGACCGTGTGCGCCCTGGTGGAGACCGGGCTCGGCGTCTCGCTGGCACCGGCGAGCATCCGGCGCATCCGCCTCAAGGGCGTCGCCTTCCGCGCGATCGAACCCGGCGCGGAGCGGACGCGGGTCGCTGTGGCCTGGCGCAAGTCCGACCGTAACCCCCTGGTCGCCCACCTCCTGGCGACCGTCAGTCCGCAGTCGCAAGCAACCCGGTGAGCACACCGGACACGGTGCGTGCTCCGCGCGAGTGAGCCCGCGTGCGCCGTCCTTGCGCCCCCGAGGCGCGCTTGTCAGCCGAGCTGATCAGGCATTACTGTCACCAGGCCTTGGTGAACGGGAAATCCGGTGCGAAACCGGTGCGGCCCTCGCCACTGTGATCGGGAAGTCCGGCTCCGGCCCTCGCGGGCAGCCACTGGGTCCTAGTGACCCGGGAAGGCGGAGTCGGGCGGTGTCACCCGTCAGCCAGGAGACCGGCCAGGGCACGTCAACCATCCACGAGGTGCTGGAGAGGGTCTGCTGCGCCATGCACATAGCCGAGGGTTTTCTGCCACCGGCGCACGCGGTCGCCTGGGGTGTCGCGTCCGCGCCGTTCGTCGTCCACGGAGTCCGCTCCCTCACCCGTGAGGTCAAGGAACATCCCGAGAGCACCCTGCTGCTCGGCGCCTCCGGAGCCTTCACCTTCGTCCTGTCCGCGCTCAAACTTCCGTCCGTCACCGGGAGTTGCTCCCACCCCACGGGCACCGGGCTGGGCGCGATCCTGTTCCGCCCGCCGATCATGGCGGTGCTGGGCACCATCACCCTGCTCTTCCAGGCCCTGCTGCTCGCGCACGGCGGCCTGACCACGCTCGGCGCCAACGTGTTCTCGATGGCGGTCGTCGGCCCCTGGGCCGGATACGCCGTCTACAAGCTGCTGCGGCGCTACGACGTCCCGCTGATGGTCGCCGTGTTCTGCGGTGCCTTCGTCGCCGACCTGTCCACGTACTGCGTCACCAGCGTCCAGCTCGCGCTCGCGTTCCCCGACCCGGGCAGCGGAATCCTGGGCGCGCTCGGCAAGTTCGGCTCCATCTTCGCCGTCACCCAGATCCCGCTCGCGGTGAGCGAGGGACTCCTCACAGTGCTGGTGATGCGGCTGCTGGTGCAGTCCAGCAAAGGTGAGCTGACCCGGCTCGGGGTGCTGCTCTCCGGCGGCGGGCGGGCGCGGAACAAGTCGACGGAGGCGGTGGCCCGATGAGCCGCAACACAAGGATCAATCTGCTGCTCCTGCTCGCCGTCGCCCTGCTCGCGGTCGCACCGCTGGTGTTCGGGATGGGCGACCACAAGGAGGAGCCGTTCACCGGCGCCGACGGCGAGGCCGAGACCGCGATCACCGAGATCGAACCGGACTACGAGCCGTGGTTCTCACCGCTGTACGAACCGCCGTCCGGCGAGATCGAGTCGGCGCTGTTCTCCCTCCAGGCCGCCCTCGGGGCCGGTGTCCTCGCCTACTACTTCGGCCTGCGGCGCGGCCGCAGGCAGGGCGAGCAGCGGGCCCTGGAGCGAGTGGGCGGCGCCGAGGAGTCCGACGGCGACGCGGGCTGACCGCCCCGTGCTGCCGATCGACGCGGCGGCGCACAGCAGCCGCTGGCGCCGCCGCCATCCCGTGGACAAGGCCGTGCTCGGGCTGGGCCTGACCGTGCTCGCGATCTCGCTGCCGCCCTGGCCGGGTGCCGCGCTGGTCCTGGTGACCGCTCTGACGGTCCTGCTGGGTCCGGCGGGTGTGCCCGGCCGGAAACTGTGGCGGGCCTACCGGGTGCCGCTCGGCTTCTGCGTCACCGGCGCGGTCACCCTGCTGGTGCAGGTGGGCGGGCCCGAGGATTTCGTGTCGTACGCCGACGACGGCGCCGTACGGGCCGGGGAGTTGCTGCTGCGCACCTCGGCGGCCTCGCTGGGCGTGCTGCTGTTCGCGTTCACCACGCCGATGTCGGACCTGTTGCCGCGGCTGGTGAAGGCGGGGGTGCCCGCGGCCGTGGTGGACGTGGCGCTGGTGACGTACCGGATGAGCTTCCTGCTGCTGGACTCGATGCGCCGGGTCCGCGAGGCGCAGGCGGCGCGGCTCGGGCACACCACGCGGGCCGCGAGCTGGCGGTCCCTGGGCGGGCTCGGGGCCACCGCGTTCGTGCGGGCCTTCGACCGGGCCTCGCGGCTCCAGGCCGGGCTCGCCGGGCGCGGCTACGACGGCACGCTGCGCGTGCTGGTGCCCGAGGCCCGGGTCTCGGTCCGTTTCACGGTGGCGAGTTGCGCGCTTCTGCTGACGCTGGTCGCCCTCACCCTCGTACTGGAAGGTCCCCTGTCATGACCGAGCTGGTGGCCCTCGAAGGCGCGTCCTACGCCTACGAGGAAGGGCCGACCGTACTGGACGGGCTGGACTTCGCGGTGCGCGAGGGCAAGTCGCTGGCTCTGCTCGGCCGCAACGGCAGCGGCAAGACCACGCTGATGCGGCTGCTGAGCGGGGGGCTTCGGCCGCGCGAGGGCCGACTGACCGTCGAGGGGCGGCCGGTGTCGTACGACCGCAAGGGGCTGACCCGGTTGCGGACGACCGTGCAGCTGGTGGTGCAGGACCCCGACGACCAGCTCTTCGCGGCCTCGGTCGGGCAGGATGTGTCGTTCGGCCCGCTCAACCTCGGCCTGGCCGACGCCGAAGTGCGCACGCGGGTCGAGGAGGCGCTCGCCGCGCTGGACATCACGGCGCTCGCCGAGCGGCCCACGCATCTGCTCTCCTACGGCCAGCGCAAGCGGGCCGCGATCGCCGGTGCCGTGGCGATGCGGCCGCGCGTGCTGATCCTCGACGAGCCGACCGCGGGCCTGGACCCGGACGGACAGGAACGCCTCCTCGCCACCCTCGACCGCCTGCGCGCCGCCGGCACCACGGTCGTCATGGCCACCCACGACGTCGACCTCGCCCTGCGCTGGGCCGACGACGCGGCCCTGCTCACCCCAGGAGGCGTACGCACCGGCCCGGCACCCGAGACGCTGGCCCGCACCGATCTGCTGGCGCAGGCGGGACTTCGCCTGCCGTGGGGTGTGGCGGCGGCCGAACTGCTGCGGGCGCAGGGCCTGTTGAACGGGTCTGCCGTCGGCCCGCGTACGCCGGAGGAGCTTGCCGCACTGGTCGCGGCGGCACCGGCCGATGGCTGACACCCCCCGGGGTCGTCCGGTCGAGGTGGACGGGCAGGAGCTCATCGCCGTGTCCGGCGAGGAGTTCGTCGGCCTGTCGGCCGCCCACCGCCAGGTGAGTGGTCGGAACACCCGCGTGCGGGTGCTGTCGGGCACCGTGGAGGAACTCCGCCGGGTGCTGGGCGAGGTGGGCGCCGTGCACGTCTGCGCGGGCACCGGCTGCGCGGTGTGCGCCGTGGTCGACGAGGCGACCGGGCGGGTACGGACCACCCGCGAGGGCGACGGACGCCGCCGGTCAGCCCGCTGAGGGGGCCCGATCAACTCCTCGACGGCCCAGCGGGCGACCTGGGCCGGGGTCGTCGGCAACTGGATCGAGGAGGGCTTCGAGGGCCTGCGGTGCGTCCCCACCGCCGTGAACCGGAGGATGTCGGTGTCCCTTCAGTGGCGGCGGCGCAGGGTCGGGTCAAGCAGGGAGGGCGGGGTGTCGTGCCGCTCGTCGGGGGCGAGGTCGGTGCCGGGTGCGACGACGGTGTCGATGGCGTCGAGGACGTCGGACGGGAGCACGGTGTCGGCGGCGGCGAGCTGGGCGTGCAGGTGGTCCAGCGTGCGCGGGCCGATGAGGGCCGTGGTGACGGCGGGGTGAGCGGTGACGAAGCCTAGGGCGAGCTGGATCATGGTGAGTCCGGCCTGGTCGGCGATGGCGGCGAGGCGTTCGACGGCGTCCAGCCGGGCGCGGTTGACGGGGCGGGAGAGGTCGAAGCGCTCCGGGAGCATCCTGGAGCGGCTGGTGGTGATGTCGCGGCCCGCGCGGACGGCGCCGGACAGCCAGCCGGAGGCCAGCGGGCTCCACACCAGCACGCCGAGGCCGTACTCCTCGGTGACGGGCAGGACATGGGCCTCGATGCCGCGCTGCAGGACGGAGTAGCCGGGCTGCTCGGTGACGTAGCGGCTCAGGCGGTGTTCGCGGGCGGCCCACTGGGCCTGCACGATTCGGTGTGCGGGGAAGGTGGAGGAGCCGAAGTAGCGGATCTTTCCGGCGCGTTGGAGGTCGGTGAGGGCGGAGAGGGTCTCCTCGTCGCTGGTGCTGGGGTCCCAGCGGTGGATCTGGTAGAGGTCGACGTGGTCGACGCCGAGGCGGCGCAGGCTGTCGTCGAGGGCGGTGGTCAGCCAACGGCGGCTGCTGCCCTGGTGGTTGGGCTCGTCGCTCATCGGCATGGTGGCCTTGGTGGCGAGGACGATGTCGTCGCGGCGTCCGGCGATCGCCTTGCCGACCATCTCCTCCGACTGGCCGGAGCTGTACCAGTCGGCGGTGTCGACGAGGTTGATCCCGGCTTCCAGGGCGGCGTCGACGAGGGCGGTCGCCTCGTCCTGGGTGGTGTTTCCGATCCGGCCGAAGTTCATGGCGCCGAGGGCGAGGGTGCTGACCTTGACTCCGGTGCGGCCGAGCGTGCGGTACTGCATGACGGTGTCGCCTCCAGGGCGGGAGATAAGGGCGAAGGGGTGAGGTGAGCAGGGCACGGCTTGGTGAGCGGTCCTCCGCTCTGGCATCATGGCCAAACGGAACCGCGTCCCGTTTTGACGATACGGAACAGTGTCCCGTTTAGCAATGGCGGCCGGGGACGGATGTGGAGTGGCGTGATGAGTGAGGGAGCGGGGCGGACCGCCCGGCCCAGGAGGGCGGATGCCCGGCGCAACGAGCAGACACTGCTCGACGCCGCCGCCGCGGTCTTCGTGGCCTCCGGCGTGGACGCGCCGGTGCGGGACATCGCGGCCGCGGCCGGCGTGGGTACGGCCACGATCTACCGCCACTTCCCCACCCGGGCGGACCTGATCATCGCGGTCTACCGGCACCAGGTGGAGGCGTGCGCGGCGGCGGGCCAGGAATTGCTGGCGGCCTGCCCGACCCCGTACGACGCGCTCGGGCAGTGGATCGACCGGTTCGTGGACTTCCTGGTCACCAAGCACGGCCTGGCCGCCGCGCTGCGCTCCGACGAGGCCGGCTTCGAGACGCTGCACGCCTACTTCCTGGACCGCCTGGTGCCTGTGTGCACCGAGCTTCTCCGGGCCGCGGCGGCGGCCGGGCAGGTCCGCTCCGACATCGCCGCGATCGAACTCATGCGGGGCGTGGGGAACTTGTGCATCGGCGCGGAGAACAGCACCGACTACGACGCGCGCAAGGTGGTGGGCGTGTTCGTGGCCGGGCTCCGCGCGGCGAGCTGATCTAGAATTCGGGTCCCACGACCGTCCGTCGCCGCCGCCGGGGCGGGGCAGGAAGAGGACCGCGCACATGGCCGCCGACACCGTCCCCCACCTCGTCGACCGCGGCGGCCGCCGCTACCCCTGCGACGAGCCCCGCTGGCGCGGCGACGACGGCTCACCTCTGATGACGCAGCCGCTGCCGGGCATCACCCGCGACGCGATCGACACCTCGGTCAACTCGCAGTGGCGCTACCGCGCCGCCCTCCCCCTGCCGGAGATCGACCCGGTGTCCCTGGGCGAGGGCCGCACCCCTCTCCTCCCGCGCACACTCGCCGGACTCCACGTGACCGTGAAGCCCGAGTCCATGAACCCCACCGGCAGCTTCAAGGACCGCGGCAGCTCCGTCCTGATCTCGGCCCTGCGCGCCCAGGGCATCCGCCGCCTGCTGGAGGACTCCAGCGGCAACGGCGGCTCCTCCATCGCCGCGTACTGCGCCGCCGCGGGCCTGGAGGCGCGGATCATCGCCCCGGCCGCCACCTCCCCCTCCAAGATCGTGCAGAGCCGACTGCACGGAGCCGGGGTGGACCTGGTCCCCGGCAGCCGCCAGGACGTCGCCGACGAGGCGGTACGCCGCTCCGGCTCCGTCTTCTACGCCAGCCACAACTGGCACCCCCAGTTCCTCCAGGGCGTCAAGCTGATCGCCTACGAGATCTGGGAGGACCTGGGCTTCACCGCCCCCTCCGCGGTCCTGGTCCCCGCCGGGGCCGGGAGCCTGGTCCTGGGCTGCGCCCTGGGCTTCGCCGAGCTGCGCCGCGCCGGCGAGATCGACCGCGTGCCACGCATCCTGATCAGCCAGCCCGAACACTGCTGCCCGCTGGTGCGGGCCCTGACCTCGGGCGCCGACGAGGTCGACGCCCGCACCTGGCCGACGACGCTCGCCGAGGGCACGGCCATCGCCCAGCCGGTACGCGACCGCGAGGTCCTGCGCGCGATCCGCGACAGCGGCGGCGCGGCCACGTCCGTGGCGGAGACCGACCTCCTCCCGGCGGTGACCGAACTGGCCCGAACCGGCCTCTTCGTCGAGCCCACCAGCGCCCAAGTCCTCCCGGCACTGCGCCAGTTCCGGGAGGCGGGCCAGGTCACGGAGTCCGACACGGTGGTACTGGTCCTGACGGGCTCGGGCCTGAAGGCGGCGCAGACGTTGAGCCGACTACTGGCCAAGTAGCACCCTGCAGGCCACGCCGGTCTCGGTGACACCGCCGTCCCCCGCGGGCTCCACCCGATACAGCCGGACATCCGCACTCCGCGCAACGGCGGCTTCCAGCCGCCCACTCCTGAAGTGCACCGCCACGCCGTCCTCCAGGGCCCACCCGGCAGGCAGCGCGCCACTGGCCACGGCCTGCCGATACCCCTCACGGCGGCCCGGCTCGCTGTCGTAGTGCGGGCAGACCGATCCGGGGAGCAACCCGAGCCCGTCCGGCAGGAAGGTCAGCGGGCCGAAGGAATCGGTGTGGGAGGCCTCGGCCCAGCAGTTGGCACCGGCACTGATGCCGCAGAGCAGCGTGCCCCGGCCGTGGGCCTCGCGCAGCAGCCGGTCGACGCCGTGGGTGCGCCAAATGGCCAGCAAGTTGGCGGTGTTGCCCCCACCGACGTACACGATGTCCTGGGCCAGCAGGTGGCCGCGGAGGGCGTCGTCGTCGAGTTCGCGCTGGAAGAGCCGCAGAACGGACGGGTCGCAGGCGCGGGGACCGAAGGCGGCCAGGAAGCGGTCGATGTACGCGGGAGCGTCGCCGCTGGCCGTGGGGACGAAGCAGATCTTCGGGCGCGGGCTGGTCACGCGGCTCAGCAACCAGTCGTCCAGCAGGCCGTCCTCGTCCATGGAGAACCCTCCCCCGAGCAGCACGATGCCCGCTTCCGGTTCCGTCATCCCCACCCCCTGGCTATAACGACCGTCATAGTCTACCGTGACACTCGCTCTATAACACTCGTTATAGGCACCCCTGCCAGAGAGGTATGCCTCATGCCGATGATTCGGCTCACCGTGCCCGCAGGTTCTTTGACCGACGAAGGCCGCCGGACTGTCCAACAGGACTTGGCCCGCGCGCTGTTGAAGTGGGAGGGCGCACCGGACACCGCCTTCTTCCGGGCGCAGGCGTGGAGCTTTCTCGCCGAGTTGCGCGAAGGCGCCCAGGTCACCGCGGAAGACGCGGCTCCGAGGTTCCTCGTGGAGGCCACTGTCCCGCAGGGCGCGCTGTCCGAGCGGCGCAAGGCCGGGCTCGTGAAGGACGCGACGCGGGTCGTACTGCACGCCGCCGGGCTCGGGGAAGAGGAGGCGCTGCGGGTGTGGGTGCTGGTGCACGAGCAGCCGGACGGCACCTGGGGTGCGGGCGGGGCCGTCATCCGGTACGCGGACCTCGTGGCCCTCGCACAGGACGCGACCAAGGAGCAGGCCACCCATGCGTGAGCTCACCTACGTCGCCCGCCGGACCGTCGAATGGCGCGAGGCCCCCGACCCCGAACTCCGTTCCGACCAGGAGGCGATCGTCGCGCCCGTCGCCGCCACGCCCTGCGACGTGGACTCCTCCATCCTGGCCGGCCACGGCTTCATCGAACCGCCCTTCGCGCTCGGCCACGAGTGCGTCGCCCGAGTCGTCGGGACCGGCACCGCCGTCACCGCCGTCGCGCCCGGCGATCTGGTCGTCGTGCCCTGGTCCATCAGCTGCGGCACCTGTGACCGCTGCCGACGGGGCCTGACCGCGCACTGCGCGAGCGTGCCGTACATGGCGATGTACGGCGCCCCGATCGGCGGCAGTTGGGGCGGGCTCTTCTCCGACCTGGTCCGTGTCCCGTACGCCGACGCCATGCTCGTCAAGCTCCCCGCCGGTCTCGACCCCGTCGCCATGGCCTCCGCCAGCGACAACTGGTCCCTCGCCTGGCGCCTGGTCGCTCCGCACCTCACGTCGCGCCCCGGAGCGCGGGTGCTGGTCGTCGCCCGGGGCAGTATCGGCCTGTACGTGTGCGACATCGCCCGCGCACTGGGCGCCTCGGACGTTCTCTACGTCGACCCCGACCCGCAACACCGGGCGCTCGCCGAGGACTTCGGCGCGATCACCGCCGAGGCCATCGAACCGGCCGCGCACAAGGACGGCTTCGACATCGCCGTCGAGGCGACCGGACGCGTCGACCAACTCGCCCTGGCCGTCAGGTGCCTCTCCCCGGAAGGGATCTGTGAAAGCGCGGGCAACCACTTCCGGCCCGGCGAACTGCCCCTGCTCGACATGTACCTCACGGGCGTCACCCTGCGCATCGCCCGCGACAACGTCCGCGCCCACATCCCCGACGCGCTCGCCCTCGCCGCGTCCGGCAAGGTCAACCCGGAGAAGGTGGTCTCCGACGTCATCGACTGGGAGGATCTACCGAACGCCCTGCCGCGCAAACTCCTCAAGCCGGTCTTCGTCCGCTCCGAGACCTGATCACGCCCTCACGCACCGGCAGCCGCGTCAGCGCCCCGCGCCTCCCGCACCCGCGACACCGCCAGCGCCCCCGCCTGCGCCAAGGCCCCCGTCAGCCCGACCCACAGGGCGAACCGATAGCCCACCTGATCGGCGAGCACTCCCCCGAGCGGCGCACCCACCGCCACCATCCCCCAGTTGAAGGACCGGATCGTGGCGTTCATCCGCCCCCGCAGCCCCTCCGGTGTGACCTGCTGGCGGTAACTCATCTCCACCGGACTCTCGACCCCGATGGCCATGGACACCAGGAAGAAGGCCAGCGCCACAGCGGGAACCGCCCAACTGCCCTCGTCGGCCAGGACGACGGGCAGCCAGCCCCCAGCCGCCACCACCCTGAACACGATCAACGTGACACCCACGTCGAACCGAGCCAGCACCCGCCCCGACACCGCACCCCCGAGCACCGCGCCCACCCCCGCACAGGCGTAGGTCACACCGAGACCGAAGTCACCGATCCGCAGCTCCCGCAGCGCGAAGACCACGAACACGGTGCTGACCACGGTGTTGAACAGCAGCATCGCGTGCGAGGTGAGGGCGACAGGCGCCAGGACCCGGTGCCGGTACACCCAGGCGACCCCTTCGCGCAGCTCTCGCCCCACCCCTCTGCGCTCCGCGCGCTCCGGCTCGGGGTCCGGCGCCTTGACGGCGGCGAGCAACAGCCCGGAGACGAGATAGGTGAGCGCGTCGACCAGTACCGCCAGTGGCGCGCCCACGTACTTGATCAGCACCCCGGCGATCAGCGGCCCGGTCGACCCGGCCACCGCACTGGCCTGCTCGGTCCGCGCGTACCCCGCGTTGAGCAGCTCCTTCGGCACCAGCTGCGGGACGTACGACTGGCCGGCCGCCTCGAACAGCAGGCTCAGCAGCCCCACCGCGAAGACAAGGAGGCACAGCGCGGCGATGCCGAGCTGATCAAGTGCGTACAGGAGCGGTACGGCCGCCAGCACCACCGCCCGCGCCAGATCCGTACCGACCATCATCGGTTTGCGCCGGTACCGGTCCACGAGCACCCCGGCGAGCAGCCCGAAGAGCAGATACGGCAGCCACCGTGCGGCGCTCACCACCCCCACCTCGGTTGCCGAGGCGCTCAGCGTCACCGCCGTGAGGATCTGCAGGGCGAGCCCCGATATCTGCACCCCGAACGCCGACACGGCCGAGGCGGTCCAGAAGAGGGGGTAGCCGGGGACGTCCGTCAGGCGGGGCACGGTCGGGATGGTAACAGGGCGTCCGGCGGACGGACCTTCACCAGTCCGCCACAGGCGCTCTGTTGACGCGCGTAGCGCGGGCCTTCAGTCTGACTGCATTCAAGGGCAATCGACGGACTGGAGACCGAATGTTCAGACGGACGGCACGTTCGATCCTCTCTTTTGTCATGATCACGGCAGGTCTGGCGTTCGGGGTCGGCGCCACCGCCGGTACCGCGCACGCCGACGAGTGCTACACCTGGAGCCGCACCCTGTCCCAGGGCTCCTCCGGCAGCGATGTCACGCAGTTGCAGATCCGGGTGGCGGGCTGGGTCACCTCGGGTGAACGGCTCTCCTACGACGGCCAGTACGGCGCCCGCACGGCCGCCGCCGTGAAGAAGTTCCAGGCCGCGTACGGACTGTCGGCGGACGGGGTCGCGGGGCCGCAGACCTTCAGCAAGATCTACGCCCTCCAGGACCCGGACTGCACCCCGGCCCACTTCAGCTACGGCGAGCTCAACCGCTGCAACTCCGACTGGTCCGGCGGAGCCGTGTCGGCCGCGACCGCCAAGGCCAACGCGCTGAAGACGATGTGGAAGCTGGAGGCCATGCGGCACGCCCTCGGTGACGTCCCGATCAACGTCTCCAGCGGCTTCCGCTCCTACGCCTGCAACCGAGCCGTCGGCGGGTCGGCCACCAGCCGCCACCTGTACGGCGACGCCGCCGACCTCACCGGTTCCCCGTCCTTCTGCCGGCTCGCCCAGCAGGCCCGGACGCACGGATTCTCGGAGATCCTCGGCCCGGGCTACCCCGGCCACAACGACCACACTCACGTCGCCTTCGACCCGTCCCCCTACTGGTCCGCCCCCAACTGCGGCATCTGACGGCGCTGTTGGGCCTCCCTCAGGACCTCCCTCAGCGCCGCCACCGCGCCGCCCGCGTCCTCCGCGTAGAAGCGGAGGACACGGGCCTCGGCAGGCTTGCCCAGGGCGCGGACGTACGTGACGGGCTCGGTGAGTTCGACCGTGACCGTGGTCTGGCCCGCCACGGCGAGATCCGCCACGCCGTCGGCGTCCACGGCGCCGAGCTTGCCCTCCGGGAACCTGCGGTCCAGGCGGACGGACGCGATGCGGTCGGCCGGGACCCGGATGTCCAGGAGGGCGCCGTAACGCAGCCGCAGCGAGCCGTCGGGGCCGATGACATGCGGGCGGACCACGCAGGAGGCGTGCAGGGCGAGGACGAAGTAGCAGCCCCAGATGTCGAGGACCAGCGTCACCGCGTGCACCACCGGCCAGGGGATCAGAAAGGCCAGGGCCACGGTCTCCACGACGCAGACGAAGAAGAAGCCGAACATCGTCGCCGACTGACCGGGTGCGTACGGGACCGCCGTATCCCCTTCGCGCACTCCGTGCGGGCCGCGGCGGGTCGTCCAGCGCAGGAAGCTGGTGGAGAGGAACACCTCGTGGGCGGCCAGTCTGCGCACGGGTGCCGGAACGGTGTCGGCGATCGCCGCGCGGAGGGCCGTACGACGGTCCAGCCCGCCGCCGCGATGGCGGCGGTGGTCGAGGAACAGCAGGGCGCCCGCCGCGATCAGCAGGAGCAGCGCCGCCGACCGGGTCACCGTCCGCGCCACCGGTGGGACCGTCACTCCCCCGGCCACGCACACGATCAGCACCAGTTCCCCCGGCACCAGCGCCGCCGACGACCAGCGCACCGCCTTCCTCAGCAACCACGTTCCCCTTCGCATGCGGCCAGTAGAAACGTTGCCGTTGCGGCAAGGTCAAGCCAAGGCGCGAAGAGTACGGTCGTACACATGGCGACGGATTACTTCGCGGACGATCCTCGGACCAACCTCGAACGCATGCGGGCCGGTGATCTCTACATCGCCGACGACCCCGAGATCGCGCACCGGCAGCAGCGAGCCGCGCGACTCTCGGCCCGCTTCCTGGCCGCCTACCCCGAGGACCCCGGCAAGGCCCACGAGATCCTCGCCGAGCTGCTCGGCTCCCTGGGGGAACAGGCGCACGTGCGGCCGCCGTTGTTCGTCGACTACGGCAGCAACATCACCATCGGCGCGCGCACGTTCGTCAACTTCAACCTCACCGCGCTGGACGTCGCCGCGATCACCATCGGCGAGGACTGCCAGATCGGTCCCAACGTCCAACTCCTCACCCCCACACATCCGTTGGAGCCCCAGCCCCGGCGCGACAAGCTGGAGGCGGCGCGGCCGATCGGCATCGGTGACAATGTGTGGCTCGGCGGCGGGGCCATCGTGCTGCCCGGGGTCAGGATCGGCGACGACTCGGTGATCGGTGCCGGTTCGGTGGTGACGAAGGACGTGCCGGCCGGTGTGGTCGCCGTCGGCAGTCCCGCCCGCGTCGTCCGCACCCTGTGAGGCGCTACCCGATGATCTCCCGGAGGCGGGCGAGATCCGTCTCCGTTACGTCGGGCGGGCGCAGTACGGCGTTCCAGGCGTCCACGTACTCGCCGCGGTACCGGTGGCCGTGCCCGGACGGGACCTCGGTGGCGAACGGCAGGTCGGCGGTGACCTGCCAGAAGGTCACGAACGGCACCCAGAACATGTCCTCCAGTACGTCACGGCCGGGCGCCTCGCCGATCCAGTCCGGCTCGTCGAGGATCAGGTGCGGGCCCCACCACACGATCGGATCGGAGGCGTGCAGCAGGTACAGGACCCGGTTGCTGTCCCAGGGTTCGTCCGTCGGCGGGATCGGCTCGCGGGCGTTGCTGGCGAAGCGCACGGTCCTGCCGTCCTTGAAGACGGGCTGCACCTCCGGGGTGCCGGACTGCCGGTGGTCGGTGAACTCCCGGTAGAGGGTGTTGAAGTTGGGCGGGCCCGAGAAGAGGGTGCCGGAGGTGCGGTTGCTGAGGTCGTACTCGCCGCTGAAGGCCGTCTCACCGCCGAAGGAGCCGAGGCTCTCGCCGGTGACGTAGAGCCGGGGGCGTTCGTCGGCGGGCAGCTTGGACCAGGTGTCGTAGACGGCGTCGAACAGTTCGCGGCCCGCCGCGCGCGCCTTGGACTGGTCGACCAGATAGGACAGCCAGGACGGCAGGAACGAGTACTGCAGCGCGACGGCCGCGGAGTCGCCGCCGGTGAGGTACTCGAAGGTGTCCACGTTGGCCGGGTCGACCCAGCCGCTGCCCGTGGTGGTGGCCACCAGGAGGTTCGCGCGCTCGAAGCCTCCGGCACGGCGCAGGTCGGCGACGGCGCGCGCGGCGCGCTCCTCGGTGTCGTCGGCCGTGTCCAGGCCGGCGTAGGCGCGCACCGGTTCCCGCGCGGGTTCGCCGCTGAAGCGGGTGATGTCGGCGGCGGAGGGGCCCGAGCCGATGAAGACCCGTCCTTCCCGGCCCAGGGAGTCCCAGGGGACCAGGGAGCCGGGGCCGCCCGAGCGGGTGCTGGTGGTGGGCTGCCGGATGCCCTCCGGGGTCTCGGTGTCCCGCAGCGAGAAGGCCTCGTTGGCGGCGCCGACCAGGCCTTCCAGGAGGAGTCCGCTGATCAGCAGCCAGGACGTGGCCGCCACGAGGAGCCAGCCCACCGCCTTGGCGGCCCGCTCGCCGATCCAGCGCATCAGCTGACGCGACACCCAGCGGTACACAGCGCGCACGCCGCGTCCGAGGAGCAGGAGCAGGGCGAGGACCAGCAGGGCGATCAGGGGTGAGAGGACCGCCTGGAGGACGTTGTACTCCCGTACGCCCATGAGGTCACGGATCTCGTGCTGCCAGTACTGGCCGAGCCCGAACGCGACGCCGAACAGGACCGTCCCGCCGATCCAGAACACCGGCCACGACCAGCGGCGCGGCGGACGCGGGTCACGGTCGGCGAAGGCGCGCCAGACGACGGCGGCGAGGACGCCGAGGCCGTAGCCGATGGCCGCGGAGATGCCGCAGATGAGGCCTTGCAGCACGCCTCCGCGCGGGAGGAGCGACGGGGTGAAGGACAGGCAGGCCAGCAGGAGCGCGCCCCAGCAGCCGGGGAGCGTGACACGCAGCTGCCCACGCCATCGGGCCGGTGGTGGCGTGGGCTCGTCCTGCGCGGGTTCGCCCTGCGTGGGCTCGGCCTGCGCGGGTTCGCCCTGCGTGGGCTCGGCCTGCGCGGGTTCGCCCTGCGCGGGTTCGCCCTGCGCGGGCTCGTCCTGCGCGGGCTGCGCTGTCGGTGGGGGCTGCGAAGGCTGGTCGCTCATGGCGTCCTCCGGGTCAAATCGTCCCCCGGAGGTGGTGGCGCCGCCAGTCAGGCCGCCTGGCGGACGCGGTCACGGCCCGCGGCGGCGGCGCGCAGCCTCCGTCCGCGGCGGGTCTGGCCCCAGGGCTTGAGGATCGAGATCACGGTCATGAAGACGTACGCGGTCAGGGACACGATCGGGCCGAACAGCACCTCACCCGCGTCGGGCAGGGGTCCGCCCGCCGAAACGGCGCTGACCGCCTCGTTCACGCCGGGGCGCAGCGCGAAGGCGGTGGCGGCCGTGGTGACCAGGGTGAGCCAGAACTTGGTGCAGACCCAGCGGTGCCGGGCCAGCCCCCACTGCGTGCCCAGGGCGAGCAGCAGTCCGCTGAGGAGGGTCAGGAACGCCACGGGGAGCAGGAGCCAGTCGGCGAACAGCTTCATGGCCCGTACCGATGCCTCCACCGTCACCGGCGAGCCGGTGCTCGCCGCGGTCGTGCCCAGGGCGAGCAGACCGAGCGTGAGCCCGAGCCAGGAGGCGGAGGCGACGACATGGACGACGAGAGTGGCCCGGCGTGCGGGGCGGCTGAGTTTCATGCGGTCCAGACTGGCGAGCGGACGCCCGCAGGACGTCTGACGGCGGGAGCAACCTCGTGTACTCGCGGCGGCGTACGCACCCGGCCGGAGTCTGCTACCCGCGGACCAGGGGACTACGACTTTGGTGCCCCGGGACCTGGGCCCGCGGCCCGATGGGCGCGACGGCCGCCACGGTTAGCGTCATGGCATGCGTATAGGACTTCTTGGCACCGGCAATGTCGCCCGCGCACTGGCCCACGGGTGGGAGGCCGCGGGACACGACGTACTCCTCGGCTCCCGCCACCCGGACGAGCGCAAGGACCTCGGGCTTCCCGTGGCGGGCCTGGACGAGACCGCCGCACACGCGGAGGTCCTGGTGAACGCCACCCCGGGGAACGTCTCCGTCGAGCTGCTGCGCTCCATCGGCGCCCCCGCCCTGGCCGGCACTCTGCTGATCGACGTGGGCGTGGGTATGTCCGACGACTACAGCGAGCTGTCGCACCCCAACAGCAGCCTCGGGGAGCAGATCCAGGCGGCCTTCCCCGACACCCCCGTCGTCAAGACGCTGTGCACCATGGACGCCACGGCGATGACCTCCCCGCAGGGCCTGGCCGGACCGAGCACCGTCTTCCTCTCGGGCGACGACGCGGAGGCCAAGCGGGCGACAGGCGAGCTGCTCACCGACCTCGGCTGGCCCCCGGAGTCCCAGCTTGACATCGGCGGCATCACGAGCGCCCGGGGGCAGGAGCACTTCGCCTTCCTGTTCATGGGCATCGCGAACGGGCTGGGCTCGCACACGTTCAACATCCAGGTGGTCGCCAAGGCGTAGGCCGGGGCGCGGGGAAGCCGTTCACCCCTGACGCTCCGCCAGCCGGGTGGCGGCCTTCTCCGCCCGGCGTCCGGCCTCCCGCACCCGCCGTTCCGCCGCCCGCAGTTCCTCCCGCGCCCGGCGCTCCTCCTCGGCCGCCTCCCGCTGCTCGGCCTTGGCGCGGCTCAGCTCCTCGGTCAACTCAGCGACACGTTCCTTGAGTTGCTCGGCGCGCCGACGCTGCTCCGCCGCCTCCTTCTCGGCCGCGGAGGCCTCCTTCTCCCGTGCCCGCAGCTCGCGCCGGGCCGCCTCGGCGTCCTTCCGGAGCCGGGCCGCTTCCGCGGCGTCTTCACGCTTTCCGGGACGGGGCGCGGGTTTGCGGACGGTCGCGCTCGGGCTCACGTCGGGAAATCCGACCGTCCCCTCCAGCGGCTTCACCAGCCGCCCGGTGGCCCATTCCGCCGCCGCATCGGCATCGGCCAGTACGGCGTGCAGGGTGCCCTCGACCTCGCGGCCGACGTCGTCGCCGACCGGATGGCCCGCCTGCGCGGCCAGTTCCCTCGCCTCACGGGTGACCGCCCTGATCAACGTCCGCTGCTGTCCGGTCAGTTCGCGCAGCCGGGCGCCGTCCAGATCCCGGTGGGCCCGGCGGAGGGCCTCGCCGAGCCGGAGCAGGGCCTCGGTCTCCTCGGGGCGTTCCCGGACCAGGAGGTTGCTCACCCAGGCCGCGAGGCTGGGGCGGCGCAGCTTGCCGATCCGGTCCGCGAGCGCGCGGTCCCCGGCGGTGCGGGCCTCGGCCGTACGGGCGTTGCGCGCCGCGGTGAACTCCTCCGGCCGCAGCGCGTACAGCTCATCGGCGACCGTGTCGATGTCCACGGGGGCTCCTGTCGACGGGCGCGCTGACTCTTCGAGCGTAGGAGGGGGCATGTGGGTGTGCTCGTCGGAGGGGTCCACCCCGATCCCGCCGCCTGAACGCACGTTCGAGTGCAGCACCTCGGTCCCCTCCTGGCAGGACTCGCCCGTCGGTCCTTCACCGACCCCTGGGAGTGCGCCGCGTGCCGGGGACGTAGGGTCGCGCCTGTGGACCTGGTGAACTGGGCGACCGGGCTGGCCGCGGGCCTGCTCATCGCGGTGGTGACCGCACCCGTCGGAGTGTCGGGCGCCGTCTTCCTGCTGCCCGTGCAGCTCAGCGTCCTCGGCGTGCCCAGCCCGGCGGTCACCCCCACCAACCTCCTCTACAACGTGGTCGCCGGTCCCGGTGCCCTGCTGCGGTACGGCAGGGCGGGCCTCCTGCGCGGCTCGCTGACCCGGCGCCTGGTGGCCGGAACCCTGCCCGGTGTGCTGATCGGTGCCGTGATCCGGGTCTTCGCCCTGCCCGGCGCCACGGTCTTCCGAGTGCTGGTGGCGGCCCTGCTGATGCCGCTCGGCGCATGGCTCGTCCTGCGCACCCTCCGCCCCGCCGAACGCACCTCGGGCACGGAACCGTCCCCTCGGGCCCTGAGCTCGCTGGCCCTGGCCGTCGGTGTCGTCGGCGGCATCTACGGCATCGGTGGCGGGTCGATCCTCGGCCCGATCCTGGTCGGCCGGGGCATGCCGGTCACCAAGGTGGCACCCGCCGCCCTCGCCGCCACCTTCGTCACCTCCGTGGCCGGTGCCACGGCCTTCGCCCTGCTCTCGCTCGCCGAGTCCGGCACCGTCGCCCCCGACTGGGGCCTGGGAATCGCCTGCGGACTGGGCGGACTCATCGGCGGCTACCTCGGGGCGCGGCTCCAACCCCGCGTGCCCGAGACGGCGTTGCGGCTCCTGCTCGGCTCCCTGGCCCTCGCTGTCGGGGCGCTCTACGCCGTGCAGTCGGTGCGCTGAAACCCCGGAACTGTGAACTCCGCGCTTCGTGCGCATGTCCCACTGTGGAGAAATGCTTCGAGGCCTCTCGCGGCGTTGACCTGGCCGGATTTCGCTGCGAGTGTCATGTCCGTGAGCAAGAACGAGACCCCCGCCGCGCGCCTGATCGTCGAACCGCGACGTCAGTGCAGCGCCCTGTGTGCCACCGGCTGTCGCCGCCGCTGACCGGCGCGGTTCCTCCTCGCTCCCTTCCTGCCCGGCGCTCCGGACGACGCCGGTGACCTCACACCCGTAGAGCTCCACGGAGCATGCCCTCCTTCGGCATGCCCCGCGCCGCTCGACGTCCGTACTTCCCCGCCCCGCTTCTGTGAACAGGACCTCTTCATGGCCACCACGGCATCGACCCGACGACAGTTCCTCACTCTGCTCGGTCTCTCGGCAGTGGCCGTCAGCTGCGGCACGGCCGCGTCCGGTGCCAGTGCCGGGAAGGGCGGGACGAAGACGCTCAAGTACCAGGGCTGGGCGGGCCAGGTGACGCTGCCCGAACTCGCCGAGGATCTCGGCTACTTGGAGGACGTCAAGCTGGAGTGGGTCGGCAATACGATCAGCGGTCCGCAGGACATCCAGTCCGCGGCGACCGGCCAGGTCGACTTCGGCGGCGCCTTCAACGGCGCGGTGGTCAAACTCGCCGCGAACAACGCCCCCATCAAGGCGGTCATCAGCTACTACGGCTCGGACAAGGACGCCTACAGCGGCTACTACGTCCTTGAGGACAGCCCGATCCGCTCGGCGCGGGACCTGATCGGCAAAAAGGTCGGGATGAACACCCTCGGCGCCCACGCCGAGGCCATGCTCGACATCCACCTGCAGCGCGAGGGGCTCTCCCCGTCCGACATCGACAAGGTCGAACCGCTGGTGGTGCCCCCGGTCAACACCGAGCAGTCACTGCGCCAGAAGCAGATCGACGTGGCCGTCCTCAGCGGCGTGCTGCGCGACAAGGCGCTGGCCACCGGCGGCATCCGGCCGCTGTTCACCGACTACGAGCTGCTCGGCGCGTTCAGCGCCGGCACGTACGTGATGACGGAGCGCTTCATCGAGCAGAACCCCGAGACCGTCCGCACCTTCGTCACCGCCGTCGGCAAGGCGATCGAGTGGTCGCGCTCCACTCCGCACGAGGAGGTCATCGCCCGGATGACGGACATCGTGAAGCGGCGCGAGCGCAACGAGGACACCGAGTCCCTGAAGTACTGGCGTTCCTTCGGCGTCGGCGAGAAGGCGGGCCGGATCACCGACAAGGAGTTCAAGCTCTGGATCGACTGGCTGTCCGAGCGCGGCGACATCGACAAGGGCCGGGTCACCCTGGCGGACCTCTACACCAACGAATTCAACGACGCGACCGGCCGGAGCTGACTGCCATGACGATCGTCTTCGAGAACGTACGGAAGGAATTCACCGTCAAGGACCGCTCGGGGAAGCGGCAGAGCAGCCGGTTCACCGCCCTCGACGGTATCGACCTGGAGATCGCGGACGGGGAGTTCGTGGTCCTCGTCGGCCCCAGCGGATGCGGGAAGTCGACCCTGCTGGATCTGCTCGGGGGTCTGACACAGCCCACCTCGGGCCGCATTCTGCTCGACGGTACGCCGGTCACCGGGCCCGGCCTGGACCGGGGCATCGTCTTCCAGCAGTACGCGCTGCTGCCCTGGCGCACCGCGCAGGGCAACGTCGAGTTCGGCCTGGAGGCCACCGGGGTCCCGCGGCGCCAACGGGCCGCCCGGGCACGGGAGTTCCTGGACCTGGTGGGCCTGACCGGGTTCGAGGACCGGCATCCGCACGAACTGTCCGGCGGAATGCGCCAGCGCGTCGCCATCGCCCGCAGTCTCGCCTACGACCCCCAAGTGCTGCTGATGGACGAGCCGTTCGCGGCGCTCGACGCGCAGACGCGGGAGTCGCTCCAGGACGAGCTGCTCAGCGTGTGGCAGCGCACCGGCAAGACCGTCGTGTTCATCACCCACGGCATCGACGAGGCCGTCTACCTGGGGCAGCGCGTCGCCGTCATGACGTCCAGGCCGGGCCGCATCAAGCGGATCGTGCCGGTCTCGCTCGGTTCCCGTACGGCGACGGACGACCTGCGCTCCAGCCCCGAGTTCGCGCGGCACCGGCACGAGATCTGGTCGCTGCTGCACGACGAGGTGGCCAGGGCCCAGCAGTTGGAGAAGGAGGCGGCAGCCGTATGAGCACCACCACTACCGAGACACCGGCCGAGGCGGTCCGGGAAGCCCTGGTCGTCAAGGCCCCCGAACCCACGCCGGTGTCCACCGGCCGGGCCCGCCGGGCGGGACGGTTGCTGCTGACCGTGGTGACCAAGTCCGCTGCCATCGCGGCGCTGCTGCTCCTGTGGGAGAGCGCGCCACGGCTCGGCCTGGTCGACCGGACCTTCCTGCCACCGTTCAGCGAGGTCGCCGAGGCCTGGTGGGGGCTGGCCGAGGACGGTCAGCTCGCCGACAACACACAGGCCAGTCTGGTCCGTTCGTTCAGCGGCTTCGGGATCGCGGTGGCCGTCGCCGTACCGCTGGGGCTGCTGATCGGCTGGTACCGGCCGGTCGCCGACCTGCTGGGACCGCTGCTTGAGGTGTTCCGCAACACCGCGGCGCTGGCCCTGCTGCCGGTGTTCGTGCTCCTACTGGGGATCGGCGAGACCTCGAAGATCTCCATCGTGGTGTACGCGTGCACCTGGCCGATCCTGCTCAACACGATCAGCGCGGTCCGCAACGTCGATCCGACCCTGCTCAAGCTCGCCCGGTCGATGGACCTGTCCGCGCCCCGGCTGTTCCAGAAGGTCATCCTGCCGGCCTCGGTGCCGGTGATGTTCACCGGTATCCGGCTGGCCGGAGCGGTGTCGATCCTGGTGCTGGTCGCCGCCGAGATGATCGGCGCCAAGGCGGGCCTGGGCTATCTGATCAACGCCTCTCAGTACAACTTCGCGATCCCGCAGATGTACGCGGGCATCATCACGATCTCCGCGATCGGTGTCGCCTTCAACCAGCTCCTGGTGAGCGTGGAACGCCGCCTCAGCTCCTGGCGCGTGCCCACCGGCGCCTGACCACCCTCTTCCATCCCCTTCGTCACAGCTCCAGAGGAACTCCATGACCGCGTCCCGCCCCCGTCAGCTCCACCTCAACGCCTTCCTGCTGAACGCCGGACACCACGACGCCGCCTGGCGGCACCCTCGCACCGAGCCCGACCGAATCGTCGACCGGCGCTACTTCCAACAGCTCGCGCAGACCGCCGAACGCGGCCTGCTGGACTCGGTGTTCCTGGCCGACGGCCTCGCCCTGTGGGGCAACGCGCGCCACAACGCGCTCGGCGGCTTCGAGCCGCTGACCCTGCTGTCCGCGCTGGCGGCGGTCACCGAGCGGATCGGACTGATCGCCACCGTCTCCACCACCTTCAACGAGCCCTTCCACACCGCCCGCAAGTTCGCCTCCCTCGACCACATCAGCGAGGGCCGGGCGGGCTGGAACATCGTCACCTCCGGCACCGTGCAGGAGGCCCGCAACTTCGGCCAGGACACCCACCTGGAACACCGGCTGCGCTACGAGCGGGCCCGGGAGTTCGTCGAGGTGGCCACCAAGCTGTGGGACAGCTGGGAGGACGACGCGATCCTGCTCGACCGGGAGCGCGGGGTGTACGCCGACACCGACAAGGTGCGCGAGATCGAGCACCGGGGTGAGTACTTCGGCGTTCAGGGTCCGCTGAACGTGCCGCGCTCCCCGCAGGGGTATCCCCTGCTGGTGCAGGCCGGTTCGTCGGAGAACGGCAAGGAGTTCGCCGCCCAGTACGCCGAGGCCGTCTTCACCGCCCAGCAGACCCTCGCGGACGCCCAGGCCTTCTACAAGGACCTCAAGTCCCGGCTGGCCCGCTACGACCGCACCGAGGACCAGTTGCTCGTCCTGCCCGGTATCGCGCCGGTCATCGGCTCCTCCGAGGCCGAGGCACGCGCCCTGGAACAGGAGCTGACAGAACTTCAGGTCCCCGAGTACGGGCTCGCCCAGCTCTCCGGGATGCTCGGCACCGATCTGACGGGGCTGCCGCTGGACGGGCCGCTGCCCGAACTGCCCGAGGAACGGGACATCAACGGCAACAAGAGCCGCTTCACGCTCGTCGCCGAGCTGGCCCGACGGGACAACCTCACCCTGCGCGAGCTGATCGCCCGCCTCGGTGCCGGACGCGGCCACCATGTGTTCGCCGGTACGCCCGAGCAGGTGGCCGACCACCTGGAGGAGTGGTTCACCGAGGGCGGCGCCGACGGCTTCAACATCATGCCGCCCCATCTGCCGGGCGGCCTGGAGAACTTCGTCGACCACGTGGTGCCGATCCTCCAGCAGCGCGGCCTGTTCCGCACCGAGTACACCGGCCGCACCCTGCGCGAGCACTACGGCCTTCGCCGCCCCGCCAACCGGCTGACCTCGGCGTAGGTCCCGCAGCACACAGGTCGGCCTCCCGTCCGTGACGGGAGGCCGACCTGTGTTTCAGTGGGTCCTGCTCAGGCGCGGCGCCTCATCTGGCGCAGCAGCACGATGCCGCACAGGACGAGAACCGCACCGGCGGCCGCGGGCCACAGCTTGGCACCGGTGTCGGCGAGGCTGCCGCCCACCGTCTGCGTGCCGGTGTTGTTGTTCTGCGACTGGTCGGCGCCGACCGGAGCCTGCGACTGGGTCGGCGAGGCAGTGGGCTCACCGACCTCCTCGGCCGGGGTCTCCTCGGCGTCGCGGGTCGCGGACGGGGTGCCGCCGATCTTCGGCTGGTCGACGGTGGCGTCGTCGGTCGGCTGGTCGTCCGCCGGGGCCTCGGTCGCGGGCTCCGTCTGACCACCGTTGTTCTGGCCGCCGTCGTTGTTCTGACCGCCGTCCTGACCGCCGCCGTTGTTCTGACCGCCGTCGTTGTTCTGACCGCCGTCGTTCTGGCCGCCGTCGTTGTTCTGACCGCCGTCCTGACCGCCGTCGTTCTGGCCGCCGTCGTTGTTCTGACCGCCGTCGTTCTGGCCGCCGTCGTTGTTCTGACCGCCGTCCTGACCGCCGTTGTCGTTACCGCCGTTGTTGCCCTCGTCGCCGCCGTTCTGGCCACCGTCGTCGTTACCGCCGTTGCCGTCGCCCGGCTGCTGGGGCTGCTCCGGCAGGGCGCCGGCGTCGCACTGGCGGCCCTCGTTGATGCACTTGACCATCTCGTTCATCAGCGCCTCGTCGAAGACGTTGATGAAGTCACCGTGGTCCGTGACCGGCTTGTGCAGCTGCTCGGGGAAGGAGTCCACGGCGAACAGCGGGGTCGTCTGGCCGCCGTCGTCGAGGCTCGGCGCGTCCACGTCGTAGACGATGCGCTGGACCAGCTGCGGGATGGCCTTGAAGCCGCCGGGGCAGGAACCGTCGGCGGCGGCGAACGCCACGTGGGTGCGGTGGTTGGCGCTGTCGATGTTGCGGCCGTCCCAGCAGCTCTGGAACTTGAAGGTGCGCACCACGTCACTGCCCTGGGGGCACAGCGGGTACTTGTCCTTCAGCTGCCGGTCCTCGAAGCCGGTGCAGCTCCAGGAGGCGTTGGCGTTGGCGGGGCCGTTGACGAACGCCTTGGCGTCGCCGGTGATGATGCGCAGCAGGCGCGGCATGGCCGTCACGTCGCTCTGGGGGCTGCCCTGGAAGGTCAGCGTGACCTCCTTGGCCGTGATGATCTCACCGGCGTTGCCCTCGATGCCGCCGCCGGGCGAGTTGGCGTCCTTCTCCTGGGTGCCGTTCTGCAGACGCAGCACGGGCCAGTAGTAGGTGGACTTGTCGCCCTGGTTCTCGCAGCTGGTGTCGGCGTTGGCCAGGTCCTCGTCGCTGGCGAAGGCGTCGTTGGCCTGGTTGCCGATGTAGTCGTGGAAGTGGTGGGCGGCGTTGGTGACACCCGGCGCGACGATGATGTTGTCCGAGTTGAACAGGCCGTTCTCGTTGACACCGCAGCTGGTGGTGAAGGTGCCGGTGGAGGCGTTCTGTCCGGCGGGCGGCTCCTGCACATTGGGCTCGACGCTGTTGATGTCGACGAAGTCCTCGGCCACGGGGCCGTTTCCGGCCTGGCCGGCCTGCGGCTGCTCCTGGACGGTCAGTTCACAGCCCGCCAGCGCTTCGAGGCCGTCGGGGCGCTCGCCCGCGTTGCCGATCGCCACCGCGATGTTCTCGATGGTGGCGACGCGCTTCTCCTCCAGCGGCTTCATGATGGAGCTGTCGGTGAAGCCGGAGTCCTGCTTCTGTTCCTGCGTGGCTGCCTGGAGTTGCTGGTACGCCTCTGCTATCTGGCCGTCCAGGGCGGCGAGTTCCTTGTCGACCTCGGCTCTGGACTCGTCCGGGACCTGGGTCAACTCGGCACCCACATCGGGGCAGTCGATGGTGGCCCCCGCCTTCTGGGCGGCTTCACCGCCTCCGGTGGCGGAGGCGTAGATATTGGTGGCCATCAGCCCGCCGCCACCCAGGATCAGCGCGAAAGCGGCAAAGGTCGCGCGTCGTGGGCCGGTCGGGCGCCTGCGCGTATTGCGTGTCAAGGCAGTACTCCTACGTTCGGGGGCGAGCGAGCGGACATACAAATCCCTCGCCCCCATACGCATCACGGGCCCACCGCGTTCAACCGCGCCCCAATTTCTTATCAACCTTTCAGAGAACCGGGACATCCCGGTCGATCTCCCCTCCCAGAACACCCCCACTTGCATTTAGCCCGCGTAAGCAACTATTGTTGTCGCCTATAAGCGCCAGGCGCAATCAAGCATCTCCCACCCCCCGAGGAAGCACCACCATGACCACGGTCCCCACCGTCACCCTCAACAACGGCGTCGAGATCCCCCAGCTCGGCTTCGGCGTCTTCCAGGTCCCTGACGCCGAGACCACCGCCGCCGTCACCGAGGCCCTCCGGGCCGGTTACCGATCCGTCGACACCGCCGCGATCTACGGCAACGAGGCGGGTACCGGCAAGGCGCTGGCCGACTCCGGGATCGCCCGCGAGGACCTGTTCGTCACGACCAAGCTGTGGAACGCCGACCAGGGCCACGACGCCACCCTCAGGGCGTTCGACGCCAGCCTGGCCGCCCTGGGCCTGGACTACGTCGACCTGTACCTCATCCACTGGCCGACCCCGGCCCGCGACCTGTACCGCGAGTCCTGGAAGGCGATCGAGCGCCTGGTGGCCGACGGCAGGGTCCGGGCCGCCGGGGTGTCCAACTTCCAGCCCGACCATCTGCGGCGCCTGACCGACGGCGCCTCGATCGTGCCGGCCGTCAACCAGATCGAGCTGCATCCCGGCCTCCAGCAGGCCGAACTGCGCGCCCTCCACGCCGAGCTGGGCATCGCCACCGAGGCGTGGAGCCCGCTGGCCCAGGGCGCGGTACTGAAGGACGAGGCGATCGTCACGATCGCCGGGCGGCACGGGAAGTCCCCCGCCCAGGTCGTGCTGCGCTGGCACCTGCAGCTCGGCAACGTCGTGATCCCCAAGTCGGTGACCCCGCAGCGCATTCGGGAGAACCTCGACGTGTTCGATTTCACACTCTCCGAGGAGGAGATGGCCGCGATCGCCGCCCTGGACCGCGGCCTGCGCACCGGCCCGGACCCGGACACCCTCAACTGAGCCGGAGTTGGGCGGCCACGCCCCCGCGCGTGGCCGCCCGCGCGGGCGGAGGGACCCCCGTGCCGACCCCTCGAACAGGCGGGTTAGCATATGAGCACCCTCTAGCTCGAAAGAGACTCCTGTGACTGTCAACGACGACTCGTTCACCAACTGGAAGAACCGCGAGGAGATCGCGGAGTCGATGATCCCGATCATCGGGAAGCTGCACCGGGAGCGGGACGTGACGGTCCTGCTGCACAGCCGCTCCTTGGTGAACAAGTCGGTGGTCAGCATCCTGAAGACGCACCGGTTCGCACGGCAGATCGCGGGCGAGGAACTGTCGGTCACCGAGACGCTGCCCTTCCTTCAGGCGCTCACCACCCTCGACCTCGGCCCGTCCCAGATCGACATCGGCATGCTGGCCGCCACGTACAAGACCGACGACCGCGGTCTGTCGGTGGCCGAGTTCACCGCGGAGGCGGTCGCCGGGGCCACCGGCGCCAACAAGATCGAGCGCGATGGCGGCCGCGACGTCGTGCTGTACGGCTTCGGCCGCATCGGCCGCCTGGTGGCGCGGCTGCTGATCGAGAAGGCGGGCTCGGGCAACGGCCTGCGACTGCGTGCCATCGTCGTGCGGGGCGGTGGCGAGCAGGACCTGGTCAAGCGCGCCTCACTGCTGCGCCGCGACTCCATCCACGGCCAGTTCCAGGGCACGATCACCGTGGACGAGGAGTCCTCCACGATCCTCGCCAACGGCAACGCGATCAAGGTGATCTACGCGAGCGACCCGTCCGAGGTGGACTACACCGAGTACGGCATCAAGGACGCCATCCTCATCGACAACACCGGCAAGTGGCGGGACCGCGAGGGCCTCTCGCAGCACCTGCGCCCGGGTATCGACAAGGTCGTGCTGACCGCGCCCGGCAAGGGCGACGTCCCGAACATCGTGCACGGCGTCAACCACGACACGATCAAGCCGGACGAGCAGATCCTGTCCTGCGCCTCCTGCACCACCAACGCGATCGTCCCGCCGCTGAAGGCGATGGACGACGAGTACGGCGTGCTGCGCGGCCACGTGGAGACGGTCCACTCGTTCACCAACGACCAGAACCTTCTGGACAATTACCACAAGGCGGACCGCCGGGGCCGCAGCGCGCCGCTGAACATGGTGATCACCGAGACCGGTGCCGCGTCGGCCGTGGCCAAGGCGCTGCCGGACCTCAAGGCCCCGATCACCGGCAGCTCGATCCGCGTCCCCGTCCCGGACGTCTCGATCGCCATCCTGAACCTGCGCCTGGCCCGGGAGACCACCCGCGAGGAGGTCCTCGACTACCTGCGCGACGTCTCGCTGCACTCGCCGCTGAAGCGCCAGATCGACTTCACCACCGCCCCCGACGCCGTCTCCATGGACTTCGTCGGCTCGCGGCACGCCTCGATCGTCGACGCGGGCGCCACCAAGGTGGACGGCGACAACGCGATCCTCTACCTCTGGTACGACAACGAGTTCGGCTACTCCTGCCAGGTCATCCGGGTCGTCCAGCACGTCTCGGGCGTGGAGTACCCGACGTACCCCGCGACCGCGGTCTGATCCCGCTCACCTGATCCCGCTCACGGCGGTGCCGGTTCTCCGGCACCGCCGTGAGGCGTTTACGGGGCTCCCCCGTCAGTCCATCAGTCCGGCGGCCAGCGTGGCCCCCAGCTCCCAGCACGCCTCGATGTCCGCCTTGCCCGGTTCGCCGGTCACGGTCACGGGTTCCGCCGCGCGGCGCCAGCCCAGTCCCGTGGTGACCGTCTCGATGGAGCGGAGCGCGCCGGTGACGTCGCTGCCGCCGTGCACGTAGTAGCCGAAGGGCCGTCCGCGGGTGGCGTCCAGGCAGGGGTAGTAGACGGTGTCGAAGAAGTGCTTCAGGGCACCGGACATATAGCCGAGGTTGGCCGGGGTGCCGAGAAGGAAGGCATCGGCGTCGAGGACGTCGGACACCGTCGCGGCCAGCGCCGCCCGGCGTACCACCGAGACGCCCTCGATCTCGGGGGCGGTCGCCCCGGAGAGCACGGCTTCGAACAGCGCCTGACAGTTCGGCGAGGGCGTGTGGTGCACGATCAGCAGAGTTGCCACACGACCGAACCCTGCCCCCGCTCCCCGCACTCCTGCAAGTCGGGAGCCATTACGTCCGTTTGCGCCCGACATCTGGCGTTTCCCTGCTGATTCTCCGCCGACGTGCGGTGTGTTCAGAAGCCGCGATACGTGGTACCCGCCCCGCGCGAACCGGCCACGGGAGATACGGCGGTCACATCAGGACCGTTCGGGTTTACGCGGCTGAGGATGCGTGACTACGGTGACCCGAGTCGGCACATGGGTCATACAGCCAACTCCAGTAAGAGGTGTTCCGCTCTGTCCGGGTTCCATCGAGAAGGTCTCGATCAGCAAACGCTCGCGCTGCGCACACTCGGACAGCCGAAGGCACCGCCGCCCGGCGCACACGACGGCACCGCCTCCGCGCCCGCGCAGACTGCCCGGTCGGTCAAGGAACGCGACGCGTTCTTCGACAACGCCAAGTACTTGGCCATCGTCCTGGTGGCGATCGGCCACGCGTGGGAACCCCTCAGGGACGAGAGCCGGGCGGTCACCGCGCTGTACATGCTGGTGTACGCGTTCCACATGCCGGCGTTCATCGTGATCTCCGGCTACTTCTCACGGACCTTCGACGCCACGCCGAGCCGGCTGAAGCGGCTGCTGACCGGAGTCGCCGTCCCCTATGTCGTGTTCGAGGTGGCCTACACCTACTTCACACGCTGGACGGACAACGAACCCGGGCGCGACATCAGCCTGCTGGACCCGCTGTATCTGACCTGGTTCCTGGCCGCTCTGTTCATCTGGCGGCTGACGACACCCGTCTGGCGGATCGTCCGCTGGCCGCTCCCCCTGGCCCTGGCCATCGCGATGCTGGCGACACTGACCCCGAGCATCGGCAAGGACCTCGACCTCCAGCGCGCCCTGCAGTTCCTGCCCTACTTCGTCCTCGGTCTGCTGCTGAAGCCCGAGCACTTCGCGCTGGTGCGCCGCCCCGCGGTGCGGCGGGCGGCGGTGCCGGCGCTCCTCGGCGCGACCGTGGTCGCGTACTGGGCGGTGCCCCGGATGAACTACGCGTGGTTCTTCCACCGCACCACCGCCGAGGACCTGGCGGCGCCCGCCTGGTACGGCCCGCTGATGACGCTGGTCCTGTTCGGCTGCTCGACGGTCCTGGTGGCGTGCTTCCTGGCGCTCGTACCGGGCCGCCGCACCTGGTTCACGTCCCTGGGCGCGGGCACCCTGTACGGCTATCTGCTGCACGGATTCGTCATCCAGGCCGCCAACAAGTACCACTGGTCCCACCTGGACTGGACGCACGAGCCGCTCGGGGAGATCGTCGTGACGCTCGTCGCGGGTGTCATGGTGACGGTGCTGTGCACGGCACCGGTGCGGCGGGTCTTCCGGGGGGTCATGGAGCCGAGGATGGCGTGGGCGTTCCGGCCCGATCCGGTGGCCGAGGCGCGGGCCCGCTGACCCACGGCCGACCGCCCGGCCCCCTGCGGCCGGGCGGTCGCCCTCATCAGTTCGCGCACATCTCGGCCCGCTCGCTGGTGACCTTGGCCACCGCCGCCGACAGCTGCTTCTGCACCGACTCGTTCAGCGCCTCGCCGCTCACCGTGCCCACCAGGTCACTGGCGAGGTTGTGGAGCTTGGTGTTGGTGTTCTGGGAGGCCATGACCAGCACCTCCCAGGCGTCCTCCGGGCGCAGGCCGAAGGACGCCATCAGAATGCCCCGCGCCAGGTCGATGGTGGGACGGGTCTGCATGGCCCGTCGTAGCTGGACAACCTCGATCCGCAGGTCTTGCAGCATGCTCTCGTCCTCGATCTCGTCCGGAGCGGAAGGTACTGATTCGTCGTCCTCGTCCGCAGGGGCGAACAGGGAGTAGGTGCCGGTCAGGTTGAGCAGTCGTTCGGCCACGGGGCCGGCCGACCTGACGAGCAGCGCCTTCCCGTCACGGAGGGCGCGCTCGCGCAGTCCGAGCAAGATGTTCAGCGCGGAGCAGTCCCAGAACTCCACTCCGCTGAGGTCCAGGTCCACGCCCCGCACCGACCGCCCGAGGGCGGCGCGCAACACGCGTTCCAGTTCGGGGGCCCCCTCAAGGTCCAGTTCCCCCCGCACGATCACCGTCATCCGGTCTCCGTCGGGCTGGACACCGATGTCCGCTGCGCACGACGACCGCACTGTGGATGCCGCCTCCGTCATGACCGCCTCCATCGGTCACCCCTTCAGGACTGCCTCCAGCGTCACCGCATCAGCAATCACCCGTCAAGAGATACACGAAATCTTCTTCATGTTTTTGTTACGTGTCTTGGAATACGCGAACGATCAACCGTAGAATCGACCCATGGAGGGACTATACGAGCCGCACACGGGGTGGACGTTCCTGACGAACCACGCCCGTGTCCTGGCCGCCATCGCCGACGACCGCAACGCGCGGATCCGTGACATCGCCGCACGCTGCAGACTCACCGAGCGTGCCGTGCAGAAGATCATCGCCGACCTGGAAAGCGCCGGATACCTGTCCCACACACGGGCAGGGCGCACCAACACCTACCGGATCGAACCCGGCAAGATCCTTCGCCACCCGGCGGAAGCCGGGCTGACCATCGCCTCGCTGCTGTCGCTCCTCGCCCAGGACGACGCCGCGCGGGTCAAGGAGGCTCCGGCATCCAGCATCGGCGAGTAGCACCGCTTGATCGCTCTCCCCCTGCCCTCGGTTACTCTGTGCCGCCGAACGGGTGAGGGGAGAACGACGTGAGCCGTCGGGCGGTGTGCGCGGCTGTGCTGGTCGCGCTGGTGACGGGGTGCTCGGCCGAGGCCGAGGACGGCGACGCGAAAGGCGCCGTGAAGAGCGACGCCGAGGTGGCCGAAAGCGGCCGGACGATCGGGGGCAAAAGCTCCGCGTGCGAGCTGCCGGTCACCTTCGACATCGCCGAGGACTGGAAGGCCGAGGCCGTCGACACCAGCGACCCCGACTTCGTCATGCGCCAGGGACCGGTCACCCTCGTCTGCGAGATCGACGCCAAGCCGGCCGGGAACATCGGCTTCCTGCGGGCCTGGACCGGGAAGCCCGGTGACACCGACGCCCGTGGCGTCCTGGAGTCGTTCGTGGCCGGTCAGGACGGGGTGAGCAAGGAGAAGTACGGCTCCTTCACGGCGAACGGGCTCGACGGCGCCGAGGTCACCTACACCTATACGAGCGAGCTCCTGGACGAGGCCAAGCAGGAACGCGCCCTCGCCGTGACCACCAACGAGGGGCCGGTCGTCCTGCACCTCGGCGGCCTGGACTCCGGGGAGCACAGGGCCATGCTCCCGGCGCTGGAACTGGCCAGGAAGACCCTGCACACGAGCAGGGCCGAGTAGGAACAGCCAGGCCCGGCGCGCTCCCCCGCTCGGGTGGAGGACGCCGGGCCGGGCCGGTTCAGCCGCGGGACTGGCGGTGGACGCGGATGATGTCCGCGTAGCGCATGCCGCTGGACTTCAGGGTGCGCCGCTGGGTGGCGTAGTCGACGTGGACCAGGCCGAAGCGCTTGTCGTAGCCGTAGGCCCACTCGAAGTTGTCCAGCAGGGACCAGGCGTAGTACCCGGCCAGCGGGGCACCCTTGCGCAGGGCTCGGGCGCAGGCGGCGATGTGCTGCTCCAGGTACCGGGTGCGCTCGGGGTCGTGCACGCTGCCGTCCGGGGCGACCGTGTCGGTGAAGGCGGAGCCGTTCTCGGTGACGTACAGCTCGCCCACCCCGTAGTCCTCGGTGAGCCGCAGCAGCAGGGCCTCCAGGCCGTCGGCGTCGATCTGCCAGTCCATGCCGGTGCGCGGCACGTCGGGCAGCCGCACCTCACGGGCGTACGGCACCGGGCCGTCGGGGTCGTCGGTGACGGTCACCGGGAAGTAGTAGTTCAGGCCGTGCCAGTCCAGGGGCGCCGCGATGGTCTCCAGGTCGCCGGGCCGCTCGGGGAGTTCGACGCCGTACAGCTCGCGCATGTCGGCGGGGAAGCCGCGGCCGTAGACGGGGTCCAGCCACCAGCGGTTGCTGTGGCCGTCCATGCGGGTGGCGGCGGCGAGGTCCTCGGGGCGGGTGGAGGCCGCCTCGACGGTGGAGTGGTTGGTGACCAGGCCGATTTGGGCGCCGGGGACGGCGGCGCGGACGGCCTGGGTGGCCAGGCCGTGGCCGAGCAGCAGATGGTAGGAGGCCCGTACCGCCGCGGTGAGGTCGGTGAGGCCGGGGGCCATCCTGCCCTCCAGGTGGCCGATCCACGCCGAGCACAGGGGCTCGTTGAGGGTGGCCCAGCGGGTGACGCGGTCGCCGAGCCGTCCGGCCACGGCGGAGGCGTAGGCGGCGAGGTGCTCGGCGGTCTCCCGCACGGTCCAGCCGCCGCGGTCCTGGAGCACCTGCGGCAGGTCCCAGTGGTAGAGGGTGATGTTGGGGGTGATGCCCGCCGCGAGGAGGGCGTCCACGAGCCGGTCGTAGAAGTCCAGGCCGGCCGCGTTGACGGGCCCGTCGCCGCCGGGGACCACGCGGGGCCAGGCGATGGACATGCGGTAGGTGTCGACGCCCAGCCGGGACATCAGCGCCACGTCCTCGGGCCAGCGGTGGTAGTGGTCGCACGCCTCGTCGCCGTGGTCGCCGTTGTCGATCTTCCCCGGGGTGTGGGAGAAGGTATCCCAGATGGACGGCGACCGGCCGTCCTCGGTGGCGGCGCCCTCGATCTGGTAGGCGGAGGTGGCCGTGCCCCAGCTGAAGTCGTCGGGGAAGGCGGCGAGGTCTATCGGCTCGGGCACAGAGAACCTTTCGGGATCGGGGCGGACGGTCACTTGACTGCTCCCGCTGTCAGTCCGGCGACGAGATAGCGCTGGAGCAGCAGGAACCCGGCGACGACGGGCAGGCTGACGACGAGTGAGGCGGCCATGATCTGGTTCCAGTACACGTCGTTCTGGGTGGAGTAGCCCTGGAGCCCGACGGCCAGGGTGCGGGTGGTGTCGTTGGTCATGACGGAGGCGAAGAGGACTTCTCCCCAGGCGGTCATGAAGGCGTAGACGGCGACGGCGACGATGCCGGGGATCGCGGCGGGCACCACGACCCGGAACAGCGCGCCGAGCGGCCCGCAGCCGTCGACCTTCGCCGCCTCGTCCAGGTCCCTGGGCACCGAGTCGAAGTACCCGATCAGCATCCAGATGGAGAACGGCAGCGAGAAGGTCAGATACGTGATGATCAGGCCGCCGCGGGAGCCGAACAGGGCGATGCCGGTGGCGTTGCCGATGTTGACGTAGATGAGGAACAGCGGCAGCAGGAACAGGATGCCCGGGAACATCTGGGTGGACAGCACGGTGACCGTGAAGACGCGCTTGCCGCGGAAGTTGTAGCGGCTGACCGCGTATGCCGCGAAGACGGCGATGGTCACCGAGCAGACGGTCGCCGCGCCCGCCACGATCAGCGAGTTGACGAAGTAGTCGGCGAGCGGGACGGTCTCCCAGATGTCGAAGTACGGCCGGACGGTGAGCCCGGAGGGCAGCCAGGTGAACTTGCCCGACACGTCCTCAAGGGGCTTCAGCGAGCTGGAGATCATCACGTAGACGGGCAGCAGTACGAAGCCCGTCAGCAGGGTGAGGAAGATTCGCCGGCTCCACAGGAAGGACTGCGGGGCGGCCATCGGTGAACGGGGCTCAGCCATCGGTGGCCTTCCTTCCGCGGGAGGTGAGCGCGAGGTAGACGCCGGTCACCAGGAGCAGGAACAGCAGGAGGAGCACCGACATGGCGGAGCCGGTGCCGAAGTTCCAGGTCTGGAACGACGACTGGTAGATGTGCAGCGAGATCAGGTCCGCCGACTCCGGCGCCGCCTTGCCGAACAGCACGAACGGCGTGTTGAAGTCGTTGAACGTCCACAGGAACAGCACCAGCACGAGCACCTGGTTGACCGGGCGCAGCGACGGCATGGTGATCCGGCGGATCTGCTGCCAGATCCCGGCGCCGTCGAGGGCGGCGGCCTCGTACATCTCGCGCGGGATGTTCTGCAGCCCGGCCATGATGATGAGGAAGGCGAACGGCCAGCCCTTCCACACCGAGACGATCAGCAGGGTGAAGAAGGCGTTGTCGCCGATGAGCCAGAAGGGCGGTGAATCGGTCAGCCCGAGCTGGTCGTGGATGACGTGGTTCACCAGGCCGTTGTCGCGCTGGAACATGAACGCCCAGGTGATGACGGCGGCGTAGACGGGCAGCGCGTACGGGACCAGGAAGATGGTGCGCAGCAGGCCCCGGCCGCGGAAGGACTCCTGGAGGAAGATCGCCGCGGCGGCGCCGAGCAGCCAGCACAGGCCGACCGAGAGCACGGTGAACAGACAGGTCGTGAAGAACGACTTGAGCAGGGCCTCGCCGACGGGGGCGTCGAAGTCGACGGCGATCTCGTAGTTGCCCAGGCCGTTCCAGGGCGCGGTGGTCCAGTCCCGGATGTAGAACTGGGTGAGCTCCCGGAAGCTGACCACGATGCCGATGACCATCGGCACCAGGTGGACGAGGAGTTCGAGGAGGAGGGCGGGCAGGAGGAGCAGGTACGGCAGGGACACGCGGCGCAGCCACCCGGGGCGGCGCTTCTTGGGCGCCGCACCGGGGTCCTGCTTCTGAGCGGTCCGCTCGACCGTGCCGTAGGCAGCGGTGGTGGTCATGGTGGTGGAGTCCGTCGTCACGAGGTGGACATCTGCTGCTCGGCCTTCTCCAGCTTGGCCCGCACTGATTCGGTGGTGACCTTGCGTCCGGCGGCGGCGTCGGCGAACAGTTCCTTCACGGCGGTGCCCACGACGGTCTCGAACTGCGACTCCTCGGGGACCTGGGGCAGTGCGGTGGCGCTGGTGGCGAGGGTGTCGCGCAGGACCTTGAGCGCCGGGGAGTCGAAGGCGGGGTCCTCCTGGGCGGACTTGACCGGCGGGATGGAGCCGTAGGCGCTGTTGAGGATCTTCTGCTCCTCGTCGCTGGTCATGAACTTCACGAACTTCTTGGCGCCGTCGATGTTCTTGGTGTTCTTGAAGACGGCCATGTTGATGCCGGCGACCATGGAGTTGGTGTTCGTGCCCGTGCCGGGGGTGCCGGACTGGACGGGGGCGGGGGCGACTCCCCACTCGTCCTCGTTCATGCCGAGGGACTTGAACGTGGCCGAGGCGGTCTGCCAGAGCACCATCGCCGTCTTGTCCTTGGCGAAGTCGCTCAGTGACTGGTTCTGGGCGTACTCGGCGTTGCCCGGGGCGATGATCTTGTCCTTGGCCATGAAGTCGACGTACTGCTTCACGGCGGCGACCGCGCCGTCGGAGGTGAAGTCGGCCTTGCCGTCGGGGGTGAAGAAGTCGGCGCCGTGCTGCTTGCCGAGGACGAACACCTGGTGGATGTTGTTGGAGAGGTTCGAACCCTCCGCGCCGAGCGCCCACTTGCCGTTCTTCGAGAGCTTCTCGCCGACGTCGGTCAGCTCCGACCAGGTGGCCGGGGGCTTCTCGATGCCCGCGTCGGCGAACATCTTCTTGTTGTAGTAGAGGGCGTAGGCCATGGAGTACAGCGGGACGGCGGCCGGGTCCTGTCCCTGGGTGCCGGTGGAGCCGAGCGCGGAGTCCACGAAGCGGTCCTTGCCGCCGATGGCCTCGAAGTTCTTCGCGTCCCACGGCAGCAGGGCGCCGGTGGCCTGGAGGGAGGCGCTCCAGGTGTTGCCTATGTTCAGCACGTCCGGACCCTGGCCGGAGGTGGTGGCGGTGAGGATACGGTTGAGCAGGTCCGACCAGGGCACGACCTCCAGCTTGACCTTGATGCCGGTCTCCTTCTCGAACTTGTCGAGCTCGGGCTGGAGGACCTTCTTGTCGACCTCCAGGCTGGCGCCCTGGTTGGAGGCCCAGTACGTGAGGGTCTTGGGCTGCTCGTTGGAGCCGCCCTCCGAGCCGGTCGACCCGCCGCCGCAGGCAGCCGAGGCGAGGACGAGCGAGAGGGTTACGGCTGCGATGGATGCGACTCTGCTTCTGCGCATGACTTCAGTAGGCCTTCCGGGAAGGAGCGACTGTCGTCCGCGGAGGGATCCGGAGCAGCGCCCCGCGTGCCGGTCCCGTACCCCCACGGCTTAATTTAGGACGTGAGTTAAGCGTCAAGCTAAGATCGCGTCAAGAGCCCCGACCCAGGTAGGTCGCGGCGGATTGCGACGAGACGAGGAGCAGAGGTGACAGTGCGCAGCGGCCGTACGGTACGTGACCTGCGGCGGGAGAACCGCACCGCAGTGCTGCAACGGCTGTACTTCGACGGACCGCTCAGCCGGTTCACACTCGGGCCCGCCACCGGGCTCAGCTCCGGCTCGGTGAGCAATGTCGTCGCGGAACTGATGGCGGAGGGGCTGGTCGAGGAGGCCGGCAGCGTCGACTCGGTCGGCGGCCGCCCGCGCACCCTGCTGCGGGTCAGCCCGCGCAGCGGGTACATGATCGGCATCGACGTGGGCGAGACCCGGGTGCGCGTGGAGCTGTTCGACCTGGCGCTCACCGAGCTGGCGCGGGTGGAGCGGCCGCTGGCGACCGGCGGACGGCGCGTGGACCGCTACGACGTCGATGTCATCGTGCGCCACCTGCGCGAGGGTATCGCCGAGGTGCTGGAGCGCTCCGGGACGGCGGCGCGGGACCTGATCGGGGTGGGCATCGGCGTTCCGGGCATAGTGGCGCGCACGCCCGAGGACGGCGCCATCGTGCACGGGCAGACCATCGGCTGGGACGCGGTGCCGCTGGAGCGGTACCTGCGGGAGTCGGGGCTGCTGCCGGAGACCGTGCCGTACTACGTCGACAACGGCGCCAAGACGCTCGGCCAGGCGGAGATGTGGTTCGGCGCCGGACGCGGCGCGCAGAGCGCGGCAGTGGTGCTCTTCGGCTCCGGTGTGGGCGCCTGTGTGGTCTCCGCCGACATGGGGCCGGGGCGGGCCGTGGAGTGGGGCCATCTGACGGTCCGGGTACGCGGGCGGCGCTGCCGCTGCGGCGCCCAGGGCTGTCTGGAGGCGTACGCGGGCGCGGAGGCGCTGCTGGAGCGGTGGGCGGAGGCGGGAGGGCACCCGCCCGCGGACGTGGACGAGGAGACGGCGCTGACCGCGATGCTCGCCGCCGCCTATCCGGCGGAGGGCGAGGCGGACGGGACGGCGCTGGCGATCCTGGAGGAGACCGCCGAGTACCTGGGGGCGGGCTTCTCCGACCTGATCAACCTCTTCCAGCCCGAGCGCATCCTGGTCGGCGGCTGGGCGGGGCTCCAGCTGGGCCGCCGCTTCCTGGACTCCGTACGGGCCCACGCGACCGCCTACTCGCTGCGGTACCCGGCCGGGCACGTCCGGATCGACCTGGGCACGCTGGGCCCGGACGCGGTGACGGTGGGCGCGGCGATCCTGCCGCTCGCGGACTTCTTCGCCCGGGGCGGGCGGCCCGTGGAGGCGGAGCCGAAGGAGCCGAATCCGGCCTGGCAGGCCAACCTCCAGGACCGCGCCGCGCAGTGAGACGTGGTGGCCTCCGGGCCCGGCGCGTGCTCGCGCCGGGCCCGGAGGTGTCTGTTTACGGGAAGCTGGTCACGGTGGACGGGACGGTGGAGCTGCCCGCCGGTTCCGTGGAGTCTCCCGTGTTGTTGATGACGTGCTCGTAGTGGCCGTTGCCGCCGAGGGAGACCACCAGCAGGCTGTGGAACTTCACCCCCGGCTTCACCGGCGCCTTGAACCCGTGGTCCTGCCGGATGCTCGGGTCGACGTTGTAGTAGCAGTAGCTGCCCAGGCCCCAGCCCTCGTGGGTGTTGACGGAGTCGTCGACCCGGTAGGCCGCGTAGCCCTTGGTGGAGCCGTTCTGGATGGCGGCCTGGTTGGGCGCGTCGTACGCCTTCTCGTTCTGGAAGAAGATCGTCCGGCCGCGCTCGCCGTACCACTCGACGTCGTACTTGTTGAAGTGCTCGACGAACAGTCCGGTCGCCAGCACGTCGTCGCCGTTGACCCGGACGCCGTAGTCGGCACGGTTGGTCTCCCAGCCGACGCCCTCGCCGTGGTCGGCGCGCCACACCCAGGTGTGGTCGATGATCGTGTCGTCGTTGTTGATGACCATGCTGGTGGTCGCCTTGCCGGGGCCCGCGCCGCCGATGCGGATGTACACGTCCTGCACGGTGGTCGGGTTGCCGGCGTGGTCCGCGCTCGCGTTCTGCGGGCCGACCTCCAGCAGGGTGGGCGAGTTGACCGGACCGGCGTCGATCAGGAAGCCGGCCAGCCGGACGCCGTCGACGTCGGCGACGCGCATCGCGGTGACCCCGTTGTCCGGGATGATCGTGGCGAGGCCGAGGCCCAGGACGACCGTGTCGGGGCGGTTGACCTGGATGGTCTGGTCGACGTGGTACACGCCGGGCGTGAACAGCAGGTGCAGGCCCTGGCTCAGCGCCTGGTTGATGGTGGCCGCGGTGGCGCCGGGCTTGACCACGTAGAAGTCACTGAGCGGCAGGGAGCGGCCCGCCGGGGTGCCGTTCTCCCACGTGGTGCCCCGTGCGTTGGTGCGCAGCGCGGGCACGAACACCTTGTAGTCGTTGCCGTCGAGGTAGAGGAACGGCTTCTCCCGGGAGACCGGGGTGTGCTCCAGGGTGGTGTACTTCGGCTCCGGGAAGGCGGTGGCCGGGGCGCCGGTGGTGCCCGAGAAAACCTGGTTCCAGACCGAGTTGGACCAGCCTCCGATGGAGCTGTCGCGGGTGTACCACTGCTGCTGCGAGTAGTTGCCGACCTCGCCGTCGATCTTGGAGTCGGCGATGTAGCCGCCGCTGGCCCAACCGTAGCCGGTGGGTGAGAGGTTGAGCCCGCCCCTGACGTGCATACGGCGGAAGGAGGCGGCCTGCGAGACGGCCCAGCGGTCGGTGCCGTTCACGGGGTTGACCGCGAGGTTCTCGGCCGCTCGCCAGAAGTTCTGCGTGGCATTGCCGTTGAACCAGCCCGCGTCGACGGTGATGTCACCGTTGATCAGGGTGTCGTCGGGCTTCAGGCCGAGACCGGCGATCTGGGTGTAGAAGCCGATCTGCGCGTTGAGGTTGTTGTAGGTGCCCGGCTTGAAGAGCAACGCGTGCCGGCCGTTGCCGAATTGGGCGTCCTCCTGCTGTTCGAACACCTCGTCCAGCTCGGCCTGGATGCCGGGGGTCGACGGGTCGAACACATGGACGTTCGGGCCGAGGTCACCGCCGCCGGGAACGGTGGGGTCGTCGCCCTGGGTGCCGTAGACCTTGAACTCCCAGAGCGAGTAGCCCCATCCGGTGGCGCGGGCGGTGCCGTACACGCGGACGTGCCGGGCGGTGCCGGAGATGTCCAGCGTCTCGTTGCCACCGCCGGAGGTGGTGGTGGAGTAGGCCGTGGTCCAGTCGTCGCCGTTCTGGGAGATCTCGATGCGGTAGGCGCTCGCGTGGGCGGTCTCCCAGCTCAGTTCGACACGGCTGAGCTGGGCGGGGGCGCCGAGGTCGACGCTGATCCACTGCGGGTCGGCGAACTCGCTCGACCAGCGGGTGCCGTTGTCCCCGTCGACCGCCGCCGCGGCAGGGGTGCCGGCGTTCTCCTGGCTGGAGGCGGTCGCGTCCTTGCCCTGCGAGAGCAGGGTCGGGGCGGCCTCGGCCCTGGCGGCGGGCACAACGGCGAGCAGGGCCGCGGCAAGGGCGAGTACGACCGTCACAACCACGGTATGGAGCGCCGGTCTTGGGGGTGGGGCCATCGCGGCGGGTCGGCCTGCTGCGGGCATGGCTGAACTCCTCGATACGAGTGAGGTGAACGGAAAGGAGCGCGCGCTCCGGTGAACCCTGCCGCCGTTCAACTATCGGGTCAATAACTCCGTCACGACTTTTCTTTCACCTTTCATTAAGTGAGGAGCGATCGATCATGTGAACCGAGGGACATCACATACGCGCCAATAGCGTTCGGAACGGGCGGGATGCGCCACCCCCAACGTCCGTACAGCCAGGGCTACTTCACACAGCCGTCACAGGTCCTGCACGCGACGATCACTTCCGGTCGACCTGCCCGAGGCGGTGCAGACATCGGGACGAAGCGCCCCTAGCCTCCCGAGCCATGCGATCACCTCTGATGAGACGCCTCGGTCTCACCGCCGTCCTGGCTCTGCTGCTCGCCGCGTTCGGCCTGGCCCCCTCCGCGAGCGCCGCCGAACCGGCCCCGGCCGCCCTGTCGTTCAGCACCGACAGCGCGACGACCACGCCGGGCGGCACGGTGAACCTGTCGATGACTCTCACCAACAACGCCACGTACGACATCTGGTTCGTCTACCAGACCATCGACCCGACGTGGCTCACCACGCAGCGCCCCGACCTGAAGTACAGCTTCACCTCCTGCTCGCTGGCCACGGCCGCGGGCGCCACGCCGTGCGCCGGCACCGGCCCGGCCAACCTCGGCGCGAACTACGGCACCACCGTCCCGCCCGGCCAGAGCCGCACCGTCACCCTCACCCTGCAGATCGCCGAGGACTCCGGCTGCAACGGCAACATCGGCTTCTACTCCTACTTCTACGCCGAGTTCAGCGACAGCACGAGCGTCAGCGGCGGTCCGGTCTACACCCCCGAGACCCGGGTGCTGTGCGCCTGACGAGCCGCGGCTGACCTGAAACCGGTCTGTGGCCTGCTTCCCCGCGTGGTCCAGACCTCCGGAAGAAACACCGGCGGGCCGACCCGGCCCGCCGGTGCCTTCATCAGGCCCCCGACCTGCACACAAAGCGTTTCGCGCCCCGGCCGCACCACCCCCTCGGCCCGGCCTTGGCGTGACAAGTCCGGGTCGATCACGACCTGTTGGACACCTACGCTTTTCCGTCATGTTTCGCTAGATGACCACGAAAGCTACACAGAGACTCCACTATGTGACACGACGGATGCGTGAACGACCGGCTACTGAGGGGGGCACGGCGTCGCGCAAGGGGGTGTGTCCGCTCAGTGCGAGCTGTGCCCACCCCTGCCCGGGGAGGGGACAAAACCGCATGAAGCGGAAGTTTCACACCAGCGCGCTGATAGCGGGCGCGCTCATCGCCGCGATCGGCCTGCCCGCCGGAGCGGCACACGCCGACACCACGCCCCGCATCGATCTGCGGGTCCTGGTCGTCAGCGACGGCGGCCCGTCGACGGACGCGATCGCCGCCGAACTGGACGTGGCGGGAACCCCGTACACCGAGATCGACCTCACCGAGGCGGACCGCCCGGTGATCGACGCCGATCTGCTCGCGGACACCGTCGACGGACGGCCCCGGGCCAAGTACCAGGCGGTCGTACTGCCCAGCGACAACCCGTTCCCCGCCGGATCGCCCGAGATGGCGGCCCTGGTCGACTACGAGCGCACCTACGACGTCCCGCAGGTCGACGCCTACACCTACGCACGCCCCGAGGCCGGGCTGAAGTACCCCATCGAGGGCGGGTACGCCGGAAGCGTCGACGGGGTCCGGGCCAAGGTCACCGCGGCCGGGAAGGCCGGTCCCTTCGGCTACCTCCAGGACGAGGTCCCCTTCGAGGACAACTCCCCCACCGTCGGCGAGAGTTACGCCTACCTCTCCACGCCCGTCACGGGCGCCGACTTCACCACCTACGTCGACGCCGCGATACCGGGGACCACCAAGCGCGGCTCCCTCGTCGGCGAGTACCGGCACGACGGGCGGCGCGAACTGGTCGTCACGTTTGTGTACAACCAGTACCAGCAGCAGTTCCGGCTGCTGGCCCGCGGGATCGTGGAGTGGATGACCGGCGGGATCCACCTGGGCGCCTCCCGCAATTACTTCTCCGTCCACGTCGACGACGTCTTCGCCGCCGACGACCGCTGGAACACCGAGCTGAACTGCACCCCCGGTGACGTCGACTGTCCCGACGGCGCGGGCACACCTGACCCGATCCGGATGACACCCCAGGACGTCACCTACGCCGCCGACTGGCAGGCGAGCCGGAACTTCACCCTGGACATGGCCTACAACGGCGCCGGAAGCGTCGAGCACCGCCAGGACAACGGCGGCGCCGACCCGCTCGCGGACGAGTTCATCGCCGAGCGCGACGAGTTCCGCTGGATCAACCACACCTACACGCACGCCTTCCTCGGCTGCGAGCAGGACACCAGCGTGGTGCCGTGGCGCTGTGCCACCGAGGCCGACGGCAGTGTGCGCTGGGTCAGCCGGAACGCCATCGTCGACGAGATCGCCACCAACCGGGTCTGGGGCGAGCAGTCCGGACTGCCCCTGCACAACGACGAGTTGGTCACCGGTGAGCACTCGGGCATGAAGGTGCTGCCGCAGCAGACCGCCGACAACCCCAACCTGGCTCTCGCCCTCGCGGACACCGACATCAGCTGGCTCGCCTCGGACAACTCCCGCGAACCGCAGCAGCGCCAGGTCGGGCCGTCCATCACCGTGCCGCGCTACCCGATGAACGTCTTCTACAACGCGGGCCGGGCCGCCGAGCAGGTCGACGAGTACAACTGGATCTACACCGCCCGCGCCCAGGGCGGCAGCGGCATCTGCGAGGACAACCCGGCGACCTCCACCTGCCTCGACGAGCCGCTGGACACCGCCACCGGTTACGCCGACTACATCGTGCCGCTGGAGATCCGCACCGCTCTCGGCCACGTCCTCGCCGGCGACCCGCGCCCGCACTTCATCCACCAGTCCAACCTCGCCGAGGACCGTATCGCCTACCCGGTCCTCAACGGCGTCCTGGACACCTACGCGGCCCTGTTCACCGCCGACACGCCCGTGGTGAACCCGCGCATGAAGGACATCGGCGTCGAGCTCCAGCGCCGCGCCGACTGGCGGGCCGCGCTGAACGACGGGCAGGTCACGGCCTACCGGATCGGTGACACGGTCACCGTCGAGGCCCCGGACGGGGTCGCGGTCGCCGCCACCATGCCCACCGGCACCACCCTGGCGGGCGCCGCCTTCGGCGAGGCCTACGCGGGCGCCCGGTCCGGGTGGACGCCGTCCACGGGGGCGCCGCTCACCCTGGGCCTGCCCTCCTCCGCGGTCCCCGCCGCGATCCCGGGCACCGGCCCGGCCGCGGTCCCGGAGCCGGCGCCGAAGACGCGCGTCCCGGCGGAGGTCCGCGAGCCCTCGACGGCCTGAGCCGCGCACGACCCGAGGTCCCGGCCGCCCGTGTGCGGCCGGGACCGGCACGACCACTCTCACCTCGGCCGTGGAGCACATCGATGCACGATCCCCGCGGCGCGCGCCGCTCGGACGCGACGCGCGTCACTCTGCTCACCGAAGGCACCTACCCGCACAGCCACGGAGGCGTCAGCGTCTGGTGCGACCAGCTCGTCACCGGCATGCCCGACGTGGCCTTCGACGTCATCGCCGTCACCGGAACCGGCCACGAGCCGGTGGTGTGGGAGCTGCCCTCCCATGTCACCGGGGTCCGGTCCGTACCGATGTGGGGCGCACCGCCCGAAGGCGAGCCGCCCAAGGGCCGCGCCCGCCGTCAACTCGCCCGCGCCTACGAGCGGTTCCTGACCGCGCTGCTGGACCCCTGCGCCGAGGACGACTTCGCCCCTGGCCTGTACACGATGGCGCGGGCCGCGGAGGAGGGCACGCTCAGCCCTTTTCTGCGCGGTGACCGTGCGGTGTCGGTGCTGGCCTCCGTGTGGAACCGCCCGGGTCTCCAGGTCCGCGAGGCCCGCCCCACGCTGCACGACGCGCTCACCGCCACCGCGCTGCTGGAGCACGCCCTGCGCCCGCTGACCGCCCCGCTGCCCACCGACGGGGTCACCCACGCGGTGAGCGGCGGTGTCGCGGTGCTGCCGGGCCTGGCCGCTCGGGAACGGCACGGCGTTCCGCTGCTGCTCACCGAGCACGGCGTCTATCTGCGCGAGCGCTACCTCGGCTACCGCACCGCCCCCTACCGCTGGCCGGTGAAGGCCGTCGTGCTGGGCTTCTTCCGGCTGCTGGCCGAGGAAACGTACCGCCGGGCGGCCCTGATCACCCCGGGCAACCGCTACAACCGGCTGTGGGAGGAGCAGGGCGGGGCCGCGCCGGAGGCCATCCGGACCGTGTACAACGGCGTCGACCCGGCGGCCTTCCCGCCCGCCGGGCCGGAACCGGAGACCCTCACCATGAGCTGGGCCGGCCGGGTCGACCCGATCAAGGACCTGGAGACGCTCATCCGGGCCTTCGCCCTCGTCCGCGCGCAACTGCCCCACGTACGGCTGCGGTTGTTCGGCGGCACCCCGCGCGGTGGCGAGGCCTACCGGGAGCGCTGCGAGGCGCTGGCCGCCGAGCTGGGGCACGCGGACGCCGTGACGTTCGAGGGACGGGTGGACGACATCAAGGACGCCTATGCCGCGGGGACGATCGTGATGCTCTCCAGCATCAGCGAGGGCTTTCCGTTCACGCTGATCGAGGCGATGTCGTGCGGGCGGGCCACCGTGTCCACCGATGTGGGCGGGGTGCGCGAGGCCGTCGGCGACATGGGGCTCGTGGTGCCGCCGCGGGACCCGGCCGCGATGGCCGCCGCCGCGCTGGAGCTGCTCGGCGACCCGGTGCGGCGGGCGGCGATGGGCGAGGGGGCGCGGCTGCGGGTGATCGAGCAGTTCACCCTGCGCCGGACCATCGACACCTTCCGCGACATCTACCAGGAACTGCCGAGAACGGGCGGGGTGCCGGCGCCGGAGCCCGTGTGGCGTCCCGAGCCGGCGAGGAGCCTCGCCATATGAGCGGCCCGATAGCCCTGGAGCCCGGCGGCCAGGAGCACGACACCCTGGCGCTGCGGCTCGCCGACGACGCCACCCTCGCCCTGCGGCTCCCGGACCGCGGCACGCACCGCGCCGCGGTCGACACCCTCGCGGCCGAACTCGCCGACCGCATCGGCCCCGCGGTCCATCCCTACGAGGTGGCCGCGCTGCTGGAGTCGGAGGGCCTGACGGCCACCGTGGTCAAGGAGCGGTACGGGCACCGCGACATCTTCTCGCTCGCCTCCGCCCTCTACGAGCTGGTCCCGCGCACCTTCCCCGAGCCCGCGCCCCTGCCCGACCCCTGGCGGCCGGACCATGTGCGCTGTCTGCTGCGCGGGCTGCTTTTCGCGCTGCCGGGGCTCGCCTACCTCCTGGCCGCCCCGCTGTGGAAGGCCTCGGCGCACCTCACGCCGCTGGTCGTGGCGGGCCTGGTCTCCTGGGCATGGGGGCAGGGCCTGGGGCACCGGGCCCACGCGCGGATGGCGGCCGGGCGGCGCGCGGCGGGCCGTACGCTGGCCGTCGGGGCGCCCCTGGGCGCCGTCCTCGCCACGGCCTGCGCGGCGGTGCCCGCACAGGCCGGTCCGGTCACCCTGGTGGCCCTGGCGCAGGCGGTCTATCTGGCCGCCGCTGGCGTGCTGCTGGTGCTCGGTGCCGAGTGGCTGCTGCTGGCCGCGCTCACCCCGCTGATCGCCGGGTCCGCCGCACTGCCCTGGTGGAACCCGCCCGCCGAACTGCGCGCCGGGCTGCCGCTGCTGGCCCTGCTCGCCACCCTCGCCGTCACCGCACACGCCCTGCGCAAGGCGCTCACCGCGCCGCCGGGCCCCGCCGCTCCCCCGCCGCCCGCGCACCGGTCGCTGCCGTACGGCCTGTTTGGGCTGGCGGCCGGAGTCATGGTGATGCTGGAGGGCCGGGAGCACCCGTACGCGGTGATCGCGCTGACCCTGTCCATGGGCCCCGCCGAGTGGCTGCTCTACCGGTACCGGGGGCTGTCCGTCGGTGCCCTGCGCGCCGCCGCCACACCCACCGCGTTCCTGTGGCGCTCGGCCGGGGTGCTCGGCCTGTGCCTGCTCGCCTATTTGCTGCCGCTGCTGCCGGCCGCCCTGCTCACCGGCAGCGACCCGGTGGCGCTGCTGCCGCTCGCGGCCGCGCTGTGGACGGCCCTGCTGCTCCAGGCGTTCGGCACCGCCTGGGCCCCGGCCGCGATCTGTCTGACCGCCGCGGCCTGCGCCTTCGCGACCGCGCCGGACCATCTCGCACTCGCCTACGGGGGCGCGGCCCTGTGTCTCGCGCTCTGCGCGCTGTGGACGCTGGGCCGTCCCGCCCCGCACGTCTGAGCCACCGCCGCTCACCCAACCAACGGGAAGGACCCCTGAGTTGACCTCCGCACCGCTCGCCGCCGTCACCGGAGCCGAAGGCTTCATCGGCTCGCACCTCACCGAGGCCCTCGTCGCCTCCGGGCACCGGGTGAGGGCCATGGCCCAGTACAACTCGTTCTCCTCCTTCGGCTGGCTGGAGACCCTGGCCCCGGACGTGCTGGAGCACGTCGAGATCGTCCTCGGTGACGTCCGCGACCCCGGCTCGGTGCGCGCCCTGCTGGAGGGCGCCGACTGCGCGTACCACCTGGCCGCGCTGATCGCGATCCCGTACTCCTACCAGGCGCCGCACAGTTACGTGGACACGAACGTGACCGGCACCCTCAACGTGCTGGAGGCCGTGCGCGCCCTGGGCACGCCCCGGCTGGTGCACACCTCCACCAGCGAGACCTACGGCACCGCGCAGACCGTGCCGATCACCGAGGACCACCCCATCAACACCCAGTCGCCGTACGCCGCTTCGAAGGCGGGCGGGGACCGGCTGGCCGACAGCTACCACGCCAGCTTCGAGACGCCCGTGGTGACGCTGCGGCCGTTCAACACCTTCGGCCCCCGGCAGTCGATGCGCGCGGTGATCCCCACGGTGATCGGTCAGGTCGCCGCGGGACAGCGGACGATCACCCTCGGCGACCTGCGGCCCACCCGGGACTTCACCTACGTCAAGGACACCGCGCAGGCCTTCCTCGCGGTGGGCACCGCGCCCGCCGAGAAGGTCGTGGGCCGCACCTTCAACGCCGGGACCGGCGGGGAGATCTCCGTCGGCGACCTGGTCGCGCTGATCGGCAAGGTGATGGACACCGCCCTCGACGTGCGCGAGGACCCCGAGCGGCTGCGCCCGCCCGCCTCGGAGGTGATGCGCCTGGTCGCCGACGCCTCCCGGCTCGCCGCGGCCACCGGCTGGCAGCCCGCGCACACGCTGGAGGAAGGGCTCGCCCGCACCGTCGAGTTCTTCCGCGACCCCGCCAACCTGGCCCGCTACAAGACCGGCATCTACAACATCTGAACCCTCCACACCGACGTTCCATGAAGGAGCAGTCCCCATGCACGCAGTGATCCTGGCGGGCGGCAAGGGCGTCCGGCTGCGGCCCTACACCACGGCCCTGCCCAAGCCGCTCGTCCCCATCGGCGACCAGCACGCCATCCTGGAGATCGTGCTGCGCCAGCTCTCGGCCTCCGGCTTCACGCACTGCACCCTCGCCATCGGCCACCTCGGGGAGATCATCCGCGCCTTCGTCGGCGACGGCTCGCAGTGGGGCATGGAGGTCGACTACGCCACCGAGGAGAGCCCCCTCGGCACGATGGGCCCGCTGCTGTCGCTGCGCGAGCGGCTGCCGGAGCACTTCCTGGTGATGAACGGCGACATCCTCACCGACCTCGACTACGGCGACGTACTGCGCCGGCACCGCGAGTCGGGCGCGCCGCTGACCATCGCCACGTACGAGCGCAAGGTGCACATCGACTTCGGGGTGCTGACCACCGACGACAGCAAGGTGGTCGCCTTCACCGAGAAGCCGAGCATGGACTGCCGGGTCTCCATGGGCGTCTACGGCCTGTCCCGGGACACGCTCGCCGACTACACCCCCGGACTGCCGCTCGGCTTCGACGAGTTGGTCCTGGATCTGCTCAACTCCGGTCGCCCGCCGCACGCCTACGACTTCGACGGGTACTGGCTGGACATCGGCCGCCCGGACGACTACGACCGGGCGAACGCGGAGTTCACCAGCCGCAAGAACCTGCTGCTCAAGGGAGCCTGAGTCCCGTCATGCGCATTCTCGTCCTGGGCTTCACCGGCTATCTGGGCGGTCATGTCGTCGAGCGGCTGCGCGCCCTGCCGGGCGCGCGGGTCCTCGGCGGCGGCCGCTCCCGCGACGCCGACCACCACGTCGACCTCGCCACGGCCGACCCCGAGCACCTGGCGAAGACCCTGGCGTCGGCGGCGCCCGACGCGGTGGTCAACTGCGCCGGCGCCGTCGCGGGCGACCCCGTCACCCTCGCCGAGGTCAACACCCGCGGCCCGGCCGTGCTCTGCGCGGCGCTGCGAACGGCGGCCCCGGCGGCCCGCCTGGGTCCATCTGGGCTCCGCCGCCGAGTACGGGCCCGGCGCGCCCGGCGTCGCGGTCACCGAGTCGGCGCCGACCGGCCCGGTCGGC
>NZ_FLSP01000056.1 GCF_900091315.1 Streptomyces sp. DI166
GCTGCGGGCGGACACCCCCCGACACGTCCCCTTCCCGCCGCGCGCGACCGCGGGTCCGTCGGGGGTGGGCGGACACCCCTACGTCCCCTTCCCGCGTGGGCGACTCGGCGCCCCGGCCCGGTGACAGGTGGCGCCCCGGCCCGGGGCAGCCGTACCGGGGTCGACGCGGGCTTCGGCCACGCTGCCGGGCTCACCCCGCCCCGCCCCGGCCGCCGGCCCGTCGGCATCTGCGTGAAGACGGATCACCCCGCACCGGAGCCCGGCGGCAGGCGGTGTCGGTGACACGTGCGAGGATCGGAGATGTACCTCACATACGCAGTCGTAAGGAGAGCGTGCGATGGCGTCGAAGCCGCCCAAGGGTGATCCCGTCCAGGACGCGCCGCAGGTCGCGGAGCCGAAGCACGCAGCCGCCGGACTGCCCGCCATCGGCCACACCCTGCGCGTCGCACAGCGGCAGATGGGCGTGAAGCGGACCGCGCTGACCCTGCTGCGCGTCAACCAGAAGGACGGCTTCGACTGCCCGGGCTGCGCCTGGCCGGAGCCGGAGCACCGGCACACCGCGGAGTTCTGCGAGAACGGCGCGAAGGCGGTCGCCGAGGAGGCGACGCTGCGCCGGGTGACGCCGGAGTTCTTCGCCGCGCACTCCGTCGCGGACCTGGCGACCCGCAGCGGGTACTGGCTGGGGCAGCAGGGGCGGCTGACGCACCCCATGTACCTGCCCGAGGGCGGCGAGCACTACGAGCCTGTCACCTGGGAGCGGGCCTTCGACATCGTCGCCGAGGAGCTGACGGCGCTGGACTCGCCGGACGAGGCCCTCTTCTACACCTCGGGCCGCACCAGCAACGAGGCCGCCTTCCTCTACCAGCTGTTCGCCCGCGAGTTCGGCACCAACAACCTGCCCGACTGCTCGAACATGTGCCACGAGTCGTCGGGCTCTGCGCTGAACGAGACGATCGGCGTCGGCAAGGGCAGTGTGCTGCTGGAGGACCTGTACAAGGCCGATCTGATCATCGTGGCCGGGCAGAACCCGGGGACGAACCATCCGCGGATGCTGTCCGCGCTGGAGAAGGCCAAGGCGGGCGGTGCCAGGGTGATCACCGTCAATCCGCTGCCCGAGGCGGGCATGGAGCGGTTCAAGAACCCGCAGACCCCGCAGGGCATGCTCAAGGGCGCCGCGCTCACCGATCTGTTCCTGCAGATCCGCATCGGCGGCGACCAGGCGCTGTTCCGGCTGCTGAACAAGCTGATCCTGGACACCGAGGGCGCGGTCGACGAGGAGTTCGTCCGCGAACACACCCACGGTTACGAGGAGTTCGCCGCCGCCGCGCGGGACGCCGACTGGGACGGGACGCTCGCCGCGACCGGCCTGGACCGGGAGGTGATCGAGCGGGCGCTGAAGATGGTCCTCGACTCCGAGCGGACCATCGTCTGCTGGGCGATGGGCCTGACCCAGCACAAGCACGCCGTGCCGACCATCCGCGAGATCGTCAACTTCCTTCTGCTGCGCGGCAACATCGGACGGCCGGGCGCGGGCGTGTGCCCGGTGCGCGGTCACTCGAACGTGCAGGGCGACCGGACGATGGGCATCTTCGAGCGGCCCGCGCCCGCCTTCCTGGACGCGCTGGAGAAGGAGTTCGGGTTCGCGCCGCCGCGCGAGCACGGGCTGGACGTCGTACGGGCGATCCGCGCGATGCGGGACGACAAGGCGAAGGTGTTCTTCGCGATGGGCGGCAACTTCGTCTCCGCCTCGCCCGACACGGAGGTGACCGAGGCGGCGATGCGGCGGGCCCGGCTGACGGTGCATGTGTCGACCAAGCTGAACCGCTCGCACGCGGTGACGGGGGCGCGGGCGCTGATCCTGCCGACGCTGGGGCGGACCGAGCGGGACCTCCAGGCTAGCGGCGAGCAGTTCGTGACCGTCGAGGACTCCATGGGCATGGTGCACGCCTCACGCGGGCGGTTGGAGCCCGCCAGCCCGCATCTGCTGTCGGAACCGGCGATCGTGTGCCGGCTGGCGCGGCGGGTGCTCGGCGAGCGGAGCCGGGTGCCGTGGGAGGAGTTCGAGAAGGACTACGCGGCGATCCGGGACCGTATCGAGCGGGTCGTGCCGGGGTTCGAGAACTTCAACGTGCGCGTGGCCGAGCCCGGCGGATTCGCCCTGCCGCACGCCCCGCGCGACGAACGGCGCTTCCCGACCGCCACCGGCAAGGCCAACTTCACGGCGGCGCCGGTGGAGTACCCGGAGCTGCCCGAGGGGCGGCTGCTGCTGCAGACACTGCGGTCGCACGACCAGTACAACACCACGATCTACGGGCTGGACGACCGGTACCGGGGGATCAGGAACGGGCGGCGGGTCGTCCTGGTGAACCCCGAGGACGCGCGGGCGCTCGGAGTGGCGGACGGGTCGTACGTGGACCTGGTCAGCGAATGGAAGGACGGCGTGGAGCGGCGGGCCCCCGGGTTCCGGGTCGTGGCCTACCCGACGGCGCGGGGGTGCGCGGCGGCGTACTACCCGGAGACCAATGTGCTGGTGCCGCTGGACGCCACCGCGGACACCAGTAACACCCCGGCCAGCAAGTCCGTAGTAGTACGTCTGGAACAATCGGCGACCGACTGAGCGTTTGCTCAGGTGCCAGCGGCGCGCTGGAGCGATCGACGACGAACGGAGTCCACCCCATGGGCGAGCAGCAGCAGGTGAAGTTCCCGCAAGAGGTCATCGACGAGTACGCCGCGCTCGGGGTGGATCTTCCGGCACTGTTCTCGGCCGGGCACCTGGGGACGCGGATGGGCGTGCAGATCCTGGAGGCGTCGGCGGAGCGGGTCGTCGGGACGATGCCGGTGGAGGGGAACACCCAGCCGTACGGGCTGCTGCACGGGGGCGCGTCCGCGGTGCTGGCGGAGACGCTGGGGTCCGTGGGGTCGATGCTGCACGGGGGGTCCTCGAAGATCGCGGTGGGTGTGGACCTGAACTGCACGCACCACCGGGGGGTGCGGTCGGGGCTGGTGACGGGTGTGGCCACGCCGGTGCACCGGGGGCGGTCCACGGCGACGTACGAGATCGTGATCACGGACGAGTCCGACAAGCGGGTGTGCACGGCGCGGCTGACGTGTCTGCTGCGTGACGTGCGTCCGGGAGACGGGGAGCCGGTGGGCGTTTCCGGCTGACCGGCTCGGCGGGGGTGGGTCGGCTGCCCGCAGCTACGCGGGCACGACCACCCCCACTCACCGCTCCCCCGCGTTACCGTGCTGTCATGGCCGGCATAGGTCCCGTCGAACCCGTCAACGGGCCTGATGACGACGAGGGTTTTGAGGTCATCGGGGTGGATGGGCCGCGCCTCGGGGACCGGATCCTGGGATGGTGGGGCCGCGGCCCGCGCTGGGTACGCAGAGGGGCCGCGGCGCTGGCGCTGCTGACCGTCGGCGCTGTCGGCGCGGTGCTCCTCGCACCCCGCCAGGACCCCCGACCCGAGCCGGTGCTCGATCTCTCCGCCTGGCCCGTCAATGTCACCCGGTGGGATTACCTCGGGCTCGCCGACACCATCAACTCCACCGACATCAGGGCAAGTTACCGGTTCCGGGTGTCCGTACTGCGCGGCCCGGACGTCACCCTGCGGGTCACCGGCACCCCCTTCGACGGACTGGCCGCCCACAGCGTGCCCAAGGACGAGTTCACCGTCCCCGGCGGAGCAACTCGCCGTATCACGGTGCAGATTTCCGTATCCGACTGTTCGGAACTGCCCTTGAATGCGGGATTTCACTATCTGGACGTAACGCTGCGTAACACTCACGCAATACAGCGCCACAGTTTCATCTTCGGTGGCGCATTCTCGCGGGACCTTTCCGATCTCCTTCACGCAGCTTGCGCGCCCATACCCCCTCGACCGGGCACAAGGCCAACCGGAAGTGCAGGTTCTCACAATGCGGACTGAGGGGAAATTCCGCCAAAACGGCTGAGAGCGCCCCACGCCCCTGCCCGCCCCCGAGCACGTCATAACAAGAAAGTCACAAGGAAGCCCACGCCGATGCCCATCCGCACATACCGGGCTTAGAGTCACCGCCAGTCACCGCTCCATCGGGAGTTCGGTACCAGCGCGGCACCCGCCGCCCCTACCGGGGCGGGCGTGACTGCGGAAAGGACTGATTGTGCGACGTTCCTTGGTGATACTTACCTCCGTCCTCGCGACCGGAGCTCTGTCCCTCACCGCCTGCGGCTCCCGAGACGACAACGGCGGCGGCGACAGCGACAACGGCAAGACCACCACCCTCACCATCGGTGTGGACGCCCCGCTCTCGGGCGAGAACTCCACCACCGGCCTGGGCCTGCAGTACGGCTCCCAGATCGCTGTCGACGAGGCGAACGAGAAGAAGCTCGTGCCGGGCGTCACCTTCAAACTGAAGGCCTACGACGACAAGGCCCAGCCCGCCACCGGTCAGACCAACGCCACCGCGATCACCGGCGACAAGACCGCCGTGGGCGCCGTTGGCCCGCTCAACTCGGGCGTTGCCCAGACCATGCAGCAGGTCTTCGCCTCTGCCAACATGGTCCAGATCTCCCCCGCCAACACCGCCCCCGAGCTGACTCAGGGCAAGGACTGGCAGACCGACAAGAAGCGTCCGTTCAAGACGTACTTCCGTACGTCCACCACGGACGAGCTGCAGGGCAGCTTCGCCGCCGACTACGCCTTCAACGGTCTGAAGAAGAAGAAGGCCTTCGTCGTCGACGACAAGCAGACCTACGGCGCCGGTCTGGCGAAGATCTTCAACGAGCAGTTCAAGAAGTTCGGTGGCAAGGTCGTCGAGACCGACCACGTGAACACCGGCGACAAGGACTTCGGTTCCCTCGTCACCAAGATCAAGAACTCCGGCGCCGACGTTCTCTACTACGGTGGCCAGTACGACGAGTCCGCGCTGCTCACCAAGCAGATGAAGGACGCCGGGGTGAAGATCCCGCTGTTCGGCGGTGACGGCATGTTCGCCACCACCTACATCGAGGCCGGCGGCGCCGCCACCGAAGGCGACCTCGCCACCGCGATCGGTGTCCCCGCCGACACCCTGCCCGCCGCGAAGACCTTCATCGAGACCTACAAGTCCAAGGGCTACAAGGGTGACTACGGCGCCTACGGCACCTACGCCTACGACGCCACCACCGCCATCATCAAGGCCGTGAAGGCGGTCGTCGACGCCAACGACGGCAAGGTCCCCAGCGACATCAACGACCTGCGCTCCAAGGTCGTCGACGAGGTCCAGAAGTCGGACTTCGAGGGTCTGACCGGCAAGGTCGCCTTCGACGAGTACGGCGACACCACCAACAAGCAGCTGACCGTCTACCAGGTCACCAAGGGTGAGTGGAAGGCCGTGAAGACCGGCACCGCCGACCTCGGCTGACCCAGGCAGCCCAGTCAAGCAACACGCGGGCCGCGCGGGAGGGGACCCCGACCGCGCGGCCCGTTTCCACACCCAGACCCTGCACACGCTCAGTGCTTAGAGACCCCTGCACGCGAATAGTGCACACGACATCCAGCGACATGGAGGCCATGCGGTGAACACCCTGCCGCAGCAGCTGGCCAACGGGCTGCTTCTAGGCTCGATGTACGGGCTGATCGCCATCGGCTACACGATGGTGTACGGCATCGTCCAGCTCATCAACTTCGCGCACGGCGAGATCTTCATGACCGGCGCCTTCGGCGCCTTCACGGTCTACTTCTACATCCTCCCCGACGGCACGGCGATGACCGTGGCCATCCCGCTCATGCTCATCGGCGGCGGCCTGGTGGCCGTACTGATCGCCGTCGGCGCGGAACGTTTCGCCTACCGGCCACTGCGCGGAGCACCACGCCTGGCACCCCTCATCACCGCCATCGGCCTCTCCCTGGCACTCCAGGAAGTCGTCCGTAACTTCTACCCCGGTGCCGACCGAGCCATCGCCTTCCCCGGCCTCGACGCCACCCACGACATCGGCTCCATCACCATCAAGGACGCCGACATCTTCCTCATCCTCGCCGCCATCATCTGCATGGCCGCCCTCGCCTTCTTCGTCCGCAAGTCCCGCACCGGCCGCGCCATGCAGGCCACCGCACAGGACCCGGACACCGCCCAGCTCATGGGCATCGACACCAACCGCATCATCGTGATCGCCTTCGCGATCGGCGGCTTCTTCGCCGCAGTCGCCGCCCTCGCCTACGGCCTGAAGTACGGCAACATCGACTACCGCATGGGCTTCCTGATGGGCCTCAAGGCCTTCACCGCAGCCGTCCTCGGCGGCATCGGCAACATCTACGGCGCCATGCTCGGCGGTCTGGTCCTCGGCGTCGCCGAGACCCTCGCCTCCGCCTACATCGACGAGATCCCCGGCATGCAGCAGCTCGGCGGTCAGAGCTGGGCCAACGTCTGGGCCTTCTGCCTCCTCATCCTCGTGCTCCTCGTCAGGCCGCAGGGTCTGCTCGGCGAGCGCGTCGCGGACAGGGCGTGATCGACGTGACCGAAACCCAGAAGACCACCACGGACACCACCGCCACCGCGGCCGCCCCATCCGCCCGCGGACTGCTCCCGCTGCCGCTGGCCACGGCCCGCGCACTCCTGCTCGCCGGCGGCATCGCCACCAGCGCCTCCGCCTACATGGCCTGGACCTGGACCGACGAATTCCCCGGCGACCTCACCGTCAACGGCTACCCCGGCGGCCTCCAGTGGCTGACCTTCGTCGCCGGCATCCTCACCGCCCTGTTCACGCTGTCGTCGTACGGCGTGCGCGGCCTGGGCTGGCTGCTGCCCGCGAAGAACAACGCCCCCGTGGTACTCGCCGCCCTCGGCGGCTTCGCCACCACCTGGTTCGCCGTCATCGCCATCACCGTCGAACTCGGCGGCGTGGTCAACCTCGAACCGGGCGGCTGGATCGCGGCCGTGGCCTCCCTGATCCCCGTACTCGGCGCCCTCGCGCTGCCCGAGCCACTCGGCGACGACCTCAAGGACAACCTCAAGAAGTACGTCGCCAAGCCCGACCGATTCCCCGCCCCGAAGGCCATCGCGCCCTGGGTCGAACGGGCGATCATCACGATCGTCACGATCATCGGCCTCGCCGTCTTCACCTACGGCATCGACACCGAATACGGCGAGCTGTTCGTCGGCTACCTGATCCTGGTCACCTTCTCACTGTGGGCCCTGCACACCGCGGGCATGCTCGACACCTTCTCCCGGATCGTCGCCCACAACCGCAGCTTCACCCTCGCCATGGGCTTCGCCGCCGCCATCGCGTTCCCCTTCACCCAGACCGACGACCACTACGCCAACATCGGCGTCAACATCCTGATCTTCGGCACGGTCGCCCTCGGTCTGAACATCGTCGTCGGCCTCGCCGGCCTGCTCGACCTCGGATACGTCGCCTTCCTCGGCGTCGGCGCCTACACCGCCGCCCTGGTCTCCGGCTCCGAGTTCTCCCGGTTCTCCGGCGTACAGTTCCCGTTCTGGGCCTCCGCGCTCACCGGCGCCGCCGCCTCACTGGTCTTCGGCGTCCTCATCGGCGCCCCAACCCTGCGACTGCGCGGCGACTACCTCGCCATCGTCACCCTCGGCTTCGGTGAGATCTTCCGCATCGCCGTCAACAACATGGACGGCGACTCCGGCCCGGACATCACCAACGGCCCCAACGGCATCCCGTCCATCCCGGACCTGAGCTTCTTCGGGTTCAACCTGGGCGAATCCCACGACATCGCCGGCTTCACCCTCGGCCGGTTCGCCAACTACTACCTGCTGATGGTCCTCATCATGGCCATCGTGGTCCTCGTCTACACACGCGCCGCGGACTCCCGCATCGGCCGCTCCTGGATCGCCATCCGCGAGGACGAGACCGCCGCCACCGCCATGGGCATCAACGGCTTCCGGGTCAAGCTCATCGCCTTCGCACTCGGCGCGGCCCTCGCCGGCCTCGCCGGCACCGTCAGCGCCCACGTCACCTACTCCGTGGTCCCGACGCCCTACCAGTTCGCCGGATCCACACCGCCCAACTCCGCGTTCCTCCTCGCGGCCGTCGTCCTCGGCGGCATGGGCACCGTCGCCGGCCCGCTGCTCGGCGCCGCGCTGCTGTACCTGCTCCCGGAGAAGCTCAACTTCCTCCAGGACAAGTCCCTGCTCGCCTTCGGCATCGCGCTGGTCCTGCTGATGCGCTTCCGCCCGGAAGGCATCATCGCCAACCGCCGCCAGCAGCTCGAATTCCACGAGACCGGGCAACTCGACGTACCAGAACAAGCGACGCTGACCGACGAACCGGCCGTCACCAAGGCAGGGGCGTAACGAACCATGACGACACCTGTACTCGAAGCCCGTGGCGTCACCATGCGCTTCGGCGGCCTGACCGCCGTCCGCTCAGTGGACTTCACGGTGAACTCCGGCGAAATCGTCGGCCTCATCGGCCCCAACGGCGCCGGCAAGACCACCTTCTTCAACTGCCTCACAGGCCTGTACGTCCCCACCGAGGGCACAGTCTCCTACAAGGGCACGGTGCTGCCGCCCAAGCCGCACCTGGTGACCAAGGCGGGCATCGCCCGTACCTTCCAGAACATCCGCCTGTTCGCCAACATGACCGTCCTGGAGAACGTCCTCGTCGGCCGTCACACGCGGACCAAGGAAGGCCTCTGGTCGGCACTCCTGCGCGGCCCCGGCTTCAAGAAGGCGGAAAAGGCCAGCGAGGAACGGGCCATGGAACTCCTGGAGTTCGTCGGCCTCGCCCACAAGCGCGACCACCTCGCCCGCAACCTCCCCTACGGTGAACAGCGCAAGCTCGAAATCGCCCGCGCCCTCGCCTCCGACCCCGGCCTGCTCCTCCTCGACGAGCCGACCGCCGGAATGAACCCGCAGGAAACACGGGCCACGGAGGAACTGGTCTTCGCCATCCGGGACCAAGGCATCGCCGTCCTCCTCATCGAGCACGACATGCGCTTCGTCTTCAACCTCAGCGACCGCGTCGCCGTCCTCGTCCAGGGCGAAAAGCTCGTCGAGGGCACCGCCGAGGTCGTCCAGGCCGACGAGCGCGTCGTCGCCGCCTACCTCGGCGAGCCCTTCGAGGGCGCGCCCGGCGAGGAAGAGGCCGCCGAGGTCGCCGAAGCCGAAGCCGCCAAGGCCGAGACCGGGCCAGCCAAAACCTCGGTGACCAAGACCGAGGACGAGGCTCCGGCCGACGCCCCGGCCGAGGAGGAGAGCACCACCAGCACCAAAGGAGAAGCCCAGTGACCGCACTGCTTGAGGTCGAGGACCTCCGCGTCTCCTACGGCAAGATCGAAGCCGTCAAGGGCATCTCCTTCAGCGTGGAAGCAGGCCAGGTCGTCACCCTGATCGGCACCAACGGCGCCGGCAAGACGACGACCCTGCGCACCCTGTCCGGTCTGCTCAAGCCCACCGCGGGAAAGATCACCTTCGACGGCAAGCCACTCACCGGCGTACCCGCCCACAAGATCGTCTCGCTGGGACTGGCCCACTCCCCCGAGGGACGGCACATCTTCCCCCGGCTGACCATCTTCGAGAACCTCCAGCTCGGCGCCTTCCTCCGCAAGGACAAGGAAGGCATCGAAAAGGACATCCAGAAGGCATACGACCTGTTCCCCATCCTCGGAGAACGCCGCAACCAGGCGGCCGGCACCCTCTCCGGCGGTGAACAGCAAATGCTGGCCATGGGCCGCGCACTGATGTCCCAGCCGAAGCTGCTCATGCTCGACGAACCCTCCATGGGCCTCTCGCCGATCATGATGCAGAAGATCATGGCGACCATCGCCGAGCTGAAGTCACAGGGCACCACCATCCTGCTCGTCGAGCAGAACGCCCAAGCGGCGCTCTCCCTCGCCGACCAGGGCCACGTCATGGAGGTCGGCAACATCGTCCTGTCCGGCACCGGCCAGGACCTCCTCCACGACGAGTCCGTCCGCAAGGCCTACCTCGGCGAGGACTGACACCCACCGCAGTACGACCGAGGCCCGCACCCCCGGAAGGGAGTGCGGGCCTCGGCCGTACGATCAGGGAAGATCAGCCCTTGGCCGCCTTCTTCTCCTCGGCATCCTGAATCACGGCCTCCGCGACCTGCTGCATCGACATCCGACGATCCATCGACGTCTTCTGAATCCACCGGAACGCCGCCGGCTCGGTCAGACCGTACTCCGTCTGCAGAATCGACTTCGCCCGGTCAACCAGCTTGCGGGTCTCCAGACGCTGGGTGAGGTCGGCGACCTCGTTCTCCAACTCCTTCAGCTCCGTGAACCGGGACACGGCCATCTCAATCGCCGGCACCACATCACTCTTGCTGAACGGCTTCACCAAGTAAGCCATGGCACCCGCATCCCGGGCCCGCTCCACCAGATCACGCTGCGAGAAAGCCGTCAGCATCAACACCGGAGCGATACGCTCCTCGGCGATCTTCTCCGCCGCGGAGATACCATCCAGCTTCGGCATCTTCACATCGAGGATCACGAGATCGGGCCGGTGCTCCCGGGCCAGCTCGATGGCCTGCTCACCATCACCCGCCTCCCCGACAACCGAGTACCCCTCCTCCTCCAGCATCTCTTTGAGATCCAGCCGAATCAGCGCCTCGTCCTCGGCAATGACGACACGGGTCGTCAACGGAGGCACATGCGCCTTGTCGTCGTCGGGCGCTTCAACGGGCTGGGGCGACTCGGGGGCGGTCACGAAGGGCTCCTCGTTCAGGGGCAGGGGTGCTGCTCCCAAGAGAGTACCTAGCTACGGTATGGTGGGTGCACTGCGGGTGATTGCTAACCTTGGTTTTACAGGAGGCCCCGGTAGTCCAGCGGGAGAGACACGGTGCTCAAACCACCGACAGCGTGGGTTCGAATCCCACCCGGGGCACTTTTCCTTCAATTTGAAGGTTGACCCACAAAGCGGATGTCCACGTTCTCGTGAACATCCGCTTTTTGCTGTGCACCGTCGTGATCACTCTCACAGAGTGACTGTATGGAACAGCACAGCCCTTCGATTCGCGCTCAAGCGGTCGCACTTATGCGCCAGGGCGTTCCGAATCGCACGGTCGCGGAGCAGCTCAACATCCCGCGAGGAACTATCGGTTGGTGGCGCAGCGAAGATCGCAGGATGCGTGGCGAGGCGTACACGGAGCCCACGGACTGTCCCAGATGCACGGGCCGCGAGTTCGACACAGTCTCGTATGCCTACCTGCTTGGCCTCTACCTGGGTGACGGCCACATCATCTCGAAGCGCAAGCAGCACCACCTGTCTGTCTATTGCAACGCCACGCAGACAGGTCTGATTGCCGCCGCTGCGGACGCGATGCGCAAGGTGATGCCGACCCCAAGCATTCAGCATCGCCACAAGCCGGGCTGCGTCGAGGTGAAGTCGTACACCAAGCATTGGATCTGCATGTTCCCGCAGCACGGCCCCGGCAAGAAGCACGAGCGCCGCATCGTGCTCGAATCCTGGCAGCGGGAGATCGTCGACGCTCACCCCTGGGAATTCGTTCGCGGTCTCATCCACTCCGACGGCTGTCGCACTACTAACTGGACGACGCGCATCGTCCAAGGTGAGCACAAGCGCTACGAATACCCCCGCTACTTTTTCACCAACGTGTCCGACGACATCCGTCAGCTCTACACAGACACCTTGGACAGTCTCGGCATCGAGTGGACGCACTGCACACGGAACGGCAACCCGTACAACATCTCCGTCGCCCGCAAAGCCTCCGTGGCCCTCATGGACGAACACGTAGGCCCCAAGTACTGACCCCTACCTCGGGCTGTCGTCCTCCCCGATGTGGTGGACGCGGACCATGTTGGTGGCTCCGGGGACGCCCGGGGGTGAGCCGGCGGTGATGATCACCGTGTCGCCCTTGCGGCAGCGGCCGTGTTTGAGGAGCAGGTCGTCGACCTGGGCGACCATGGCGTCGGTGGAGTCGACGTGGGGGCCGAGGAAGGTTTCCGTTCCCCAGGTGAGGCTGAGCTGGGAGCGGGTGGAGGCTTCCGGGGTGAAGGCGAGCAGTGGGATCGGTGAGCGGTAGCGGGACAGTCGGCGGGCGGTGTCTCCGGACTCGGTGAACGCGACCAGGTAGGTGGCGCCGAGGAAGTCGCCGATTTCGGCGGCGGCGCGGGCGACGGCGCCGCCCTGGGTGCGGGGTTTGTTGCGCTCGGTGAGGGGCGGCAGGCCTTGGGCAAGGAGGTCTTCCTCGGCGGCTTCGACGATCTTGGCCATGGTGCGTACGGTTTCGATGGCGTATTTGCCGACGCTGGTCTCGCCGGAGAGCATCACGGCGTCGGTGCCGTCGATGACGGCGTTGGCGACGTCGCTGGCTTCGGCTCGGGTGGGGCGGGAGTTATCGATCATCGAGTCGAGCATTTGGGTGGCGACGATGACGGGCTTGGCGTTGCGCTTGGCGAGTTTGATGGCGCGTTTTTGGACGATGGGTACCTGTTCCAGGGGCATTTCGACGCCGAGGTCGCCGCGGGCGACCATGATGCCGTCGAAGGCGGCGACGATGTCGTCGATGTTCTCGACGGCTTGCGGTTTCTCGACCTTGGCGATGACGGGCAGGCGGCGCCCCTCCTCGTCCATGATCCGGTGGACGTCTTCGATGTCCTTGCCGCTGCGGACGAAGGAGAGGGCGATGATGTCGAAGCCGGTGTGGAGGGCCCAGCGCAGGTCTTCCTCGTCCTTCTCGGAGAGGGCGGGGACGGAGACTGCGACGCCGGGGAGGTTGAGGCCCTTGTGGTCGGAGACCATGCCGCCTTCGACGACCGTGGTGCGGACGCGGGGTCCGTCGATGGCGGTGACTTCGAGGCAGACCTTGCCGTCGTCGACGAGGATGCGTTCGCCGGGGGTGACGTCGGTGGCGAGGCCCTTGTAGGTTGTGCCGCAGCTTTCGCGGTCGCCCTCGGTGCCCTCTTCCACGGTGATGGTGAAGGTGTCGCCGCGTTCGAGGAGTACGGGTCCTTCGGTGAAGCGGCCGAGGCGGATCTTCGGGCCTTGAAGGTCGGCGAGGAGTCCGACGCTGCGGCCGGTCTCGTCGGACGCCTTGCGTACACGCCGGTAGCGCTCCTCGTGTTCGGCGTGTGTGCCGTGGCTGAGGTTGAAGCGGGCGATGTCCATTCCGGCGTCGACCAGTTCTTTGATCCGGTCGTAGGAGTCGGTGGCTGGGCCCAGGGTGCAGACGATTTTTGCTCGGCGCATGTTTCGACCCTAGGGCTTACCGATGGGTAGGGAATTGGGTCTGGGTGACGGGGCAACAACCTTTGAATGAAGGGTTGTTGGCCGGTGGTGAATTGTGCGCCGGGTCGCTCCGATGAGCGGAATGGGTGCGGAATCGGTCTACTGCCGTGGTGGCGGCGCGGGAGGGGTGGTGGGCGTGGTGATACGTCCCGCTCCGTCACTGCTTGGCGGGTTGTAAACGCGTCAACTCATAGGTTTGGACACCAGATCGAAACCTCCGGAGCCTGTTGCGGGTCGCCGTGTACGGGTCAGAATCTACGCGCGTCGGCGCGGGTCTCGACTCGTGATCTACGCGCGTCACGAACCATCCGGAGGAGATCCGCATGCCCCTGAACCGTCGGAAGTTCCTGAAGAAGTCGGCCGTGACCGGAGCGGGGGTCGCTCTGGCCGGCGCGGTGGCGGCGCCCTCCGCAGAGGCGGCCGAGGCCGCCAAGGGCAAGCGTCCGAAGCCGGCCAAGCGGTACTCCCTGACGGTCATGGGCACCACCGACCTGCACGGCAACATCTTCAACTGGGACTACTTCAAGGACGCGGAGTACACGGACGCCAAGGGCAACGCGAAGGGCCTGGCTCGGGTCGCCACGCTGGTCGACCGGATCCGCAAGGAGCGGGGCCGCGGCAACACGCTGCTGATCGACGCCGGTGACACGATTCAGGGCACCCCGCTGACGTACTACTACGCGAAGGTCGACCCGATCACCGCTCCGGGTGGTCCGGTGCACCCGATGGCGCAGGCGATGAACGCCATCGGGTACGACGCGGTGGCGCTCGGCAACCACGAGTTCAATTACGGCATCGAGACGCTGCGCAAGTTCGAGGAGCAGTGCGACTTCCCGCTGCTCGGTGCGAACGCGCTGGACGCGAAGACGCTTCGGCCCGCCTTTCCGCCGTACTTCATGAAGACGTTCCGGCCGAAGGGTGCCCCGCCGGTCAAGGTGGCCGTGCTCGGGCTCACGAACCCGGGCATCGCGATCTGGGACAAGGCGTACGTTCAGGGCAGGATGACCTTCCCGGGCCTTGAGGAGCAGGCCGCGAAGTGGGTGCCCAAGCTGCGGTCGATGGGCGCCGACGTGGTGATCGTGTCGGCGCACTCCGGCTCCTCCGGTACCTCCTCCTACGGTGACCAGCTGCCGTATGTGGAGAACTCGGCCGCGCTGGTCGCGCAGCAGGTGCCGGGGATCGACGCGATCCTGGTGGGCCACGCGCACACGGAGATCGCCGAGTTGAAGGTGACGAACGAGAAGACCGGGAAGACGGTCGTGCTGTCGGAGCCGCTCTGCTTCGCGCAGCGGCTGTCGCTGTTCGACATCGACCTGATCTTCAGCAGGGGCCGCTGGTCGGTGGAGTCGGTGGCGGCGAGCGTGCTGGACTCGAAGACGGTGCCGGACGACCCGAGGATCACCAAGCTGCTGAAGGACGAGCACGCCTTGGTGGTGGAGTACGTCAACCAGGTGGTGGGTACCGCGACGGCGACGCTGACCACGGTGGACGCCCGGTACAAGGACGCCCCGATCATCGACCTGATCACCAAGGTGCAGGAGGACGTGGTCAAGGCGGCGTTGGTGGGTACCGAGTATGTGGAGCTGCCGGTGATTTCGCAGGCGTCGCCGTTCTCGCGGACGTCGGAGATCCCGGCGGGCGAGGTGACCATCCGGGATCTGTCGAGCCTGTACGTGTACGACAACACCCTGGTCGCGAAGCTGATGACGGGTGCGCAGGTGCGGGCGTACCTGGAGTACTCGGCGGAGTACTTCGTGCAGACGGCGGCCGGGGCGCCGGTGGACGTGGAGAAGCTGACGAACGCGAACGGCCGTCCGGACTACAACTACGACTATGTCTCGGGTCTGTCGTACGACATCGACATCGCCCAGCCGGTGGGGTCGCGGATCAAGAACCTCACTTTTGGCGGTGCCGCGCTGGACGACGCGCAGAAGTTCGTGTTCGCGGTGAACAACTACCGTGCCAATGGCGGTGGCGCGTTCCCGCATGTGGCTTCGGCGCCGGAGCTGTGGTCGGAGTCGACGGAGATCCGTACGCGGATCGCGGAGTGGGTCACGGCGAAGGGTGTGCTGGACCCGAAGGACTTCTCGTCGGTGGACTGGAAGCTGACGCGGGACGGTACGCCGGTCTTCTAGCGGCCTGGGTCGGCCTCAGATTCCGTCGAGGAGTGGCGTCAGTGTGCTGGGGCGTCGCGCGGGCGGGATCTGGGGCCGTGGTGTTTCCAGGCCGAAGGTGGTGAACGCGGTGCGGGCCGGCAGGGGGTAGGTCTCCTTGCCGGTCAGGGAGTTGAGGATGGTGGCGCTGCGCCAGGCGGCGAGGCCGAGGTCGGGGGTGCCGACGCCGTGGGTGTGGCGTTCGGCGTTCTGGACGTAGATGTTGCAGCCGGTGCCGGTGACCGTGGGGTCGAGGGCGAGCCGGTAGTGCTCGTCGATGCGGGGGCGGTCGCGGCTGTCGCGGCGCAGGTAGGGGTCGAGTCCGGCGAGGAGGCGGTCGAGGGGGCGTTCGCGGTAGCCGGTGGCGAGGACGACGGCGTCGGTGGTGAGCCGGGAGCGGGTGTTCTGCTCGATGTGCTCCAGGTGCAGTTCGAGTTTGGTGGTGGCGATCCGTCCGGCGGTGCGCACCCGGACGCCCGGTGTGAGTACGGTGTCGGGCCAACCGCCGTGCAGGGTGCGGCGGTAGAGCTCGTCGTGGATGGCGGCGAGGGTGTCGGCGTCGATGCCTTTGTGGAGTTGCCATTGGGTGGTGATGAGGCGGTCGCGTACGGATTCGGTGAGGGCGTGGAAGTAGCGGGTGTAGTCGGGGGTGAAGTGTTCGAGGCCGAGTTTTGAGTACTCCATGGGCGCGAAGGCCTCGGTGCGGCCGATCCAGTGGAGGCGTTCGCGGCCGTGGGGGCGGGCGCGGAGCAGGTCGAGGAAGACTTCGGCGCCGGACTGGCCGGAGCCGACGACGGTGATGTGTTCGGCGGTGAGTAGTTCGGCGCGGTGGGTGAGGTAGTCGGCGGCGTGGATGACGGGGACGCCGGGTGCTTCGACGAGGGGTTTGAGCGGGTCGGGGATGTAGGGCTCGGTGCCGATGCCGAGGGCGATGTTGCGGGTGTAGGTGCGGCCGAGGGCCTCGGCCTCGCCGTCGGTGTCGAGTTGGGTGAAGTCGACTTCGAACACGTCGCGTTCGGGGTTGAAGCGGACGGCGTCGACTTGGTGGCCGAAGTGGAGGGCGGGGAGGTTTTCGGCGACCCAGCGGCAGTAGGCGTCGTATTCGGCGCGTTGGATGTGGAAGCGTTCGGCGAAGTAGAAGGGGAAGAGCCGGTCGCGGTTTTTGAGGTGGTTGAGGAAGGTCCAGGGGCTGGCGGGGTCGACGAGGGTGACGAGGTCGGCGAGGAAGGGGACTTGGATGGTGGCGCCGTCGATGAGGAGTCCGGGGTGCCAGTCGAAGGCGGGGCGCTGGTCGTAGAAGACGGTGTCGAGTTCGGCGAGTGGGTGGGCGAGGGCGGCGAGGGAGAGGTTGAACGGGCCGATGCCGATGCCGACCAGGTCGCGGGGGGTGTCGGGGGTGGGGCTCATCGGGGGGTGGTTCCTTCCACGAGGTGCAGCAGGGCGGCCAGGTCGCCGGTGCCGGTGTGGGGGTTGAGGAGGGTGGCCTTGAGCCAGAGCCGGCCGTCGAGGCGGGCCCGGCCGAGGACGGCGCGGCCGTCGGTGAGCAGGGTGCGGCGTACGGCGGCGACGGTGTCGTCGGTGGCGGTGCGGGGGCGGAAGAGGACCGTGCTGATGGTGGGCCGGTCGTAGAGTTCGAAGCGGGGGTGGTGGTCGATCATCTCGGCGAATTCCTCGGCGCGGGCGCAGACTTGGTCGACGAGGCTGCCGATGCCGGTGCGGCCGAGGGTCTTGAGGGTGACGGCGATCTTGAGGGCGTCCGCGCGGCGGGTGGTGCGCAGGGAGCGGCCGAGGAGGTCGGGGATTCCGGCTTCGGTGTCGTCGTCGGCGTTGAGGTAGTCGGCGCGGTGGTGGAGGGCGGCGAGGTCGTGGGGGTCGCGGACGGCGAGGATGCCGGCGGCGATGGGCTGCCAGCCGAGTTTGTGCAGGTCGAGGGTGACGGTGGCGGCGGATGCGAGGCCTGCGAGTTTGGGGCGGTGGCGGTCGCTGAAGAGGAGGCCGCCGCCGTAGGCCGCGTCGATGTGGAGGCGGGCGTGGTGCTGCTCGCAGAGTCTGGCGATCTCTGGGAGGGGGTCGATGAGGCCGGCGTCGGTGGTTCCGGCGGTGGCGGCGACGAGGTGGGGGCCGGGGAGGTGGGTGAGTGCCTCGTCGAGGGCGGCGGGGTCGAGGGTGCCGGCGGGGGCGGGGACGACGACGGGGTCGGGCATGCCCAGCAGCCAGGCGGCTCTGGGGAGGGAGTGGTGGGCGTTGGCGCCGTGGATGAGGCGGGTGCCGGGGTGTGCCTCGCGGGCGAGGAGCAGGGCGAGCTGATTGGACTCGGTACCGCCGGTGGTGACGAGGGCGTCCGGGGCCGTGTCGCCTGGGTCTGTGCCGTCTGTGTGTGTGCCGTCTGTGTCTGTGCCGTCTGTGTGTGTGCCGGGGGCGTGTGGTGCCGTGCCGTGGCTCGGGGTCACCGTGGGGGTGGGTTCGCCCACCCGCGCTCGCGGGGCACCGCCCGCGCCCGCCCGTGCCGCCCCAGCGGCACGACTGCCCGCGGTCTGAACAGCGGTGTCGGCGCTCTCGGCCTCCGCGGCTTGAGCAGCGGTGGCCTCCGCGGCACCCGCGGCTTGAGCAGCCGTGGCGGATGTGGCCTCCGTGGCACCCGCGGCTGGAGCAGCGGTGTCGGCGGCTGCTGCTGGAGGGAACGTCAGGGCCGCCAGTTGTCTGGTGAGTAGGGATTCCAGGGTTGAGGCTGCTGGGGATTGGTCCCAGGAGTCCAGGGACTGGTTCAGGGTGTTGGTGGCCAGGTCCGCTGCTACGGCCTCGGGGAGGGGTGGGCAGTGGAGGTGGGCTGTGCAGTGGGGGTGGGTGGGGTCGGCCGAGCCCTCGGTGAGGGCTCGGGTCAGGGTGTGGAGGGCGTTGGCGTCGCCCTTCTCCGGGAGGATGGCGCCCACTGCCTCCCGGAGGCGGGCGGCCACCGCCTCCGGGCCGCCCGGGGGCAGGGGGCCGCCCCGGGCCCGGGTGCCGGTGGTCAGGGCGTCGAGGACCACGGCGAGCAGGGGACCCAGGGCGGGAGGCGGCGTGTTCATGGCTTCCAGCTTGTACGCCGATGAGGCGTCGTGTCCGAAAAGCCCGGGGTTCGGAACCCGAAAGAGGGTATGTACGGGCCGCCCCGTCAGCTCTCCCGCGTCTGCTGCCTCACCCGCAACGCCCGTCCCAGGTCGTCGAGTTGGTCCACGAGCTTGCGGCGCAGCGCCGGGATCGGCTCGCCGTCGCGCAGGCACTCCTCGCCGAGCCGCAGGGTCTCCTCGTCCACGGCGTGCACCGGGAACGCCCAGCGGCCCAGCACGTCCGCGATGGCGGGCCCGCGCCGGGCGGCGACGGCGACCGCGTCGGCGTAGAACCGCGGCACGTACTGCTGTACGAGTTCGGCCTGTTCGGGCTGCCAGAAGCCCTGGGCGGTGGCGGTGAGGAGGTAGTTGGACAGGTCGTCCCCGCCGAACATCGCCTCCCAGGCGCGTGCCTTGGCCTCCGGGTTCGGCAGCGCGGCGCGGCAGCGGGCCGCGCCCTCCTGTCCGGTGGCGCTCGGGTCGCGTTCCAGTTCGGCGTCGATGGTCGTCTCGTCGGTGGCGCCGAGGACGGCGAGGCGGGACAGGATGCGCCAGCGCAGTTCCTGGTCGAGTTCGGGTCCGCCGGGCACGGTGCCGTCGGCGAGCCAGGAGGCGATGGGCTCGGGGTGCGCGGACACCTCGATGAGGTGGCGTACGGCGATCAGGCGGAGGCCGGGGTGGTCGCCGTCCTCGGTGCGGCGGATCAGGTCGCGGCAGAGGGCGGCGACCAGGGTGAGGGCGGCCGGGCGCTGTTCGGGGGTGAGGTAGCGGTTGGCGATCTGTGCGTCGGCGAAGCTCAGTACGCCCTGTACGAGGGCCAGGTCGGTCTCGTAGGGGAGGTGGGTGCGGGCCGTCTCCAGGTAGGCGGTGCCCGGGAGTTCACCGTCGCGGACGGTGTCCCGGAGCGCGTTCCAGACCACGGCGCGGGACAGCGGCTCGGGCAGTCCGGACAGGGCGGTGCGTACGCCCTCGAAGGACTCGGGGTCGAAGCGGACCTTGGCGTAGGAGAGGTCGCCGTCGTTGAGCAGGAGCAGGGCCGGACGCTTGCCGATGGGCTGCGGCTCGCTCTGCGGCACGTCGACGGCGATCCGCTCGCGCAGCACGAGCCGGCGGCGCTCGTCGGCGATGTCCAGGTCGTACAGGCCGACGGTGATGTGGTGCGGGCGGCTGCCGGTGCGCTCGACCTGGAGGGTGCAGGTGCCGTCGGTGCCGGGGGTGACGCGCGGGGTGAGGGTGTCGACGCCGGTGGTGCGCAGCCAGGCGTCGGCCCAGGCGTGTACGTCGCGGTGGGTGTGGGCGGCGAGGGAGTCGATGAAGTCGGCGAGGGTGGCGTTGCCGAAGCGGTGCCGTTCGAAGTGGGTGTTGATGCCGGCGAGGAAGTCCTTCTCGCCGAGCCAGGCGACGAGCTGGCGCAGTGCGGAGGCGCCCTTGGCGTAGGAGATGCCGTCGAAGTTCAGCAGCGCGGAGGCGGTGTCGTGGACGGCTTCGGGTGCGACGGGGTGGGTGGAGGGGCGCTGGTCGGCGTCGTAGCCCCAGCCCTTGCGGACGACTCCGAAGTCGGTCCAGGTGTCGGTGAAGCGGGTGGCCTCGGTGAGGGTCTGGTAGCCCATGTACTCGGCGAAGGACTCGTTGAGCCAGATGTCGTCCCACCAGCGCAGGGTGACGAGGTCGCCGAACCACATGTGGGCCATCTCGTGGGCGATGACCATGGCGCGGGTCTGCCGTTCGGTGTCGGTGACGGCGGAGCGGTAGACGAATTCGTCGCGGAAGGTGACCAGCCCGGGGTTCTCCATGGCGCCGGCGTTGAACTCGGGGACGAATGCCTGGTCGTAGGAGTCGAAGGGGTAGGGCTCGGAGAACTTCTCGTGGTAGCGGTCGTAGCACTGCCGGGTGATCTCGAAGAGTTCGTCGGCGTCCGCGTCGAGGTAGGGGGCGAGGGAGCGGCGGCAGTGGATGCCGAAGGGCAGTCCGCGGTGTTCGGTGGTGACCGAGTGCCAGGGTCCGGCGGCGACGGCGACGAGGTAGGTGGAGATCAGCGGGGTGGGCGCGGCGGTCCAGACGCCGTCGCCGGTGTGCTCGGTGACGCCGTTGGCGAGGACCTTCCAGCCGTCGGGGGCCTGGACGGACAGTTCGAAGACGGACTTGAGGTCGGGCTGGTCGAAGGCGGCGAAGACGCGCTGCACGTCGTCCATGAACAGCTGGGTGTAGACGTAGGTCTCGCCGTCGCTGGGGTCGGTGAAGCGGTGCATGCCCTCGCCGGTGCGCGAGTAGCGCATGGTGGCCTCGACCCGCAGTTCGTGTTCGCCCGTGGTGAGGTTCTTCAGCGGCAGCCGGTTGCCGTCGAGGGTCTCCGGGTCCAGGGGCTGTCCGTCGAGGGTGACCGAGTGCAGCTGTGCGGGCTTGATCTCGACGAAGGTGTCCGCGTCGGCGCGCGTGGTGAACCTGATGACGGTGCGGGAGCCGAAGGTCTCGTCGCCGGTGGTCAGATCGAGGGCGATCGTGTAGCGGCTCACGTCGATGAGCTGGGCACGGGTCTGCGCTTCGTCGCGCGTCAGTACGGACATGCAGGACATGCTGCCTGATGGCGGTGGGATGGCACAGAGGCGGATCGGTACGCGCCCTATGTCCGGTCTCGCGCCGGGTGTGCGCCGGAGGTGTCGCGCTGCGGCGGGACGCGCGTGTCGGGGTGGGGCAGTACGGGGGTGTCGGGGTCGTTCCGGTCCTTGACCAGGGCGCGCAGGGCGCGGACCTCGTGTTCGAGGTCGCGCTGGCGGCGGTGGGCGTCGTAGAGGTAGCGGACCTTGGTGCGTAAGGCCCAGGGGTCGATGGGTTTCGTCACCAGGTCGGCGACGCCGAGGCCGAAGGCGGCGGAGGTCAGTTCCTGGTCGGCGCCGAACCCGGTCAGGAGAATGACCGGAATGTGCTGGGTCTGTTCCACGCGGCGCATGTACCGCACCACGTCCAGGCCGTCGACGCCGGGCATCCGTACGTCCAGCAGCAGGAGTCCGACGTGTCCGCGCAGGACCTGCTTGAGCGCCTCGTCGCCGGTGGTGGCGCGGCTGATCCGGTGGCCCAGCGGGGCCAGGGCGCTCTCCAGGGCGTACAGCGTGTCCCGGTGGTCGTCGACGATGAGGATCTTCGCATCCGGCGGCATGGCCCGACGTCCCTCCCGCATGGGACTACCAGCTGGTGTCCGTGGGGCTGACGGGCTGTGCCCGTCGGCTGACAACGAGTGCACAGCGCAGCATGCCCCGTGGGGGCGGCCGGTGTCACCTCCCGGGAGGGCGCGGGGGCGTCAGTTCGCCGTGGGCGCAGCGCCGCCGACGGTGTCCTCCGCGATGCGCTCGTGGTGTCTGATCACCTCGGCGATGATGAAGTTCAGGAACTTCTCGGCGAAGGCCGGGTCGAGCTTGGCGTTCTCGGCGAGTGTGCGCAGCCGGGCGATCTGCCGGGCCTCGCGGGCCGGGTCGGCGGGCGGCAGCTGGTGGACGGCCTTGAGGTGTCCGACCTGCTGGGTGCACTTGAACCGTTCGGCGAGCATGTGGACGACGGCCGCGTCGATGTTGTCGATGCTGTCGCGCAGCCGCGCCAGTTCTTCGCGGACGGCGGGGTCGACGTCACCGGTTCCGTTGTTGCTGGTGGTCATGGGCGAGAAGCCTACGGTCTGCGAGGTCCGGCGATCATCGGGGGATCGTCCGGATCCGGTACCCGGTCGCTGTAGCCGCCGGGGACGGCGCGGGCCTGCTGGGCGCGGAAGCGGACGGGGGGCATGCCGGTGCGGCGGGTGAACAGGCGGGAGAAGTAGGCCGGATCGTCGTAGCCGACGCGGCGGGCGACGGCGGCGACGGGCAGTTCGGTGGTGGCGAGGAGTTCCTTGGCCCGGCCGAGGCGGATGCCGAGCAGGTAGTCCTTGGGGCTGCATCCGGCGCCGCGGCGGACGGCGGTGCGCAGTTCGGCCGGGGTCATGCCGTGCTTGGCGGCGTGGTCGGCGACGGTCATGGGGGTGCAGGCGTCGTGGGCGAGGGCCTTGAGGACGGGGTCGCCGTCGGGGGCGAGGTCGGCGCGGGCGCGGCGCAGGGTCACCAGCAGTTCGTGGACGGCGGCCGCGGTCTCGACCTCCAGCAGCGGGTTGTCGCGGCGTGCGGCGCGCGCGATGCGGGCGACGACTCCGCGCGGGGCGGCGGCTTCGGTGAGGGGTACGACGGGGCGGTCGGGTTCGATGTAGCCGAGTTCGGTGTAGGGGGCGGTGGCGGGGCCGGTGAAGTCGACGAAGGCCTCGTCCCAGCCGGTTTCCGGGTCGGGGGCGTAGTGGTGCGGGACGCCGGGGGTGAGCCAGAGCAGGGCGGGTGCGGTGACGGGGGTGCGGCGGCCGTCGGGGGTGGCGTACCAGCCGGTTCCGGCGCTGATGACGACGGCGACGTGGTGGTCGAGGGTGCGTGGTCCGACGGTGGGCAGGGCGCCGTGCTGGAGGCCGACGCCGAGGCAGACCAGGCCGAGGCGGTGGTGGGCGGGTCCGGGTGTGAGGAACCGCATCCAGGTCCGGTACACCGGCGCTCCCTCCTGTCCCCGTCGTCGGTCCGTCGCTGTCACTTCGGTCCAAGCAGCGCCGATCTTTGTCCATGGACCCGGCCGCCGCCAGGGGTGAGGGTGGCGGGCATGAGCGAGTTCACCGTGGGGGACACCGATTTCCTGCTGGACGGGCGGCCGGTGCGGCTGCTGTCGGGGGCGCTGCACTATTTCCGGGTGCACGAGGCGCAGTGGGGGCACCGGCTGCGGATGCTGCGGGCGATGGGCCTGAACTGCGTGGAGACGTACGTGCCGTGGAACCGTCACGAGCCCCGGCCGGGCGGGTTCCGGGACGTGGCGGCCCTCGGCCGTTTCCTGGACGCGGCCGCGGAGGCGGGTCTGTGGGCGATCGTGCGGCCCGGCCCGTACATCTGCGCCGAGTGGGAGAACGGCGGGCTGCCGCACTGGGTGCCGGGCCGGGCACGCACGCGTGACGGGCGTTTCGTGGCGGCTGTGGAGGCGTGGTTCGCCCGGCTGCTGCCGCAGGTGGTGTCCCGGCAGATCGACCGGGGCGGCCCGGTGGTCCTGGTGCAGGTGGAGAACGAGTACGGCAGCTACGGCTCCGATGCCCGCTACCTGGCCGGGCTGGCGGAGCTGCTGCGCGCGCTGGGGGTCACGGTGCCGCTGTTCACCTCGGACGGTCCGGAGGACCACATGCTCACCGGCGGCTCGGTGCCCGGCGTGCTGGCGACGGTGAATTTCGGCTCCCACGCGCGGGAGGCGTTCCGGACGCTGCGCGCGCACCGGCCGGACGGCCCGCTGATGTGCATGGAGTTCTGGTGCGGCTGGTTCGACCACTGGGGCGCCGAGCACGTCGTACGGGATCCCGCGGACGCGGCCAAGGCGTTGCGGGAGGTCCTGGGGTGCGGGGCCTCGGTGAACCTGTACATGGCGCACGGCGGCACCAGTTTCGCCGGCTGGGCGGGCGCCAACCGGGGCGGCGAGCTGCACGACGGGCCGCTGGAGCCGGATGTGACGTCCTACGACTACGACGCGCCGGTGGACGAGGCCGGGCGCCCCACGCCGAAGTTCTGGGCCTTCCGCGAGGTCCTCGCCGAGTACGCCGGGGGCCCGCTCCCCGAGCCCCCTCCCCCGCCCGCTCCGCTCGCCGGGGGCGGCGAGGCGGTACTGACCGCCTGGGCGCCCCTGGAGGCCGTCCTGGAGGCGTGCGGGGGCCCGGAGGTGTCCGGGCCGGTGCCGCCGACGTTCGAGGAGCTGGACGTCGACCGGGGCCTGGTGCGCTACGAGGTGACCGTGCCGGGGCCGCGGCGCCCGTACCCGCTGACCGTGCGCGGGCTGCGGGATCTGGCGGTGGTGTACGTCGACGGGGAGCGGGCCGGGGTGCTCACCGAGGAGGAACCGCGGCTGAGGGAGCCGGTCGCGGGGCACGCGCGCGTGGAGCTGTGGGTGGAGTCCCTGGGCCGGGTGAACTACGGGCCGCGCTGCGGGGAGGCCAAGGGGATCACCGGGGGGATCCTGCACGAGCGGCAGTATCTGCACGACGTACGCGCGCGTGGGCTGCGCCTCGACGACCTGGAGGAGGTGTCGGCGGTGCCGTTCGGGGCGCCGGACGGATCGGGGGCGCGCGGGCTGTACCGGGGGACGGTGACCGTGCGGGGCGCCGGGGACGCGCTGCTGGAACTGCCGGGCTGGACGCGGGGGTTCGTGTGGCTGAACGGCTTCAACCTGGGCCGCTACTGGTCGGCGGGACCGCAGCGGGCGCTGTTCGTGCCGGGGCCGGTGCTGGTCGAGGGGGAGAACGAGATCCGGGTGCTGGAGCTGGAGGGCGCCTCGGGGCGGGCGCCGGTGCTGAGAAGCGTGTGAGCCGCACGCCCTCACCGTCGGGGAGGGCGTGCGGCCCGGGCCGTTCACATACGGCCGCCCGGCTCAGAGAGACGCGGCGGCGCGGGCTATGTCGTCGGCGAACGTGCTCACCTCGGTGTAGATGCCGGGGGCACCCGCGCGGGCGCAGCCGTCGCCCCAGCTGACGATGCCGACCTGGATCCACTTGCCCTTGTCGTCCTTGCGGAACATCGGGCCGCCGGAGTCGCCCTGGCAGGCGTCGACGCTGCCGCGCATCCAGCCGGCGCAGATCTCCTCCTTGGAGATCAGGCGGTTGCCGTAGTGGCGCTTGCACACGCGGTCGGCGACGAACGGCACGGTGGCCTTGCGCATCTTCGTGGTGCCGGTGCCGGCGCCCTCGCGGGTGTCGCCCCAGCCGGCGATCGTGAACATGCCGCGGTTGTAGCGGTTGGTGGTCGCGATCTTCAGCGTGGGCTTGTCGATCGGCTTGGCGAGCTTGATCAGCGCCCAGTCCTTGCCGAAGCCGTCGTAGCCGGGGGCCACCTTGACCTTCTTCGACTTGACCTTGATGGCCGAGGACGAGTTCAGGTCGCTGACACCCGCGGTGACGGTGATGCGGTTGTTGCTGCCGGAGCCGGGCATGCAGTGCGCGGCCGTCAGCACGATGTCCTTCTTGTAGAGCGCCCCGCCGCAGCCCATCGACAGATGGACCATGAACGGGAACTCGCTCTGTGCCGCGGGCGTTCCTCCGACGATGCGGGTGTCCGCGGCCTGCGCGGCGCTCACGGGCTGGAGGGAGGCCACGGCGAGAGCGACTGCACCGAAGGCGGCGACTCTCTTGACCATGGTCATGCCGCTGCTTCTGGTGGTCGGTTTATGGGTCAACACATGTCCTTTCGTGGGGCGTTGGGCGGCCGCAGTATGAGGATGGAGAGGGGATCATGACAAGGACGGATCTCACGTACCGGAGAGGGAACCCGAGCGCGGAAATATCCCTCACATCCCCGTAGAGTGGAATCGGGTTCAGGCGTCTTGGGGGTTCGGACGTGGCGAACGGCGGACCGGTCGAGCACGGCTACCCTCACCTGGAGACGGTGCGGGCGGCGATCACCGCGCTGTACAAGCGGCTGTCCTACGACACGATCCAGACGTTCTCCACCAGCGTGGTCCCCGCTGATGTCGCCTTCTGCGACAGCGACGACCTGCATCTGGGGGCCCAGCGGGTGGCCCGGGAACTGGTCCGGCACTACCGGCTCCCGGACGCGCGGATCATCGTCAGCTTCCGTGAGATGACGCATGCGGCGAACGTCGAACTCACCGCGGGGCCCGAGTACTTCGTGGAGCTGAACGACCGGTTCCGGACGCATCGGCGGGACATCGGGGCGGCGCTGGCGCACGAGATCATGCATGTGTATCTGCACCGGCTGGACCTCGCGTTCCCGGGCACGCGGGAGAACGAGATCCTCACGGATACGGCGACGACGTATCTGGGCGCGGGGTGGCTGCTGCTGGACGCGTACCGGGAGGACGGGGCGTCCTCGCAGAAGCTGGGGTACCTCACGCCGGAGGAGTTCGGGTACGTGCTGGGGAAGCGGGCGCTGGTGTTCGGTGAGGACCCGTCGGTGTGGTTCACCAGTGCGCAGGCGTACACGGCGTACGAGAAAGGGCTGGCGGTGGCTCGGCGGGACGCGCAGCAGCCTCCGCTGACGGCTGCCGGGTGGGCGGGGCGGCGGCGGTATGCGCGGGATCGGCGGCATGGGGGTGGGGCGGGGCCGGGGGTGCCGTACGCGTTCGCCGCCGGGCCGGACGGTGGGGGGTTGCGGGTGTCGTTTCCCTGTCCTACGTGTCATCAGCGGATTCGGGTGCCGGTGAAGGGGAGGGTGCGGGCGCGGTGTGGGCTCTGCCGGACGGTGCTGGAGTGTGACACGTAGGGGGTTTTCGCCCCCGCCGCCCCTGCCCGTTCCCCTCCCCAGGGGCTTCGCCCCTTCGACCCCACCAGGGGGCTCCGGCTCCGCCCCCTGGACCCTCGTCGGCCCTGAACGGGCCTCGTCCTCAAACGCCGGACGGGCTGGAATTCCTGGCCTGTGTTCTCAGGTGCCGGACGGGCTGGAAGTTCTCAGTCGGCCAGTGAGAAGCCGAGCAGTACTCCGGCCGCGACCTGGACCATCCCCGGTGCGAGGTCGTTGGCGGACGCGCCGCCACCACCGCTGTGGCCGCGGTACTGGCGGAACTCGTACGACTCCGCGTCCACGTCCTGGATGTGGACGACCGGCCCCAGACGCACGCCCGCCGCGTCCGCGTAGACCTCGGCCTTGCGGCGGGCCGCGGCCACCGCCCTGCGCCGCGCCTCGTCCCGCAGGGCCGGCATGTCGTGCACGTCGAACTCGACGCTGTCGATGCGGTGCGCACCGGCCTCCACGACATCGACCATCAGCTGCTGGAGGTCGTCCAGCAGCCCGGTCTCGATGACGTACTGGGCGTTGCAGCCGTAGCCGAGGTGCTTGCGCGTGCCATTGGTGTGCCCGTACTCCGAGTTGAGCCTGAGGCGGGAACCCGATACCGAGGCGTCCGGTATCCCGTGCCCGCGCAGCACCTCGCGCAGCCTGGTCACCGCCGCGCCCGCCTCACGGAACGCCGCCTCCGCGCTGGGCTCCAGCACCTCCACTCCGAGCTTCACCCGGACCAGTTGGGGCTCCGCCCGCACATCGCCCGCGCCGAACACACTGAGCCCCCAGGGCTCCTTGATCGTCTCAGTCATCCGCGCATTGAAGCACTCCCGGCCGACAAAGCGCCCATGATTTGCGCGGCCTCCGTCATGGTCCGGTCCACCAGCTCCGCGCACGAGGGCAGGTCGTCGATCACCCCGGCGACCTGCCCGGACGCCATCACCCCGAGATCCGTACGGCCCTCCACCATCGACGCCCTGAGCAGCATCGGTGTGTTCGCGGCGAGCAGGACCTGGCTCCACGTCAGGTCCTTGCCGTGGCGCAGGGCGCGGCCGTCCCGGAGCATGCGGGGCCAGGACAGGCCGGACAGCCGCCGGAAGGCCGCCGCGTGCCGGACGGCCCGCAGCAGCGCCGTCGTACGGCCGGAGCGCTCCAGCGAGTCGACCAGCTCCGTACGCAGCATGCGGTGCGGGAGTCCGTCGACCGCGCGGGTCACCGTGACGTCCCGGACCGTGGCCGCCAGATAGCGGGCCTTCACCGCGTCCGGGACCGTGGAGTCCGAGGTCAGCAGGAAGCGGGTGCCCATGGCGACACCGGCCGCCCCGTAGGCGAGCGCGGCGACCAGGCCCCGCCCGTCGAAGAAGCCGCCCGCCGCCACCACGGGAATCCGCACCGCGTCCACGACCTGCGGCAGCAGCACCGTCGTGGCCACCTCACCGGTGTGCCCGCCGCCCTCGCCGCCCTGCACGATCACCGCGTCCGCGCCCCAGCCCGCCACCTTCTCGGCGTGCCGCCGCGCGCCCACCGTGGGGATCACCACCACGCCCGCCGCCTTCAGCTCGGCGACCAGCTCGGCGGAGGGCGCCAGCGCGAAGGAGGCGACCTTGACGCCCTCCTCGACGATCACCCGGACCCTGTCCCCGGCGTCCGAGGCGTCCGCGCGCAGATTGACCCCGAACGGCGCGTCCGTACGGGACTTGACCTCGCGAACCGCTTCCCGCAGCCGGTCCACGGTCATGGTGGCGGAGGCCAGGATGCCGAGCGCGCCCGCGTTCGCCGTGGCCGAGACCAGCCGGGGTCCGGCCACCCAGCCCATGCCGGTCTGCACCAGCGGATACCGGACCCCGGTGAGCCGGGTGAGCGCGGTCTCCATCAGTGGTCCACCTCCCGCGCGCGGGTGTTGCCCGGGTCGATCTCCTCGCGGATCAGGCGTAGTTCCTCCGCCGTGGGCTCGCGGGTGTACGGCGCCTCGTCCGGGACGGTCAGCGGGAACCCGGTCGCCTCCTGGACCTCCTCGACGCTCACCCCCGGGTGCAGACTGGCCAGGCGCATCGAGCCGTCCGGCGTGGCGAAGTCGAGGACCCCGAGGTCGGTGACGACCCGCACGAGACGGTGGAAGCGGGCGCCGTCGGCCCGGTCGTTGCCCACCCCGCAGACCATGTCGACGCGGGGGACGAAGACCCTCCGGGAGTGCCGCGGGATCCAGTAACTGGTCGGGTTGTTCAGGGTGTTGACCGGCGCCCCGCGCACCCCGAGCAACTGCCGTCTGGGCTGCGCCCAGTCGCCTATGCAGGCGATGTTCTGGTTGCCGTGGCGGTCGAGCTGGCTCGCGCCCATCATCACGTGCCGACGGCCGCCCGTGACCAGGGTCAGGTGCCGCCGGTACGGCAGCCAGCCCTCGACCGTGCCGTCGGGGCCGACGAGCAGGGCCTCGCCGTCGGTGAGCAGCAGGTCGGGGGAGAAGGTCAGCCGGGCGAGCCGCGCCCCCAGGGAGGGGATCAGGCCCATGGGGCTGGCAAGGACCTCCCCGGCCCCGCGCCAGGTCTCGGCGCAGGCGATCACGCAGTACTCGGCGCGGGTGACGGCCGGGTCCCGGCGCGCGGTCACGGCGTCCCCCCGTCGGCGAGATAGCGCGCGGCGAACTGCGGCCAGGGCGTGGTCGCGTACGCGCGTTGCTCGTCCTCGTCCCGGCCGTAGTCGGGGGCGCAGGAGGTGAAGTGGGCGCCGTGGGGGGCCTCGATCACGCCGGTCACGCGGTGCCGTTGGATCAGCAGGGTCTGGGGCGGGGCGTCCTTGGTCAGCTCGGCGGTGTCCACGATCCGCTCGCAGGAGACGTACGCGGTCTCGGCGGCCTCGCAGAAGAGGTCGTCGAAGTACGGGTCGGGGCCCAGGTACTGGCCGTTGCCGCGGCGGTCGGCGCGGTTGACGTGGACCAGGGCCGCGTCCAGGCGCAGGGCGGGGACCGCGACGAAGGTCTCGCCGTCGTCGTAGGGCGAAGTGACCGTGCGCAGATGGGGGTTGACCCGCATGACGTCGGAGCCGAGTCCGGCGCGGACCGGGAGGAAGGGGAGCCGGCTGGCGGCGGCGCGCAGGCCCCACAGGAACATCGCCTCGTCGTACTCGGTGAGCTGGAGGCGGCCCTGTTCGCGGGCGGCGCGGTAGTTCGGCTCCAGAGGGATGGAGTCGAGGGTGACGAAGGGGGCGATCAGGCGCCGTATGCGTCCGGCGGCGGCGAGCATGCCGACGTCGGGGCCGCCGCAGGAGACGACGGTGAGATCGGTGATCTCACTGCGGAGCAGTGCTCTCACCAACGCCATGGGCTTGCGGCGCGAACCCCAGCCGCCGATGCCGATGGTCATCCCGCTCGCCAGCCGCGCCACCACGTCCTCGGCGGTCATCGTCTTGTCGGCCGCACCGGTTGTCGCACCGGTCGTCACACCGGTCATCACACCGGTCGCCGCACCGGTCGCCGCACCGGTCATCGCACCGGTCATCGCCCCGCCCTCCCGGCCCCGAAGGTGTCCCGCACCCGGTCGCCGGCCCCGCTCACGTCGGCCTCGTAGGTGAAGCCCTGCTCGAAGCGGTAGGAGCGGCGCACGTCCACCGGGTCGATGCCGTTGAGGGCCGACTTGGCCAGGCGTAACAGCTCCCCGTCCTTGGCGGCGATCTCCCGCGCCAACTCCAGTGCCGCTTCGAGGAGTTCGCCACGCGGCACCACGCGCCACACCGAGCCGTGCCGGTGCAGTTCGGCGGCGGTGACGGTGCGGGAGGTGAAGTACAGGGTGCGCATGAGGTGCTGGGGCACCAGCCGGGCGAGATGGGTGGCCGCGCCCAGGGCACCCCGGTCCAGTTCGGGCAGCCCGAAGACGGCGTCCTCGCTCGCCACGACGGCGTCCGCGTTGCCGGCCAGCCCGACGCCCCCGCCCAGGCAGAAGCCCTGCACCGCGGCGACCACGGGCACCTCGCAGTCGTACACCGCCGAGAAGGCCGCGAAACAGCCGCGGTTGGCGCCGAGCAGCGCGGTCCGGCCGTCCTGCTGGATCTCCTTGACGTCCACGCCCGCGTTGAACCCCCGGCCCGCGGCGGCCAGCACCACGCACCGCGTCCCGGGGTCCTCGCCGGCGCCACGCACCGCGTCGGCCAGTGCGTACCAGCCCTTCACCGGAAGGGCGTTGACGGGCGGGTGGTCGACCGTGACCACGCGGATCCCCTTTTCCGGGGACGAGGTGGAGACACTCATGGGCGCATCAGCTACCTTCCACCTAACGTTTGTTAGGTGGAAGGTAGCAGCGGATGGAGCTCACCGGGAAGCTCGCCGTCGTCACCGGCGGCACGCGCGGCGTGGGCGCCGGCATCGCCCGCGCGCTGGCCGACGCCGGGGCGGAGGTGGTGGTGTGCGCGCGAAAGCCACCGGAAGTCCCTCTGAAAGGGGTCGAGTTCAGGCAGGTGGACGTACGGGACGCAGCCTCCGTGGCCCGGCTGTTGCGCGAACTCCCGCGCCTGGACGTGCTGGTGAACAACGCGGGCGGCACCCCGTACCGGCTCCTGGCCGACGCGGACGCCGAACGGCACGCGCGTGTGCTGGAGCTGAACCTCGTCGCGCCGCTGACGGTCTCGCTCGCCGCGTACGGGCTGCTGCGCGGCTCCCGGGGCAGCGTCCTGATGATCGGCAGCGTCAGCGGCACCCGCCCCTCCCCCGGCTCCGCCGCCTACGGGGCCGCCAAGGCGGGCCTGGAGAACCTGGCCCGCTCGATGGCCGTGGAGTGGGCACCGGAGGTCCGTGTGAACACGCTGGTCGTCGGCATGGTCCGCACCGAGCGGTCCGCTCTGCACTACGGGGGCGAGCGGGGCGTGGCCGCGGTCGCCCGCACGGTCCCGCTCGGCCGTCTGGCGGAGCCGTCGGACGTGGGCGCGGCGGCGGTGTTCCTGGCCTCGGACGCGGCGGCCTACATATCCGGGGCGAGCCTCCAGCTCCACGGCGGCGGGGAACGGCCGGCCTTCCTGGACGCGGCGACGGTGAACGGCACGGGCGGGAGAGGGGAGTCGGGATGACCGGAATCTGCGAGGGCCGAGTGGTCGCCGTCACCGGGGCAGGCCGGGGTCTGGGCCGCGCGCACGCGCTGGCGTTCGCGGCGGAGGGCGCGCGCGTGGTGGTGAACGACCTGGGTGTCGGCCTCGACGGCACTCCGGCCGCCGACAGCCCGGCCGCGCACGTGGTCGAGGAGATCCGCGCACGGGGCGGCGAGGCCGTGGCGCACGGCGGCGACATCGCGACGACCGAGGGCGCCGCGTCCTTGATCCGCACGGCCCTGGAGACGTACGGATCGCTCGACACGCTGGTCAACAACGCCGGGTTCCTGCGCGACCGGATGCTGGTCAACCTGGACGAGGAGGAGTGGGACGCCGTGGTGCGCGTCCACCTCAAGGGTCACTTCCTTCCCCTGAAGCACGCGGCGGCGCACTGGCGCGCGGAGGCGAAGGCGGGGCGCGTCCCGGCGGCGCGGATCGTCAACACCAGTAGCGGGGCGGGCCTGTTGGGCGCGGTGGGTCAGGGCAACTACAGCGCCGCCAAGGCGGGCGTCGTGGCGCTGACCCTGGTCGCGGCGGCGGAACTCGCCCGCTACGGCGTCCAGGTCAACGCCATCGCCCCCGCCGCCCGCACCAGGATGACGGAGCAGACCTTCGCCGCCTCGATGGCGCCCCCGCAAGCGGGCTTCGACGCGATGGCCCCGGAGAACGTGTCCCCGTTGGTGGTGTGGCTCGGTTCGGCGGAGAGCGCGGGGGTGACGGGGCGGGTCTTCGAGACGGAGGGCGGCCGGATCACGGTGATGGACGGCTGGCGCCGGGGCCCGAGCGCGGACCGGGGCGCCCGCCGGACCCCTCAGGAGGCCGGGGAGACGGCACGGAAGCTGCTGGGGGAGGCCGGGGAACCACTGCCGGTGTACGGGGCGAGCTGACGCGTCCGGCGTTCCCGGCCGTCCGCGTGTCTCACCCGGCCGTCGCCCTCACACCCGCTCGATGATCGTCACATTGGCCTGTCCCCCGCCCTCGCACATCGTCTGGAGCCCGTACCGGCCGCCGGTGCGCTCCAGTTCGTGCAGGAGGGTGGTCATCAGGCGGACGCCGGTGGCGCCCAGGGGGTGGCCGAGGGCGATGGCGCCGCCGTTGACGTTGACCTTCTCCGGATCGGCGCCGGTCTCCTTCAGCCAGGCCAGGACGACCGGGGCGAAGGCCTCGTTGATCTCGACGAGGTCGATGTCGTCGATGGTCAGGCCGGTCTTCTTCAGGGCGTGCGCGGTGGCCGGGATGGGCGCGGTGAGCATGCGGATGGGGTCCTCGCCGCGCACCGAGAGGTGGTGCACCCGCGCGCGGGGCGTGAGGTGGTGTTCGCGCACCGCCCGTTCGGAGGCGAGCAGCATGGCCGCCGCACCGTCGGAGACCTGGGAGGAGCAGGCGGCGGTGATGGTGCCGCCGTCGACGACCGGCTTGAGGGCGGCCATCTTCTCCAGCGAGGTGTCCCGGCGCGGGCCCTCGTCGGCCGTCACGTCGCCGTAGGGCACCAGTTCCCGGTCGAAGCGGCCCTCGTCGACGGCGCGTACCGCCCGCCGGTGGGAGCGCAGGGCGAATTCCTCCTGGTCGCGCCTGCTGATGCCCCACTTGGCGGCGATCATCTCGGCGCCGACGAACTGGTTCACGGGCTTGCTGCCGTACCGGGCCCGCCAGCCCTCGCTGCCTGCGAAGGGGCCCTGGGTGAGGCCGAGGGGTTCGGCGGCCTGGCGGGTGGCGTAGGCGATGGGGATCATGGTCATGTTCTGCACGCCTCCGGCCACGACCAGGTCCTGGGTGCCGGAGAGCACGCCCTGCGCCGCGAAGTGCACGGCCTGCTGCGAGGAGCCGCACTGGCGGTCGACGGTGACGCCGGGGACCTCCTCGGGGAGTCCGGCGGCCAGCCAGCAGGTCCGCGCGATGTCCCCGGCCTGCGGTCCCACGGCGTCCAGGCAGCCGAAGACCACGTCCTCCACGGCCGCCGGGTCGATGCCGGCGCGCGCCACCAGTTCGGTGAGCACCCGCGCGCCGAGGTCGGCCGGATGCACCTGGCCGAGCCCTCCCCCGCGCCGCCCGACGGGCGTCCGGACCGCTTCGACGATGTAGGCCTCGGCCATGGCAACTCCCAAGCTCGACTGGGTTATTCGCGTACGGCGATCCCGTCCAGCACCATCGACAGGTACTGCCGGGCGATCTCCTCGGGGCTGTGCTGTCCGCCGGGCCGGTACCAGGACGCGGCGACCCACACCGTGTCCCGGACGAACCGGTAGGTGAGCCGGACGTCGAGGTCGGACCGGAACACCCGGTCCGCGACGCCGCGCTCCAGCGTGGACAGCCACGCCTTCTCGAACCGCTGCTGTGACTCGGCGAGGAACGCGAACCGCTCCTGCGCCACGAGCTGCTTGCTCTCCTTCTGGTAGATCGCGACGGCGGCGCGGTGCCGGTCGATCTCCCGGAACGACTCGGTGACCAGTGCTTCGAGGGTCTCGCGGGGCCCGAGGCCGGCGTTGAGGACGGTGTCGTAGCCGTCCCACAGCTCGTCGAGGAAGGCGCGCAGGATCTCCTCCAGCATCGACTCCTTGGAGTCGAAGTGGTAGTAGAGGCTGCCCGCGAGCATGCCCGCGTGGTCCGCGATGGTGCGTACGGTGGTGGCATTGTAGCCCTGCTCGGCGAAGACCTCGGCGGCGGTGCCGAGGATTTCGCGGCGGCGCTCGGGTGAGGCGGTCACCTGGGGCTTCTTCTTGGTCGGCACGGTCCCATTGTCGTCCTACGGATGCTGGCCGCTGACGGAGACGACCTCGCCGGTGAGGTACGAGGAGTAACCGGACGCCAGGAACACGATCGCATTGGCCACCTCCCAGGGTTCGGCGTACCGCCCGAAGGCCTCCCGCGCGGTGAGCTCGGCGAGGAGTTCGGGCGAGGTGACCTTGGCCAGGTGGGGGTGCATGGCGAGGCTCGGGGCGACGGCGTTGACGCGCACCCCGTACTCGGCGGCCTCCAGTGCGGCGCACCGGGTCAGGGCCATCACCCCGGCCTTGGCGGCGGCGTAGTGGGCCTGTCCGGCCTGGGCGCGCCAGCCGAGGACGGAGGCGTTGTTGACGATGACCCCGCCGCTCTCGCGCATCCGGCGCAGGGCCGCGCGGGTGCAGCGGAAAGTGCCGTTCAGCGTCACGTCCAGGACGCGGGTCCACTGCTCGTCGGTCATGTCGACGAGGGACGAAGTCCCGCCGAGCCCGGCGTTGTTGACGACGACGTCGAGCCGTCCGTGCTCACGCAGGGCGGCCTCGAAGAGGGCGGTCACCTGGGTCTCGTCGGTGACGTCGCAGGGCACGGCGGTGACGGCGCCCGGGAACTCCCGGCCGAGTGCGGCCTCGTGCTCCTTCAGGCGCCGGGTGTGGGCGTCGCTGATCAGGACGCGGGCGCCCTCCTCAAGGAAGCGGCGCGCGGTGGCCCCGCCGATGCCCGCGCCCGCGGCCGCCGTGATGACGGCGGTGCGGCCTCTCAGCAGCCCGTGCCCGGGGACGTATTCCGGGCTCTCGACGCCTGTCATAGGGGCACGCTAACCTACCAAACACTTGTTAGGGAAGGAGCGGTGGGCGATGGATCTGGCGTTCTCCGAGGCCGAGTCGGCCCTGCGCGACCGGGCCCGCGCCTGGCTGCGAGCCCATGTGCCCGCCGAACCGCTGCCCTCCCTGGAGACCGAGGAGGGCTTCGCCGCGCACCGCGCGTGGGAGGCCGAACTGGCCGCCGACCGCTGGTCGGTGGTCAACTGGCCCGCCGAGTACGGCGGCCGGAACGCCTCGCTCGTCGGGTGGCTGCTGTTCGAGGAGGAGTACTACGCGGCGGGCGCGCCGGGCCGGGTGAGCCAGAACGGCATCCATCTGCTGGCGCCGACCCTGTTCGACTTCGGCACGGCCGAGCAGCGGGCGAGGGTGCTGCCGCCGATGGCCCGCGGCGAGGTGGTGTGGGCGCAGGCGTGGTCGGAGCCGGAGGCGGGCTCGGACCTGGCGTCGCTGCGCTCGCGGGCCGTGCGCACGGAGGGCGGCTGGCTGCTGTCGGGGCAGAAGACCTGGTCCTCGCGCGCCGCCTTCGCGGACCGCGCCTTCGGCCTGTTCCGCAGCGACCCCGACGCGCCCGCGCCCCATCAGGGCCTGACCTACCTGATGTTCGACCTGCGCGCCCCCGGTGTCACGGTCCGGCCGATCCGCCGCATGGACGGCAGACCGGCCTTCGCGGAGCTGTTCCTGGACGAGGTGTTCGTGCCCGACGAGGACGTGATCGGCGAGCCGGGCCGGGGCTGGCGGATCGCGATGTCCACGGCGGGCAACGAACGCGGGCTGATGCTGCGCTCCCCGGGCCGCTTCCTGGCCGCCGCCGACCGGCTGGCCGCGCTGTGGCGGGCCCGGGGCAGCCCCGAGTGGGCCCGGGACCGGGTCGCGGACGCCCTGATCGGCGCCCGCGCCTACCAGTTGTCCACCTTCGCCGCCGCCTCCCGCTTCCTGGACGGCGAGCGGATCGGCCCCGAGTCCAGCCTGAACAAGGTCTTCTGGTCGGAGTACGACATCGCGCTGCACGAGACGGCGCTCGATCTGCTCGGCGAGGAGGGCGAGTGGGCGGACACCGAGTGGGCCGAACGCTATGTCTTCTCGCTCGCGGGACCGATCTACGCCGGGACGAACGAGATCCAGCGCGACATCATCGCCGAGCGCCTGCTGGGCCTGCCGAAGGGACGCCGGTGATGCGGTTCCTGCCCGACGCCGAACAGCGGGCGTTCGTCTCCTCCCTGGACGCGATGCTCTCCGCCGCCGACACCCCGGCGGCCGTACGGGAGTGGAGCCGGGGCGAGCATGCGCGCGGGCGGGCGCTGTGGGGCCGGATCGCGGCGGGCGGGGTGTTCGGGCTCGCGGCGCGGGAGGAGGACGGCGGGTTCGGACTGCGGCCGGTCGAACTCGCGCTCGCTTTTATGGAGTTGGGGCGGCATGCCGTGCCCGGTCCGCTGGTGGAGACAGTCACGGCCGCCGTGCTGCTCACCGGTTCCGGGACGGTCAAGCGGCTGGTGTCCGGGGAGGTCATGGCGACCGTCGCGCACGGGGGGCCGTACGCGCTGGACGGGGACGCGGCGGACCTACGGCTCGTGCTCACCGAGGACGGGCTGTTCCGCTCCGGGGGACACGGGCCGGTACGGGCCTCGCTGGACCCGGCGCGCCGGCTGACCGCGCTGGAACGGGGCGAGCTGCTCGACGCCCGTCCGCCCGCCGGGCGGGCCCTCGCCCTGGCCCGGCTCACCACCGCGGCCCAGGCGCTGGGCACCGGGCTGGCGCTGCTGGAGCGGACGGTCACCCATGTCGGGCGGCGCACCCAGTTCGGGGTTCCCGTCGGCTCCTTCCAGGCCGTCAAGCACCGGCTGGCCGACGCGAAGGTCGCCCTGGAGTTCGCCCGTCCCCTCGTCCTCGGCGCCGCGCTCACCCTCTCCCCCGCCGACATCGCCGCCGCCAAGGTCACGGCCTGCGAGGCGGCGTACGGCGCCGGGCGCGCGGCGCTGCAACTGCACGGCGCGATCGGGTACACGGCCGAGTGCGCGGTGTCGCCGCTGCTGGCGAAGGCCCGCGCCCTGCGTACCGCGTGGGGCGACCCGCGCGAGTGCCGGGACGCCGTGCTGCGGGGACCGGTCAGGCGCCGGCCGGGATGATGCCCTGGGCCCGCGCCGCCACCAGCCACTTCGGGAACTCCCCGACCATGCGGTCGTACAGCTCGCGGTCGGACACCTTGCGCGGGTTGCGTCCGGCGTGGAAGAAGCCCGCGTTGTCCACGCACCGCTTCTGCGGCACGGCCAGCTCGTCCAGCTTGCGCAGGTAGTCGAACTGCTTGCTGTTCGGGTCGCCGAAGCCGATGAACTGCCAGAACAGCGGGAGCCTGGCCGCCTTGCACAGGTACCGCTCGGCGGCGAGCTTGTTGATCGGGCCGCCGTCGGTCTGGAAGATCACCAGGGCGGGTGCCCGGGAGCCGCTGTCGAGGTAGTGGTCGATGACCGCGTCCATGGCCAGGTGGTAGCTGGTCTTGCCCATGTGCCCGAGCCCGGCCACGATCCGTTCGATGCGTCCCTGGTGATCGGCGAGGGCGATCTCGGTCTCGGCGTCGACATCGGTGGAGAAGAACACCACCGGCACCCGGCCGTCGTCGTCGAGATGCGCGGACAGGCCAAGCACCCGGTCGGCGAGCGCTTGCACACTGCCGTCCTGGTAGTACGGCTTCATGGAGCCGGAGTAGTCGATCACGAGGTAGACCGCGGCGCGCAGCCCGTCCAGGCCGTGCTTGGTGAGTGACACCCCGGCGCTCTTGTAGAGACTGACCAGCGCGGGCGCGGTCTCCTCCACCTTGCGCAGACTGATGGCCGACATCCGCGATCCCCCCTGGACTCGATCGTCTGGCTGACGAGATTACGTCACACCCGCCCCGCCCCTCCCGACTCTCACAGGTGTTCGATACTTTTGACCGCCGCCGCCCACCCGGCCGAGCGAGTGTCCGCAAGCGTTTCCGAGGAGCCGCGTGGAACCCGAGTCCCACGTCACGACCTGCTACCGCCATCCCACGGTGGAGTCGTACGTCAGCTGTGTGCGCTGCGAGCGGATCATCTGCCCCGACTGCATGCGCGAGGCGGCCGTGGGCCACCAGTGCGTGGAGTGCGTACGGGAGGGCGCGAAGTCCGTCCGGCAGGCGCGCACGGTCGTGGGCGGCCGGATCTCGCGCACCCCCGTGGTGACGTACGCGCTGATCGCGGTGAACGTCCTGGCGTATCTGGCGGAGATCGTGCGGCCGTCGATCGTGGACCGGTTCGCCATGGTCCCGACGGCGATGGTGGGTCCGGACGGACTGCACTACGTGTACCAGTCGCCGGTACCGCTCGGTTTCGAGGCGGAGGGGCTGGTCGCCGGGGAGTGGGAGCGGTTGCTCACGAGCGCGTTCCTGCACCTGGAGCCGACCGAGGGAACGTTCGGCCTGGCGCATGTCGTGATGAACATGCTCTCGCTGTGGATGATCGGCCGGGCCGTGGAGACGATGCTCGGTCGGGTCCGTTATCTCGCCCTGTACCTGCTCTCGGCGCTCGGCGGCTCGGTCCTCGTCCTGCTGCTGGACGACCCCGGCACGACCACGCTGGGCGCGTCCGGCGCGATCTTCGGCCTGGGTGCCGCCTACTACGTCGTGGCCCGGCGGGTGGGCGCCGACATGCGGGGCGTCAACCGGTTCATGGGGTTCCTGCTGCTGTGGCTGCTGCTGTCCGCGGGGCTGACCTCCTGGCAGGGGCACCTGGGCGGGCTGCTGACCGGCGGCGCGGTGGCGCTGGCGTACGCGTACGTGCCCCCGGGGCCGCGCCGGACGCTGATCCAGGCCGCGGCGTGCGCGGCTGCTGTGACAGTACTGGTGGTCCTGGCGCTGGCCCGGGTGGGAGGTCTGAAGTGAGAACACGCAACATCCTGGCGTTCGCCGCGTTGCCCCTCGTCATCACGGCCGGGGCGTACGTCCTGTCCCCCTCGGACTCCGCCGAGAGCCCGGCGGCGCCGTCCGTGTCCGCCGCGCAGCAGGCCCGCGAGGAAGCCAAGGAGCGGGCCGAGTCGGAGCGGGCGGCGGACGAGAAGACGATCAGGAGCCTGCCGCCCGGGCTGGCCGAGCCGGGCAAGCGGGAACTGGCCTTCAAGATCACCGCCTCGGCCGAGTTCTCCAGCCTCGACTGGAAGGTGGGGTACGCCAGCGTCGAGAGCAACGACGACGACTGCGGCTACACGGCCGGCGTGGCCGGGTTCTGTACCGGAACCAACGATCTGCTCGAACTGGTCGAGCGCTACACCGACGAGTACCCGGACAACGGCCTGGCCCGCTACCTTCCCGCGCTGCGCGAGGTCAACGGCTCCGACTCGCTCGACGGGCTGGACGGCTTCCGCGCCGCGTGGAAGGCGGAGGCGGACAAGCCCGAGTTCCGAAAGATGCAGGACAAGGAGCGCGACCGCGTCTACTTCAACCCCGCGGTCCGCCTCGCCAAGCTCGACGGCCTCGGCATGCTGGGGCAGTTCATCTACTACGACGCGATGCTCCTGCACGGTCCCGACCCCGAGCCCGAGGGCTTCTACGGCCTGCGCGAACGGGCGCTGCGCAAGGCCGAGCCGCCCTCCCGCGGAGGCTCCGAGAAGCAGTACCTCGACGTCTTCCTGGACCTCCGCGAGGAGGCGATGAAGCGCAAGAGGTCCACGGCCGACACCAGCCGCATCGCCACGGCCCAGCGCCAGTGGCTCCGCAACGGCAACCTCTCGCTGAGGACCCCCCTGAGCTGGAGCATGTACGGCGAGCATTACCAGGTGCCCTAGTCGGCCCCCCACTCCTGCCTGAGCACCTCCTCCGCCGGTTTGCCGTGCGGGGTGTACGCCAGTCGCCCCGGTGTCTCCGCGCTGTCCGGCCAGTCGTCCCACATCCACCAGTGGACGCCGGCCCACCAGTCCTGGCCGGTGAAGGTGGTCAGCAGGGCTCGGTAGGCGGCGGACTGTTCGGCGGGGTCCGGGTGATGGCTGACCGTCCAGTCGTAGGGCGCCGTCGTCGTACCGCGCTGGCTGACGTAGCCGGCCTCGGTGAACAGGATGCGGCGGCCCTGCTCGCGGGAGTACGCGGCCAGGCGGGCGCTGATCGGCTGCCACGCCCGGCGCAGCCGCTCGGCGGAGTGTGTGGGGCGGTCGGACAGCGGCCAGTACGCGTCGATGCCGATGAGGTCCAGCTCCCGCCAGAAGCCGATGCGCCGGTACTCGTCGTAGTTGGCGGCGTAGGTGAGGGTCCCGTCGTAGCGGTCGCGGACCGCCTCGACGACCTCGGTCCAGGCGGCGCGGTCGCCCGAGACCCCGGCGAGTTCGGTGCCCACGGAGAACTGTTCCGCGCCGGTCTCCGCGGCCAGTGCGGCGTAGTGGGTGATGAAGCGGCGGTACGAGGCGAACCAGGCGTCCCGGTCGCGGGGGCGGATCCTGGCGCGGTCGATGTCGCCCGGCAGGTCAACGTGCGGCTTGATCATCACTTTCAGCCCGTGCGCGTGGGCGCGCCGCACGATCCGTCTCAGCCCCGCGTCGCTCGCCGTCTCCTGCGTGCGCCGTATCTCCGTGTCCCCCGGGCGCCGCTGGTACCAGGTCGGGGTGAAGGTGACCCAGCGCGCCCCGGTCGCCCTGATGTCCCGCAGGAAGCGGTCGGCGCTCGGGCTGTCGTAGTCGGTGCGGTACCACGAGGGCAGGGTGATCCCCCGGTTCACGGGCGCCTCCTCGCTCTGCGGCGTACAGCCGCCTGCGGCGAGGAGGGCCGCCGCCAGTACGGCGACGGCCCTCCTCCTCACTGCCTCCTCACAGGCTCAGTGCCTCCTCACACACTCGCGGGGCTGACGAAGGTGTAGCCGAGCGCCTTGATGCCCTCGACCGTCTCGCGCAACGGCTCGACCGGGAAGTACGGGTGGTAGAAGAAGCTGGCGAACCCGTCCCGTACGGCCAGGTTGGCCTTCGCGGAGGCGATCAGATCCGCCGGCAGCCGCGGAGGGTGATTGTTGTACGCCTCCGGCTCGTAATTCCCGATGTTTTCCGGAATCACCTTCGTCCCGTACACATCACGCACCACGTACGGGAAGAACTGCCCGATGAAACGGTTCGGATCCGACGATGCCCCGCTCAGGGTTCCGGCGAAATAAAGCGACCGTTCGAGCCGGGCCGAATAGTTCGAACTGAATACCTGGTAATCCGTGGCGGACCCCGCGTAGTGCGGAGTGGTCCACAGATCCGGCCGCGGCAGCCCCGCCGCCGCGAACTCGGCGAGCGCGCTGTCCACCCGCCCCTGGGCGAAGGCCGCGGAGTCGCCGGGCACCGGCCCGTCGTAGATCACGCTGTCCGCGGCGTCCACATGGGCCGTGTAGAACTCGAAGTCGTCGCCGCTGACCCCGTTGTAGGGGTTGGCCGCGTTGCCGTACTGATGGGTGTAGCCGTGGTTCATCAGCACCGCGCCCCGGTCCAGCATGTACTCCAGCGTCTCCACCAGCTCGGGCCGGTCGGTCAGCTTCACCGTCTCCGGAACACCGTTGTTGTAGGTCCCGTTGGGGTCGCTGTAGACGGGGATCACGTTGATGCCGTACGGGATCTGCTCCTCGTACAGGTAGTCCGCGATCTCCCGCAGCTCGGACGGTTCGGAGTTGGGGCTGATGTCCTCCAGCCGCACGATCGCCCGGTGCCGCTCGGTGGTGTCCGGGGCGAGCGCGTCGAAGAGCAGGTCCTCGAAGACGATGATCCGGTCGCTCTCGGAGACGTAGGAGAAGGGGATCTCCCCGATGTAGGTGAGGTTGGACGAGCGGACCGCCCAGCCGAAGGTGTGCCCGTTGGACGAGTCCAGGCCCTCGGCAACCCGCGTGACCTGCGGATACCCGGCGCCGGTCAGCACGTTGGGGCGCAGCACCCCGCCGTCCTGCCCGGCCGGCACCTTACGGGTGAGCGTCTGCCCCTTGTACGTCACCTGCGTGACGGTGCCGACGGATCCTCCGTCCTCGTAGTACGACGACGTGGGGTCCCAGCCGTACTTCTGGCCGAACGGGGCCACGCCCACGGCGTTCGCCATGTTCCAGATGTTGGCGCCCATCCAGGTCACGGGCTTGGTGGTGGTGAACGCGTCCTGGTAGAAGGCGGCCGGGATCGCGTCCGGGACGTCGCAGCAGTAGTAGGTGGACCCGATGTAGACGGTGGCCGTGTGGGCGTCGACCATCCCGGCGGTGTACTGCGAGACCGGCTTGGCGGTCACGCTGCCGAAGTGGCCCGCCAGGTTGGCCGTGGCCATGGCGTACAGCTCGCCGAGGTGGCCGTAGGGGCCCGCGGTGTCGTAGAGGACGAGGGTGGACGGCTCGGCGGGGCCGACGGCGGCCGGGGCCGCGAGTGCCGCCTGGCGCCCGACCGCCCTGGCGAGCGTGGAGGCGGTGGTCGCCGAGGTGACGGCCCCCCTGGCCCGGCTGCCGACCTTGCCCTTGCCCTTGCCGCGCGCCCGGTCGTGGCGCGCGCGGTCGGCCTTGAGCTGCTGCTTCGCCCAGCCCTTGAGGTCGACCCGGTTGACCCCGGACCGCAGGCCGGGCGACTCGCCGTGCCCTCGGTCCGGTTTGCCGGCCGCCTGGGCCGGCAGGAATGTGCCGCCGAAGAGTGCGGCGAGGAGCAGGAAGACAACGGAAAGCCTGGAGAATCTCCGTCTCCGAGGCCGGATGTGTACGTGCACGTTCGTTCCCCCCACTTTGCCAAGCTTTTGGCAAAGAGATTTTCCGGCAGGAAGTCACCGATTGTTCTCGGCGATCAAGAAGGGTGTCAATGGGACCCGTCCGTTTGTCAAATCGACTTCTGGGACGCCCCACGGTTCTGCTACCTTCCTCTTCGCGCGATGGGGACGCGCTGTGAAATGTGGGGGGAAAATGTACGGACGACCAGCTCTGGGGGCACTGCTGCCCTTGGCCGGAGCCATGGCCGCGCCGGAGGCGATTCCGGGCCTGCCATTGGCCAAAGCTCTTCAGGCGACGGCGGGAGCGGGATTCCTGCTCTACTGCCTGACCGCCTGCCTGATACTCACAGCCCGGACGCACCTGCGCAGACAGACCGTAAAAGCGCAGGTCAGCGCCGGGAGCAAACATGATCACTGAGCTGCTGCTGTGGTCCTCGGTCAGCCTGATCGTGCTGGCCGGCTGCTACAACACAAGTCTTTTCCTGCTCTCCCGGCGCAGAATTCGCCGGACCCGCACCGAGCGGAGAGAGCGTTTCTATGTATTCCTGCTCGCCTGTCTGAACGAGGAGCGAGTCCTTTCCGAAAGCCTGGCGCGTATCACCTCGCTGCCCGCCGGGAATTTCATGGCGCTGGTCATCGACGACGGCTCCGACGACCGCACCGCCGAGATCGCGCTGGCCGCCGACCCCGACCGGGTCAGGCTGTACCGGCGCACTCCCCCGAACGCGCGCCGGGGCAAGGGCGCCGCGCTCAACGACGGAGTGCGCCATCTCAGGGAGTCGGGGCTGCTGGCCGGCCGCGACCCCGCCGACACCGTCCTGTGTGTGGTGGACGCCGACGGGCGCCTCGATCCGCACATCGTGCAGTCGGTCGACCCCTACTTCGACGACCCGGACACCGGCGCCGTGCAGGTCTGCGTGCGCATGTACAACCGCGGCGAGGGGCTGCTGGCCCGGATGCAGGACATGGAGTTCGTCGTCTACGGCGATGTCTTCCAGAGCGCCCGGCGCTTCATCGGCAGCGTCGGCATGGGCGGCAACGGCCAGTTCATGCGGCTGTCCGCGCTCAACACGCTGGACGGGGACGGCCCGTGGAGCGACAGCCTCACCGAGGACCTCGACCTCGGGGTCCGGCTGATCGCCAAGGGCTGGACCAACCAGCACTGCACCACCGCCTCCGTCTCCCAGCAGGCGGTGCTGAGCCTGCGCCGTCTGATCCGGCAGCGCTCACGCTGGTTCCAGGGCCATCTGCAGTCGGCCAACCTCGTCCCGCTCATCCTGCGGGACGTGCCCACCCGCCCCGCGCTGGACCTGCTCTACCACCTGTCCAGCCCGGTGCTGATCCTGCTCACCTCGCTGCTCCCGCTGTCCTTCCTGGTGGCCCTCGGCGCGACCGCCGTGGCCTCGGTACAGGCGGGCGAGCCGCTGGTGTCGCCGATGTGGCTGCTCGGCCCGTACCTGCTGTCCTTCACCGCCGCCTACGCCTACGGCTTCGTCTACTCCCGGCGTGAGCGCGACCTCGGGCTGGTCCGCTCGGTGCTCCTCGCCCATGTCTTCGTCTTCTACGGCTACATCTGGTTCGCCGCCGGCTGGTGGGGCTTCTGGCGGATGCTCACCGGCAAACGGACCTGGCTGAAGACCGCGCGCACCTGAATCCACCGCCCACCCCGCCGACTTCTCTCTCATCTCAACGCGCGGCTCCACGGCCGCGCGCCCAAGGGGGGCTCACCCATGTCCGCACCTCAGTCCGTCCTGCCCGTACGCGCCATGCTGGTGCTCGGCACCCGGCCCGAGGCCATCAAACTGGCGCCCGTCGCCCGCTCCATGGCCGACTCCGCCGACTTCGACCCGCTGGTCGTCACCACCGGACAGCACCGCGAGATGCTCCACCAGATGCTCGGGCTGCTCGGCGTCACCAGCCGCGTCGCGCTCGACGTGATGCGCAGCCGCCAGCAGCTCTCCGACCTGACCGCCCGGCTGGTCGCCGAACTCGGCGAGGTGATGCGCGAGAAGCGGCCGGACCTGGTCGTGGTGCAGGGGGACACCACGACCGCGCTGGCCGGGGCGCTCGCCGCGTTCTACGAGAAGGTCCCGGTCGCCCATGTCGAGGCCGGGCTGCGCACCGGCGTCATCGACAATCCGTTCCCGGAGGAGCTCAACCGCAGCCTCATCGGCCGTATCGCCCGCTGGCACTTCGCCCCGACCGAGCGCGCCGCCCGGCACCTGACCGACGAGGGCGTGCCCAAGGAGCAGGTGTTCGTCACCGGCAACACCGTCATCGACAACCTGCTGTGGGTGCTGGACCGGGGCACCGGCAGCTCCGCCTTCCGCACCCGGGCCCGGAAGATCCTGGTCACCCTGCACCGGCGGGAGAACCAGGGCGAGCGGATGCGCGGGATGGGCCGGGCGCTGCGCCGGCTGGCGGAGCGCGGGGACGTGGAGATCGTGCTGCCGCTGCACAAGAGCCCGGCGGTCCGGGAGGTGCTGCTGCCCGAACTCGACGGCCACGCCGGGATCGCCCTGGTGGAGCCGCTGGACTACCTGGACTTCGCGGCCACCCTCGCCGACAGCGATCTGGTCCTCACCGACTCCGGCGGCATCCAGGAGGAGGCGCCGAGCCTGGGCAAGCCCGCGCTGGTGCTGCGGACCACCACCGAGCGCCCGGAGGCGGTGGAGGCGGGCGCGGCCCGGCTGATCGGCACCGACCCCGAGGCGATCGTGCGGGACGCCGGGGAACTCCTCGACGACCCGGTGGCCTACCGGCGGATGTCGGGGGCGGGCAATCCGTTCGGCGACGGGCGGGCGGCGGAGCGCGTACTGGCCCAGCTCGCCGAGGACTTCGCGGCGGAAGTCCCCCTGGACGCGGTGGTCTGAGCGCCATACTCGTCCGCATGACCCGCCCCCTGCTGCGCCGTCTGCTCCCGGCGGTGGCGCTCGTCGGAGTCCTGGCCGTCGCCCTGACCCAGTGCGGCTCCGACGACCCGCCACCGCCGTCGACGCCGTGGGCCGACGGTTCCGTGCACGGCCGCTGGGAGTCGGTGTTCAACGGCCACGGCACCAACTCGGGTGACGACGACTCGCTGACGCTGTCGCCGATGCCCGCGGAGGACCCGGGGACCACGCACGCGGGGCTGGTGGTGAGCACGGCGTCGTACGCGGACGTCCGGTTCACGGCCCGGATGCGGACGGTCGAGCAGCTGCGCGAGCCCGACCCGAACCCCTGGGAGGTGCCGTGGCTGGTGTGGGCGTACACCGACCCGGAGCACTTCTACTACATCACGCTCAAGCCCAACGGCTGGGAGCTGGGCAAACGGGACCCCGCCTACCCGGGCGGGCAGCGCTTCCTGGCCACGGGGCACCAGGAGTACCCGGTGGGCGACTGGTACGGGGTTCTGGTGGAGCAGCGCGGGGCCACGCTCACCGTGACGGTGGACGGGGAGCGGCTGGTGGAGTTCAGCGATGCCGAACGCCCTTACACGGGCGGGAAGGTGGGGGCGTACTCGGAGGACGCCACCGTGGAGTTCGAGGGGCTGGAGGTCGGCCGGGTCCGGTCCCGGTAAAGGCGACGGCGCCTGCCCAGTCGTCCGGTCGGGGACAGTGGGGCAGACGCCATCTGTGTTCCGTACGCCTTTGTACGGGACGTTTCTCGAACGGTCCTGGACGGACCGTCAGACCATCAGGGCCCGGTCGGTCGGGCGGATCGGGGCCGGCAGGTCGCTGGCCCCGGTCAGGAAGCGGTCCACGCCGCGGGCGGCCGAGCGGCCCTCCGCGATGGCCCACACGATCAGCGACTGGCCGCGGCCCGCGTCACCGGCGACGAACACGCCCGGCACGTTGGTCTGGAAGTCGGCGTCGCGGGCGATGTTACCGCGCTCGTCGAGGTCCAGGCCGAACTGCTCGACCAGGCCGTTCTCCCGGTCGGTGCCGGTGAAGCCCATGGCGAGGGTGACCAGCTGGGCGGGGATCTTGCGCTCGGTGCCCGGCTTCTGGGTCAGCTTGCCGTCGACGAACTCCACCTCGGTCAGGTGCAGCCACTGGACGTTGCCGTCCTCGTCGCCCTCGAAGTGGGTGGTGGAGACGGAGTAGACCCGCTCGCCGCCCTCCTCGTGCGCGGAGGTGACCTTGTACAGCATGGGGAAGGTCGGCCACGGCTGGGTGACCGGGTTCCGCTCGTCGTTCGGGCGGGGCATGATCTCCAGCTGCGTCACCGAGGCCGCGCCCTGGCGGTGGGCGGTGCCCACGCAGTCGGCGCCGGTGTCGCCGCCGCCGATGACGACGACGTGCTTGCCCTCGGCGGAGATCGGGGAGGTGACGTAGTCGCCCTCCTGGACCTTGTTGGCCAGGGGCAGGTACTCCATCGCCTGGTAGATGCCCTTCAGCTCCCGCCCGGGGACGGGGAGGTCACGGGCGGTGGTGGCACCGACGGCGAGGACCACGGCGTCGTACCGCTTGCGCAGCGCGGTGGCCGGCATGTCCCGGCCGATCTCGACGCCGGTGCGGAACTTGGTGCCCTCCGCGCGCATCTGCTCGATACGGCGGTTGATGTGGCGCTTCTCCATCTTGAACTCGGGGATGCCGTAGCGGAGGAGGCCTCCGATGCGGTCCGCGCGCTCGTAGACGGCGACGGTGTGACCGGCCCGGGTCAGCTGCTGGGCGGCGGCCAGACCCGCGGGGCCGGAGCCGACGACCGCGACGGTCTTGCCGGACAGCCGCTCGGGCGCCTGCGGGGAGACGTCACCGGTCTCCCACGCCTTGTCGATGATCGAGACCTCGACGTTCTTGATGGTGACCGGCGGCTGGTTGATGCCGAGCACACACGCCGACTCGCAGGGGGCGGGGCAGAGGCGACCGGTGAACTCCGGGAAGTTGTTGGTCGCGTGCAGCCGCTCGGAGGCGGCGGCCCAGTCCTCGCGGTAGGCGTAGTCGTTCCACTCCGGGATCAGGTTCCCGAGCGGACAGCCGTTGTGGCAGAACGGGATACCGCAGTCCATGCAGCGGCTGGCCTGCTTGCTGATGATCGGCAGCAGGGAGCCGGGGACGTAGACCTCGTTCCAGTCCTTCAGCCGGACCTCGACGGGGCGGGACTTGGCGACCTCGCGCCCGTGGTTGAGAAAGCCCTTGGGATCAGCCATTGGTCGCCGCCTCCATCATCTTCTCGGTGATCTCGGTCTCGGTGAGACCGGCTCGCTCGGCGGCGTCCTTGGCGGCGAGCACTGCCTTGTACGTGCTGGGGATGATCTTGCTGAAGCGCTCCGCCGCGGCGTCCCAGTCGGCGAGCAGCTTCTCGGCGACCGTGGAGCCGGTCTCCTCGGCGTGGCGGCGCACCACGTCGTGCAGCCACTGCTTGTCGTCCTCGGTGAGCGTCTCCACGGCGTCCAGGTTGCCGACGTTGACGTTGTCCCGGTCGAGGTCGATGACGTAGGCGACACCGCCGGACATGCCGGCCGCGAAGTTGCGGCCCGTCTCGCCGAGGACCACCGCGTGACCGCCGGTCATGTACTCGCAGCCGTGGTCGCCCACGCCCTCCGAGACCACCAGGGCACCGGAGTTGCGGACGCAGAACCGCTCACCGGTCCGGCCGCGCAGGAACAGCTCGCCGCCGGTGGCGCCGTAGGCGATGGTGTTGCCCGCGATCGTGGAGTACTCGGCGAGGTGGTCGGCGCCCCGGTCCGGGCGGACGATCACACGGCCGCCCGACAGGCCCTTGCCGACGTAGTCGTTGGCGTCGCCCTCCAGGCGCAGGGTGACACCGCGCGGGAGGAAGGCGCCGAAGGACTGGCCCGCGGAGCCGGTGAAGGTGATGTCGATGGTGTCGTCGGGCAGGCCCGCGCCACCGAACTTCTTCGTCACCTCGTGGCCGAGCATGGTGCCGACCGTGCGGTTGATGTTGCGGATGGCGACCTGGGCGCGCACCGGCTGGGCGTCGGTGGCGGAGTCCGCGGCCAGCGCGTCGGCGGCGAGCTTGATCAGCTCGTTGTCGAGCGCCTTCTCCAGGCCGTGGTCCTGCTCGATCAGCTGGTGGCGCACGGCGCCCTCGGGCAGCTCGGGCACGTGGAACAGCGGGGCCAGGTCCAGGCCCTGCGCCTTCCAGTGGTTGACCGCGCGGGTCACGTCGAGGGCCTCGGCGTGGCCGACGGCCTCCTCGATGGAGCGGAAGCCCAGCTCGGCGAGGATCTCGCGGACCTCCTGCGCGATGAACTGGAAGAAGTTCACCACGTACTCGGCCTTGCCGGAGAACCGGTCGCGCAGCACCGGGTTCTGGGTGGCGATGCCGACCGGGCAGGTGTCCAGGTGGCAGACGCGCATCATGACGCAGCCGGAGACGACGAGCGGCGCGGTCGCGAAACCGAACTCCTCGGCGCCCAGCAGCGCGGCGATGACCACGTCGCGGCCGGTCTTGAGCTGACCGTCGGTCTGTACGACGATCCGGTCGCGCAGGCCGTTGAGCAGCAGGGTCTGCTGGGTCTCGGCCAGGCCCAGCTCCCAGGGGCCGCCCGCGTGCTTGAGCGAGGTCAGCGGGGAGGCGCCGGTGCCGCCGTCGTGGCCGGAGATCAGCACCACGTCCGCGTGCGCCTTGGACACACCCGCCGCGACCGTGCCGACGCCGACCTCGGAGACCAGCTTCACGTGAATCCGCGCCTGCGGGTTCGCGTTCTTCAGGTCGTGGATCAGCTGGGCCAGGTCCTCGATGGAGTAGATGTCGTGGTGCGGCGGCGGGGAGATCAGGCCCACGCCCGGCGTCGAGTGACGCGTCTTGGCGACCCACGGGTAGACCTTGTGGCCGGGCAGCTGGCCGCCCTCGCCGGGCTTGGCGCCCTGGGCCATCTTGATCTGGATGTCGTCCGCGTTGACCAGGTACTCGGAGGTCACACCGAAGCGGCCGGAGGCGACCTGCTTGATGGACGAGCGGCGCGCCGGGTCGTACAGGCGCTCCGGGTCCTCGCCGCCCTCACCGGTGTTGGACTTACCGCCCAGCTGGTTCATGGCGATGGCGAGGGTCTCGTGCGCCTCCTTGGAGATGGAGCCGTACGACATGGCGCCGGTGGAGAAGCGCTTGACGATCTCGGAGACCGGCTCGACCTCGTCGATGGGGATCGGCTGCCGGTCCGACTTGAAGCCGAACAGGCCGCGCAGCGTCATCAGGCGCTCGGACTGCTCGTTCACGCGGTCCGTGTACTTCTTGAAGATGTCGTAGCGGCCGGAGCGCGTGGAGTGCTGGAGGCGGAAGACCGTCTCCGGGTCGAACAGGTGCGGCTCGCCCTCGCGGCGCCACTGGTACTCGCCGCCGATCTCCAGCGCGCGGTGCGCCGGGGCGATGCCGGAGGCCGGGTAGGCCTTGGCGTGGCGGGCGGCGACCTCCTTGGCGATGACGTCGATGCCGACGCCGCCGATCTTGGTGGCGGTGCCGTTGAAGTACTTCTCCACGAAGGACTGGTCGAGACCGACGGCCTCGAAGACCTGGGCGCCGCGGTAGGAGGCGACGGTGGAGATGCCCATCTTCGACATGACCTTCAGCACGCCCTTGCCGAGGGCGTAGATCAGGTTGCGGATGGCCTTCTCGGGCTCGATGCCGGGCAGGAAGGTGCCGGCCCGGACCAGGTCCTCGACGGACTCCATGGCCAGGTACGGGTTGACCGCGGCGGCGCCGTAGCCGATGAGCAGGGCGACGTGGTGGACCTCGCGGACGTCACCGGCCTCGACCAGCAGGCCCACGTGGGTGCGCTGCTTGGTGCGGATGAGGTGGTGGTGGACGGCCGCGGTGAGCAGCAGCGAGGGGATCGGCGCGTGCTCGGCGTCGGAGTGGCGGTCCGACAGGACGATCAGGCGGGCGCCGTTCTCGATGGCGGCGTCGGCCTCGGCGCAGATCTCCTCGATGCGCGCGGCGAGGGCGTCGCCGCCGCCGGAGACCCGGTACAGGCCGGACAGGGTCGCGGCCTTGAAGCCGGGCATGTCGCCGTCGGCGTTGATGTGGATGAGCTTGGCCAGCTCGTCGTTGTCGATCACCGGGAACGGCAGGGTGACGCTGCGGCAGGACGCGGCCGTGGGCTCCAGCAGGTTGCCCTGCGGGCCGAGGGAGGAGCGCAGGGAGGTGACCAGCTCCTCGCGGATGGCGTCCAGCGGCGGGTTGGTGACCTGCGCGAACAGCTGGGTGAAGTAGTCGAAGAGCAGCCGCGGGCGCTCGCTGAGCGCGGCGATGGGCGAGTCGGTGCCCATCGAGCCGATCGGCTCGGCGCCGGCCTTGGCCATCGGCGCCAGGATGATCCGCAGCTCTTCCTCGGTGTAGCCGAAGGTCTGCTGGCGGCGGGTGACCGAGGCGTGGGTGTGCACGATGTGCTCACGCTCGGGCAGGTCCGACAGCTCGATCTCGCCGGCCTCCAGCCACTCCTGGTAGGGGGCGGCGGCGGCCAGCTCGGCCTTGATCTCGTCGTCCTCGATGATGCGGTGCTCGACGGTGTCGACGAGGAACATCTTGCCGGGCTGCAGACGGCCCTTGCGGACGACCTTGGCGGGGTCGATGTCGAGGACGCCGACCTCGGAGCCGAGGACGACGAGGCCTTCGTCGGTGACCCAGTAGCGGCCGGGGCGCAGACCGTTGCGGTCGAGCACGGCGCCGACCTGGGTGCCGTCGGTGAAGGTGACACAGGCCGGGCCGTCCCAGGGCTCCATCATCGTGGAGTGGTACTGGTAGAAGGCGCGCCGGGCCGGGTCCATGGAGTCGTGGTTCTCCCACGCCTCCGGGATCATCATCAGCACGGAGTGCGGCAGCGAACGGCCGCCGAGGTGGAGCAGCTCCAGGACCTCGTCGAAGGAGGCGGAGTCGGAGGCGTCCGGGGTGCAGACCGGGAAGATCCGCTCCAGGGCCTTGTCGTCGGTGCCGAACAGGTCGGAGACCAGCTGCGACTCACGGGCGCGCATCCAGTTGCGGTTGCCCTTGACGGTGTTGATCTCACCGTTGTGCGCGACGAACCGGTAGGGGTGCGCGAGCGGCCACGACGGGAAGGTGTTCGTGGAGAACCGGGAGTGCACGAGCGCGATCGCGGAGGCGAAGCGGCGGTCGGACAGGTCCGGGAAGAAGGGCTCCAGCTGGCCGGTGGTCAGCATGCCCTTGTAGACGATGGTGCGGGCCGACAGCGAGGGGAAGTAGACGCCGGCCTCGCGCTCGGCGCGCTTGCGCAGCACGAACGCCTTGCGGTCGAGGTCGATGCCCGTCGCCTCGCCGTGGCTGACGAAGATCTGCCGGAAGGCGGGCATCGTCGAGCGGGCGGTGGCACCCAGCAGTTCGGGGGCGACGGGAACCTCGCGCCAGCCGAGGACGGTCAGGCCCTCTTCGGCGGCGATGGTCTCGATCTGCGAGACGGCGGCCTCGGTGCCGTCCTCCGGCAGGAAGGCGATACCGACGGCGTAGCCGCCGGCCGCGGGCAGCTCGAAGCCGGCGACCTCACGGAAGAAGGTGTCCGGGACCTGGGACAGGATGCCCGCGCCGTCACCCGAGTCGGGCTCGGAGCCGGTGGCACCGCGGTGCTCCAGGTTGCGCAGAACCGTGAGCGCCTGCTCGACCAGCGCGTGGCTCGCCTCGCCGGTGAGGGTGGCCACGAAGCCGACGCCACAGGCGTCGTGCTCGTTGCGGGGGTCGTACATACCCTGTGCAGCAGGGCGAGCATCCATGAACGACCAGTTCTGGCCATTCGCGGAATGCTGGGACGGCTGGCGCGGCGTACGCATCGGCTCTCCCGTCGTCGTCAGTGGCATTTAGCTGGTGCCGAGGGACGACGTTGGCCCTCTGCGTGTGATCTGCGCTGAGATCAAAATTTCGTGCAGGTTACATGATGGAGCGGTTCTCGGGAACCGGATACACCGTTCCAGCATGCGGACACCGCGGGTGGCGGCGGGGCCGTGTGCGACGGCCGGAAAGTATGGGGGACCGACCAGGACAAGATCGATCAGATCGGTGGCCCGTCGGCGGTGGCGAGGGGGGCGTCGTCGCCCACCTCGCACAGGTGCGCGGCAGGCACCATTGCCCACAGCGCTTACGGCTCATGCCCGGTGGTTAAGCATTCGAAACCAGCGAGTAACGGCTACTTATGCGGCCCATCGCATAAGTTCCAGACCGCCTATCCTACGGCCGTTCCGAAGAAGCTTCCCAGGGCGTACGTCACACCGGCCGCCGCACCACCCAGGGCAAGCTGCCGCAAACCGCTGTACCACCAGCTGCGCGCGGTCACCTTGGCCACGACGGCACCGCAGGCGAAGAGCCCGATCAGGGCGAGCAGTACGGCGGGCCAGAGCGCGGTGGCACCGAACAGATAGGGCAGTACGGGCAGCAGGGCGCCCAGCGCGAAGGACCCGAAGGACGACACGGCGGCGACGGCGGGCGAGGGCAGGTCGCCCGGGTCGATCCCGAGTTCCTCACGGGCGTGTATCTCCAGCGCCTGCTCGGGATCCCGCGACAACTGCCGCGCGACCTCGTCGGCCAGTTCCGCGTCCACCCCCCGGGACCGGTACAGGGCCGCCAACTCGGCCTGCTCGTCCTGCGGGTGCTTGCGCAGCTCGCGCCGCTCGACGTCCAGCTCGGCCTCGACCAGCTCGCACTGGGAGGCGACGGAGGTGTACTCCCCCGCGGCCATCGAGAAGGCACCGGCGGCCAGACCGGCGAGCCCGGTCAGTACGACGGTCTGGTGGCTGACCTGCCCGCCGGCGACGCCGGTCATCAGGGCGAGGTTGGAGACGAGACCGTCCATGGCGCCGAAGACGGCGGGCCGCAGCCAGCCGCCGTTGACGTCGCGGTGGGTGTGGTTGTCCCGGTGGGCCACGTGGAGCGCGGCCTCGGTCTCGATGATCGCCATTGGGTGTGCGTCCCCCTGCTGATAGATGCTTAGGAAAGGCTAACTTTGGACGGAGTCCAACCTTTTACAACCCCAAAGCTACTCCCCCGATTCCCCCTCCGCCAGCAAGGAAAGGCTCGGCTAACCTGCGGTTTTGCAGGCTTCCGCTCATCCGATAGATAAGCCGCACAGATGTCGACCGGGTGACGCTGACCCCGCCGAGGCCATCCCTCCCCCGTCCCGTGGCACAGATCCGCAAAGGGCTCCGCCGCCCCGGGAGCCCCGGAGGAGAGGCCGCGTATGGCATCGATCGCCTGCATCCCCTCGGTCCCGGCGCCGGGGGACGCCGCCGGACTCCGCGACCGGGGGCGCGGCGCGCTCCTGGGACTGGCGGTGGGCGACGCGCTGGGCGCCCCCGCGGAGAACATGAAGCCCTCGGAGATCCGGGCCCGTTGGGGCCGTATCACCGGCTACGTCTCCGACCACCCGTCCGGTACGGACGACACGGAGTACGCGATCTTCTCCGGCCTGCTGCTGGCCCGGCACGGTTCCGCGCTCACACCGGCGCACGTGGAGGCGGCGTGGCACGAGTGGATCGCGGACCGGGAGGAGGGCCCGTTCCGCGGCGCGGGCTTCAGCGAACGCGGCACCCTCGAAAACCTCCGCAGGGGCCTGGCGGCGCCCATCTCCGCCCAGCACCGGCACGCCTGGAGCGACGGCCTGGCGATGCGCGCGGCCCCCTTCGGCGTCTACGCCGCGGGCCGCCCCGCCGAGGCGGCCCGCCTGGTCGCCATCGACGGCTCGGTCAGCCATGAGGGCGAGGGCATCTACGGCGGCCAGGCGGTGGCGGCGGGCGTCGCGGCGGCGATGGCGGGAGCTCCGACACCGGCCGTCGTGGCCGCGGCCCTGGCCGTGATCCCCGAGGACTCCTGGACGGCACGCTCCCTGCGCCGGGCGGCGGCGGTCGCCCACCGGGGCGAACGGGCCGTGCGCTCCGCGGTGGTGATCGGCGGCTACCCCTGGACCGACCTGGCCCCCGAGGCGGTGGCCCTGGCCTTCGGCGCGTACGCGGCGGCCGACGGCGACTTCGCCCAGTCGGTCCTGACCGCCGTGAACATGGGCAGGGACGCCGACACCACGGCGGCGGTGGCGGGCGCGCTGGCCGGAGCGACCCAGGGCGAGTCGGGAATCCCCCCGGCCTGGTCGGCCCCCATCGGCCCGGCGAGGGGCACCTGCCTCCCCGCGATGCGCGGCCACCACATCCTCTCGGTAGCAGACCTCCTGACCCCACCCCCCACCCCGAGGGAGACCCCCGGAATGCCCCCCGAGCCCCTAGCAACGGCCCCGGACGACCCGCCGTTCGAAGACCTCACAGCGCTGGACATCACCCCCCAGCCCGATCCAGCCCGTCCGGCGCCTGAGGACGAGGCCGAGGACCCTGCCCACCCACCCCAGCCACCCCCAGCCCGTCCGGCGCTTGAGGACGAGGCCGTCCAGACCGATCCCCCACCCACCCACAGAAACACCACCCACCCACCCCAGCCACCCCCAGCCC
>NZ_FLSP01000057.1 GCF_900091315.1 Streptomyces sp. DI166
TGGGCAGCGCGGGGCGCCGGCGTGCCCGTGCCCGGTTCTGCCTCGCGCAGCACCTCCAGGTGGGCCTCGCGCACGGCGGGGCCGGGCTCCACGCCGAGTTCCTCGACGAGCCGTCGGCGCAGGTCGCGGTGGACGGCGAGGGCCTCGGCGCGGCGGCCGTCGCGGTGCAGGGCGAGCATGAGCTGGCGGTGGTATGCCTCGCGCAGCGGGTGTTCGGCGGCCAGCGCGGCCAGTTCGGGCAGCAGGGCGTCGAGGCGGCCGTCGGCGAGGGCCAGTTCGGCGTCGAAGCGCCACTCCAGCAGGAGCAGGCGGGCCTCGGCGAGGCGCTGGGTGAGGGCGTAGCCGCCGAGTTCGGCGGGGACCCCGGCGAGCGGGTCGCCGCGCCACAGGGACAGGGCGGCGGCGCACGCGCGCAGGGTGCCGCGCCAGTCGCGGCGGGCGTGGGCGGCGCGCGCGGCAGCGAGATGGGCGTCGAAGAGGTGGATGTCGAGTTCGCCGTCCTCGACCCGGAGCCGGTAGCCCTGGGGCTCCGCCCGCAGCCGGGAGGGGTCGTCGAGGAGGCGGCGCAGCCGGGTGACGTGGTTGTGCAGGGAGGCGTGGGCGGAGGCGGGCCGGGTGTCGCCCCACAGCGCCTCCTTGAGCGCGTCGACGGAGACGGTACGGCCCGCTTCGAGCAGGAGGGCGGTCAGCAGCAGCCGTGCCTTGGGGCTGCCCACGGGACGGATCACGGGGCCGTCGCCGCCACGGTCGTACAGGACCGGCGGTCCCAGCAGCCCGAACCGCAGCTCGCACCGCTTCACGCCGCCACTGCCCTTCCGCGCCCGCCGCGCACCAGGGCCGTCGCTGGCGGAATACCGCCCGTCGACGGCCAGATTCCGCCATCACGTCCCGTCGGCCTGTCCGCCGGGATCCGCTACTGTTCCGGCCGGACCGCCGCGGCGACTTCGCGTCAGCCGGTCGTGGCCGGCCCGGAAAACCGTTGGCCACATGTTAGCGATCCGTTGGTGCGGTCTGATGTGATCACTTCATCGGAGCCGGCCCGACGGTGCGCGCGTAAGACGCGTTGCTCGGGGGAGTGTTGCCGCCGTGCCGGGTCCGCGGACGCACACGGGTCCCGGTCGGCGGAGGTGAACGACCGGGGCCCGCGTCCACCTCTCTGCCCGTCCCCGCTGTCAGGGCTCGATCAGGCCGACACGGATGGCGTACCGGGTGAGTTCCAGCCGGTCCTTCAGACCGAGCTTCTGCAGCAGGTTGGCGCGGTGGCGCTCGACCGTCTTGACGCTGATGACGAGGATGTCGGCGATCTCCTGCGAGGTGTGCCCCTCGGCGACCAGCTTGAGGATCTCCTCCTCGCGGTCGGTGATGGCGCGCGCGGGCGGTGACTGGCCCTCGCGCAGCCGGTCGAGGTAGTTGCGGACCAGGGCGTTGACGGCGCCGGGGTAGAGGAACGGCTCGCCGCGCATGGTGGCCCGGCAGGCCTCGACGAGGTCCCGGTCGGCGACCGACTTCAGGACGTATCCGGAGGCCCCCGCCGCGAGGGCCTCGAAGAAGTACTGCTCGTTGTCGTACATCGTCAGCATCAGGATCCGCAGGTCGGGCTGGCTGCGGGAGAGCTCGCGGGCGGCCTGGAGGCCGGTCAGGCGCGGCATCGCGATGTCGAGGATGGCGAGGTCGGGCCGGTGCCTGCGGGCCGCCTCGATCGCCTCCGCACCGTCGCCCGCCTCGGCCACCACGGTCAGGTCCGGTTCGCTGTCGAGGATCAGGCGCACCCCGCGGCGCACCAGGTGATGATCGTCGGCCAGCAGGATGCGGGTGGGGGTCGCCTCGGTCATGGTCACTGACTCCGGTGGCGGTCGGTCATGGTCACTGACTCCGGTGGCGGACGGGGACGGTCAGTCGGACCTCGGTGCCGCCGCCGGGAGCGGGTCCGAGGCCGAGGTCGGCGCTGATGAGCAGGGCGCGTTCGCGCATGCCGCTGATCCCGGCGCCTTCGGGGGCGCCGCCGATGCCTTTGCCGTTGTCGCGCACCCGCAGTTCCACGGCGTCGGGTGTGCGTTTCAGCGTGAGGCCGACCCGGGTGGCCGCGGCGTGCCGGGCGGTGTTGGTCAGGCTCTCCTGGGCGACGCGGTAGAGGACGAGTTCGGCGTTCTCGCCCAGCGGCGGCAGGTCGGTGGCGATGTCGTGCCGTACGGACAGGGTGGGGCCGGTGAACTCGGTGGCCAGGGACTTCAGGGCGCTGGTCAGGCCCAGTTCCTCCAGGACTCCGGGGCGCAGCCTGCGGGCGATGCGGCGGATCTCGTCCAGGCTGGCGCGGGTGGTCTCCTGGACCTGGTGCAGCTGCTCACGGACGGGCTCCGGCGCCTGGTTGGCGACGCGTTTGAGATCGAGCAGGACGGCGGTGAGGGTCTGCCCGATCTCGTCGTGCAGCTCCTGGGCGATGCGGTGGCGTTCGGCCTCCTGGGCGGTCAGGGCGCGGGCGGCGCTGGTGGCGCGTTCGGCCTCCAGCCGGTCGAGCATGGTGTTGAACGTGGTGATCAGGTCGGCGACCTCGCCATGGCCGCCGACGGCGGGGCGGGCGCCGGGGCGCAGCAGGTCGGTGGTGGTCATGGCGCGGGCCAGGCGCTGGAGGGGGGCCAGGCCGATGCGCAGCAGCAGGGCGTTGGCGATCAGCATCGCGGCGAGGCCCACGGTGAGGATCGCGGCCTCGGTGAGCAGGACGGGTGTCGACACGGTGACCGGGCCCAGCAGCAGGGCGGTGGCGGTGACCAGCACAACCGCGTTGAGCAGGAAGATCCTCCAGAACAAGGGCACCCACGTACCGCCTTCCTGAGATGGTCCTCGCACCCACCTACAAGCCTGGGCGCCGGGTGGGGCGGGCGTCCATCGGGTCTGGCACCCATTCCCCTTTCCCGCGTCTACAGGTCCGACCCACCCCTATTTGGGTGGCGGACCCGATAGTGCGCCCCCTGGTGCGCGAGTGAGGGTGGAGACAGTCCACCGTCCCCCGGCCCGACGGCCACGGCCGCACCGCCATGCCCGCCGGGTGTGTGCGGGGGCGCCGCCCCCTGCGAGGGGCGTACGGGGTGGCGGCTCTGTCGCATCACGAGAGGGGAGCTCGCACCGATGTACGCACTGCCGGAGCGGTCCGACCACACGAAAGCCCTGTACGGCCCGGTGTCATGGGCGCCCCGGTCGCGCCGCGAGGCAGCCGCGCGGGTGCGCCGGTGCGCGGGCGCCGACACGGCCGGGCAGGGTCCGAACGGCGTGCAGGAGGGCCCGCGGTGAGCCTGACGGCATGGCTGGCGGTGGCGGTGTTCGCCGCCGTCTACGTGCTGATCGCCACGGAGTGGGTGCACCGGGTCGCCGCCGCGCTGGGCGGAGCGGTGGTGATGCTGCTGATCGGGGCGACCGACCCCGAGCACGCCTTCTTCTCCGAGGACGCGGGCATCGACTGGAACGTCATCTTCCTGCTGCTCGGGATGATGCTGATCGTCGCGGTGCTGAAACGTACCGGCGTCTTCGAGTTCATCGCCATCTGGGCGGCGCGCAAGGCGCGCGGCAGACCGTACCGGCTGATGGTGCTGCTGACGGTCGCGACCGGCTTCCTGTCCGCCTGGCTGGACAACGTCACCACCGTGCTGCTGATCGCCCCGGTGACGATCCTGGTCTGCCGGCGGCTCGCGCTGCCGGTGATCCCGTATCTGATCGCCGAGGTGATGGCCTGCAACATCGGCGGCGCGGCGACCCTCATCGGGGACCCGCCGAACATCATGATCGGTTCTCGTGCGGACCTGTCCTTCAACGACTTCCTCATCCACATGACGCCCGTCGTCGTCCTGCTGATGATCGTGTTCGTCCTGATGTGCCGGGTGATGTTCCGCGACGCGTTCCACTACGACCCCGAGCGCGCCAAGTCCGTCATGGAACTGAACCCCAAGGACGAGATCAAGGACGCCCGGCTGCTGGCCGTGTCCGGCGTGGTGATCACGGTGGTGATGGCCTGCTTCGTGCTGCACACCGTGCTGCATCTGGAGCCCTCGGTGGTGGCCATCAGCGGCGGACTGCTGCTGCTCGCGGTCTCCAGGCTGAACTCCGGTTCCGTGGTCAAGGACGTGGAGTGGGAGACCCTCGCCTTCTTCGCGGGGCTGTTCGTCATGGTCGGCGCGATGGTGCAGACCGGCGTGATCGGCGACCTGGGTCGTGCGGCGGCCGACGCGACCGGCGGCAATCTGGAGGCCACGGCGATGACCCTGGTCTTCGGCTCGGTCGTACCGTCCGCGGTCATCGACAACATCCCCTTCGTCGCCTCCGTCAGCCCGATCGTCTCCGAGATCGTCACCGCCGCGGGCGGACCCGACGAGGCGGGGATGCTCTGGTGGGCCTTCGCCCTCGGCGCGGACCTCGCGGGCAACGCCACGATCATCGCGTCCTCGGCCAACGTCGTCGTCATCGGCATCGCCCAGCGCGAGGGCTACCACATCTCGTTCTGGCAGTTCAGCCGGTACGGGCTGGTGGTCACCGCGGTCACTGTCAGCATCGCGGCCGCGTATGTCTGGCTGCGCTATTTCGTCCTGGTGTGATCACTATGGATGCATTTGTCACTGTCGGGGTCGAAGGACGGAGGGTCGCCGCGTCCGCGCGGCCCGCGTCCCTCGCGCCCACGACCACCCCACCCGGAAAGGAGCCCGCATGGACCACGCCCCTGATTCCCCCGCCTGGCCACCACCCCGCACTGGGAGGAGGAGGACGTGGACCGCTCCCATGAGAGACAGCTCGTCGAGATCGAGTCCCGCCTGTACCGCGAGGACCCCCGGTTCGCCGAGGGGCTCGGCAACGGGCAGCCCTGCCGGCCGCGCGAGTACCGGCACACCCGGGCCTGGCTGCTGCTCGGCGCCGCCCTCGCCGTACTGGCCGCCGGCATCGCGCTGGCGCACGGGCTGCTCATCGCCACCGGGCTGGTCCTCGCCGGGATGGCCGGGGAGATGTTCGACCCCCAGCGCCCCGCCCGCAGACACCGCAACTTTCCGCCCCGGCCCCGGCCCCGGCGGCCCTCGGACTGATGCCTGACCACAAAAGGACAGCCCGATGACCCTGCCCGAGCTGTATCTGGCCCTGCTGATCGGCGGCACCGTACTGCTGGCCAGCATCGCCGCCGCGCGTACCGCGCACCGCGTCGGCCTGCCCAGTCTGTTGCTGTTCCTGGCGGTCGGCGTCGTCGCGGGCGAGGACGGGCTCGGACTGAAGTTCGACGACGCCCAGCTCGCCCAGGCCCTGGGCACCGCCGCGCTCGGCGTCATCCTGGTCGAGGGCGGACTGACCACCCAGTGGAGCAACGTACGCCGCGTGCTGGCCCCCTCCGCCGTGCTCGCCACCGCGGGGGTGGCGATCTCGGTCGTGGTGACCGCCACCGGCGCACACTACCTGCTGGGCATGGACTGGCAGCTCGCCCTGCTGGTCGCCGCGATCGTCTCCTCCACCGACGCCGCCGCCGTCTTCGCCGTCCTGCGCGCCCTGCCGCTGCCGCACAAAGTCACCGCGCTGGTGGAGGCCGAGTCCGGCTTCAACGACGCACCGACGATCATCCTGGTGCTGGTCTTCTCCACCGCCTCGGCCGACCCGCCCGGCCCGCTCCCCCTGGTCGGCAACCTGATCTACCAGCTCGCCGTCGGCGGCACCCTGGGCGTGCTGATCGGCCGGCTCGGCGCGCTCGCCCTGCGCCGTATCGCGCTGCCCGCCACCGGCCTGTACCCGCTGGCCACGGTCGGCTTCGGCATCATCGCCTTCGCCGCCGCGGGCGCGGTGAACGCCAGCGGGATCATCGCCGCCTACCTCTCCGGCGTCGTCCTCGGCAACTCCAAGCTCCCCCACCGCGCCGCCACCCGGTCCTTCGCCGAGGGCGCGGCCTGGCTCGCCCAGATCGGCCTGTTCGTCATGCTCGGTCTGCTGGTCGACCCCAGTGAGCTGCCGTCCGCGATCATCCCCGCCCTGGTGGTCGGCCTGGTCCTGCTGCTGGTGGCGCGCCCGGTCTCGGTCCTGCTCTGTCTGCTGCCCTTCCGCGTCCCCTGGCGCGAGCAGACGTTCATCTCCTGGGCCGGGCTGCGCGGCGCGGTGCCCATCGTGCTGACCACGTTCCCCATCGTCGAAGGGATCACCGGCGCCCGCGACGCGCTGAACATCGTGTTCGTGCTGGTGGTCCTGTTCACCCTGGTCCAGGGCCCCACCCTGCCCGCCGTCGCCAAGCGCCTGGGCCTGACCCGCGCCGACGCCCTGCGCGACGTGCAGGTGGAGAGCGCCCCCCTCGACGTCCTGGACGCCGACCTGCTCACGGTCGCCATTCCGAAAGGCTCCCGGCTGCACGGCGTCGCCGTCTTCGAACTGCGGCTGCCGCCCCCGACGGTCGTCACCCTGATCGTCCGCGACGGCACGACCCTCGTCCCCGACCGGGACACGATGCTGCGGGCCGGCGACGAGTTGCTCCTCATCACGACCCCGGACACCCACGAGGCGGCGGAACGCCGACTGCGCGCCGTCGGCAGAGGGGGCAAACTCGCCCGCTGGCTCGGCGAGACGGGAGCACCCGAACCGGAGCATCCCATGACGCCGGCGCGGAACGAATAACGCATTGCGGACATATCACTTAGTAAATCGCCGCGTTTGCCAATCCTTTCCTACGGCTATACGAGGGAATGCCCCGCTATGCGCAAATAGTCGTACGGTATGCTTCTTTACCGAGCCTTGACGCTCCATTGAGCGGGTGATCGCTCAATCTGTGAGGTTGGTCTTTCCGGAGTTCTCCGGATCTCGGTGCGAGGGGGGCATGACGTGGATCGAGTAGTCCGGGCCGTTGATGTGCCCGCAACCGCTCGCGACAGCGTGCCTGAACCTGGCCGCGCCGTTCTCGGCGCCTGAGTCCCAGGTCCGACACACGCACCCGGGGTCACCCAACCGACCGCGCACCGCCGCGCGACCGGGCACCGACCCGACCGCTCTCCCGTGAACCCGAGTGCGCCGAAGCCGAACCCACCCGGTCACGCCCACCCGGCTGACCGTCCCCGCCCACCCGGGCGCACCGCCGACCTCACCGGCGGCGCCCGCGCGCCGCCCGTAGCCACCCAAGGCACTGACGCCGTCGCCGAACTGAACCGGAGGAGACGCCCGTGCACAACACGACCGCCATGCTCATCGAGCTGGGGGCCATCATTCTCGCCCTGGGCCTGCTGGGCCGCCTCGCCGGCCGCATGGGCTTCTCCCCCCATCCCCCTCTACCTGCTCGCCGGGCTCGCCTTCGGCCACGGCGGCATCCTGCCGCTCCAGGCCAGCGAGGAGTTCACCGCGACCGGCGCCGAGATCGGCGTCATCCTGCTGCTCCTGCTGCTCGGCCTGGAGTACAGCGCCAGCGAACTGGTCACCAACCTCAAGACCCAGTACCCCTCCGGCGCCGTCGACTTCGTCCTCAACGCCGTCCCCGGCGCCGTCGCCGCGCTCGTCCTGGGCTGGGGCCCGGTCGCCGCCGTCGCCCTGGCGGGCGTCACCTGGATCTCCTCCTCGGGTGTGATCGCCAAGGTCCTCGGCGACCTGCGGCGGCTCGGCAACCGCGAGACCCCGGTCATCCTCGGCGTCCTCGTCATTGAGGACCTCGCCATGGCGGTCTACCTGCCGATCCTCACCGCCCTGCTGGCCGGCGTCAGCCTCGCCGGCGGCACCGTCACCCTGCTGATCTCTCTCGGCACCGTCGGCGGCGTCCTCTACGTCGCCCTGCGCCACGGCCGCCTGATCAGCCGCGCGGTCTCCTCGGACAACGCCGAGATGCTGCTCCTGGTGGTCCTCGGCCTGACCCTCCTGGTCGCGGGCATCGCGCAGCAGCTCCAGGTCTCCGCGGCCGTCGGCGCCTTCCTGGTCGGCATCGCCCTGTCCGGCGAGGTCGCGGAGGGCGCGAGCAACCTGCTCACCCCCCTGCGGGACCTGTTCGCCGCCGTCTTCTTCGTCTTCTTCGGCCTGTCCACGAACCCCGCCGACATCCCGCCGGTCCTGATCCCCGCGCTGATCCTGGCCGTGGTCACCGCCCTCACCAAGGTCGCCACCGGCTGGTACGCGGCACGCCGGGCCGGAATCCAGGGCGGGGGCCGCTGGCGGGCGGGCGGCACGCTGGTCGCGCGCGGCGAGTTCTCCATCGTCATCGCCGGTCTGGCGGTCGGCGTGGAGCCGCGGATCGGCCCGCTGGCCACGGCATACGTCCTGATCCTGGTCATCGTCGGCCCGCTGACCGCCCGTTGGACCGAGCCCCTGGCCCGCCGCATCACGGGCCGCCCCGCGGCGACGGCGCCCGCAGAGGAGATTGCCGACGAGGAGTCGGCCGAGTCCGCCCCTGCCCGCGTCTGAGCCCGCAGGAGGCAGAATCGACCTCCGACACTGGCAGGTGGGGCAGGAGGCGTATGTGACCGGGCAGTACACACTGGACGAGTTCCTCGACGGATACGCCGAGATCCTCGCGGACGCCTCCGCCACCGGTCGCCGCCTCACCCGGCAGGAACTGGAGTCCCGCCGGGAACTCGGCGCGAAGGCCGCGGGGTCGGGCTTCGGCTGGCGCGCATTGGTGCGCGAGCACCTCGCGGCCAGCCGCACCGCCTGGCCCACGGCGGCCTCCCCGGACAGCGTTGTCGCCGTCATGGAGCAGGCCATCGACGCCTTCGCGGACGGTTTCGAGCGCGCCCAGCGCATGGTCATACGGCAGGAGGAGGCCGCCCGCCGGGAGTTCATCGACGACCTGCTGCACGGCGGCGGCGACCCCGGACACCTCGCCGCCCGCGCCGAACGCTTCGGCCTGCGCCTGTCCCGCTCCCACGCCGTGGCCGTCGCGGAGGGCCCCGCCAAGTACGACGAGACCGACCCCGTGCCCCGCCAGGTGGCCGACGCCGTCTTCGCCCGCTTCGAGAACCGCCGCATCCTGTTCACCACCAAGGACGGCCGGATGCTCTGCATCGCCCCCGGCGACCAGGACGAGGTCCTGACCCACTTCGCCAAGCAGGCCCACGCCGCCACCGAGGGCGGCCAGGTGGCCATCGGGCGCCCGCGCCCCGGCGTCGTCGGCATCGGCCACAGCTACGAGGAAGCCCTCAACGCCCTCGACGTGGCCCAGCGCATGGGCTACGAGGACCCCGTACTCCGCGCCGCCGACCTGCTGGTCTTCCCGGTCCTGGCCCGCGACCGCCAGGCCCTGATGGACCTCGTCCGCAGCACCCTCAGCCCGCTCCAGCAGGCTCGCGGCGGCGCCCAGCCCCTCCTCGACACCCTGACCGCCTACTTCGACACCGGCTGCGTCGCCGCGGAAACAGCCCGCCAACTCTCCCTGAGCGTCCGCGCCCTGACCTACCGCCTGGAACGCATCCACTCCCTGACAGGCATCGACCCCACGGACCCGGCACACCGGTACACCTTGCAGACGGCGGTGATCGGGGCGAGGTTGCTGGCATGGCCGACCCGCCCCCTATAGTCCGGCGTTTGAGGACGAGGCCCGTTCAGGGCCGATAGGGGGTCTGGGGGCGTAGCCCCCAGGGGACGGTGGGGCCCCCTCTGGGGGAGGGAAGGGGCGCGGGGGCGAAAACATCCCACCCCCACACGCCCCGCGGTATGTCAGGCCTGATCCACCGGGTCCTGATCCTCAGCAGGACGAGGGGCCGGGACCTCACCAGCCGCCGCGACCGGCGCGGTCTTCCCGAAGCGCGCCTGCAGCCGACTGGCAATCGGCTCGGTCCACCGGGCGGTCAGCGGCCCGAGAATCACCAGAATCAGCACATACGCGGTGGCCAGCGGCCCAAGAGAGGGCTCGATTCCCGCGGTGACGGCAAGCCCGGCAATGACGATGGAGAACTCACCGCGCGCCACGAGCGTGCCACCCGCCCGCCAGCGCCCCTTCTCCGAGACTCCGGCCCGCTTCGCCGCGTACCAGCCGGTGGCGATCTTCGTCAGCGCGGTGACGACGGCCAGCACCAGCGCGGGCAGCAGCACGGGCGGAATGCTGGAGGGATCGGTATGCAGCCCGAAGAAGACGAAGAACACGGCGGCGAAGAGATCCCGCAACGGCGCGAGCAGATTGTGCGCACCCTCCGCGACCTCGCCGGACAGGGCGATACCGACGAGGAACGCACCCACGGCGGCAGACACCTGAAGCTGCTGAGCGATGCCCGCCACCAGCAGCGTCAGCCCCAGCACGACAAGCAGCAGCTTCTCGGGATCATCACTGGAGACAAACCGGGAGATGTGCCTGCCGTAGCGCACGGCGAGGAACAACACGAGCCCGGCCACACCCAGGGCAATGGCCAGCGTGGCACTACCCGCAGCCAGCCCGGTCCCCGCCAGCAGGGCGGTGATGATCGGCAGGTAGACGGCCATGGACAGGTCTTCGAGCACGAGAATGCTCAGGATGACGGGCGTCTCCCGGTTGCCCAACCGCCCCAGATCCGCCAGAACCTTGGCGATCACACCCGAGGAAGAAATCCAGGTAACGCCCGCGAGGACGACGGCCGCGACCGGCCCCCACCCCAGCAGCAACGCCATCGCCGCCCCGGGAAGCGCATTCAGCGTGGCATCCACCAGCCCCGCCGGATACTGCGTCTTCAAATTGGAGACAAGATCACTGGCCGTGTACTCCAGCCCCAGCATCAGCAGCAGGAGTATGACCCCGATCTCGGCACCAATGGCAACGAACTCCTCACTGGTATCCAGCGGGAGGATGCCGCCCTGCCCAAAGGCGAGCCCGGCCAGCAGGTACAGGGGAATGGGCGAGAACTGGAACCGCCCGGCGAACCGCCCCAGCAGCCCCAGGCCCAGGATGATCGCACCGAACTCGATCAGAAAAATGGCGGAGGAGTGCACGCGCGTCTACTCCCGGCCGAGAATGGCCGCGGCCGCGTCCACACCCTCACGGGTCCCGATCACGATCAGCGTGTCCCCTCCCGCCAGCCGGAAGTCCGGCCCCGGCGAGGGAATCGCCTCCGCCCGCCGCAGCACCGCCACGATCGACACCCCGGTCTCCGTGCGCATCCGGGTCTCCCCCAGATGCCGCCCGTTCCAGTGCGAGGTAGCCGCCAGCTCGATCCGCTCCGCGACCAGACCCAGCTCCGTCGTCGACAGCAGACTCGGGCTGTGATGCGCCGGCATCAGCGCATCGATCACCGCTTCCGCCTCCGACGCCGTCAGCCGCACCGACAGCGCACACGCGTCCGGATCGTCCTTGCGGTACGCCGACAGCGTCCGCGACCCGTCCCGGTGCGCCACCACCGACAGGGGCCGCTGCTCCCGCGTCACCAGGTCATAACGCACCCCGATGCCCGGCAACGGCGTACTGCTCATCCGCGCAGCACCCACGGCTGCCCCCCTGTCTCCATCACACGTTCCTTGGCCAAATCTTTAACGCCACCCTAGCGACGCCCCCTGCCCCACCGGCAGCACCCTCCCCCGAAAGTAAGAAGATTGAAAGAAAACCGCACGCGGGAGGCTCAGTCGCCCACCTTCCCGGCGTCGATGCGCCGACCGCGCTGGACATCCACCACGATGGGGATGCCGTCGGGGAGTCGTCCGTCCAGGCGGTCGAGCAGAGCCCGTACCGGAGGGAGATCCCCCCGGGGTGCGCACATGGATGTGCAGGGTCCGGGACTGGGCGTCAACGTTGGTGACGGTCGCGTCGGGCTCGTCCGCCAGCCACTGCTGTGCGGCATCCTTGGCCCGACCGGTCCAGGCGTTGAGCAGCAGGGTGGCCGTCGTGTCGGCGGCGAGCGGGACGACCACTACGGCGAACAGCACGGCCATCGCCACGTACGCCTTCCGCCCCGGGCGGCCCGCGGCCCGGTCCGCGTCCGCCGCGTAGCCGAGCGAGGCGAAGACCAGCATGCCCGCGAAGACCAGGGCGAACAGGTTGGACACGAACAGCGCCAGCGCGCCCAGTGCCAGCCAGCCCGACAACTGGCCCAGGCACACCCCGGTCACCACCAGGGGCGGGACGAGCGAGATGGCGATCGCGACGCCGGGCAGTACGGCGCCCACGTCCCGGCGGGCGAGTGCCACCGCCCCGGCCAGACCGGTCGCGAGGGCCGCGACCAGGTCCATGAGGGTGGGTGCCGTGCGCGAGGAGATCTGGCTGTTGGACAGCAGGTCGTAGTCGGCGGGCAGCACCAGCGACATGAGCATCCCGATCGCGATCACCAGCAGGCACGCCAGCAGGACGACCGTGATCGACCCGGTGCGGCGGCGCTGCACCGAGCCGAGGGCGATACCCATGATCGGGGTGGAGAGCGGCGCGATGATCATGGCGCCGATCACGGTCGCCGTGGAGTCGGTGAGCACGCCGCCCGCCGCGATGACCGCCGACAGGGTGAGCATCGTCCAGAACGCCGAGCGCTTGGCGGTCGTGTCCCCGGCGGAGAGGATCAGGTCCTCGGTGAGTTCGTCCAGCGTGCGGCGCTGGGAGGCCGGCAGGACCCGGGCGCGAACCTTGCTGATCATTCACCCAAACAACCACGATCCTCGTGTATCGGGCGGGCAGGACACGTGCTCAGTCGGTCATGAACCAGCCCCGCACCTGGGCCTCGTGGTCGATGTAGGGCTCGCCGGAGACATCGACGACGACCTTGTCGATGGTGCCGCCGGTGAACGGGAACGGGCCGTCGTAGTCGGGGGTGACCGGCGAGGCGTCGTCGCGGCCCACGCAGATCCCGTCGCCCACGACGCAGAAGTTGCCGGGCTGGGTGATCAGGTCGTCGTGGCCCACTTCCTGGTCGTCCACGTAGAGGGTGAGGGTGCCCTCGGCGCCGGGCATCTCCGGGTCCGTACTGCGGCCGCGCGCGGTGAACTCGGCGGTGAGCACGTGCTTGCCCTGCGGCAGCTCCCGGTCGGAGTCCACGACCTGGAGCTTGGTGCCGACCCAGTTGTAGGCGTAGTGCAGCCGGTGGTCCTTGACGTAGAAGCTGTGGCCGCCCGCCACCCCGCCGTGGGCGTACAGCACACCCTCGGCGTCGGGGGAGCCGAGGTCGACCCCGGCGGCGATGGTGTACGACCTGCCGCTGGTCACCACGCCGGACTGCTCGGGCACCGAGGCGGTGTCGGGGTAGTACACGTACCGGTCGCGCTCGGGTGCCCCGTGCGGGCGGTCCGCCAGGACCTGCTCCAGGGCGCTGCGGTCGTCCAGCGGCAGCCCGTTGTAGACGCCGGCGTAGTAGTACCAGAGGCTCTTGAGGGTCTCCAGGCGCTCCGGTTCCCGCTCGGCGAGGTCGGTGGACTGGGCGCGGTCGTTGGTGAGGTCGTACAGCTCCCACACGTCCTGCTCGTAGTGGCCCCAGCCGCTCAGCGGCGGGTGGACCGTGCAGGCCAGCCAGCCCTCGTGGTAGATCGAGCGCTGCCCGAGCATCGTGTAGAACTGCGTCCGCCGTCCCGGCGCGGCGGGGTCGGTGAGCGAGGCCTTGAAGCTCTCGCCCTCGATCGGGCTCTGCGGACAGCCCTTGATCATTTCGGGCGGTTCGATGCCGAGCAGGTCGTAGAGGGTGGGTACGACGTCCACCGCGTGGACGTACTGGTCGCGCACCTCGCCCCGCGCCTCGATCCCGGCGGGCCAGGCGATCAGGCACATGTCGGCCACGCCGCCCTCGTACCCGGCCCAGCGCTTCCAGTACGGGAACGGGGTGTCGAACGCCCAGGCCCAGCCGGTGTTGTAGTGGTTGTAGGAATTCGGGCCGCCCAACTCGTCGAGGTGCTCCAGGGACAGCGCGGTCGGGGTGGACAGGTTGTTGAAGAACCGCCACTCGTTGAACGTGCCGTTGGGGCCGCCCTCGCCGCTCGCCCCGTTGTCGGAGATGGCCACGATGATCGTGTTGTCGAGTTCGCCGGAGGCCTCCAGGAAGTCGAGGACGCGGCCCAGTTCGTGGTCGGTGTAGGAGACGTAACCGGCGAAGACCTCGGCCATCCTGATGAACAACCGCCGCTCGTCATCGGTGAGTTCGCCCCAGGGCCGCACAGTGTCCAGGATCGGCCAGGGCTGGCCGTCGGGTCCGGTCACCTCGGGTTCGCCGTGCGGGTTGATGGGGGACAGCTCGGTGTCCTCGGGCAGCAGGCCCATCTCCTTCTGACGGCGCAGAATGCCGGGCCGGATGGCCTCGTAGCCCTCGTCGAAGACGCCCTTGTACCGGTCGGCCCACTCCTTGAACACATGGTGCGGGGCGTGGGCCGCGTCGAGGGAGAGGTACATGAAGAAGGGCTTGTCGGGGTCGACGACCTTGGCGTCACGGATGAACTGGACGGCCTTGTCGGAGAAGTCCTTGGCGATGTGGTAGCCCTCTTCGGGCGTGGCCGGCGGGTCGACGGGGTGGTTGTCGTGGATCAGGTCCGGGTACCAGCAGCTCGACTCGCCGCCCAGAAAGCCGTAGAAGCGTTCGAAGCCGCGTCCCAGGGGCCAGCGCCCCTTGTACGCGGCCATGTTGACCTCGTCGCCCGGCGTGAGGTGCCACTTGCCGATGCAGTACGTGTTGTAGCCGCGCTCGCCGAGGACCTCGGAGAGGAAGCCGTTCTCGAACGGGATGCGGGTGGAGATCCCGGGGAAGCCGGAGCTGAACTCGGCGATGGTGGCCATGCCGTTCGAGGTGGCGTTGCGGCCGGTCATCAGCGAGGCCCTGGTCGGTGAGCACAGGGCCGTGGTGTGGAAGTTCGAGTAGCGCAGGCCCATGTCGGCGATCCGCGACATCGTGGGCGTTCGCACCGGCCCGCCGAAGCAGTCCATCGTCCCGTAGCCGACGTCGTCCCAGGCGATCACCAGCACGTTCGGACTGTTCTCGGGCGCCCGAGGCGCGAGGAACGGCGTCCAGTCGGGCTGTGAGTCACGGATGTCGAGGGAGATCTTCCCCTTGAAGGGCTTGGCCATGACGCATCTCCTCGTTGCCCGGTTCCGGCCACGGTCGCCTTCCACCGTGACCACAGGGGACACGCCGCGCCTCACCCGCCACGGGTGACTCGTCCGCAGCCGCGCGCCGCGCATCCTGTGCGCATGAGCACCGTGGAGCTGCCCGACCCGACCGTCCGGCCCCGCCCGTTCCATCTCCTGGCCAAGCCGACGGGCGCGGTCTGCAACCTGGACTGCACGTACTGTTTCTTCCTGTCCAAGGAGCTGCTGTACGAGGGCAGCCGGTTCCGTATGGCGGAAGAGCTGCTGGACACCTACATCCGGCAGCTGATCGAGGCGCACGGCCCCGCGCCGGAGGTCACGGTGGCCTGGCAGGGCGGCGAGCCGACGCTGATGGGCCTGGACTTCTTCCGCCGGTCCCTGGAGTACGAGCGGCGCTACGCCCGCCCCGGCCAGCGGATCGTCAACACCGTCCAGACCAACGGCACGCTGATCGACGCCGAGTGGGCGCGCTTCTTCCGGGACAACGACTTCCTGGTCGGGCTCTCCGTGGACGGTCCCCGCGAGCTGCACGACGCGTACCGGGTCGACAAGGGCGGCAAGCCCACCTTCGACCGTGTGATGCGGGGCCTGGAGCACCTGCGCGCCCACGGCGTGCGCTGGAACGCGCTGACCACGCTGCACGACGCCAACGCCGGGCACGGCCGCGAGGTCTACGCCTTCCTGCGCGACGACTGCGGCGCCGAGCACATGCAGTTCATCCCGATCGTGGAGCGCGCCACCGCGCGCGAGCTGCCGCTGGCCAACGACGGCTGGGGCGCCCGCGCCAAGGACCGCCCGCTGTACCGGCAGGAGGGCGACCGGGTCACCGACCGCTCGGTGACCGGGGAGCAGTACGGCAGGTTCCTCGTCGACGTCTTCGAGGACTGGGTACGTCACGACGTCGGCCGGGTCTACGTCCAGATGTTCGACGTGGCCCTGGCCAACTGGTACGGCGAGCAGCCCTCCCTGTGTGTGCACTCCCGTACCTGCGGCAGCGCACTCGCCCTGGAACACAACGGCGACCTGTACTCCTGCGACCATTTCGTCGAGCCGGACCATCTGCTCGGCAACATCGGCGAGCGGCACCTGCTGGAACTGGTCGACTCACCGCGGCAGCGGAGCTTCGGCGAGGCCAAGGAGACCACCCTCCCCCGTTACTGCCTGGACTGCGACGTCCGCTTCGCCTGCCACGGAGGCTGCCCCAAGGACCGTTTCGCGACCACCCCCGACGGCGAGCCGGGCCTGAACCACCTGTGCGCGGGCTTCAAGGCGTTCTTCCAGCACATCGACACCCCGATGCGCACGATGGCCACCCTGCTGCGCCAGGGCCGGGCACCCGCGCTGATCATGCGCCAGTACGCCGACACCGACGCCCGTCGGCCGCACAACGCGCCCTGCACCTGCGGCGGCGGCCGCAAGTGGGCGCGCTGCCACGGCAGACCGGTCGCGGCGCGGTAGCCCTGGCGCCGCTCAGCCGGGTACGCGCTCCTTCTCCCGTTCGGCCTCCGGCGCCGCGACCGGGCGGGGCGTGCCGTGGGCCGCCATGATCCCGGCGATGATCAGCGCCGCGCCGAGCGGCTGGTTCCAGCTCAGGCGCTCGCCCAGCAGGAGCACGCCCGCGGTGACGCCGACGACCGGGGTGAGGTAGGTGACCGCGGAGGCGTTCACCGCGCCCCAGGCCTGGACGATGTTGTTGTTCCACAGGTAGGCCAGGCCGGTGCTCAGCCCGCCCAGCGCCAGCATGCTCAGCGCGATCGGCGCGTCGACGCGGGGCGCGGGCCCGGCGAGCCAAGGGGTGGCCGCCAGCATGATGACCGCGCCGATGCTGACCTGCACGAAGGCGACGCTGACCGCCGGTAGTCCGCGCGGGGTGATGAAGCGGCGCAGGTAGACGAAGGCGACGCCGTAGCAGGCGGTGGCCCCGAGACAGGCGAGCTGGGCCAGGAGGTGGCCACTCCCGCCGGTCAGGCCCGCGGGGCCGATCAGCACCAGGACCCCGGCGAACCCGGCGAGCAGGCCGGTCGTACGGCGCCGGTCGAGCCGTTCGTCCGCCAGGGCCGCCGTGCTGACCGCGAGGGTCAGCAGCGGGGTGGTGGCGTTGAGGATGCTCGCCATACCGGAGTCGAGGTGCTGTTCGGCCCAGGAGAAGAGGAGGAAGGGGACGACACACAGCAGGACGGAGACCACGGACAGCCGCAGCCAGAGCCCGGGGTCGCGGGGGATCCGGCTGCGGGTCACCGCCATGACCGCGCACAGCGCCAACGCGCCCAGCACCAGCCGCCCCCAGACGACCTGTGCGGGGGTCAGCCCGTCCAGCGCGACCTTGATGAACAGGAAACTGGAGCCCCACGCGCACGCCAGCGCGACGAACTGTGCCCCGATGCGCACACGCAAGCCGACGCACCCCCCTTTTTTCTTCCGACCCTGCCGGGCCTTGTGCCGGACCCTGCCGGGCCTGTGCCCGGACTCCGCAGGGCTTGTGTCGGTCCCTACTGAGCCGCCGCCGGAACCACCGGCGCCGCGATGGACGCCACCGCGGGCGCCACGATCCGTACGTAGTCCTCGGTGGCCATGACCACCGAGCGGTCCAGCCGCCCCGCGTTGAAGGCGATCTCCTCGTGGGCCGCGAGGAACTCCTCGTCCACGACGACGGGCAGCGTGCCGGTCAGCGACAGCGGCGGGATGGTGCCGACCGCGCACCCGGTGAGCTGCTCGGCCAGCTCCGAGGGCGCGAACCCGCCCTTCTTGCCCTCGACGGCGGCGACGACCTTCTTCAGGTCCGCGCGCCGGTCGCCCGCGAGCACGGCCAGCACCGCCGGCGCCTCGATGCCCTTCACCCGGCACACCAGCGCCTTCGCGCCCTGCGAGACGGTCGTGCCGCGCACCGAGGCGACCTCCTCGGAGCGCCCCTCGGCCGGGTGCTCGACCACGCGGTACCTGGCCTTCTCACGGTCGAGAAGGTCGACGATCTGCTCAAAGGGACTCAACTGCGGCCTCCCTGGGCCTGTTCGGGCGTACGGCCACGGAGCGGGGCCGCGTAGCACCGCTCCAGCCGGCTGACGAAGGTGTCGACGAAGGACGGCGGAGCGTCGGTCCAGGACCGCCAGTCCCGTGTCGCCTCCGCAAGGTACGACATGCGCCGCAGGTGCTTCCAAGTTCCCTCGCCCGTTGCCGCGTTGACGTCAACGGGGAGGTGTGCGCGCAGGGCCTCCAGATAGTCGGCGTAGACGCCGCTGCCGAAGTTCACCCGGGCGACGCCGTGCGCGGGGAGGGAGGCGAGGTCGACGCGGGAGAGCGAGGTGCCGCCGTGCACGACCAGGGCGCGGCCGGTGCCGTCCAGCACTTTGGTGAGGGTCTGGACGAGTCCGTGGTCGATCGCCGCGTACCGGTGCTCGCGCGCGGGCTCGGTGGCGAAGACCTCGTCCCACAGCTCGGTCTTGCGGCGCGCCTTGGCCAGCCTCCGCTCCAGCCACTCCTTCTCCAGGGCGTCCAGCAGCGGCCGTTGGTACACCGGGACCCGGGCGCGCATCTCCTGGAACACGGCGTCCAGGCGCGGCCCGTCCCCCTCGGTGGTGGCCCGGCGGGCCAGCGCCGCGAGCAGCCGGTGCTCGGCCGAGTAGCCGGGCAGTCCGGCGTCGTTGAGCTCCTTCTCGACGCTCGCGCACGCCTCGGTGAAGGCGTGCAGGTCGTCGCCGGTGGCGCGGTCGTCCAGCAGTCCGACCTCGGCGAGCGAGCGGCGGGTGGCGGCGAAGCCGTAGTCGAAGCTGTGGAACTGGCCCACGTGCGCCCCGATCAGATCGAGGTCGGTGTCCTCGGCGAACCGGGTGAAGTCGCCCGGTGTCGTCTTGTTCCACTTGCGCAGACCCGCGCCGTCGATGGAGCCGATCTCGCCCTCGACGAGGACGCCGTAGCGGCGGGCCAGTTCGGTGGCCGCGTTGGTGAACAGCACGTTCTGGTGGAGCGTACGGCCGGACCCGTCGACCATGACGGAGTCGAACCCGGCCTCGCAGGCGGCCTGGACCACCTCGTAGTCGTCGGCGTGGTCGAGGTGCAGCCGAAGCCGGGAGCCGAGCGCGGAGTTGAGCCGGTCGACGTCCTGCCGCAGGGTGCGGAAGACCTCGGCGACGGCGGCGGCCGGGCCCCGGCCCACGCTGTCCGCGACGAACAGCAGGGCCTCCTGCGGCGAGACCTCGCAGTAGACCTCCCGCCGCGTGCGCGCCGAGAGCAGGGCGTACGGCAGCAGCATGGACGGGTGCTTCACATTGAAGTTCGGTACGGTCCCGGCCCACCGGGCGGGGCGCGCCGCGGCCTCCCCGGCCGGCCGGGAAGCGGGGCGCCGGTTGCGTGCCTCCCAGTGGAACTCGCGCCGCACGCGCTGCACTTCGGCGAGGAAGCCGGGCAGGTCCGTGTCGCCGGGTGACAGGGTGCGTACCAGCGGGCCGAGGGCGCGGGGGTCCAGGGCCCGGGGGTCCTCGACCATGAACACCACGCCGAGCAGCGGGTCGTCCCGGCGCAGCGCCTCGGTGCGGCGCGCCGCCCAGGTCATCGCGGCCAGTCCGCTGACCGGCAGTTCCTCGCAGACGAACGCCACGGACTGCGCGGCGAGCGTGTCCAGCACCCGCTCGCAGGACAGCCGCTCGTCGGCGATGACCGTCCGCAGCGCCAGCCGCTCGACCAGGTCCCTCGCCCACTCGGTGTGCCAGACCTCCGCGCTGATGACGGCGTGCGGTACGTCGTTCCGGCGGGGGCGCACGGCCGCGCTCAGCACGCCGGGCACTCCGGGTGGAAGGGGAGGCTGAGGGATCAAGGTCCGGGTGCGCCCCTTGTCCCGCGTACTCGTGACGCTCACCGGAACACCTCCCCGAGCAGCCGGGCCGCCGCCGGGGACTCGACGTGGGAGTCGAAGGAGAACGCGAGCCGGTCCAGGGGGTGGGACTGGAGGAGGTCGGCCACCTCGGCGCGCACCGTCGTCGGCTCGGCGCGGCGCAGGACGACCTTGGCCACCAGGCGGGCCACCTCGCGCATCTCCGTTTCGCGCAGCCCGCGCCTGGTCATCGCCTGGACGCCGAGGCGAAGGCCGTGCAGGCCGTTGGCGCCCGGTACCTCGATGTTGGTGGTGCGGATGCCGGCGTGCGCCAGGTCGCCGAGGGCCAGGCGCAGCGCGTCGGCGGCCGAGCCGGTGACGAGGTGCACCTGGTGCGTCTCGGTGAAGCCGAAGGACTCCCCGGAGACCCGTACGCCCTCCTCGTGCAGGGCGTGCGCGAGGGCCTTGGCGTTGGCGAGGATCTGGCGCGCGTAGTCGTGGCCGTACAGGGCGATCTCGGAGAGGGCCACGTACATCGGCGCGATCAGCTCGGCGTGGGAATTGCTCTGCATCTGCGGGCAGACCCAGTCCGACACCGCCCTGAGCCTTGGGTGGTCGGCGTCCCGGAAGGCGATGTACGCCTTCTGCGGCCCGGCGATGGTCTTGTGGGTGTTGCCGTGCACGGCGTCGGCGCCGAGCAGCGTCGGCTGCGGCAGCGCCCCGCCCGCGATCAGCGCGCCGTCGTGGCTGGCGTCGTAGGCGAGGAAGACGCCCTCGGGCAGCGCGGCCCGGATCTGGGCGAGCGGCTGCCAGCGCAGCTTGAAGGACTGGTCGAGGATGACGAGCTTGATCTCCGGGTGCTCGGCGCACAGCGTGGCCAGCCGGTCCACGTCGATGAGCAGGGTGCGGTCGACCATCGGCAGGTGGTAGGTGTTGACGCCCGCCGCCGCGGCCAGCGACTCCAGCGCGAAGTGGCCCCCGTCCTTGTGCGCGAAGTGCACGAAGCCGTCACCGCGCCCGCAGGTGCCCAGCAGTACCGCCTGCTCGGCGACCGAGCCGCCGTTGGGCCGCCAGTCGAAGGTGGCCGCCTCGAAGAGCTGCCGCCCGATCCCGGTCAGCTTGCCCACCAGGGACGCGTTCGCGCCGGAGTCCGGGAAGGCCCACTCGCCCGCCTCGGTGGGATACGGCGGGGCGAACTCGTAGAAGCCGCCCTGCAGGGCGCTGCCGAGCATCCGGACCAGCTTGCTCGGGTAGTTCTCGCTGGCCGTGAGGCTCAGGTGCTGCTCGCGGTAGGTGTTGTCGAGCACGAAGTCCGAGGTGAGCCGCTCCAGCAGGTGCGCCACCCGGTCGTCCGACCACGCCGGGGCGAACACCCCGCCGTCGCCGCCGGACGCCTCCTCGATGATTTCCTCGGCCGCCTCCACCGCGGCCTGCGCTCCGTCGTCGACAAGGCCGACACCACTGTCCTGTTCTGCCGCGCGCATGAATCAACCCCGTTGCATGTCGGAAAGAGCTGAAAAGAAATTAAGAAAGGAACTTGAGAAATGAACGAAGCGAGGAGTCGGCTCTCCCGCACGACGCTGTGCGGGGTTATGCGTCGGACCGGGCCGAACGCTGCCGTCAATGCTCTTCTGCGAGCCTCCCCGATTCTTCGGGCCCCCTGAGGCATCGACACACCGATGGCGCCGAATGTACACGAGGAAGATCAAATTCAGCCCGTCAAATTTCGGACACCCCACCTCCGATCTGACTCAAACCAGATGCACCGAACGCCGGATTCCGGCCTCTCACACGCCCCGAACCCTCCTCCAATGGGCGAAAACGCGCAGCCGGCCGGGCAGGGCACGAATGCCCCCGAGCCCTCGCCTCCGGGCACGCGCGCGCATGCGCGTCACGCACGTACACCCGCGTGACCAGCGGCGAAGCCCGTCCCGAGACCGGAACCAGTCCCTCCTACTTGTGTCGATGGCAACCGAATTCCGGCACCGGATCCTCATGCCCACTGTTTCAAACATCGATATTGAGTCATTGCGGGGCTCAAATCCATGCAGTGACCACCCACAAGATCACCGAACGCCTGACATACCCGAATCGCCCGTTCTGGAATTCGCCTGCTCGCATACTGGAATGTCATTGCGGATTCACCCGGGCGTCATGCAGGATCCGCTCGGTCGGGGGGCACACAGACGCTCCCCTCCGGGCGTGACCGCGTCCGTGCTTCGCAAAAGAAAGGTCATCCGTGCTGCCCAAGTCATCGTTGGCGGCAGGACCCGGGACCGAAGTCGCAGAAATCCTGCTGAACGCCTTCGTAACCCGCGGGCATTCCCACTTCACCGGCGTCCCGTGTTCCCTGCTGAAGGGCTTCTTCCGGTTACTGGAGGACCCCGGCTGTCCGGCCGCGTACATCCCCGCGCCGCGCGAGGACAGCGCCCTCGGAGTCGCCTCCGGACTCGCCGTGGCGGGCGCCCGGCCCGTGGTTCTGATGCAGAACTCCGGCCTCGGCTACTCGCTCAACGTCCTCACCTCGTTCAACCTCATCTACGACGTCCATCTGCCGCTCGTGGTCAGCTGGCGCGGACACGGCGGCAACGACGCCGTCGAGCACGACGTCATCGGACGCGAACTCACCCGGCTGCTCGATGTGTTCGGGCTGCCGTGGACGGTGCTGGACAACGCGCACCCCGAGGACTCGGTTGAGGCGTTCCTCAAGCAGTACGACGACGGCCGGAGCACCGCCGTACTGATCGTCCGGGAGGGGATCTAGCGTTGCTGGACATCCGTGACGCCCTGGGCGCGCTGCTGGAGCGGGAGCCGGCCGCCCTGACGGTGAGCACCTGCGGCTACATCACGCGCGACGTGTACAACATCCGCGACCGTGCCAACCACTTCTACCTCGTCGGCTCCATGGGCATGGCCGCGCCGATCGGGCTCGGCATCGCCCTGGCCCACCCGGACCGCCGGGTGCTGGTGCTGGACGGCGACGGCTCGTTCGCCATGAACCCGGGCTGTCTGCCGATGATCGCCGAGCACCGGCCGAACCTGGTGCACGTCGTCCTCGACAACGGCGCCCACGAGAGCACCGGCGGCCAGCGCACCGCCGCCCTCGGCGACCCGGCGGCCATGGCCCTCGCGGCCGGTTACGCCGCCGCCCACACCGTGGACGACCTCGACGGGCTGGCCGCCCTGGACCTGACCGGCACACCCACGCTGGTGCGGATCCGCTGCGAGCTGCGCGGCCACCCGGCGGGCAAGCGCGTGGAACAGACGCCGCAGGAGCTGGTGGAACGTTTCCGCACCCACCTGGCGGAGGGCGCCGATGCCCCGTCCGCGGGCCCGTTGACGTCGCACCTGGAAGGAGCCGTGTGAAGCCCACCCTGCTCGACTGCACCCTGCGCGACGGCGGGAACCAGAACGACTGGCAGTTCACCGCCACCGACGTCCGCACCATCGTCGCCACCCTGGACGCCGCCCGTGTCGACGTCATCGAGGTCGGCTACCGCGGCGGCTCCGGCAGCAAGGCCAGCGCCACCGCGGGCCCCTCGGCGCACTGCACACCCGAGTACCTCGCCGCGCTGCCGGACGTGTCCCACGCCGAGCTGGCCGTGATGGTCGTCCCCACCGTGTGCCCGGTCCGGGCCATGGACGACCTGCCCGACAGCCCCGTGTCCATGGTGCGCGTCGCCGCCTACCCGTGGAACATCGACGGGGTCCCGGAGTACGTCCGCGCCGTGCGCGCCCTCGGCCTGAAGGTCGGCGTCAATCTGATGGCCGTCAGCTACACCACCGAGGAGCAACTCGCCGAGATCGCCGGGATCGTGGCGGCCGAGGCACCGGACGTCTTCTACATCGCCGACTCCTTCGGCGCGCTCACCCCGGACGACGTGCGCGGGCGCGTCGAGCTGCTGGCCGAGCGGCTGCCGACTCCGCTCGGCATCCACGCCCACAACAACCTGGGCCTGGCCGCGGCCAACGCGCTCGCCGGTCTGGACGCGGGCGTGACCTGGCTGGACGCCTCGCTGTGCGCCATGGCGCGGGGCGCCGGGAACCTCGCCACCGAGCAGGCCGCCGCCTTCCTCACCGCGTGGCCCAAGTACGCCACCCACGCCGATCTGCCGCTGGTCTGCGAGGCCGCCGAGTACGTGGCCGAGCAGGTGCTGCCGCGCCCCATGACGGTGCGCCGGGCCGAGATCGCCGCCGGGATCAACGACCACCACTTCTACTTCCAGGACCGCATCGACAAGATCAGCGCCCGCCACGGTCTCGATCCGTGGCAGGTCGGGCGCCGGGTCGGCGCGGCACGCCCGCGCAAGGTCCTCGACGAGACGGTCGAGGACGTGTGCCGGGAACTGGCCGGGGCGACCACCGGCCGCACCGAGGAAACCGAACGGACCGACGGAGGGGACGCATGACCGGGAGCCGACCGCCCCAGCAGGAACCGAACGACCCGACGGCCGGCGCCGCCCGGCGGCTGCGCGCCGCGCTCGCCGCGCCGCGGCTGGCCCGTGCCATGGGCGCGCACAGCCCGCTCAGCGCCCGCCTCGCCGAGGAGGCCAGCTTCGACGTCGTCTGGTCCAGCGGACTGGAGATCTCGGCGGCGGCCGGGGTGCCCGACGCCAACATCCTCGCCATGGGCGAATGCCTGGACGCGGCCGCCGACCTCGCCGCCGCCGTGGACATCCCGGTCCTCGCGGACTGCGACTCCGGGTTCGGCAACGTCAACAACGTCATCCACATGGTGCGCTCCTACGAGGCGCGCGGCGTGGCCGGCGTGTGCATCGAGGACAAGCAGTTCCCCAAGCTCAACAGCTTCGTCGAGGGCAACCAGGACCTCGCCCCGCTGGACGACTTCGCGGCCAAGATCCGGGCCGCCGCCGAGACCCGTACCGACATGGTGGTGGTCGCCCGGCTGGAGGCGCTGATCTCCGGGCAGGGCATGGCGGAGGCGCTGCGCCGGGCCGAGGTGTACGAGCGGGCCGGGGCGGACGCCCTGCTGATCCACTCCAAGCGCAAGGACCCCGAGGAGGTGTTCGCCTTCCGCGAGTCCTACCGCGGCGACCTCCCGGTGATCGTGGTGCCGACCACGTACAACCAGGTCACCGTCGAGGAGCTGGAGCAGCGCGGCTTCGCCATGGCGATCTACGCCAACCAGGCGCTGCGCAGCTCGATCCGGGCCATGCGGGAGACCCTCACCCGGATCATGCGGGACGGCACCACGCTGAACGTGGAGTCCGAACTCGCCCCGCTCAAGGAGGTCTTCGACCTCCAGCGCATGCCCCAGATGCTGGAGCAGCAGGAGCGCTACGAGTCCGTCGGACGCGAACTCGCGGAGGCCGCACAGTGACCGCCACGACCGAATACGCCGCCCTGCGGCTGGACTTCCACGGCACCCACCTCGACCTGGAGGTGGCGCCCGGCGCCGACATCGACGGCGCGCTCGCCTTCCTGGCCACCCATCTCGTCGCCGAGGAGGCCAAGCCCGGCGAGAGCGACCGCGACCCGGTCGCCACCCTGCGCGTCCACGCCCCGGACCCGGAGCGCCTCGCGCCCCCGGCCGGGACCGCGACGGAGGACATCTACCTGCGCAAGAGCGCGAGCGAGTTCTTCACCGTCCCGGCGCGGCGGGCGGCCGTGGACGGCCGCGAGTACCTGGAGTGCGTCAAGACGGGCAGCCGCTTCCGCTTCGACCGCGCCGCCCGCGTGATCGACGTGACGCTCGGCGCGGGCGGGCACATGGACCTCGTCGAGCTGGTGCGCGACCTGGTGCTCAAGCACCAGGAGAACACCGGTGCCGCGGTCCTGCACGCCACCGCCGCCTACCGGGACGGCGAGGTCGTCCTGGTCACCGGCGCGAAGGGGGCCGGCAAGAGCACGGTGCTCATGGAGCTGGTGGAGCACTTCGGCTACCAGGTGCTCAGCGGCGACAAGACCGTGCTGCACGAGCTGCCGGACGGCTCGGTCGTCGCCGCGGGCTGGCCGGACTACCCGCATCTGGGCTACGGCACCATCGCCAAGTACCCGGGCCTGAAGGAGATCGCGGGCATCGGCGACGACTACACGCCCGCCGAGGGCCACGCGTTCTCGCCGCTGGGGAAGTTCGCGGTGGACCCACTGCCGTTCCGGGACCGCTTCCCGAGCGCCCCGGTCGGGGTGCGCGTAGCGGTCGCCGCGCTCCTGCACCCGGCGATCGGCCCCGGCGAGCGCACGGCCGTCGAGCCGCTCACCGGCAGCCGTGAGGAGCACGCCGAAGTGCTGCGCGCCAACGTGGAGTCGGCGTTCGACGGCGCGAACGCGGGCTGGCACCACTACCTCGACGACCACCGCGCCGCCCACGCGGCCCAGCGCGACCGCATCACCGGCATCCTGTCCGGGGTGCCCGCCTGGACGGTGACCGGTCCGGGCGACCTGACCACCGAGAACGTGCCGCCCGCGATCGCCGGACCCGCGGGGGTGGCCCGGTGATCGAACTGACGGTGGAGAGCACCGGCCTCAACTCCCACTACGACCTCACCGACCGGATCGCCGCCGCTCTCCAGGAGCACGGCACCGGCGACGGTCTGGCCGGGGTGTTCGCGCACGGCAGCACCATCGGGCTCACCGTGATGCGCTACGAACCGGGCGCCGTGCAGGATCTGCTGCGCGCCCTGGAGCGGATCGCGCCGGAGTCCCCCGCCGACGGCGGCCGCTATCTGCACGAGCTGACCACCGCCGACCCCAACGGCTTCTCGCACCTGAAGTCGTCGCTGCTCGGCACCAGTCTGCTCGTCCCCTTCCGGGACGGCCGCCTCGCCATGTCGCCCAGCCACCGCGTGGTGCTCTTCGACTTCGACCTGAAGCCCGCCACCCGCCGTGTCTTCCTCGACGCGCCCCGGCCCGCGACGCCCGCCCACAGCCCCGACGAGATCAAGGAGAACAGCCGGTGAAGCTGCGGCTGGCCACCCCCGGCCCCACCGAGGTACCGCAGCGCCTGCTGCTGGCCGGGGCCCGCGAGATCATCCACCACCGCTCCACCGAGATGGAGCAGCTGATCCACGAGATCAGCGGCGCTCTGCCCCCGCTGTTCGGCACCGACGCCCCGGTGTACACCATCGCCTCCTCCGGGACCGGCGCGATGGAGGCCGCGGTCGCCAACTGCTTCTCGCCCGGCGACGAGGTCCTGGTCGTCTCCAACGGCTACTTCGGCGAACGCTTCCAGGCGATCTGCCGGTCCTACGGGCTCACCGTGCACGTCGTGCAGAGCGACTGGGGCACCAGCGCCGACCCCGAGCGGGTGGCGGTCGCGTACCGCGAACACCCCCGGATCAAGGGCGCGTTCGTCGTCTACAGCGAGACCTCCACGGGCGCGCTCAACGACGTCGAGGCGATCGGGCGGATCTTCCGCGACACCGATGTGGTCGTGGTCGTGGACGCCATCAGCGGGCTGCTGGTGCACCCGCTGGAGATGGACGCGTGGGGCCTGGACGTGGTCCTCGCCGCCTCCCACAAGGGGTTCATGCTCCCGCCGGGGCTGGCCTTCGTCGCCCTCTCCGAGAAGGCGTGGACGGCGGTGGAGAAGGCCAACGGCCCGAACTACTACTGGTCGTTCGAGCGCCTGCGCCACTTCTACCCCATGTCGTCCTCCTCCCCCGCGGTGTCCCTGCTGCTCGCCCTGCACGAGTCGCTGAAGATGCTGAACGAGGAGGGCCCGGAGTCCTTCCGCGCCCGCCACGCCGTACTCGGCAAGGCCTCCGAACGCGCCCTGCTCAAGCTCGGGTTCAGCACCTTCGTGCAGGCCCCGCACCGGCGCAGCCACGTCATCACCTCGGCCCTCGCCCCCGAGGGCATCGACACCGGCCGCCTGCTGAAGACGCTGTCGACGTCCTACGGCGTCACGATGACCGGCGGCCAGGCCCACCTCAAGGGCAAGCTCATCCGGGTCGGACACGTGGGCGCCGCCGACGCCCTCGACCTGTGCGGGATCTTCGGCGCCCTGGAGATGGCCCTGCTGGACCTGGGCCACACCTTCACGCCGGGCTCCGGCGTCGGCGAGATCATCCGTACGTTCCACGAGGAGGGCCGCTGATGCTCGTCCTGTTCCAGCGGGAGACCTGCCCCGACTGCAAGCCGGTACGCGAACTGCTCACCAGGCTCCAGGTCTCCTACATCAACATCAACGTGCCCAAGCCGCGCGAGGAGCGGCACGAGCTGATCCGCACCACGGGCAGCAAGTTCATCCCGGCCCTGGTCGACGGCGCCACCGTGATCCCGGGCAGGCTGCGGGAGAACGCGGACATCATCGCGTACCTCAAGGAGCGCTTCGGCGACCCCGACGAGCTGACCGCCAGGACCGCCGGCGACTCCGACGAGCTGGCCGCCAGGACCGCCGGCGACTCCGACGAGCTGGCCGCCAAGACCGCCGGCGACTCCGACGAGGTGGCCGCCACGACCGCCGACGGCCAACCGGAGTCCGTGGCACTCCCGGGCGAGGCAGCGGCGGAGCCCGTGGCATGACCTCCGGTCGCCAGGTACCCGCGACACCGCGTCTCGCGGTGCTCGCGGGCACTCCGCAACTGGTGTGCGCGGCACGGTCGTTGGGCATCTCCACGGTCTTCGTGCACGACGCCTCGGAACCGGCGCCGCCCGTCGCCGCGGAGGCCGACACGGCCCTCGCGGCAGACCTGGCGGACACCGAGGCGCTGCACGCGGCCCTGGCCCCGCTGCACGCCGAGCACCCCTTCGGCCGGGTGCTGTCGCTCACCGAACGCGGCCTGCTGCCCACGGCCGCGCTCGCCGAACGGCTCGGCCTGCCCGGAAACTCCCTGCACACCGTGCGCCTGCTCCAGGACAAGCAGCGCATGCGGGAACTGCTCAACGCCCGGGGCATCGGCCCGGTGCACACCGCCGCACCGCGCGACGCGGCGGACCTGGCCGCCTTCTGCCGTACGACGGACGGCCCCGTGGTCCTCAAGCCCACGGCCGGCACCGGCAGTCAGGCGGTCTTCAAGGTGGCCGACGCGCAGGCGGCCGAGGAGGCCTGGCGGGCGTTCGAGGCGGCGGGCGGCACCCAGCCCCTCGCCGAGGAGTACCTCGACGGCCCCGAGATCAGCGTGGAGAGCTTCTCCCACGACGGGAAGCACACGGTCCTCGCGGTCACCGACAAGCTGGTCGGCCCCGCGTTCGTGGAGACGGGCCACACCCAGCCCAGCGCCCTCCCCGCGCCCGTACTGGCGGAGGTGACCGACCTGGTCCACGCCTTCCTGGACGCCGTAGGGCTGGTGGAGGGCCCCGCCCACACCGAGGTCAAGGTCACCGCGAAGGGCCCGCGCGTCCTGGAGTCCCACAACCGCATCGGCGGCGACAAGATCCGCGAACTCCTGCGCAGAGCCTACGACTTGGACGTGGTGACCCTGACCGCGGCCTGCCCGTTCGGCCTGCTGAGCGCACCCACGGCCCCGCCGGTGCCCCGCCGGGGAGCGGCGATCCGCTTCCTCACCCCACCCCCCGGAAAGGTCGAACACATCACCCTGCCGGACACCACCGGCACCACCGCCGAGATCCACCTGGACGTCGCCGTCGGCGACCCGGTCCACCGGGTACGCGCCTCGCAGGACCGCGCGGGATACGTCATCGCCGACGGCCCCGACGCCGCAGAAGCAGCCCGGATCTGCGAGGAGTTGGCGTCCCGGGTGCGGATCGGGACGAGCGGGTGAGAGCGGTGCGCCACGCCGTGCTGACCGACATCCACGGGGACACGGCACGCCTGCGCGCGGTCCTGGAACGGATCCGCGCACAGGATGTGGACGAAGTGGTCTGCCTGGGCGACGTCTTCGAGTGCCGAGTCGGCAAACGGGACGCGCCCGCGTACGAGTTCAAGGGCAGCCTGACGGAGGTCTTCGACGCGGACCCCCAACTCGCCCGCCTCCTGGACGGCGTACGGCTGGTGCGGGGCAACCAGGAGGAGCGGATCCGCGCACTGGTGCCCGAGGCCCACCTCCCCGACTGGACGCGCCCGCTGCTGGACGCGCCCTCGGAGCACCGCACGGACTTCGCCCGGTACTGCCACGGCCACTCCTTGCCCTGGCGGGAACTGGAGCCGGGGCGGTGGTGTCCCGCCGAGGCGGACTTCCCCGGCCGGGCACTGGTGCACGGCCACCACCACCGCAGTGCCCTGTACCGCCTGCGGCCGGGCAGCCCGACGCGCGTGGAGAACGTGCCCGTACGTTTCGGGGAGCCGGTCCCGCTCGCCCCCGACGGCCGCTACGTCGTCAACGTGGGCTCCGTGACCCGCTGCGCCCCGGACCGCGGCCCCTCCCCCGCCTGGGCCGTGATCGACGAGGCGGCGGCCACCGTCACCTACCACCACCTTCAACTTACGGAGTAGCAGTGACCCGGCAGGTACTCCTGCTCAACTCGGACAAGCCCGAGGTCCTCAGGGCCCTGGCCCGCCGCCCCGACGTGACCGTCCGCGTCATGACCCGCAAGGTCTACGCCGACCTGTACCGCGACCACGAGACGGCGTACGTCGACAGCTTCGCCGACCTGACCCAGGTCGAGCAGGCGGCGTACGAACTGGCCGCCCACGGCCCCGTCGACCATGTCATCGCGGCGACGGAGAAGAGTGTGGTGGCGGCCGGCCTGGTCCGCGCGCTGCTCGGCGTGCCCGGCCCCGGCGTCGACCAGTCGCTGTGGGCGACCCACAAGCGGGCGATGAAGGACAGACTGCGGGCGGCGGGACTCCCGGTGACGGACTACGCCCAGGCCGCCACGCTCTCCGACGTGCCCAGGGCGGCGGAACGGACCGGCTGGCCGATCATGATCAAGCCGGTGTTCGGCGCTGCGTCCAAGTGCACGTACCGCGTGGACTCCGCGGCCGAGTTCACCGAACGCCACCGCGCCGGCGAGTTCACCGACCTCGCGGAGAAACGGCTGCCGATCCAGGTCGAACGCCTGGTGCGCTTCACACACGAGTACCACTGCGACGGAGTCGTGCACGAGGGCGAGGTGGCCCACGCGGCGGTCTCCCGCTACTACCTCCCGCCCCTGCGCATCACACCGAACCTGAACAGCGGCTATGTGGCGGACCAGAAGGACGAGTTCTCGCAGAAGGTCCTGTCTCTCCACCACCAAGTGGTGGCGACGCTGGCCCTGCCCGCCGGCGTCACCCACCTGGAGGTCTTCCGCACCGGGACGGGCCCGGTGATCGGCGAAGTGGCAGTCCGGCCGGGCGGAATGGGCATCTCCCGCATGTGGTGGCACGCGTTCGGCCTGGACCTGTGGGAGGAGTTCGCCCGCGTCTCGACCGGCGAACCCCCCAGCCACCCACCCCGCACCCCGCACCCCGCGACCATCGGCCGCACCCGCCTCCCGGCCCTCCCCGGCCTGCGCGAACGAGTGCTGTCGACGCCCGGAGTCCGGGAGGTCCTGACCCCGGAGGAGTGCGCGAGCCCGTCCCACCTGGAGGCGTACTTCGAGGCTCCGGACGAGAGGTCCGCGGAGCGAGTCATAGCGGACCTGCACAGACTGGCGGTGCCACCGGCATGACGACCACGGCACCCCCCACCCCCCGCCGCCCCCGAGCCCTGCTCACGGCGGCGCTCCCGGCCCCGGGCGCCCCCCGCCTCCTGGCCCTGTCCTGGCTGATCAAAACGGTGGGCAGCGGCCTGTACCTGACGACGAGCACCCTGTTCTTCACAAGGGTCGTCGGCCTGCCGGTCCACCAGGTGGCCACGGCCCTCACGACCGCCGGAATAGCGGCACTGGCAGGAGCGGTCCCCCTGGGCAAACTGGCGGACCGCTACGGCCCGAGACGGACGTACACCGCCCTCCTCGCCATCCAGTTCGCCACGATGGCGGCCCTGGCCTTCGCCCGCACGTTCCCGGTGTTCGCGGGCCTGATCCTGGTCTTCCTCCTGGCGGAACAGGGCAGCACGGCGGCGCGAGGCGCGTTGGTGGCGACGGCAGGAGAGGGCGCCGAACGCGTCCGCCTGCGGGCCTACCTCCGCGTGGTGACCAACATCGGCATCACGATCGGCGCGGCGGCCTCGGCCCTGGTGATCCAGGCGGACTCGAAGACGGGCTACATGGTCCTGCTGTGGTGCACGGCACTGACGTACCCGGCGGCGGCGGTACCGTTGCGCCGCCTGCGCGCCCCAAAGCCTGAGCCTGAACTGGCGGCCGAGAAGTCGCCCCGCCGCGGCTCGGGCTGGCAGGTCCTGCGGGACCGCCGCTACGCCGTGATCACACTGATCTGCGGAGTCCTGTCACTCCAGGCCCAGGTGCTGTCCTTCGCGGTCCCCCTGTGGGTACTGGAACACACGGAAGCACCACGAGTACTGGTCTCGGCCATGGTCACGGTCAACACAGTGATGGTGATCTGCCTCCAGATCCGCTTCAGCAGAGGAGCGGAGGACAACGCCCGGGCGGCGGCAATGTGCCGAGCCGCAGGCCTCGCCCTCCTCGCGTCCTGCGCGCTGGCGTCATTCACCGCCGGCCTGTCCGGCTGGCAGGCCGTCACCCTCCTCCTGCTCTTCGCGGCGGCCCTGACCCTGGGCGAACTCTGGCTCTCCGCAGGCTCCTTCGGCCTCAGCTTCAACCTCGCCCCCGACCACATGCACGGCCAGTACCAGGGCTTCTTCTCCCTGGGCCGCGGCACGGCAACAGCTCTGGCCCCGGCCCTGATCGCCACCCTCTGCCTGGGCGACCATCCACGCGTGGGGTGGCTGGTGCTCGGCACCCTGTTCGCAGCGGCGGGGGTGGCGGCGCCGTGGGCGTTGCGGGTGAGGGGGGCGCCGGGGCGGACGCCCGGCGCCCATGCATGACGAACCACCCTGACGAATCACCACACCGAATAACAAAACTTTTGTGAACGTATTTCCATGGTCGCCACCACCTCAGACCCAGTTCCCGGCGAAGGTCCGATTCGCCCGGTCTCCGTCTCCCTCCACGAAGGCACCATCGCGGCCCTCAAGGCGCGTACGGGCAAGCGGGGCATGTCCGCCTATGTCGAAGCCCTCATCCAGCGACAGTTGGAGCGCGACCGGCTGCGCGAACTGATCGAGGATGCCGAAGCCGACCACGGCCCCGTCGACCAGGCCGCAGTCGAGGCCAAGCGGGCGATCCTGCGCGGTGACGCAGCCGGCTCGACGGATTCCGCGTGAGCGGCACCCTCGTCCTCGACTGCGAGGGCCTGTCCAAACTCGTACGACGCACCCCCGAGCTCACCGCATGGCTGGCCGCCGCCGAAGCCGAAGACGTACGGGTCATCACCAGCTCCGTCACCCTCGTCGAAGCCCGCGACCCCAGGACCAACCCGGCCCGCTTCGACTACGCAGTCTCCCGCGTCAACATCATCCCGCCCACCGAAGCCATCGCCCGTCACGCCAGCAAGCTCCTCGTCGCAGCCGGACTCCACGGCCACAAGTACGCCCTCGACGCGATCGTGGCCGCCACCGCGATGGCCTCCCCCTCTCCCGTGACGGTCCTCACCTCGGACCCCGAGGACCTCTTGATGCTGTGCGGCTCCGGCGTCTGCGCAGTCAAGATCTGACGCACGGCGATTCCGCCAGCCGGGAGGTACAGCACCCTGTCACGGGAGCCTCACTGACGACGGCTTCGAGCCACAGCGGCTCCAACAACGGCCATGACGCCCGCCAGCGCGAGAACGAGCACGGCGGTGACGCCGATGCGTACCCCTCCGGACAGGTTCGTCGTGGCCATCACCGCTCCCACTGCGATCAGCGCACAGAGGCCGGCCACCGTCGAGGTGACGCCCAACTGGCTCCTACTGTTCATGCCTGCTGCTCCTCATCCACCGCTGAGACCACGGATAGACCACGGACAGCCGCGCAGCACACGCCCCGGCGCCGCCGCCGTAACCGCTGAACGAAAAAGCCCAGCTCAGAGTGACCCTGAGCTGGGCTTTCGAATGGAGCCGCCTTCGGGATTCGAACCCGAGACCTACGCATTACGAGTGCGTTGCTCTGGCCATCTGAGCTAAGGCGGCGCGCTGTCCGCACTATGGTGCGATCAGCAACGTCGGTAAGTCTACACAGTTTCCGGGGGTGCTCCGCACCAGCCCCGACCCGTCCCGGGCGGGGCCGGTGGCAGGGGCTATGAGCAGCGCTTTTTGTCCGCAGGCGGGGTGCCGCGGAGCAGGTACGTGTTGATCGTGCGGTCGATGCAGTCGCTGCCCCGGCCGTACGCGGTGTGGCCGTCGCCCTCGTAGGTCAGGAGGCGGGCGGAGGAGAGCTGGGCGGCGAGGGCGCGGGCCCAGCGGTACGGGGTCGCCGGGTCGCGGGTGGTGCCGACCACCACGATCGGGGCCGCGCCCTCCGCCTTGATGCGGTGCGGCTCGCCCGTGGCCGCCACCGGCCAGTACGCGCAGGTCAGGGAGGCCCAGGCCAGGCCCTCGCCGAAGACCGGGGACGCCTTCTCGAAGGCGGGCAGGTCGGCCTCCACCTGCTCGGGGGTGTCGAAGGCCGACGGCAGGTCCAGGCAGTTCACGGCCGCGTTCGCGAACATCAGGTTCGAGTAACTGCCGTTCGCGTCCCGCTCGTAGTAGCTGTCCGCGAGGACCAGCAGGCCGGCGCCGTCGTTCTCCTCCATCGCCATGGTCAGCGCCTCGCGGAGCTGTGCCCAGGCCGCCTCGTCGTACATCGCCGCGATCACGCCGATCGTGGCGAGGGACTCGCCCAGCTTGCGGCCGTCCGCGTCGCCCGTGGGGATGGGCCGGGCGTCGAGTTCCTCGAAGAAGGCCTTCAGGTTGGGGCCCACCTTCTCGGCGTCCGTGCCCAGCGGGCAGTCCGGCTGCTGCACGCAGTCCCGCGCGAACGCCCGGAACGCCGTCTCAAACCCGGCCGTCTGGTCCAGGTTCAGCCGCCGGGCGGGCAGCGAGGGGTCCATCGCGCCGTCCAGGACCAGCCGCCCGGCCCGCTGCGGGAACAGCCCCGCGTACGTCGCACCGAGGAACGTGCCGTACGACGCCCCCACGTAGTGCAGCTTCTCGTCCCCCAGCACCGCGCGCAGGATGTCCATGTCCCGCGCCGCCTCGACGGTGGACACATGGCGCAGCAGCTCCGGCGAGTCCGCGCCGCAGCCCTCGGCGAAGGTCTTGAAGGCGTCCACCAGCTTGGACCGCTCGGCCCCGTCGTCGGGGGTGATGTCGGTCTGGGTGTACGCGTCCATCTGCGGCCCGGACAGGCATTCGATCGGTTCGCTGCGGGCGACGCCCCGCGGGTCGACGGCGACCATGTCGTAGCGGGCGCGCACCTCGGCCGGGTAGCCGATACCGGCGTACGCCTGGAGGTAGCCGATCGCCGAACCCCCCGGCCCGCCCGGGTTGACCAGCAGCGATCCGATCCGCTTGCCCGGTCCGGTGGCCTTCTTGCGGGCCACCGCCAGCCGCACGTCGCCCTTCTGCGGCTGCGCGTAGTCGACCGGCGCCTTGAGCGTGGCGCACTGGAACCCGGGGACTCCGCAGGCCCGCCACTTCAGCTCCTGGCTGTAGTACGGCGCCAGCGTGTCCGGGGTGGCCCGCGGCAGCGCGGCCAGCGCCGCCTCGGCCGCCGGGCTCGCCGCACTCGACGAGCCGCCGGGGGAGCATGCCGAGACCACCAGCGCGGCGACGGCGAGAAGGGCTCCCGCCGTCCGGGCTCTGCGGGTTCGGGCGTGCCGAGGGGTCCCGGTGCCGGGGGCGGGAGTCGGGTGGGGGCGCCTGATGTGCATCCAGCGAGCGTAACTCTGTGCAGCCGAATGGATGCCCTCCGTGCGGGTCACGGCTCGTACGGGTTACGCGGTCAACCGCCCGCCCGTCACTTCACCCACCCGCCATTCCATGCATCCGCCACTGCCCCTGCTCAGCCCGCTCTCAGCGCCATCGTCATCGCCTCCACCGCCAGCAGCGGCGCCACATTGCGGTCCAGGGCGTCCCGGCAGGCCGCAATGGCCTCGATCCGGCGCAGCGTGGCCTCCGGGGTGCTGCTACGCGCCAGCCGGTCGAGGACGTCCTCGGCATCGGCGTTGGCGATGGCCACGCGGGAGCCGAGCTGGAGGGCGAGGACGTCGCGGTAGAAGGCGGTGAGGTCGGTCAGGGCGAGGTCGAGGCTGTCGCGCTGGGTGCGGGTGCGGCGGCGCTTCTGCTTGTCCTCCAGGTCCTTCATCACGCCCGCCGTGCCGCGCGGCAGCCGGCCGCCCTGCGCCGCGCCGAGCGCCGCCTTCAGCTCCTCGGTCTCCTTGCCGTCCATCTCCTCGGCGAGTTGCTTGGCGTCCTCGGCCGCCGCGTCCACCAGCTCCTGCGCGGCCCTCAGGCAGCCGCCGATCTCCTCCACGCGCAGCGGCAGCTTCAGCACCGCCGCTCTGCGCTCGCGGGCCGCCGGGTCGGTGGCCAGGCGGCGCGCCCGGTCGACGTGGCCCTGGGTGGCGCGGGCCGCCGCGGCGGCCACCTCGGGCTCGATGCCCTCGCGCCGTACGAGCATGTCGGCGATGGCGTCGACCGAGGGCGTACGCAGGTTCAGGTGGCGGCAGCGGGAGCGGATGGTGGGCAGGACGTCCTCGATGGAGGGGGCGCACAGCAGCCAGACCGTGCGCGGGGCCGGTTCCTCCACCGCCTTCAGGACGGCGTTGGCCGACTTCTCGTTCAGGCGCTCGGCGTCCTCGACGAGGATGACCTGCCAGCGGCCGTTGGCGGGCGAGGTGAACGACTTGCGGACGGTGTCCCGCATGTCCTCGGCGAGGATCTGGGTGCCCACGGCCGCGACCGTGGTGACGTCGGCATGCGTGCCGACCAGCGCCGTATGACAGCCGTCGCAGAAGCCGCAGCCGGGCGCTCCGCCGAGGGCGCGGTCGGGGCTGACGCACTGCAGCGCGGCGGCGAAGGCACGCGCGGCCTGGGTGTGGCCGGCGCCGGGCGGGCCCGTGAACAGCCAGGCGTGCGTCATCTTCGACGCCTCCGGGGGCGGGGCATCCGCCGCGGCGGCGGTGACCAGGGCGTCGGCGTCCCGGGCAGCGGCGGCGAGCTGCTCGCTCACCTTCTCCTGCCCCACCAGGTCGTCCCACACGGTCATGACGTACGCCGCCCTTTCGTCCACGTGACGCGGTACGCCCTCCATTGTGGAGGGCCCCACTGACAACGACGGCGGCCCCGGTCAGGGCTGCCGTCCCAGCTGCCGGAAAAAGACCCAGCGGCGCCGTCCGAGCCGTCGGAAAAGGCTCAACGCCGTCCGCGCCCGCGCCCCTGCTCCTCGTCGCCGAAGCCGTCCTCCCGCGGGCCCAGCAGCTCGTCCGCGAGCGACGGCAGGTCGTCCAGCGGCGTCTCCTCGGCCCAGTCCGAGCGGGGCCGCCTGCGACGGCGGGACTTCGGCTCGGCGGCGGCCTGCTCGTCGACCTGGGGCAGCTCGCGGGTGCGCTCCTCGGCCCGCTCCGGCTGCGCCTCGTCGCGGAAGATCCCGGGCGGAACCCGGTCCGCGGGACTCCCGCCCCGTACCGGAGGCAGCACCGCGGTCTCGTCGGCAGCCCCCGGCTCCACGGGCGGCAGCACGGCGGTCTCGTCCGCGGCACCCGGCGGAACCGGCGGCAGCACGGCCGTCTCATCCGCGGCACCCGGCGCAACCGGCGGCAGCACCGCCGTCTCGTCCGCCGCCCCCGGCGCAACCGGCGGCAGCACCGCTGTCTCATCCACCGCCCCCGGCGCAGTCGGCGGCAGCGGCAGCTCCGCCGTCGTCTCCGCCTCCGAGGTGCCGGACGAGGCGGACGGGTCCTCCCGTCGCTCCTCCACCTTCCGCAGCACCGTCGTCCGATCCCCCCGCCGCGCGGCAGCGGCGTCCTCGGCCGTCACCACCGGCGTGGGCACCGTCTGCGCCTCGGGCGGCTCGGCCACCGGAGCCGGAGCCGTGGGCGCGGGCCCCGCCTCCGCCGCGGCGGCCGCACGCTCGGCGAGCCGGCGTGCCTCCTCCGCGCGGAGCAGGGCCTCCTCCGCCTTGCGCTGCTTCTCCAGGCGCCGCGCCTCGGCCTCGGCGCGCAGTCGGGCCTCCTCCTCGGCCTGCTTGCGGCGGCGTTCCTCCTCGGCCTTGCGGCGGGCCTCCTCCTCCGCGCGGGCCTTCTCCTCGGCCAGGAGCCGCTGACGCTCCTCCTCCGCGCGGCGGGCGGCCTCCTCGGCGCGCTGCCGGGCCTCCTCCGCCTGCCGTTCGGCCTCGCGGCGCTGCGCCTCCTCCAGCTCGCGGCGCTTGCGCTCCTCCTCCTCGGCGCGCAGCCGGGCGAGCTGCTCCTGGCGCTCGCGCTCCAGCCGCTCCTCCTCGGCCTTGCGGGCGGCCTCCTCCTCGGCCTTCCGGCGGGCCTCCTCCTCGGCCCGGCGCCGCGCCTCCTCCTGCTCCCGGATCTCCTGCTCCGACAGCGGCAGCACCTGGTCGAGCCGGTGCCGGACGACGGTGGTGACGGCCTCGGGCTCCTGGCCCGCGTCCACCACGAGGTAGCGGCCGGGGTCGGCGGCGGCCAGGGTGAGGAAACCGGAGCGCACGCGCGCGTGGAACTCCGCGGGCTCCGACTCCAGCCGGTCCGGCGCCTCGGTGAAGCGTTCCCGCGCGGTCTGCGGGTCGACGTCCAGCAGCACCGTCAGATGCGGCACCAGGCCGTTGGTGGCCCAGCGGTTGATACGGGCGATCTCGGTGGGCGACAGGTCGCGGCCCGCGCCCTGGTAGGCCACCGAGGAGTCGATGTAACGGTCGGAGATGACCACCGCGCCGCGCTCCAGCGCGGGCCGGACCACGGTGTCGACGTGCTCGGCGCGGTCCGCCGCGTACAGCAGCGCCTCCGCGCGGTGGGACAGCCCGGCGCTGGAGACGTCCAGCAGGATCGAGCGCAGCCGCTTGCCGACCGGCGTCGCGCCCGGCTCGCGGGTCACGACGACCTCGTGGCCCTTGCCCCGGATCCACTCGGCGAGCGCCTCGGCCTGGGTGGACTTGCCCGCGCCGTCGCCGCCCTCCAGGGCGATGAAGAAGCCGGTCGCGGCGGGCGCCTGCTCGGGGTCGTCGCCGCCGAGCAGCGCGTCGCGCAGATCGTGCCGCAGCGGCACCCCGGACCGGTCGTCGACCTTGGCCAGCACCAGCGCGGCCACCGGCAGCAGCAGGGCGCCGACCAGCATCAGCGTGAACGCGGCACCGCCGTGCGCGAACACGAACCGCCCGTTCTCCAGCCGGTGCGGGCCGATCCCCGCGGCCACCAGCGGCGCGACCAGCGCGCCGAGCCCGACGAAGACCCGTACGACCGCGTGCAGATGCTCGGTGTTGCGCGGGCGGCGGAAGTCCTCGGTCTCCTGGTCCAGCAGGGTGTGGCCGGTGTTGGCGGCGATGCCCGCGGCGGCGCCCGCGAGGGCGAGGACCAGCAGCACGGTGGTGACGTCCGGGACCAGCCCGGCGGCCAGCAGCGCGATACCGGTGAGCGCGATGGCCAGCGCCAGCAGACGGCGCCGCGACAGCGACACCAGCACCTTGGGCGCCGTACGGATGCCGACGACGACCCCGCCGGTCAGCACCAGCACCATCAGGCCGTACAGCACCGGGCCGCCGCCCAGGTCCTTGGCGTGCAGCACCGCCACTGCGACGGAGGCCGACACCGCGCCCGCGACGGCCGCGCAGGCCGTGACCAGCAGCGGGATCGCGCCGGTGCGGCCCTTGTCGACGCCGGTGCCGGTCTTGGGGCGGCGCAGGCCCTCCAGCGGGGAACGCGCGCGTGGCGTGCGGGTGCCGGGCAGTTCCAGGAAGGTCACCACGGACAGGGACGCGGCGAACAGTCCGGCGGCGACGTAGGAGGCGAGCGCCGCCTGGTGCTCGCCGAACCAGTCGATGCCGGTGGCCAGCAGGTTGTTGCCCAGGGCCGCGACGACGAGCGCGGCGGCGCCGAGCGGGATGGCCAGGAAGCCGGTGCGCAGCGACAGGCGGCGCAGCGCATCCATGTGGTCCGGCAGCGGCCGTACCGTCGCGCCCTCCAGGGGCGGGGCGGGCAGCAGCGCGGGCGCCGCGCTCTCCCGGCAGACCGTCCAGAAGCGCTCGGCGACCCCGGTGAGGAAGACGGTCACCAGGAGCAGCGCGAGCGCGTTCTCGGGCGTCCAGTCGATCCACAGCGGGGCGACGAGCAGCAGAGCGGCGCGTACGCCGTCCGCGCCGACCATGGTCCAGCGGCGGTCGAGCGGGCCCTCCTGGGAGGTCAGCGAGGTGAGCGGGCCGAGCAGGACGGCCCCGAACAGCAGCGTCGCCAGGATGCGGGTACCGAAGACCGTCGCCACTGCGAACGCCACGCCCCGGTAGCCGCCGCCGAACGAGCCCTCGGCGATGGCCGCCTGAAGCGCCAGCAGGACCAGGACGAGGAAGGCCAGTACGTCGCCGACGCCGCCGACGAGCTGTGCGCTCCACAACCGCCTGAGCTGGGGTCGGCGCAGCAGCGCACGGACGGCGCGTTCGCGGGAGTCCGCCGCGAGGGCTTCGTCGGGGGCCGTGTGGGGGGCCGTTGGCTGCTCGGCACGCGTCATGCTTTCAGCCTATCGGCAGGCGCCGACAGCCCGGGGCGGGCGCCCGAACGTACGCCCGCCCCGACACCAAAGAGTGATGCCGGGGCGTTCGTTTCGCGAAGCGGGGGCCTGAAGGAGCCGGTCCGTCAGTCCTCCGACGACGGCTTCGCTGCGGCCGTCTTCTTCGCTGCCGTCTTCTTGGCCGTCGTCGTCTTCTTCGCGGCGGTCTTCTTGGCGGCCGTCTTCTTCGCCGGGGCCTTCTTGGCGGTGGTCTTCTTCGCCGCGGCCTTCTTCGCCGTCTTCTTGGCGGGCCCCTTGGCGCGCTTCTCGGCGAGCAGCTCGAAGCCGCGCTCCGGGGTGATCGTCTCGACACTGTCGCCGGAGCGCAGGGTCGCGTTGGTCTCCCCGTCGGTGACGTACGGGCCGAAGCGGCCGTCCTTGACCACGACCGGCTTCTCGCTGACCGGGTCGGTGCCCAGCTCCTTCAGCGGCGGCTTGGCTGCGGCCCGGCCACGCTGCTTGGGCTGGGCGTAGATCGCCTGCGCCTCCTCCAGCGTGATCGTGAAGAGCTGCTCCTCGCTCTGCAGCGAGCGCGAGTCCGTGCCCTTCTTCAGGTACGGGCCGTAGCGGCCGTTCTGCGCGGTGATCTCCTGGCCGTCGGCGTCGGTGCCGACCACGCGCGGGAGGGACATCAGCTTGAGCGCGTCCTCCAGGGTCACCGTGTCCAGCGACATCGACTTGAACAGCGAGGCCGTCCGCGGCTTCACGGCGTTCTTGCCGGTCTTCGGGGTGCCCTCGGGCAGGATCTCGGTGACGTACGGGCCGTAGCGGCCGTCCTTGGCGACGATCTGGTGGCCGGTGACCGGGTCGGTGCCCAGCTCGAAGTCGCCGCTCGGCTTGGCGAGCAGTTCCTCGGCCAGCTCGACGGACAGCTCGTCGGGCGCCAGGTCGGTGGGGATGTCGGCGCGCTGGTGGTTCTCGGAGTCCTTCTCGCCGCGCTCGATGTACGGCCCGTAGCGGCCGACCCGCAGCACGATGCCGTTGCCGACGGGGAACGAGGACACCTCGCGCGCGTCGATCGCGCCCAGGTCGGTCACCAGCTCCTTGAGACCGCCCAGGTGGTCCCCGTCGCCGTTGCCGGCCTCGGCGGCGCCGCCGACGCCCGCGCCCTCACCCTCGCCGAAGTAGAACCGCTTCAGCCACGGCACGGACTGCGCCTCGCCGCGGGCGATGCGGTCGAGGTCGTCCTCCATCTTGGCGGTGAAGTCGTAGTCGACGAGCCGCCCGAAGTGCTTCTCCAGGAGGTTGACCACGGCGAAGGACAGGAAGGACGGCACCAGGGCCGTGCCCTTCTTGAACACATAGCCGCGGTCGAGGATCGTGCCGATGATCGACGCGTACGTCGACGGGCGGCCGATCTCGCGCTCTTCGAGCTCCTTGACCAGGCTGGCCTCGGTGTAGCGGGCCGGGGGCTTGGTGGCGTGCCCGTCGACCGTGATCTCCTCGGCGCCGAGCGCGTCGCCCTCGCTGACCTGCGGGAGCCGGCGCTCGCGGTCGTCCAGCTCGGCGTTCGGGTCGTCGGCGCCCTCGACGTAGGCCTTGAGGAAGCCGTGGAAGGTGATCGTCTTGCCGGACGCGGTGAACTCGACGTCCCGGCCGTCGGCGGCGGTGCCGCCGATCTTCACGGTGACGCTGTTGCCGGTCGCGTCCTTCATCTGGGAGGCGACGGTGCGCTTCCAGATCAGCTCGTAGAGCTTGAACTGGTCGCCGGTCAGACCGGTCTCGGCGGGCGTGCGGAAACGATCACCCGAGGGGCGGATCGCCTCGTGCGCCTCCTGCGCGTTCTTGACCTTGCCCGCGTAGGTGCGCGGCGCGTCCGGCAGGTAGTCGGCGCCGTACAGCTGGGTGACCTGCGCACGGGCCGCGGCGACAGCGGTGTCGCTGAGCGTCGTGGAGTCCGTACGCATGTAGGTGATGTAGCCGTTCTCGTACAGCTTCTGGGCGATCTGCATGGTCGCCTTGGCCCCGAAGCCCAGCTTGCGGGACGCCTCCTGCTGGAGGGTCGTCGTACGGAAGGGGGCGTAGGGAGAGCGGCGGTACGGCTTGGACTCGACCGAGCGGACGGCGAACCGCGTCTGCTCCAGGGCGGCGGCCAGCGCGCGGGCGTTCGCCTCGTCGAGGTGGAGGGTGTTGGCGCTCTTGAGCTGTCCCAGGGAGTCGAAGTCGCGGCCCTGCGCGACCCGCCTGCCGTCGACGCTCTGGAGGCGGGCGACCAGCGACGACGGGTCCGAGGGGTCCCCCGCGCGACCGGTCGAGAAGGTGCCGGTCAGGTCCCAGTACTCGGCCGAACGGAACGCGATGCGCTCGCGCTCCCGCTCCACCACGAGCCGGGTCGCCACGGACTGGACGCGGCCCGCCGACAGCCGCGGCATGACCTTCTTCCACAGCACCGGGGAGACCTCGTAGCCGTAGAGGCGGTCGAGGATGCGGCGGGTCTCCTGGGCGTCGACCAGCTTCTGGTTGAGCTGGCGCGGATTGGCGACGGCGGCCTGGATCGCGGACTTGGTGATCTCGTGGAAGACCATCCGCTTGACCGGGACCTTGGGCTTGAGCACCTCCTGCAGGTGCCAGGCGATGGCCTCGCCCTCGCGGTCCTCATCGGTGGCGAGGTAGAGCTCGTCCGACTCCTTCAGCAGGTCCTTGAGCTTCTTGACCTGGGCCTTCTTGTCCGCGTTGACGACGTAGATCGGCTCGAAGTCGTGTTCGACGTCCACCCCGAGGCGGCGCACCTCGCCGGTGTACTTCTCGGGGACCTCCGCGGCGCCGTTGGGGAGGTCGCGGATGTGCCCGACGCTCGCCTCGACAACGTATCCGGGGCCGAGATAGCCCTTGATCGTCTTCGCCTTGGCAGGCGACTCGACGATGACGAGTCGGCGGCCGCCCTTCGCGGTCTCGCTGGTCGGGGACAACTTCGCTCTTCTCTCCGGTCGACGCTGGGTGACCTCCCCGGCCTTGCTCCCGGGGTCGGGTGGTGGTGACGCTGCGGAGTGTGACGGTACATCCCGCCCCCGTGTCAAACGGGAAAAGCCCGCAACGGCCACTCGAACGGTAACCCGACTACCGCCATTCCTGCCGCCCGGAGTGCCCAGCGGCCTTTTCGAGCCTTTCCGGAGGAGCGCCTCCCAATTATCGGAATCCCAGCTCCGGCGCGGTTCTCACAGGCGGGTGAAGCACCATGCGGCGAGAGTGAGCGCGATCAGGGCGGCGAGGCCCGCGAGCGTCGCCGATGCGACGGGGTTCACACCGGGGGCCACCGGTTCGCGGTGCCGTGCGCGGGCCGCCGTCCATGCCAGGAGTCCGGCTCCGAACAGCCCGAACACCGCCCCCGAGAAGATCGCCGACCCGGTTTCCATGATCGAATCGCCCCTTTCGCCCCGCTCCGCGCGTGTCCCGGCCCCGTGAGGCTGGCACGCGCGGGCGACGGCGGGGCGAACCCCGGATGAACGCGCGGGCGGCGCGTCGGCGGGCACTCCTGGGCGCTGGGGAAAGCCCGCGCTGCCCCGGCGGGCCGCCCGCGCCCGAGCGGCATCCGAGCGGGCCGCACGGGTGCGTTTCCGGTCAACTTCTCGCGGTCAGCGCGAATTGCCCGTACGGAAAGAGATTGATCTTCCGCTGATCGCTCGGCGCTTTGTGATCACCGGGTTCTGATCGCTCGGTTCCCGGGGATCACACGGTCCCGGATCACACGGTCCTGGGTCACTCGGTCCTGGGTCACTCGGTCCTGGGTCACGCGGTCCTGGGTCACGCGGTCCCGGATCACACGGCCCTGGATCACGCGGGGTCGGCTCGCACGGTCCCGAATCACGCGGGTTCGGCTCGTACGGTCCCGGATCACGCGGGTTCGGCTCGCACAGGTTCGGATCACGCGCGTTCCGATCACACGGTTGTGATCAGGCCGGTGGTGATCACGCCGGTTCCAGGAACCCCTGTTCCACCAGCAGCCGGATCTGCGCGGGCGTGCGGTCGCGCAGGAGGACCGGGTCCTCGCCGACGAGCTGGGCGATGGCGTCGAGGATGCGTCCGGCGCTCAGCGTGCCGTCGCAGACGCCCGCGAAACCGGCGCCGACGGTGTCCACCTTGGTCGCCCGGCGCATCCCGCGGTTCTGGCGCAGCACGACGTGCTCGGGGTCCTCGGCGCCGGGCAGCCCGACCTGCTCCTGCACGACCTCCCCGACGAGCCGGAAGTGCCCTTCGAGCAGGGCCGCGTCATCGTGCGCGCGCAGGTAGTCGAGCCGGTCGAAGTGCGCCCGCACCGTCTCGCCGAGCGGCTGCTCGACCGGGTGCGGCCACTCCTCGACGGTGATCGAGGGCACGGCGGAGCCCGTCCTGCGCAGGGTGATCCAGCCGAAGCCGACGGCCTTGACCTTGCGCGCCTCGAACTCGTCCAGCCAGGCGTCGTAGCGCGCCTGGTACTCGGCGGGATCGCCCCGGTGGTCCCCGGCGTCCCGCAGCCACAGCTCGGCGTACTGCGTGGTGTCCTGCACCTCGCGCTGGACGATCCACGCGTCGCACCCGCGCGGCACCCATGACCTGAGTCTGTCCTGCCAGTCCTCCCCCGCCACGTGCTGCCAGTTCGCGAGGAACTGCGCGAACCCGCCCTCGTTGAGCAGCTCCCCCGCCCCCTGAACGACCGAGCGGCACAGATCGTCCCCGCCCATCCCGCCGTCCCGGTAGGTCAGCCGGGCGCCCGGCGAGATCACGAAGGGCGGGTTGGAGACGATCAGGTCGAACTTCTCGCCCTCCCGTACGGGCTCGAACAGCGAGCCCTCGCGCAGGTCGGCGGCCGGGGCCCCGGACAGCGCGAGGGTGAGCGCGGTGATGTGCAGCGCGCGGGGGTTGAGGTCGGTCGCCGTCACGCGCGTGGCGTGCTGCGCGGCGTGCAGCGCCTGGATGCCGGAGCCGGTGCCGATGTCCAGGGCGGTGGAGACGGGCGTACGGACGGTGATGCCGGCGAGGGTCGTGGAGGCCCCGCCGACACCGAGCACCACACCCTCGTCCCTGACGCCGATCCCGCCCGCGCCGCCGACGGCGCAGCCCAGGTCGGACACGATGAACCAGTCCTCGCCGCCGGGGCCGCCGTAGGGCCGTACGTCCACGGCCGCGGCCAGTTCGTCGTCGCCCGCGCGGGTCAGCCACCCGGTCTCCAGGCACTCCTCGACGGGCAGAACGTCCGCCACGCGCGCGTGCGGCACCGGCTGCTGGAGCAGAAAGAGCCGTACGACGGTCTCCAGCGGTGTGTCGCCGCGGGTGGCCCGGAGCGCGGGCACGGTCTCGCTGCGGGCGAGCGCGGCGTACGCGGGGGCGCCGAGCAGTTCGAGCAGCCCGTCGGCGGTGAAGGAGGCCCCGAGCAGCGCGTCCCGCAGGCGGGCGGCGACATCGGGGCGGTCGGAGGCGGGCAGTGCGGGCAGCCTGGAGGTACTCACGCCCCCATTGTGACCCGCGCCGCCGCCCCCACGCGGCCCCTCGGACTCAGCCGGCCGCGGCGGTCGCCGCGCCGGTGGAGGACTTGCAGCTGGACTGCTTGGCCATGGCCTGGCCGACGTCGCCCTCCTCCAGCGTCTTGAGGGCGTTGCTGCCGCTGGTGCTCAGCTTGTTCAGCTCGGCGGCGATGTCCTTCAGACCCTTGGCGAACTTGCCCTGGTCCTTGGTGTCGAGGTCGTCGATCTGCTTCTTCAGGTCGGCGTAGGAGGCGGAGATGCCGTTGAGCTCCTTGACCGCGTCCTGCTGCTTCTTCGCGCCGTCCTCGACGTCCGGCGCCCCCGCCTTCTTCACGGCCGTGCCGATTGCCTTGTAGGCATCGGACATGTCCTGGAACGCCTGGGAGTCGGTCTTCTGGACCTCTTCCGGCGTGCTGTTGTCCGAGGTCTCCTTCTGGATCGCGTCGTTGGCCGACGCGATCTTCTTCGCCTGCGGCTTCACGTCGTCGCAGACCTGCTTCGCCCAGGCATCCAGCTTGTCGTTGCCGTCGTCGCTGCTGCAGCCCGACAGCGCCAGTACCAGTACCGCACCGCCGGACAGTGCGGCCACGAGCTTCTTGTTCACCGGATTGGTCCCTTCCATGGCTCTCGGCCCCGGAACATACACGCCGGATGGCGTACGACCGCATACCGGATGACCGATATGAGCGGTTACGCACGCATTTGCCCCACGGGAGAGAAGCCTCACGGCAGGGGGCGTGAACAGACAAGGAGCGGGCGGCCGGCGCGTCAATGCGCGCCGACCGCCCGCCCCTTGAGCTGCGGCCTCGTCGGAGCCCCGTCAGGAGGTCGGCGAAACCACCGCCGTATCGGGTGAGTTGGCCGACCTTTCGGCGTCGCCCTCGTCACCCATCGCGATCCCGCGCCGCTTGGACACGTACACGGCACTGGCGATCACCAGGAACGCCAGCACCGCGATCAGCACGCGGGCACCGATGTTCTTGTCGTCGCCGTACGAGAAGTCGATCACCGCGGGCGCGATCAGCAGTGCCACCAGGTTCATCACCTTCAGCAGCGGGTTGATCGCGGGACCCGCGGTGTCCTTGAAGGGGTCGCCCACGGTGTCGCCGATCACCGTGGCGGCGTGGGCCTCGCTGCCCTTGCCGCCGTGGTGGCCGTCCTCGACCAGCTTCTTGGCGTTGTCCCAGGAGCCGCCGGAATTGGCGAGGAACACCGCCATCAGCGTGCCCGCGCCGATCGCGCCGGCCAGGAACGCGCCGAGCGCGCCGACCCCGAGCGTGAACCCGATGAAGATCGGGGCCATGACCGCGAGCAGACCGGGGGTGGCCAGCTCTCTGAGCGCGTCCCGGGTGCAGATGTCGACGACCTTGCCGTACTCCGGCTTCTCGCTGTAGTCCATGATCCCGGGCTTCTCGCGGAACTGCCGCCGTACCTCGTAGACCACCGAACCGGCCGACCGCGAGACGGCGTTGATGGCGAGTCCGGAGAAGAGGAAGACGACCGCCGCGCCGGCGATCAGGCCGACGAGGTTGTTGGGCTGCGAGATGTCCATCATCAGGCTCAGCGGGGCGTCGTCGCCGGAGAGCTTCTCGCCCACCTCCGCGGCGCCGGTGGTGATGGCGTCACGGTACGAGCCGAAGAGCGCCGACGCCGCGAGTACGGCGGTGGCGATGGCGATGCCCTTGGTGATGGCCTTGGTGGTGTTGCCGACCGCGTCCAGGTCGGTGAGCACCTGGGCGCCCGCGCCCTCGACGTCGCCGGACATCTCGGCGATGCCCTGGGCGTTGTCGGAGACCGGCCCGAAGGTGTCCATCGCGACGATCACACCGACCGTGGTGAGCAGACCGGTACCGGCCAGCGCCACCGCGAACAGCGCGAGCATGATCGACGTACCGCCGAGCAGGAAGGCCCCGTAGACGCCGAGGCCGATCAGCAGGGCGGTGTAGACGGCCGATTCCAGGCCGACGGAAATACCGGCCAGGACGACGGTGGCCGGGCCGGTCAGCGAGCTCTTGCCGATGTCGCGGACCGGTCGCCGGTCGGTCTCGGTGAAGTAGCCGGTCAGCTGCTGGATCACAGCCGCCAGCACGATGCCGATCGCCACGGCGACGACGGCGAGGATCCGCGGGTCGCCGCTCTTGCCCAGGATCGCCTCGTCGGTGACCCCGTCGAGGTCGGCGTAGGTCGAGGGCAGGTAGGTGAAGACCGCGATGGCCACCAGGACCAGCGAGATCACCGCGGAGATGAAGAAGCCGCGGTTGATCGCCGTCATCCCGCTGCGGTCGCTGCGCCGCGGGGCCACGGCGAAGATGCCGATCATGGCCGTGATCACGCCGATCGCGGGGACCAGGAGCGGGAAGGCGAGTCCGGCGTCGCCGAACGCCACCTTGCCCAGGATGAGCGCGGCGACCAGGGTCACCGCGTAGGACTCGAAGAGGTCGGCCGCCATGCCCGCGCAGTCGCCGACGTTGTCGCCCACGTTGTCGGCGATGGTCGCGGCATTGCGCGGGTCGTCCTCCGGAATGCCCTGCTCGACCTTGCCGACCAGGTCGGCGCCGACGTCGGCGGCCTTGGTGAAGATGCCGCCTCCGACACGCATGAACATGGCGATGAGAGCGGCCCCGAGACCGAAGCCCTCCAGCACCTTCGGCGCGTCGGCCGCGTACACCAGCACCACACAGGAGGCGCCCAGCAGACCGAGCCCCACTGTGAACATGCCGACCACGCCGCCCGTACGGAAAGCGATCTTCATGGCTTTGTGCGAGACGGTGGTGAGATCCTTTTCCGGCTCACCTTCCGCCGGGGTCGCTTCCCTGGCCGCGGCGGCGACGCGCACATTGCTGCGCACGGCGAGCCACATGCCGATATAACCGGTGGCCGCCGAGAACGCGGCGCCGATCAAGAAGAACACTGATCGGCCGATGCGCTGATTCCAGTCGTCCGCGGGCAGCAGCATGAGCAGGAAGAAGACGACCACGGCGAATACACCGAGCGTGCGCAACTGCCGGGCCAGATAGGCATTGGCGCCTTCCTGGACCGCCGCCGCGATCTTCTTCATGCTGTCCGTGCCCTCGTCCGCCGCGAGCACCTGACGCACCAGGACACCGGCGACCACCAGCGCCGCCAGGGCCACGAGGCCGATGACGATCACCATGGCGCGGTTGCCGTCGGTCAGGACTGCGGCTGCGAGGGTTGTGGGGTGATCCAACTGATGAGGGGTAGAAAGCCCCGCCATTCGTCCTCCTTGACGCTTGGGCTGAGCTCAAGATGTGGACGGATTGTAGGTACCGGAACCTGATCAAAACAGTGCGCGGTAAACGAAATTGGTCTTCACCTGCTCTTCAGCAAATGATCGCCCCTCAACCATGGAACCCGAAAGAGGTAATGCCTCAAAAGCATTGACACCCGCATTGACCTCGGCGGGAACTTGATCGAATTATCGGGAGATTGATCGTGAAGAAATTCACGAAATAGCGAAAGGGCCCTACCTGGGTAGGGCCCTTCGGGTGATCAGGTCTGAAAAGCGGGGGTCGGGCGGGGCCCGGGCGACCCCGCGAGGTCCTCTCAGGGCGTCCGCTCGGGACGCCCCGTCGGGACGTCAGCTCGGGATGTCCGGTCGGGACGTCAGCTCAGGATGTCCGGTCGGGGCGTCAGGGAAGCTCCGCGACCGCCGGAGTGGTCGGCCAGGTCATACGGATCAGCCCGCCGTGCTCCCCGGCGGTGACCTCCACGTCGTCGACGAGGCCGCTGATGACCGCGAGGCCCATCTCGTCCTCCTCGGTCTCGGCGTCGTCGCCCGCCGCGCCCGGCGCCCGGTCGCCCGGGGCGGAGCGCGGTGCCTCGTCGCCGACCTCGATGGAGAACTGCTTCTCCTCCTCGATCAGCACCACCTTCACCGGTGCCGAGACCCCGCCGAGCTGATGCAGTCCCACAGCCCGGGAGCACGCCTCACCGACCGCGAGACGCACCTCGTCGAGGACGGCCTCGTCCACTCCGGCCCTGCGCGCCACCGCCGCCGCGACCAGTCGTGCGGTCCTGACGTGCTCGGGCAGCGCACTGAAGCGGAGTTCAACGGTGGCCATGCATCCCCCTCGCAACTACGGGCGTGCTGTCCGGAGGACCGGGCCGCCGAGCGCCCGGTCCCCCTTCTGGAACGTCGTCCGTCCCGGGGCCGAGAGCGCCCCGGAGCGGAGATCAGTCGGTGGCCGCCACCGCTTCCTCGACCGAGGTGTGGATCGGGAACACCTTGGTGAGGCCGGTGATACGGAAGATCTTCAGAATGCGCTCCTGGTTGCAGACCAGGCGCAGCGAGCCCTCATGGGCACGCACCCGCTTCAGTCCGCCGACCAGGACGCCGAGCCCGGTGGAGTCGAGGAAGTCCACGCCCTCCATGTCGACGACGAGGTGGAAACTCCCGTCGTTCACCAGCTCGACCAGCTGCTCGCGCAGCTTGGGCGCGGTATATACGTCGATTTCGCCACCGACCTCGACGACCGTACGATCGCCGACGGTACGGGTCGACAGGGACAGGTCCACGGATCCTCCAGCACCTTGCTATCGAGCGGTCGTCCCTCGGGACACCTCGGCTTGCAGCCCCCAGGACGGTTCGCCAGCCGCGATGGCATTCAATCACTTACCGGCGGGCGTGCACGACGCCTTGGTCCCATTGTCCGTCACGCCAGTGACACACTCGGTGCCGATGGCCGAGAATCACCGATCCTTTCGATCCCTGACGGACCCCGTTTCCCGGGTGGACCCGGGCACGGTGCTGGGCCGGCTCGCCTCCGGGCCGAACCGGGCTTCGCGCATCACTCATACGGAGCATGTGCCCCCGCGCGAGGGTCGCCATGCCGTCTGGCCCGACCGGATCCGCGCCGAGGTCATCGCCGCCGTCCAGGCCGCCGGGGTCGAACACCCCTGGGCCCACCAGGCACGGGCCGCCGAGCACGCCCTGGACGGCGAGTCGGTGGTGGTCGCCACCGGCACCGCCTCGGGCAAGTCGCTCGCCTACCTGATGCCCGTGCTCTCCGCCCTCCTTGACGGCTCCGAGGCCCCCAACGGCCGCGGCGCCACCGCGCTCTACCTGGCGCCGACGAAGGCCCTCGCGGCAGACCAGTGCCGATCGGTGAAGGAACTTTCACAACCTCTCGGCCATTCTGTCCGGCCGGCGGTGTACGACGGCGACACGCCGTTCGAGGAACGCGAGTGGATCCGCCAGTACGCCAACTACGTCCTGACCAACCCGGACATGCTGCACCGCGGCGTCCTGCCCTCCCACTCCCGCTGGTCCTCCTTCCTCAAGGCCCTGAAGTACGTCGTCGTCGACGAGTGCCACACCTACCGCGGCGTCTTCGGCTCGCACGTCGCCCAGGTACTGCGCCGACTGCGCCGTCTGTGCGCCCGCTACGGCGCCTCCCCGGTCTTCCTGCTGGCGTCCGCGACCGCCGCCGAGCCCGCGGTGGCCGCCCGCCGTCTGACCGGCCTGCCGGTCGTCGAGGTGGCCGACGACGCCTCACCGCGCGGTGAACTGGTGTTCGCCCTCTGGGAGCCCCCGCTCACCGAACTCCAGGGCGAGAAGGGCGCCCCCGTACGACGTACCGCCACTGCCGAGACCGCCGACCTGCTGACCGACCTCGCCGTGCAGGGCGTACGCTCGGTCGCCTTCGTACGGTCCCGGCGCGGCGCCGAACTGATCTCGGTGATCGCCCAGGAACGGCTCGCCGAGGTCGACCGCTCCCTCGCCCGCCGGGTCGCCGCCTACCGCGGCGGCTACCTCCCCGAGGAACGGCGCGCCCTGGAACAGGCCCTGCACTCCGGCGAACTCCTCGGCCTGTCCGCCACCACCGCCCTGGAACTCGGCATCGACGTCTCCGGCCTGGACGCGGTGGTGATCGCCGGATATCCGGGCACTCGCGCCTCCCTGTGGCAGCAGGCGGGCCGGGCCGGCCGCTCCGGGCAGGGCGCGCTCGCCGTCCTGGTCGCCCGCGACGACCCCCTGGACACCTTCCTCGTCCACCACCCCGAGGCCTTGTTCGACCAGCCCGTCGAATCCACGGTCCTCGACCCCGACAACCCCTACGTCCTCGCCCCGCACCTGTGCGCGGCGGCGGAGGAGCTGCCCCTGACCGAGGAGGACCTGGACCTCTTCGGCCCCGCCTGCGCGGAACTGCTCCCGCAGCTGGAGGCGGCGAAGCTGCTGCGCCGCCGCACCAAGGCCTGGCACTGGACACGCCGGGAACGGGCCGCCGACCTCACCGACATCCGGGGCGGCGGGGGACGCCCGGTCCAGGTCGTCGAGGCCGGTACGGGCCGTCTGCTCGGCACGGTCGACGCGGGCGCCGCGCACACCACCGTCCACGAGGGCGCGGTCCACCTCCACCAGGGCCGCACCTATCTGGTGCGCTCCCTGGACCTGGAGGACTCCGTGGCCCTGGTCGAGCAGGCCAGCCCCTCGTACTCCACGGTCGCCCGCGACACCACCTCCATCGCCGTCCTGGAGACGGACACCGAGATCCCGTGGGGCGACGGCCGCCTGTGCTACGGCTCCGTCGAGGTCACCAACCAAGTGGTCTCCTTCCTGCGCCGCCGGCTGATCACCGGCGAGGTCCTGGGCGAGACGAAACTCGACCTCCCTCCTCGTACGCTGCGCACCCGCGCGGTGTGGTGGACGGTCACCGAGGACCAGCTCGACGCGGCCCGGATCAACCCGGAGATCCTCGGCGGCGCCCTGCACGCCGCCGAGCACGCCTCGATCGGCCTGCTGCCCCTCTTCGCCACCTGCGACCGCTGGGACATCGGCGGCGTCTCGGTCCCGCTGCACCCCGACACGCTCCTGCCGACGGTCTTCGTCTACGACGGCCACCCCGGCGGCGCGGGCTTCGCGGAGCGCGCCTTCCACACCGCCCGCGCCTGGCTCACCGCCACTCGGGAGGCCATCGCCTCCTGCGAGTGCGACTCCGGCTGCCCGTCCTGCATCCAGTCCCCCAAGTGCGGCAACGGCAACGACCCCCTCCACAAGAGAGGCGCGGTACGCCTCCTCACGGAACTGCTGCGGGGGGCGCCGGCGGATCCTCCGGGGGTGTCGGAGCGGCCGCCGGGTCCGGGTCCTGCCGGGGCGCCGGAGCCGAAGTCAGGTCCTGCCGGGATGCCAGCCCCGCCGACGGGTCCTTCTGGAACGCCGGACCAGCCATCAGGCCCTGCCGGGACACCGGACCCGCCATCAGGCCCTGCCGGGACACCGGACCCACCATCAGGCCCTGCCGGGACACCGGACCCGCCGTCGGATATTCCTGGGGCGCCGGTAGGCCGTCCGGGGGACCCGCCCGCGCCCTGACCTCCGCCGCGAACGGTCCCCGGCCCGCCGCCGCCGTCACGTCCGACACGTCCCCGACGAGGGCGCACCGCACGAGCCGGGTGCCCTGGGCTCGGGCCACCTCCTCCGCGCGGGCGCAGGCCGCCGTCGCGCCCTGCGTCCAGTGGTCCGCCGCCGCGAGCGCGGCGAGATCGGCGCCGCCCGCCGCCCGGTGCCGGGCGACCACCGCCTGCCCGAGGGCGAGCACCACTCCGAAGACCACGCAGAGGACGGCCACGGCGCAGACGGTCCATGCGGTGGCGGAGCCGCGGTCGTCGCAGGGGCGGGGCGGAGCCGAAGGCGCCCTGCCCGCAGCGGCGCCGGGCGTGAGGCGGCGCCCCGTGCCGGTCACGGCAACCTCCCGGCCCTCGCCCCGGCTGCCGGCGCGGACGCCGGCACCTGGCCCAGCCCATCCCCGGCCGCCCGCGCCTCCTCCACCACCGCCACCGCCTCCTCCCGTACCTCGAACGGCAGTCCCCCGAGCACCGGAGGCTCGGCCACGACCCGCACCCGGACCAGGCCCTCGGACCGGCTGACAGTGATCTCCGCGCCGGACGGCGCCGCCTCGCGGGTCACCGCGACGACCTGGTCGGGCGGGTCCTGGCGGGCCGCGGCGCGGGCGCCCGTGCGGGCCGCGTCCACGCACTGGATCTGGGCGGCGACCACCAGCAGCCCCCACACCAGCGCCATCGTGAACATGACCAGCACAGGCAGCACCAGGGCCGTCTCCGCCGTCACGAACCCCCGGTCGGCCCGACGCCCCTCACATCCGCGCACTGAGGGCCCGCTTCACGATGGCCTGCAGCTCCGCGCTGACCTGCCCGCTGGTGACGACCTTGTAGAGCACCACGGCGAACGCCACCGCCGCGATGATCCCCATCGCGTACTCGGAGGTCACCATCCCCGAGTCCCGCCGGGCGACGAGCGCCCGCATCCGCGCCCGAACGACGCGCGCTGCCCTGCTGAGTACTGCCTTCTTCATCACAACCCCCGTAAGGATCAGTTCCATTGACTACGACCGACTACGACCTGTCAGTGCCGAACCCCGCTCATCCACCACCCCCTCCCAGCGCCTCACCGGCCAGCCCGATCACGACCGGCAGCACGCCCACCGCGATGAAGGCGGGCAGGAAGCACAGCCCCACCGGCGCCGTGACCAGCACCGCCGCCCTGCGTGCCCGGGCCGTGGCGGCCCGCGCCCACCCGGCACGGGCGTCGGCGGCGAGCCGGGCGACCGGTCCGGCCGCCGGAAGCCCCGACACATCGGCCCGCTCCAGCAACCGCGCGAGCCCTCCGGCACCGGGCAGCGCGGCCAACTTCCGCCAGGCGTCCCCCGGTTCCCCGCCCAGCCGCACCTCGGCGGCTCCCCGGGCCAGCCCGTCGCCCACCGGACCGCCGAGCGCCTCGCCCACGGCCTGCGCCGCGACCACGGGCCCCGCACCGGCGGCGATGCAGGCCGCCAGCAGATCCGCGGCGAGCGGAAGTTGCCGGGCCGCCTCGGCGGCGTCGTACCCCGCCTCCTCGGCCGCGCCCCGGCGCCCCCGCCACCGATGCAGGCCGACAGCGCCCACCAGCCCGGCCACGACCCCCGCGAGGCCCCCGACGAGCACCCACCCGGCACACCCCACCGCCACAACGGGCGCCCACCGCCGCACCACCGCGCCCACGTCGACCCCGGGCGCGGCCACCGCCCTCACCCCGACCAGCAGCTCCGTGAGCCGCCGCCGCGCCCTGCGCTCCCTCCGCACGGCCCCGACCCACCGCACGAGCCAGCCCAGCCCCAGCCCGATCCCCACGACTACCCCCAGCCTGTGGACAACTTCCGTACTCACACCGCCTCCGCCCCGCGCACGATCCGCAGCGCCCACCACACGCCCAGCCCCTCCAGCACCCCGCCGGCCACCAGGCACCCGAGCCCGGCTCCGGTGTGCAGCAGCACCCGCAAGGGATCGGCGCCCATGACCGCGCCCAGGAGCAGCCCCAGCACCGGCAGTCCGGCGAGCATCAGCGCCGTGGACTTCGCCCCCGCCAACTGCGCCCGCAGATCGGCCCGTTGGTCCCGTTCGGCCCGCAACGCCGCTTCGAGCCGGTCGAGTCCGTCCGCGAGACCGGCCCCCTGGTCCACAGCCACCCGCCAGCACGCGGCGAGTCCCCGCAGTCCTTCGGCACCGGGTTGCCGCGCCGCCGCCGCGAGGGCGCCGGGCACGTCCCCGCCGAACCGC
>NZ_FLSP01000058.1 GCF_900091315.1 Streptomyces sp. DI166
CGGCTGCGCCTGCGGGGCCGCGGCGGGCACCGGGTGGGGCTGCGGCTGCGCGGGCTGCGGGGCCGGGGTCCGCGGGGCCGAGGTGACGTGCCAGGAGGGGCGCTGGGTCGGCACCATGTTCAGTCCGGGCTTGACGGTCACGTCCTGCGTCGGCTTCGGCTCGAAGCGGACCGGGAGCGCCACCAGGTGCCGGGAGGCGATGGACTGACGCCAGGACAGGTCCTCCTCGGCGCAGTCGAGCCGGACGTCCGGCAGCCGTGCCAGCAGCGCGTCCACACCGACGTCGGCGATGCCACGCGCGATGTCCTGGCCGGGGCACTCGTGCGGGCCGCCGCCGAAGGCGAGGTGCGAACGGTTGCCCTGCATGTTCGCGGACAGGTCCGGCCGCACCCGCGGGTCGACATTGCCGGGCGCGATCCCGAACAGCAGGCCGTCGCCCTTGCGGATGCGCTTGCCGCCCAGCTCGGTGTCCTGCTTGGCGTAGTAGGCGAAGACGGTGCTGAACGGCGGTTCGTCCCACAGGGACTGCTCCACCGCCTCCGGCACCGTCATCTGGCCGCCCTTGAGCTGGGCGCGGAACCGCGGGTCGGTGAGGACCATGCGCAGCACGTTGGCGATCAGGTTGGCGGTCGCCTCGTAGGCCGCCATCAGCACCAACCACAGGTGCTTGGTGACCTCGTCGTCGGTGAGCCGGGCCGGGTGGGCCATGAGCTGGCTGGTGAAGTCGTCCCCCGGCTCGGCCCGCCGGCGCTCGGTGAGCCGCTGCAGGGCGCCCATCACATAGCCGTGGCTGGCGATGGCGGTCTCCGAGCCGCGCAGCATGTCCCGGGTGGCCTGCACCATCCGGTCGTTGTACTCCTCGGGCATGCCGAGGATCTCGCACATCACCGCCATCGGCAGGTGCTCGGCGAACTGGCCGACCAGATCGGCCCGGCCCTGCTCGCAGAACTGGTTGACCAGGCGCTGCGTGGAGCGGTTGATGTAGCGGCGGATACCGCGGTGGTCGATGGTGGACATGGCGCCGGTGACCGCGCCGCGCAGCCTGAGGTGCTCGTCGCCCTCGGCGTAGGAGCAGATCGGTTCCCAGGCGATGTGCGGCATCAGCGGGTGGTCGGGCTTGACCATGCCCTCCAGCAAGGGGGTCCAGATACGGCTGTCCCGGCAGAACTGCGAGGGGCTGCGCACCATGTGCATGTTCTCGGCGTGGCCGAGCACCACCCACATCGGCACGTCGTCGTGGAGCAGCACCGGCGCCACCGGTCCGTGCTCGTCGCGCAGTTCCTCGTACAGCTCCTCCAGGTCCTCCGCCTCCGGGCCGTAGAGGCGGCGCAGTCCTCCCGGCCCGGAGCCGTGGGCGGGGCAGCCCGGCGGTGGCCCCGAGCGCGGGTCGTCCGTGCCGGTCAGGGAGTGGGATTCAGGCGTCACGTGGTCGCTCCGAAGTGGATCCGGGGTCGGGGGAGTTCGGTCGGATACGTCGGTCGGGTGAGCGTCGGTCAGGTGAGCGCGCCGGTCATGGCGAGCGAGTGCAGGAAGCGCATCAGGGTCATCAGGGTGTCCCGGCTGGAGGCGCGGCGGCGGGCGTCGCACTCCACGATGGGGATCTCCGGTGCCAGGTCGAGCGCCTGACGCAGCTCCTCGACCGGGTAACGGGGCGCGTCCGGGAAGGAGTTGACGGCGACCACGAAGGGCACCCCGCGCTCCTCCAGCCGCCCTATGACGTCGAAGCTGACCTCCAGCCGGCGGGTGTCGATCAGCACCACCGCGCCGAGCGCCCCCTCGAACAGGCCGTTCCACAGGAACCAGAAGCGCTCCTGGCCGGGGGTGCCGAAGAGGTAGAGCACCAGCTTCTCGGTGATGCTGATCCGGCCGAAGTCCATGGCCACGGTGGTGGCGGTCTTGGTGTCGGAACCGAAGTTGTCGTCGATCCCGATGCCCGCCTGGGTCATGGTCTCCTCGGTGGTCAGCGGTTTGATCTCGCTGACCGAGCCGACCATGGTCGTCTTGCCGACCCCGAAACCGCCCACGATGACGATCTTCACCGCGGCCTGGACGGTCTGCGGCAGCCGGTCCTCGGTGCGTGGTCCGGGGATGGTGTCAGAGTTTTTGAAGTCCATGCATCACCGCTTCGAGGAGGGAACGGTCGGCGACCGACTGCCGCACCAGCGGCTTGTGCGCCTCGACCAGTTCGTCCGCCAGCATCTGGGTGAGCACGACCGTCACCACGCTGAACGGGAGACTGAGATATGCGGACAGCTCGGCCACGGACAGCGGGGCCGTGCAGAGCCGGAGCAGCGCCGTCTGCTCGGGCGTGGCGGAGGGCGGGGGGTCGGCGCGCGCCACGATTAAGGTGACCAGGTCGAGGTTGGCCCGGTCCCCGCCGTCTCCGCCGACCACGAACATCCGCTCGGGGTTCCTGCGCTCGCCCACCGCGGCCGGCTCGGGGGCGGGCGGCTGGCTGGGGTACCGCCTCTGGCGTTGCGGAGGAGTCATACGGTCTGCCCGTTGCGCCGGGGCGGACTGGTCAGGTGCGGCCCGATCCGGTCCACCAGGTCCCGCATGCGGTTGCTCATCAGGCCGGGCTCGGCGAACGTGTCGGACAGCACCGCGAGATAGGCGTTGGGCCCGGCGGCCATCAGATAGAAGTAGCCGCGGTTGATCTCGATGATGACCAGCTTCATCTTGCCGTCGCTGTCCGGGATCTCGTGCGCGACGGCTCCGGCCAGGCTCTGCAGTCCGGCGCAGGCGGCCGCGACGCGGTCGGCGGCGTCGGGGTCGCCGCCGTGCCGGGCGATGCGCAGACCGTCGGCGGACAGCACGACGATCATCTCGATGCCTGGTACGCCGTCGGCCAGATCCTTGAGCATCCAGTCGAAGTTGGCTCGCTGCTGGATCACTTGAGGTCCCCCTCGTCATCGGCCGGGGCGTGGGCCGGTTCGTTGGTCGGCTGGCGGAATGCGTTGGGATCGGGGTCGCGCTTGAGGCCCTCCCAGAAGGCCTCCACCCACAGCCCGGGCGGGGTGTCGTCCTCGGGCGCGGGCTCGGGGTCGGGCTTGACGGTGCCCCACAGGGGCTGCTCGCCGCGCGCGATGCGCTCCTGGTCCTCGCGTTCGTGCTTGGCCTGCTGGGCGATGCGCTCGCTGAGCGGGGTCTTGACGCGGCTTCGGCGCTGCGGCAGGCCGTTGGCGGTCCACTCGGTGACGACCGGGACGTCGTCCTCCAGGGAGAGGTTCGCCGGGATCTTGGGGTTGGTGGGGCGGCGCTTCTTCGGCTTGCGCTTGGGGCCCTCGACGCCGCCGAGTTCGGGCAGCGGGGCGGCCGCGGCGCCGATGCCGTGGGCGTAGCCGGGCGCGGGGTCACTGGTGATCATCTCGCGCGGCACGATCAGCACCGCGCGGACCCCGCCGTACGCCGAGGTGCGCAGGCTGACCTGCATGTCGAAGGCGGTGCACAGACGGCCCACGACGGCGAGGCCCAGGCGCGGGGTGTCGCCGAGTTCCTGCAGGTCGATACCGGCCTTGGCGGCCTCCAGCATGCCCTCGACCTTGGCGCGGGCCTCCTCGCTGAGGCTGACGCCGGCGTCCTCGATCTCGATGGCGACGCCGGTCTGCACCTCGGTGGCGGTGACGTGCACCTTGGTCTGCGGCGGCGAGTAGCGGGTGGCGTTGTCGAGGAGTTCGGCGGCGGCGTGGATGACCGGCTCGACGGAGATACCGCGGATGTTGACCTTGGCGATGTTGTCCAGCGAGATGCGCCGGTACTCCAGGATGCGCGACATGGCGCCGCGCAGCACGCTGTAGAGCGCGACGGGCTCGGGCCACTGGCGGCCCGGCCGGCCACCGCCGAGCACGGCGATGGAGTCGGCGAGCCGGCCGATCAGCGCGGTGCCGTGGTCGATGCGCAACAGGTCGTCGAAGACCTCGGGGTTGCGGCCGTGGTCCTCCTCCATTTCGAGGAGTTCCTTGTTCTGCTGGTGGACGATGGCCTGCACCCGGCGGGCGATGTTGACGAAGGAGCGCTGGGCGGAGTCCCGCAGCGCCTCTTCCTCGTCGATGATCAGGAGCACGCGCTCGATCAACGCCAGCTCGGGCGCCTTGAGTTCGCGGTAGTCCGGGTTGAGCTCGCCGAGGTGGCGAATCACCTCCGCGGGGGAATTGCCGCGGTGCATGTAATCGATCGCGACGGGCACGATCTCCCTGGCGAGCCGGTCCATCTCGTAGTCGTGGGAGGCGACCCGCCGCTCCAGATACGCGGTGTGACGGGCGTGCTCCTCACGGGCGCTGCGCAGGGCACGGCCGCGGCGGACGACCTGGGAGGCCGTCGCGATCACCAGAACCGTGGCGACGGCGCCGCACCAGCCGACGGCGGCCCGCACCGGCCCCGAGACCAGCGCGGCGGCGGCTCCGGTCGCCGCGGCCATCAGTATGGCGGGGGGCAACAGCACGCGCGCATAGGGAAGTTCGCGGCGCTGGGGCTGGGAGGCGGGAGGAGGTTGAACACTCACCATGTGGGCCCTCTGAAAGGAATCGGCTGGGAGTCGGGGGGACTTGCAGGGGGGTACGTCATGGAACGTTCTGGGTCTTCGGGAGGTTTTGGAACAAGCGCACGAATACGCCTCAACTCGGTGCGTCGCGGGCGAGCTTAGTCCGACCGGATCATCGCCGTGTCATATTCAGCAAGCACCTGAAATCCCACCTGGGACAGGAGTACCCTCGTCTCCATTTGCACGCTGAGGAATCATTCGCACACTCCGTGTCACGGGGTACGCACGTGCGAGAACACTCACCGTGACGAGTGAGGAAACCACCCCCGGAAACGACGTCGGGGCCCCGCGTGGAATTCACCCACGCGGAACCCCGCATCACTCTCCGGCGGTTCAGCCGGTACGGCGCATCAGCCCACCGACGAGTAGGCCACTACTCCCCGCAGCAACTGGTCGACCGCCTTGCGGGCCGCCTTCGCCACCGTCGAGCCCTCCCGCGCGGGCGCCGCCGCCGAGATCTGCCCGAGCACGTCGATGACCTGCTTGCACCAGCGCACGAAGTCACCGGCCGGCATGTCCGCCTCGCGCAGCACCTCGTCCAGGCCCTTGCCGGAGGCCCACATGTACGCCGCCCAGGCGAAGCCCAGATCGGGCTCGCGCTGGCCCACGCCCTCGGTCTGGTTGATCCGGAAGTCCTCCTCCAGGGCGTCCAGCCGCCCCCAGATCCGGACCATCTCACCGAGCGCCGCCTTGGCCTTGCCGCTCGGCAGCTTCGGCGCCATCGCGTCGTCGCCGACCCGCGCCTCGTACACCAACGCCGAGACGCACGCGGCGAGTTCGGCGGGCCCGAGGCCCTCCCAGACACCGGCCCGCAGGCATTCGCTGGCCAGCAGGTCCAGTTCGCCGTAGAGCCGCGCGAGCCGCTTGCCGTGCTCGGTGACCTCGTCGGCGCGTAGGTAGTCCAGCTCGGTCAGCAGCGCCACGATCCGGTCGAAGGTGCGCGCGATGGTGTTCGTGCGGCCCTCGATACGCCGCTCCAGCTGCGAGGTGTCGCGCAGCAGCCGGTGGTAGCGCTCGGCCCAACGGGCGTGGTCCTCGCGGTCGTTGCAGCCGTGGCACGGGTGCGCGCGGATCGCGGTGCGCAGCCGGGCGATCTCCCGGTCGTCGGCGGCCTGCGAGCGCTTCTTGCGGGCCCGCTCCGGCGGGATGTGCCCGGCCTTGGTGCGCAGCGCGGAGGCGAGGTCCCGACGGGACTGCGGGGAGCGCGGGTTGAAGGACTTCGGGATGCGCATCCGCTCCAGCGCCTCCACCGGCACCGGGAAGTCCATCGAGGCGAGCCGCTTGACCTGCCGCTCGGCGGTGAGCACCAGCGGGCGCGGCCCGTCGTGGTGGTCGAAGCCGCGGTGCCCGTTGGACCGGCCCGCGGGCAGCCCGGGGTCCAGCACCAGCGCGAGACCGGCGTACTTGCCGGTCGGCACATGGATGACATCGCCCGGCTTGAGCTTCTCCAGCGCGACCGCGGCCTCCGCGCGCCGCTGGGCGGCGCCCTGGCGGGCCAGCTCGGTCTCCCGGTCCTTCAGCTCGCGGCGCAGCCGCGCGTACTCCTCGAAGTCGCCGAGGTGGCAGGTCATGGAGGCCTTGTAGCCTTCGAGCCCCTCCTCGTTGCGCTGCACCTGCCGGGAGATCCCGACGACCGACTTGTCGGCCTGGAACTGCGCGAAGGAGGTCTCCAGCAGCTCGCGCGAGCGGTGCCGCCCGAACTGCTCGACCAGGTTGACCGCCATGTTGTACGACGGCTTGAAGCTGGAGCGCAGCGGATACGTACGTGTGCCGGCGAGGCCCGCGAGGTGCTCCGGGCTCATCCCCCGCTGCCACAGCACCACCGCGTGGCCCTCGACGTCGATGCCGCGCCGCCCCGCGCGTCCGGTGAGCTGGGTGTACTCGCCCGGGGTGATGTCGGCGTGCTGCTCGCCGTTCCACTTGACGAGCTTCTCCAGCACCACCGAGCGGGCGGGCATGTTGATGCCGAGCGCGAGGGTCTCGGTGGCGAACACGGCCTTGACCAGGCCGCGTACGAAGAGTTCCTCGACGACCTCCTTGAACGTCGGCAGCATGCCCGCGTGATGGGCGGCGATACCGCGCTCCAGGCCCTCCAGCCACTCGTAGTACCCGAGGACGTGCAGGTCCTCGGTGGGGATGGAGGCGGTGCGCTCCTCCACCAGGGAACGCACCTTGTGCCGCGCCTCGTCGTCGTTGAGCCGCAGTCCGGCGTACAGGCACTGCTGCACGGCGGCCTCGCAGGCGGCGCGGCTGAAGATGAAGGTGATGGCGGGCAGCAGGCCCTCGGCGTCGAGCCGTTCGATGACTTCGGGGCGGCCCGGCGTCCACACCCGCGAGCGCTGTCTGCGCTCGCGCTCCCGGTCGGCCTCGCGCATGGCGCGCCCGCGTCTGCGGTCCTGGTACGAGGGCCGGGTGGCCTCCATCCGCGCCAGCCGCGTCAAGTCGGGGTTGACGGCCTTCCTGTGCCCCTCGCCCTCCTCGAACAGGTCGTACATCCGCCGTCCGGCCAGCACGTGCTGGAACAGCGGCACGGGGCGGTGCTCGGAGACGATCACCTCGGTGTCGCCGCGTACGGTGTCCAGCCAGTCGCCGAACTCCTCGGCGTTGGACACGGTGGCCGACAGGGACACCAGGGTCACCGACTCGGGGAGGTGGATGATCACTTCCTCCCACACGGCGCCGCGGAAGCGGTCGGAGAGGTAGTGCACCTCGTCCATGACCACATAGCCCAGGCCGAGGAGGGTCTGCGAGCCCGCGTACAGCATGTTCCGCAGCACCTCGGTGGTCATCACGACCACCGGGGCGTCGGAGTTGACGCTGTTGTCGCCGGTGAGCAGGCCGACCTTGGACGTGCCGTAACGGCGGCACAGGTCGTTGTACTTCTGGTTCGACAGCGCCTTGATGGGCGTCGTGTAGAAGCACTTCTTGCCCTGCTGGAGGGCGAGGTGGACGGCGAACTCGCCCACGATCGTCTTGCCGGAGCCGGTGGGGGCGGCCACCAGCACGCCCTTGCCCGCTTCGAGCGCCGTGCAGGCCGCGATCTGGAAGGGATCGAGGCCGAAGTCGTACATCTCGCGGAAGGAGGCGAGCGCGGTGGCCTGCTCGGCAGCCCGTGCCCGGGCAGCCGCATAGCGCTCGGCCGGTGAGAGGTCCTCTGTCATCGTGCTTTCGAGCGTACCGGGCCCCACTGACAACAGGACGATCATTATCCGGATCCAGGTCCCGTTAACCCTGGATCCGCGCAGCTCACGGGCCTACTACGCGTACCGCTCCGGGCACACAGCGTGCGGTCAGGGGCAGCGCGCCCAGCCGCTCGCCGTCGGCGTAGCCGGTGATGTTCTCGGCGGCGATCTCCACCTGCGCGGCCCGCACCACGGTGACCTTGGGGTGGCCGACGTGCCCGCCCTTGTAGACGCTCGGGAACACCCTGAGCAGGGTGGCGCGGGAGCAGTCCCCGACGATCGTGATGTCGAACAGTCCGTCGGTGGGGTCGGCGCCTGGACAGATCCGCATCCCGCCTCCGTACGAGGAGCCGTTGCCGACCGCGACCAGCGTGGCCTCGACCTCACGGACCTCGCCGCCGTCGAGGGTGATGCGGTACGGGAAGGGCCGGAAGGCGGCCAGTTCGGCGAGCATCGCGAGGTCGTACTTCAGACGGCCCGTGGGCCAGCGCATACGGTTGCCGCGGTCGTTGACACGGGAGTCGAAGCCGGAGGCGAGGACGGTGCCGAACCAGCGGTCGCCGACCTGTCCGAGGTCGATGTCGCGGATCCGGGCGCCCTTGAGGGCGTCGGCGATCATCCGCCCCGCGGCGGCCGGATCCCGCACCGGCAGACCCAGGGCCCGCGCGAAGTCGTTGCCGGTACCGACGGCCACCAGTCCCAACGGGGTACGCGTTCCCGCCACCGCCTGGAGGGCGAGGTTCGCCATGCCGTCCCCGCCGACGGCGACCAGGGCCCCGGTGCCGTCCGCGACGGCGGCCCGCGCGCGTACCAGGGCGTCCCCGGCGTCCTCACCGATGACGGTCCGCACACTGAACCCGGCCGCCCGCAACGCGGAAGCGGCCGGCTGCGCCGCACCGGCGCCCCGGCCGCGACCCGCGGTGGGGTTGACGAAAAGAGTGATCTCGCTGCTCACGGCACAGACCCTACGAGCTGCCCACCCCTGCTCAGGTCACGTCGTCATAACCGTTGACCCGGTCCGTGGACGTCTGCTCGGGCAGGGCACGGCTGGCGGAGACCGCCTCGACCTCGCCGATGTCGTCGGGGGTGAGATCCAGCTCGGAGGCCTCGTCGTCGGCGGGACCCATGGCGTCGCGGCGGGCGCGGCGCCGGTCGTTGACGAGGGCGATGCCTGTGGCCGCGAAGTAGAGGACCCAGATCGGACCGGCCAGCGCCAGCATGGAGATGGGGTCGGTGCTGGGCGTGGCGATCGCCGCGAAGAGCGTGATGCCCAGGATCATGCCGCGCCACCAGCCGGCCATCCGCTTGCCGGTGATCACGCCGCCGAAGTTCAGCATCACCAGCAGCAGCGGCAGCTCGAAGGAGAGGCCGAAGACGACGATCATCCGCATGATCAGCTGGAGGAGGTCATCGAGGGGCAGCTGGTTGTCGCTGCCGATGATCGAGAACTCCAGCATGACGGAGGCCATCTTGGGCAGCGACCAGTAGGCGAAGTAGGCGCCCGTGAGGAACAGGGGGAAGCCCGCGCCCACAAAGGCGAGGCTGTACTTCTTCTCGCTCCGGTGCAGACCCGGCGCCACGAAGGCCCAGAGCTGGTACAGCCAGAACGGCGAGGCCAGCACCACACCCGAGGCCAGCGAGACGGTGAGCGCCAGCGTGAACGGGCTCAGCAGACCGTTCTGCACGATCCGCGCGCACTGGGTCTCACTGGTGTTCTTCGCCAGCTCCGCGAAGCTGTAGTCGCATCCCACCGCCTCAAGGATGGGATCCGTGAAGAACTGGATGATGTCCTTGTAGAAGAAGGCAGCGATGATCGTCGTGATGACGATCGCCAGCAGACTCTTGACGAGCCGGTTGCGGAGCTCGCGGAGGTGTTCCGCAAGGGGCATCCGCCCCTCGGGATCCTTCTCCTGCTTGCGGGCAGACTTCAGCAACCCACGTTCCCATCTCGTGCGGCGGGCCGGAGGTCACCGGCCCTGCGTCAGCGCTTGGTCGTGTCCGTCGGCTCGTTGACCGGGCGCGAGCTCGTCACGTCGCCGGGCGCGGCCTGGATGATGCGCTGGGCCGGGGGCTGCTCGTCGTTGTTGGGCGGGTCGGCGGGGGCGGTGGTCTTGCCGTCGTCCTTCATCGCCTTCGCCTCGCTCTTGAGGATCCGGGCGGACTTGCCGAGCGACCGAGCCATGTCCGGAAGCTTCTTCGCGCCGAACAGCAGGATGATGACGACGAGGATGAGAATGATCTCGGGAGCTCCGAGCCTTCCGAACATAAGTCTTTACCTTCTCACCGAGGCGGCTTGGGTGGGGGTGCTGTCCGACCGGTCGGACATGCGTCCGAACGAACGCGCTGACAGCGATCGTAACGCTCAGGGGTGAACGAGAAGCAATCCCCGTGCGTACTCCCAGTCCGCGGCCTGGGCCTCGTTATCCGGGCCGCGACCAGCAGCGTACCTGCCACGGGCGCCTCGATGACAGGGCGAAGCGGCCCAAAACGCTCGTCACGCAGGACTCACACCCGCTTCTCAGCATCGCTCACAGCGAGTCCACGGCCCGCGCCGTGCTCACCGCCGCCCGCTCCAGATCCTCCGCGGCCCGGTTGATGCGCCGCGCGGACTCCGCGACCTGCCTGCCCAGACGCTGCGCCTCCAGGAACACCCGCACCGCGAGCACCCCGAGAACGGCAAGACCCAGGAACCCCACAGCTACCGCGAACATCGGCCAGAACATGACGCCGAGCCTAGAGGGTCGAGTGCAGCCGCAGGGTGCGCACCCCGCCGCCGGTGAGCAGCTCCACGATCCGCTCCCCGGCCGGCTTGCGCACCGCAGCCCCGCACTCCGGGCAGGTGAAGGAGTAGAACGTGGTCCGGCTGCTGGCGCCGATGGCCAGCCGCAACGCGCTCGCCGCGAGTTCGAACCGGCCCCGGCAGTCCGGGCAGCCCGCCCGGAACACGACCGGGGAGACCCGTCTCATCCCCGCGAACGCGGACGCCACCGACATCCCGACCGACCCCGCTTCACTCAAAGCCCCGCACTCCCTCGTTCTTGGTCGATCGCCTACGGGCGCCGTGTGCCCGTTCGCCGACCGTGACCGTGCCCGGCCCCTCGGGCCCGCACGCGCTCGCGCTCCGCGAACCGGCGCCCCTGGGCTCACTCCCGGGTCCACGCCATTCGGTCCCGCCCCCGCGGCTCACGCCCCGTCGGCGTCCCGCGCCTCGATCCCGTCGTACGCCGCGAGCGCCTCACGGGCCGCCCGGCGGGCGCTCTCGGCCAGCTCGGGCGGCGCGACGATACGGCCGTCGCGGCCGAGCCGGAGCGCGAGCCGCCGCAGCGACGCCGGGTCCGGCGTCCGCAGAGTGATACGCAGCCCGCCGTCGGGAAGCTCATCCGCACTGTCGTGCGGGTAGTACTCCGCCACCCAGCGCCCGCCGGGACCGACCTCGATGATCACCTCGGGGTCCTCGGCGGCGGGCTGCACCAGCCCCTCGGACAGGTCCCGCAGCTCGATCTCGGGCGGCGCGGCCGGCTCGTCGAGGATCCTGATCTCGGCCACCCGGTCCAGCCGGAAGGTGCGGCGCGCCTCGGAGCGGCGGCACCACGCCTCGACATAGGTGTGGCCGACGCTGACCAGCCGGATGGGATCGATCTCGCGTTCGGTGACCTCGTCGCGGGCCGGGGAGTAGTAGCGGATCCACAGCCGGCGCCGCTCGGAGATCGCCCGGTCGACATCGGCGAAGACGCCGCCCTCCGATTCGAAGGTCACCGACAGCCGGGAGCTGGCCCCGGCCGCCTCACCGGCCGCGGCCTCCACCTTGGCGGTGGCCCGCAGCAGGGCCTGCCGGTCGCTCTCGCGCAGTCCGGGCAGGGTGGACACCGCGCGGGCGGCCACCAGCAGCGCCGTGGCCTCGTCGGAGGCCAGCCGCAGCGGCTCGGCCGCCTCCGCGGCCAGCGCGGCCGGGTTGTGCCACCAGATCCGCTCCCCGTCGGTGTCGATGTCGAGGAGGTCGCCGCCGCGGAAGCTGGTGCCGCACATGGGCAGCACATCGAGGTCCGAGACCAGCTCGTCCTCGGTGACGCCGAAGGCGCGCGCGACGTCCTCGATCCGGGCGCCGGGGCGCTCCCGGAGGTAGGTCACCAGGGAGAGCATCCGCCGGGTCTGGTCGATGGCGTTCGCGGGCCTGACCGGTTTGCCTGCCACTGTTCCGTCCGCTCCCCCTCAGCCCTTGGCCACGGCACGCAGCCGGTCCATCACATCGGCCCGCAGCTCGGCGGGCTCCAGCACCACCACGTCCGGCCCGAACTCCACCAGCCAGGCGTCCAGGCCGTGGCCGTACGGAATCTCCAACTCGTCCCAGCCGTCACCGAGTTCCCGGACCCGGGTGGCCTTCGCCCGCAAGGGGTACCCGGCGTCCGAGCGCAGCCGGATCAGCGCGGAGCGGTCGGCGGTCTCCCCCGCCCAGCCCGCGACGGTCTCCCGCACGGTGACGACATCGGGCACCGGAGCGGTGAACTTCCCGCCGCGGGAGCGGACCTTGCCGGTGATCCGGGAGAGCCTGAAGACCCGCTCGGCGCCCCGGTCGCGGTCGAAGCCCGCCAGGTACCAGTGGCCGCGCCAGCACTCCAGCGCCCACGGCTCGACATGCCGCGGCTCGGGGTGCGCGGCGGTGGCCTTGCGGTAGTCGAAGACGACGGGGCGGCGGTCCCGGCAGGCCAGCATCAGCGGCTCGAACGCGGCCTCGTGGACGGGGATGCGCGGCTCCAGCGCGCCGTGCGCCTCGTAGGGGTCGACCTCCTCGGGCAGCCCGGCCGCGCGCAGCTTCTGCAGGGCGCCGCTGGCGGCACCGGCGAGCCGGGCCTGCTGCCAGACCTTGGCGGCCAGCCCGAGCGCGGCGGCCTCCTCGGCGTCCAGGGTGATCGGGGGCAGCCGGTTGCTGTCACGGCGGGCCAGGTAGCCGACCTCGCCGTCCAGGCTCTCCACGGTCTCGATGACCAGGCCCAGCTCGCGCAGGTCGTCCTTGTCCCGCTCGAACATGCGGTTGAAGGAGTCGTCGCTCCCCGTCGACCCGTTGCCCGGTCCGAAGGCCTCGACGTACGCCTCGATGGAGTCACGCAGCTCGCGCTTGCTCAGCGGCCGCCGCGTCCCGAGCAGACACAGCGCCAGATTCATGAGCCGCTCGGCCTTGGCAATGGCCATCGACGCCCTTCGCCTTCCCTATGGTGCTTACGACCGATGACCGTACCGCCCCCGGGTCGCGCGGCAAAAGCCGAGGGCCCATGCCCGGACAGGCATGGGCCCCAGGTGATCGAGTCCGGTCGTACGACGATCAGACCCCAAGTGATCAGTCGCCGAACGGTCGGAACGGCGCGTGATCGGACACGCGGTGGTCAGACGCCGAGGAGGTCCACGACGAAGATCAGCGTCTCGCCCGGCTGGATCGCCGGCGTCGGGCTCTGGTTGCCGTAGGCGAGGTGGGCGGGGATGGTCAGCTGGCGGCGGCCGCCGACCTTCATGCCCTGCACGCCCTGGTCCCAGCCCTTGATGACACGGCCGGCGCCCAGCGGGAAGCGGAACGGGGTGCCGCGGTTCCAGCTGGCGTCGAACTCCTCGCCGGTGCTGAAGGCGACACCGACGTAGTGCACCGTGACGGTCTGGCCCGCCTGGGCCACCTCGCCGTCGCCCTCCCAGATGTCCTTGATCTCCAGCTCCGCCGGCGGCTCGCCGCCCGGGAAGTCGATCTCGGGCTTGTCGATGCTCACGTGTTCAGCTCCATGCTTGTGGTGGAAAGGCAACGATCACAGTCTCGCATCCCGCGCGGGGTCACATCTTCGCCAGGATGTCGACCGAGAAGACCAGCGTGGAGTCCTTCTTGATCTCGCTGCCCTGCGGGGGATTGTCGCCGTAGCCGAGCTTCGGCGGGATGACGATGAGCACCCGGCTGCCCACCTTCTTGCCGGTCAAACCCTGCGCCCAGCCCTTGACGACCTGCGTCAGCCCGAACGAGGCGAGCTGCTTGTTGGCGTACGTGGAGTCGAACTCCTTGCCGCCGTCCCACAGCACGCCCTTGTACTGCACCAGCACGCTGTCCTGGGCGCCGACCTCCGGGCCGTCACCCTCCAGGATGTAGTTCGCCACCAGCTTCGTCGGCGCGTCGGTGTCCGGCACCTCGATGGACGGCGCCTTGCCGTCGGTGTTGGTACCGACCTTCGGCAGGTTCGCGTCGTCCTGGGGGGTCTCGGTGCCCTTGGCGGAGCTCTTGGTGTTGAACGTGCCCTGCACATCCACCACGAACACCAGCGTGTCGGTGCCCTTGATGCCCGCCTGGCTGTTGCCCTCGGTGCCGTAGCCCCAGGTCGGAGGGACGGCCATCAGCACGCGGCTGCCGACCTTCTTGCCCGGCAGGGCGTAGCGCCAGCCGTCGATGATGCTGCCCTGCGCGAGCTGGATGACCAGCGGCGTCTTGCGGTCGTAGGAGTTGTCGAAGACCTTCGCCGTGGCCCAGATCTGCCCCAGGTAGTTGGCCTGGATGTAGTCGTTCTCCGCGATGGTGGCGCCGTTGCCCGCGATCACCGTCTGCACCGCGAGATCCTTCGACGGCTCCCCGTCGCCCTTGGCCACGGTCGGCTTCTCGTCGAACTTCACACCCGCGGTGATCTTGGGCAGCGGCCCGTCCACGATCTTCGGCGACGGCGCCGCCTCGGGGGCCGAGGGCGACGGGGTTTCGGCGGACTCGGCCGAATCGCTTCCGTCGTCGTCGCCGCACGCGGCGAGCGTGGCCAGTCCGGCGGGTACGGCAATGAGCAGTGAGCGTCGGCGCACGGTGGGGGCCTCGTAATCAATCGATCTTGTCTGATGGCGTGCGCGCAACTCTACGGCGTGAGAAGAGCGCCGTACGGTAAACGTACGGCGCCCGTGTTGCGTTCCGGGGCCCGTGGGCCGGAACTCGACTCTCACATACCGGCGATCAGCTTCTCCACCCTGTCGTCCACCGAACGGAACGGGTCCTTGCACAACACCGTGCGCTGCGCCTGGTCGTTCAGCTTCAGGTGGACCCAGTCCACCGTGAAGTCCCGCCGCTGCTCCTGGGCCCTGCGGATGAAGTCGCCGCGCAGCCGGGCCCGAGTGGTCTGCGGCGGAACGGACTTGCCCTCGAAGATCTTCAAGTCATTGCAGATCCGCGCTGCTTGACCCTTCTTCTCCAGCAAGTAGTACAGGCCACGACGACGGTGGATGTCGTGGTAGGCGAGGTCTATCTGCGCCACCCGCGGATGCGACATCGTCATGTTGTGCTTGGCCCGGTACCGCTCGATGAGCTTGTACTTCATGACCCAGTCGATCTCGGTGCCGATCCGGTCCAGGTCCTCGGACTCGATCGCGTCCAGCGTGCGGCCCCACAGCTCCAGCACCTGCTCCACGGTGCCGGTGCGGATACCGCGCCGCTCGCAGAAGTCCACGGCCTTCTCGTAGTACTCCCGCTGCACCTCAAGCGCCGAGGCCTCCCGGCCGCTGGCCAGGCGCACCTTGCGCCGCCCGGTGATGTCGTGGCTGACCTCGCGGATCGCCCGGATCGGGTTCTCCAGCGTCAGGTCCCGCATCACCGTGCCCGCCTCGATCATGCGCAGCACCAGGTCGGTGGCACCGACCTTGAGCAGCATGGTCGTCTCCGACATGTTGGAGTCGCCCACGATGACATGCAGTCGGCGGTAGCGCTCGGCGTCCGCGTGCGGTTCGTCACGGGTGTTGATGATGGGCCGGGAACGCGTCGTCGCCGACGAGACGCCCTCCCAGATGTGCTCCGCCCGCTGGCTCACGCAGTACACCGCCCCGCGCGGGGTCTGCAGCACCTTGCCCGCACCGCACAGCAGCTGACGCGTGACGAGGAACGGGATCAGGATGTCCGCGAGCCGGGAGAACTCCCCGTGCCGCGCCACCAGATAGTTCTCGTGGCAACCATAGGAGTTGCCCGCCGAGTCGGTGTTGTTCTTGAAGAGGTAGACGTCGCCCGCGATTCCTTCCTCGTGCAGGCGTCGTTCGGCGTCGACCAGTAGCCCTTCCAGAATGCGTTCGCCTGCTTTGTCGTGCGTGACCAGTTCGGTCACGTTGTCACACTCGGGTGTCGCGTATTCCGGATGTGACCCCACGTCGAGATACAGGCGGGCGCCGTTCCGCAGAAAGACATTGCTGCTGCGGCCCCATGACACGACACGGCGGAAGAGGTACCGCGCCACCTCGTCAGGCGACAGACGGCGCTGTCCCCTGAACGTGCACGTGACGCCGTACTCGTTCTCCAGCCCGAAAATGCGGCGGTCCATGACTGAACATTACGCCCGATCCCCTGAGCTGAAACGGGGTTCGACAGCACGGTTTGGATCATTTTCCGATGAAGCCGCAACCACCGCTGGCTGCGCGGACGCCGCGAGGACCCCGCGCGTGGCCAACAGGACCAGCAGCGAGACACCTCCCGCGGCACCCGGAACGGCGTAACCCCACAGCGCCCCGCCCTTCTCCACGACCGGACCCGCGAGCCCCGTCCCGACCGACGCGCCTACCGTGAACGTCGTCACCAGCCACGAGAACGCCTCCGTCACCGTCCCGCGCGGGGCGTGCCGGTCCACGAGCACAAACGCACAAGCGATACAGGGCGCCAGGAACACACCCGCCAGCACCATCAGCGCCACCATGGCCACCACGCCCGGCATCAGCATCAGCGGCAGGTAACACACCGCCAGAAGGGCCACCAGTACCGTCAGTCGCCGCGCCGGCTCCCCCGACCACTGCCGCGCCCCGTACACGGTGCCCCCGAGCAGCGCGCCCAGCCCGATCCCCGCCATCAGCCAGCCGTACGCCACGTCACCGCCGTGGTCGTCCGCGTACGGCACCGACGCCACCGTGATGGAACCCAGCGCCACACCGATGAACAGGAACGCCGCCAGCAGCGCCAGCAGCCCCGGCGAGCGCAGCGCGCCCAGCCAGTGCGCCTCCCGGGGCGCCGAACGCCACGCGCGCGAGGGCGGCGACAGCACCACCGACAGCGCGCCGAGCACGCCAATGAGGTTCAGGACCAGCAGCGCCGCCTGCGCCGACCACAGCGAGGTGCACAGCGTCACCAGCAACGGCCCGACCGTGAACATCACTTCCTGCGCCACGGCGTCCATCGCGTACGCCGTGTGCACCTGGCTCTCCTTGCCCAGCACCGACGGCCACAGCGCCCGCAGCCCGCCCTCCAGCGGCGGCGTGAACAGCCCGGCCACCGCCACGGCCGCGTACGCGAGCACCAGCGGCCCGATGCCGGTCACCGCGAAGACGGCCATCGCCAGCGCCGACAGCACCGCGGCGGGCAACTGCACCCGTGGCTGCCCGTGCAGATCCACCAGCCGCCCCAGCAGCGGCTGCCCCACCGCGTTCGCCACGCCGTACACCGCCGCCAGCGCGCCCGCGAGGCTGTACGTGCCGCCCTCCGCGCGCACGAACAGCACGATCGCGATGGCGGCAGTGGCGTTCGGCAGCCGTCCCACCAGCGTTCCGGCGAGCAGCCGAGCGGCATGCCTCGCCCTGAGGATCTCCAGGTATCCCGCGGCCATGTCCGCCATCTCCTCGCCGTGACGCGTGAGGTTTTACGTATAACGTCCTTCGTCATACGTACCATGTGCGCTGTTCAGGCGTCCACAGGAAAGCGCAGGCACCCACGGTGGCCCGAGGCAGCACCCGCCCCACCAGCCGGGACGTCGCCCAGGCCGCGGGCGTCTCCCAGGCCGCGGTCTCCCTCGTCCTCGGCGACAAATGGCGCGGCCGCGTCAGCGCCGCCACCGCCGAACGCGTCCGCGAGGCCGCCCGCGAACTCGGCTACCGGCCCAACCTCGCCGCCCGCAACCTCCGCCTCGGCCGCACCCGCACCGTCCTGCTCGTCGTCCCCGCCCTCACCACCGAATTCTTCGCCGGCGTCTACACCGGCGCCGCCCGCGTCGCCGCCGCCCACGGCTTCGGCGTCGTCCTCTACCCCTCCCCCGAAGGCATCGGCCCCGCCCGCGACCCCTTCGCCTCCGCCCAGGCCGCCCTCGACGGCGTCATCGCCTCCTCCATGGCCGCCGACGCCCTCACCGCCATCCGCGGCGACCAGCTCCCCCTGGTGATGCTCGACAGCGACCCCGAAGGCAGCCTCGGCGCCGCCACCGTCAACCTCGACATCGCCGACGGCATCCGCCAGGTCACCGACCACCTCCTCGGCCTCGGCCACCGCCGCTTCCTGCACCTCGCCGCCGACGTCCCCTCCTGGACCTTCGACGTACGCGCCCGCGAACTGCGCACCCGCCTGGCCCCGGTCCCCGGCACCACCCTGGCCACCGCACACGCCCCGATCTCCATCGAGGGCGCCCAGCACGCCGCCGAAACCGCCCTCGCCGCGCCCGGACCCCGCCCCACCGCCCTCATCTGCGACGACGACAAACTCGCCGCCGGCGCCTACAAAGCCGCCCGCCGCCTCGGCCTGACCGTCCCCGACGACCTCTCCGTCACCGGCCTCGACGACCTCGCCCTCGCCACCGCCATCGACCCCGAACTCACCACCGTCCGCCTCGACGCCGAGCTCTTCGGCGAACGCGGCATGCAAGCCCTCCTCGCCGTCCTGGACGGCCGCGAACCCGAGGCAGGGGACATTCCCGTCGAACTCGTCGTACGGGCCTCCACAGCGCCCCCCAGGGCCTCCTGAACGCACCTGTGCCCCGACCGGAACACCGGCCGGGGCACAGCAAGCGTGACAGCGCGGTACGGACTACTCCTCGCCGCTCTCCTCGCCACCCTCGGCGCTCTCCGCCTCGGTGGCCGCACCGTCCTCCGCCAGCAGACGGTCCAACTGGCGGCCCACGATCCGCTTGAACTTCCGCTTCTGCGGACGCGTCCGGTCCAGCACCGCCACCTCAAGCCGCTCCGCCGGAATCTCCCGCTGCGAACCGTTCGACTCGCGCGACAGCGCCTGCACCGCCAGCTTCAGCGCCTCCGCCAGGCTCATCCCGTCCTGGTGACGCTGATCCAGATAGGTGCTGATCAACTCGGCGTTACCGCCCACCGCCACCGAGCCGTGCTCGTCCACGATCGAACCGTCGTGCGGCAGCCGGTAGATCTGGTCACCCTCCGGAGTCTCACCCACCTCCGCGACCACCAGCTCCACCTCGTACGGCTTCTCGGCCGCCGAGGAGAAGATCGTGCCCAGCGTCTGGGCGTACACATTCGCCAGACCGCGCGCCGTCACATCGTCACGGTCGTAGGTGTACCCACGCAGATCGGCATAGCGGACCCCGCCGATCCGCAGATTCTCGTACTCGTTGTACTTGCCGGCGGCCGCGAAGCCGATCCGGTCGTAGATCTCACTGAACTTGTGCAGCGCGCGGGACGGGTTCTCACCGACGAACACAATGCCGTCGGCGTACTGGAGCACCACCAGACTGCGACCACGGGCGATGCCCTTGCGGGCGTACTCCGCCCGGTCGGCCATGGCCTGCTGCGGGGAGACATAGAACGGCGTCGACACCGGTTATCCGTCCCTTTCTGTGGAAGTCACTGCGATCACCTTGCAACAACCGGCTCCGGCTAGAGCAGCGCGGCCCGCGGGCCGTCCGGCTGCTCCAGACGCCGCTCCAGGATCGAGCGAGCGATCTCGGAGGACTCGTCGTCCGTGAGCCGGCGGAAACCGTCCTCGGTGATCACGGTGACAATCGGGTAGATCCGGCGGGCGACATCGGGACCACCGGTCGCCGAGTCGTCGTCAGCCGCGTCGTACAGGGCCTGCACCACCAGCGTGGTGGCCTGGTCCTCGGTCAGATCGTCACGGAACAGCTTCTTCATCGCACCGCGCGCGAAGATCGAACCCGAGCCCGTGGCGGCATAGCCCTGCTCCTCGGAACGGCCACCCGTCACGTCGTAGGAGAAGATCCGGCCCTTCTCACGGTCCAGGTCGTACCCCGCGAACAGCGGCACCACGGCAAGACCCTGCATCGCCATGCCCAGATTCGACCGGATCATGGTCGACAGGCGGTTCGCCTTGCCCTCCAGCGACAGCTGCGCGCCCTCCACCTTCTCGAAGTGCTCCAGCTCCAGCTGGAACAGCTTCACCATCTCCACCGCCAGACCGGCGGTGCCGGCGATACCGACGGCCGAGTACTCGTCGGCCGGGAACACCTTCTCGATGTCCCGCTGGGCGATCACATTGCCCATGGTGGCCCGCCGGTCACCGGCGAGCACCACGCCCCCGGGGAACGTCACCGCCACGATCGTCGTCCCGTGCGGCGCCTCGATCACGCCCTGCGTGGGCGGCAGTTGACGATTGCCCGGCAACAGCTCCGGCTGGTGCTCGGAGAGGAAGTCCATGAAGGACGAGGACCCTGGCGTCAGGAAGGCAGCTGGTAGACGCCCGGTGCTACGAGTGTTGGCTTCCACGCGATTCCTTCCAAGTAAGCGGCGGCCCGGCGGACGGCGTCGGGGTCGTCTCCCAACTTGCCGATGGCCGAATTGCAGTTGAAGCACAGTACGCCACGGACCCTACCCGTCTTGTGGCAGTGATCCACATGAACGGCCGGCGCCTTCAGACAGATCACGCAGAGCCCCATTTGGGAGGCGATCATCGCGTCACGCTCGGCTTCGGTGAGACCGTAGTTCCGCTTGAGGTGGTGTGCCCGCCCCGCGATCGCCCGACATGCCTTGCAGGCCGTGGACAGACCATCGGAAGCGGTCTTGTTGCGATCCCACTCGGAATGCGGCTTGATCTCCCCGCAGCGCTGGCAATACTTGTGCCCTTCGGGCGCGGTGACCCTTGGGCGGGGCTTCTTGCCACGGGCCTCCTGGCGCTGTCGGTAGTACACCGCAGAGCACTCCCGGCAGTAGGCCTGAAGGCCGTCCTTCATGGCCCTGTTACTGGCGAACGCTGCTCGCGGCCTGTGCTGCTTGCACCGCGAGCAGCGCTTCACGCCTTCGCCCGACAACTCCGACTCCCCCGCCACGCCCTTCGAATCAAAGGCGAGATCACTCCCCACCCTTCTGAACGAAGGACCGCACGAAGTCCTCGGCATTTTCCTCGAGTACGTCATCGATTTCGTCCAGCACCGAGTCCACGTCGTCGTTCAGCTTCTCGTGGCGCTCCTTGAGGTCCTCCGATGCCTGGGCCTCGGTGGCCTGCTCCTCGACCTCCTCGGTGGAACGCGTGGCCTTCTGCTGCCCGCCGCCGGTGTCCTTGGTTGCCATAACCCTCACCCCGCTCAGTTCGCCCGACATGGTCGCCAGGTCGGCATTCCTGCCGATCGGTGATGATCAGACCCTACAAGCCGGGTCTGACATCGGCCCCGCACTTTCCTCAACGTGCGGGGGCCACCTCGATGATTCCCGGACGGGGGGTTTTCCACCCTGTCCGGGGGACTCGGCCCAGGGGCCCGTTCAGCCGCCGGAAAGCACCCTGACCAGGTCTTCCGCGGTCCGGCAGCGGTCCAGGAGCTCCTTGACGTGATTTCGCGTTCCGCGAAGCGGTTCGAGGGTTGGAACGCGCTGGAGGGAGTCCCGGCCCGGGAGATCGAAGATCACGGAGTCCCAGGAGGCGGCCGCGACGTCGTCGGCGTACTGCTCCAGGCAGCGGCCGCGGAAGTAGGCGCGGGTGTCCTCCGGGGGCGTCGTACGGGCCCTGTCGACGTCGGCCTCGTCCAGGAGCCGTTTCATGCGCCCGCGGGCCACCAGACGGTTGTAGAGGCCCTTCTCGGCCCGTACGTCGGCGTACTGGAGGTCCACCAGGTGCAGCCGCGCGGCGTCCCAGTCGAGGTTGTCGCGGCGGCGGTAGCCCTCCATGAGTTCGCGCTTGGCGACCCAGTCCAGTTCGCCGGACAGGCTCATGGGGTCGTTCTCCAGGCGGTTGAGGGTGTCCTCCCACCTGGTCAGGACGTCCTTGGTCTGTTCGTCGGCGTCGGCGCCGAAGCGTTCCTCGACGTATTTGCGGGACAGCTCGTAGTACTCCATCTGGAGCTGTACCGCGGTGAGTGTCCGTCCGCTGCGGAGCGTGACCAGGCGCTTGAGGGACGGGTCGTGGGAGACCTGGTGGAGGGTGCGTACGGGCTGGTCGACGGCGAGGTCGACGGCGATGAAGTTGTCCTCGATCATCGACAGGACGAGCGCCGTGGTGCCGAGTTTGAGGTAGGTGGAGATCTCGGAGAGGTTGGCGTCGCCGATGATCACGTGGAGTCGGCGGTACTTCTCGGCGTCGGCGTGGGGTTCGTCGCGGGTGTTGATGATGGGGCGCTTGAGGGTGGTCTCCAGGCCGACCTCGACCTCGAAGTAGTCGGCGCGCTGGCTGAGCTGGAAGCCGTGTTCGTGGCCGTCCTGGCCGATGCCGACGCGGCCGGCTCCGGCGAAGACCTGGCGGGAGACGAAGAAGGGCGTGAGGTGGCGCACGATGTCCGAGAAGGCGGTTTCCCGCTTCATCAGGTAGTTCTCGTGCGTGCCGTAGGAGGCGCCCTTGTTGTCGGTGTTGTTCTTGTAGAGGTGGATGGGCTGGGCGCCGGGGAGCTGTGCGGCGCGTTCGGCGGCTTCGGCCATGATGCGTTCGCCGGCCTTGTCCCACAGGACGGCGTCGCGCGGGTTGGTGACCTCGGGGGCGCTGTATTCGGGGTGGGCGTGGTCGACGTACAGCCTCGCGCCGTTGGTGAGGATGACGTTGGCCAGGCCGATGTCCTCGTCGGTGAGCTGGCTGGAGTCGGCGGCCTCGCGGGCGAGGTCGAAGCCTCGCGCGTCCCGCAGCGGGTTCTCCTCCTCGAAGTCCCAGCGGGCCCGGCGGGCCCGGTGCATCGCCGCCGCGTAGGCGTTGACGATCTGGGATGAGGTGAGCATGGCATTGGCGTTGGGGTGACCGGGGACGGAGATCCCGTACTCCGTCTCGATGCCCATTACTCGCCGTACGGTCATGCGGCCCTCCTTGCCCGGCGGCGCCCTCGGTCGGGGGCGGCGCTCAAGTACCGCTGGCGCTCCGGTGCGTGTGCGGTGCCCGTCCCCGCACTGCGCGACTCGGCGGTAGGGAAGAGCCTAGAACGCCTTTGCGCTGGTGGGGAGATCATTTGCGTCATTGCGTTGGTCCGGTCGTGGCCGTAAAAACAGTCGGCTGCGGGTACCCGGTGAGGGCACCCGCAGCCGCCCTGTCTTTTACAGGTACTGACCGGTGTTCGCCACCGTGTCGATGGAGCGTCCGGTGTCGGCACCCTGCTTTCCGGTGATGAGGGTGCGGATGTAGACGATCCGTTCGCCCTTCTTTCCGGAGATGCGGGCCCAGTCGTCGGGGTTGGTGGTGTTGGGCAGGTCCTCGTTCTCCTTGAACTCGTCCACGCAGGCCTGGAGGAGGTGGGAGACGCGGATGCCCTTCTGGTTGTGTTCCAGGAAGTCCTTGATCGCCATCTTCTTGGCGCGGCCGACGATGTTTTCGATCATGGCGCCGGAGTTGAAGTCCTTGAAGTAGAGGACTTCCTTGTCTCCGTTGGCGTAGGTGACTTCCAGGAAGCGGTTTTCCTCGGATTCGGCGTACATCTGCTCGACCGCGGTCTGGATCATGCCCTGGACCGTGGAGGTCTTGTCGCCGCCGTGCTCTCCGACGTCGTCGGGGTGGAGCGGGAGCCGGTCGGTGAGGTACTTGGCGAAGATGTCCTTGGCGGCCTCGGCGTCCGGACGCTCGATCTTGATCTTCACATCGAGCCGGCCGGGGCGCAGGATGGCGGGGTCGATCATGTCCTCGCGGTTGGAGGCGCCGATGACGACCACGTTCTCCAGGCCTTCCACGCCGTCGATCTCGGCGAGGAGCTGGGGGACGATGGTGTTCTCCACGTCCGAGCTGACGCCGGAGCCGCGGGTGCGGAAGAGGGATTCCATCTCGTCGAAGAAGACGATGACGGGTGTGCCCTCGGAGGCCTTCTCACGTGCGCGCTGGAAGACGAGGCGGATCTGCCGCTCGGTCTCGCCGACGTACTTGTTGAGGAGCTCGGGGCCCTTGATGTTGAGGAAGAAGCTCTTGCCGGCGGCCTGTCCGGTGACTTCGGCGACCTTCTTGGCCAGCGAGTTGGCGACGGCCTTGGCGATGAGGGTCTTTCCGCATCCGGGGGGCCCGTAGAGCAGGACGCCCTTGGGCGGGCGCAGTTCGTGCTCCTTGAACAGGTCGGGGTAGAGGTAGGGGAGCTCGACGGCGTCGCGGATCATCTCGATCTGGTTGCCCAGGCCGCCGATCTGCTCGTAGCCGATGTCCGGGACCTCTTCGAGGACGAGTTCCTCGACCTCGCTCTTGGGGACGACTTCGTAGACGTAGCCGGAGCGGGGTTCGAGCAGGAGTGCGTCGCCGGGCCGGATGGTGACGTCCAGCAGTGGCTCGGCGAGGCGTACCACCCGTTCCTCGTCGGTGTGCCCGAGCACCAGGGCGCGTTCGCCGTCCTCCAGGATCTCCTTGAGGGTGACGATGTCGCCGACGCGCTCGAATTCCATGGCGTCGACCACGTTGAGCGCTTCGTTGAGCATGACTTCCTGGCCGCGGCGCAGGTCGTCGAGTTCGACGCTGGGGCTGACGTTCACGCGGAGTTTGCGGCCGCCGGTGAAGATGTCGGCGGTGCCGTCCTCGTTCGCCTGGAGGAAGACACCGAAGCCGGCCGGTGGCTGTGCGAGCCGGTCGACTTCTTCCTTGAGGGCCACGATCTGGTCGCGGGCCTCACGGAGCGTGTTCGCGAGTCGCTCGTTCTGGGCGGACACGCCGGCCAGGTTGGTCTGCAGCTCGACGATCCGCTCTTCGAGAATCCTCGTGTGTCGCGGAGAGTCGGCGAGCTTGCGTCGCAGGACGGCGATCTCCTGCTCAAGGTAGGCGATCTGCCCGGCCGGGTCTTCGGACCCTCGTCCCGGGCGGATGCCGCGGTTCATGTCGTCGTCGTGGGCTGCCACGGTCCTCACCTCCTCCAAGGGGAGCTGGACGCTTCCAGACCCTACCTGGGTGGGTGTCGATTGAAACCCCTAGATCACAAAGACTGTCAAGGTGTGTCGTCGGCCACACCTCGCGGCCTTCCGTACGCGGTGTGGATACCCACTCAACGCGTTCTGGAAGCCGACTGTTCCTGGCCGGAGTGGTCAAACACCGTCGCTTTTGGCCGGAGTTGCCGTCGTCGGCGGGGTGCGGGCGGGTCGGGGTGAGGCGCCGGGGCCGGGGCGTCGGGGGCGTTCGACGGTGACGCTGTGGGTAGGTGCGCCCACGGTGGGTGTTGACGGTCGGGCATTTCTCGGGTCCGGCGGGAGTGCTCGGCGGCCTTGGGCGGAGTGCGGGCGGAGGTAGGGTCGAGGAAAGATCGCCCGGTACGGGAGGACGGCAGGAGAGATGAGCGTGCAGGAGGAGGCCGTGGTCGGCGAGGCGCTGGAGGTCTGGATCGATCAGGATCTCTGTACCGGCGACGGCATCTGTGCCCAGTACGCGCCGGAGGTGTTCGAGCTGGACATCGACGGACTCGCCTACGTCAAGAGCGCGGACGACGAGCTGCTGCAGGAAAAGGGCGCGACGACGCCGGTGCCGCTGCCGCTGCTGACCGATGTGGTGGACAGCGCGAAGGAGTGCCCCGGGGAGTGCATTCATGTGCGCCGGGTCGCGGACGGGGCCGAGGTGTACGGGCCGGACGCGCCGTGACGTGCCGGGCGCGCGGGGTCGTCAGACGCTGCGCGCTCCGGCGGGGGTGGTGCGCAGGAAGGCGCCGTCCTTCCAGGTCCATGTGGCGTGGTCGGTGACGTCGGGGCAGCACCTGGGCACGTCGTCGGTGGAGTAGCCGAGCAGGGTGGCGGTGACCTCGCCTCGGTGTACGGCGATTTCCTTGACGGTCTGGCGGGTCTTGGGGTCGACGAGGGTGGCGACGACGCGGGCGCGTTCGGTGCCGGTGCCGCGGGTGAGGACGTAGACGCCGTCGGGCGGGGTGCCCATGGGGGCGTCGCAGTGGACGACGGCGACTGTTTCGGGGTTGCCGTCGCCGTCGAGGTCGCCGGTGGCCTTCTTGACGACGACGGCCTTCACGGGCCCGCATTCGAGCGGGAAGTCGGCGGCCTCGGGGTCGGGCGCGGGTGCGGCGTGCGCCGTCCTGGTCTCCGGGCCCGCTGCTTGGGCGGCGGTGGCGGCGTCGGGTTGCAGGACGGCGGAGAGCGCCACGACGCCGGCCAGGGCGGTGGCGGTCGCGACCCAGTGGATGGGGCGGGTGTGGGTGTGGGCCAGTTCCGGGACGGCGGGGTGCTGCACTAGGAGTGTCTCCTGTGAGGGCTGTGCCGGTGGGGGTGCCAGGCATCGTGCCACACGTCACACGCGCTGGGAACGGCGGGGTGTGGGGTTTCGCGGGTGGGGGTTTGGCGTGGCGTCAGCACGAAGGCGCCGGGGCGGAGTTCCCGGGTGGGTCCGGGAACTGCGCCGCGGCGCCTTCGCGTTGTACGGGACGGGTGGCCGGGTCAGCGGCTGGAGCCTCCGTCGGCGTTGGGGCCGGCGTAGTCCTCGCCGTATGCGCCCTTGGCGGGGCGGCGGCGGCGCATGGGGGGCTCGACGCCGTCGGCGAGGCGGCGGGCGGTGAGCAGGAAGCCGGTGTGGCCGATCATGCGGTGGTCGGGGCGGACGGCGAGGCCCTCGATGTGCCAGTTGCGGATCATCGTCTCCCAGGCGGTCGGTTCGTTGAAGCAGCCGATCTCCCGGATGGACTCGACGGTCCGGGCGAGCTGGGTGGTGGTGGCGACGTAGCAGCACAGGATGCCGCCGGGGACGAGGGCCTTGGAGACGGCCTCCAGGCATTCCCAGGGGGCGAGCATGTCGAGGATGACGCGGTCGACGTCGGTGTCGGACAGGTTGTCCTGGAGGTCGCCGACGGTGAGCTGCCAGGCGGGGTGGGGGCCGCCGAAGTAGCGCTCCACGTTCTGCTGGGCGATCTCGGCGAAGTCCTCGCGGCGCTCGTAGGAGTGCAGCATGCCCTGGTCGCCGATGGCGCGCAGCAGGAAGCTGCTGAGCGAGCCGGAGCCGACGCCGGCTTCGACGACGCGTGCGCCAGGGAAGATGTCGGCGAAGGCGAGGATCTGCCCCGCGTCCTTGGGGTAGACGACGGCTGCCCCGCGGGGCATGGACAGGACGTAGTCGGGGAGCAGGGGGCGCAGCGCGAGGTAGGCGACGTTACCGGTGGTGCGGACAACGCTGCCCTCGGGAGCGCCGATCAGCTCGTCGTGCGGGAAGGAACCCTTGTGGGTGTGGAAGTTCTTTCCCTCTTCGAGCGTGAACGTGTAGTGGCGGCCCTTGGGGTCGGTCAGCTGAACCTGGTCCCCGACCTTGAAGGGCCCGCGCCTGCGGGCGGCACCGGTCGGTTCGGACATGTGAACAGCCTACCGGGGTTTGCGGGGGCCGCCGACCACGGGGCGGGGCCGCCCGCCGGGCGGGCGGCGGGTGGTCAGGAGGGGCGGGCCATGGCTTTGACGAAGGCTCGTTCCACGTCGGCCGCGGAGAGGACGCCGTAGATTTCGCCGGTGTCCTCGACGACGAGGTATTCGGTGGCGGGGGTGGCGCGCAGGGCGTCGAGGAGTTCTTCGCCGGAGAGTTCGGCGGAGACGCGCATGCCGTCGGTGATGTCCTGGGCGAGGCCGCTGACGGCGACCCAGGGGCGGCGGTGTTCGGGGACGCCGACGATGGCGGCCTCGCGGACGAGGGAGAGGGGGGTGCCGTCGGCGTCGACGACGACCAGGGCGCGGGCGCCGGCGACATTGGCGCGGCGCAGGGCCTCGGAGAGGGGGGTGTCGGACTCGACGGGGACGGCGCGCCGGGTGAGGGTGCGGGCGCGCAGTTCGGGGAGGTGTTCGCGCAGGCGTGCCATGCGCAGGCTGTTGCCGGCGCCGGTCCAGATGATCGCGGCGAGGATGGCGGCCAGCAGGGCGTCCATGACGGTGTCCATGCCGACGTTGTCCTCGGCGTCGGCGCCGAGTGCCCCGGACTGGGTGAGCAGCGGGAGTCCGATGAGGACGGAGACGGCGAGGGCGCGGCCGACCCAGGCGGCGGCGACGGTGCCGGTCATGGGCTTGCCGGTGATCTTCCAGACGACGGCGCGGAGCATGCGGCCGCCGTCGAGGGGCAGGCCGGGCAGGAGGTTGAAGGCGGCGACGATGAGGTTGGAGATCATCAGGCCGGCCAGCAGGACGCCGGGGACGGTGCCGGGTTCGACGGCCTGCATGGCGCCGTAGAAGACGCCGGCGAGGACGAGGGAGAGCAGGGGGCCGACGAAGGCGAGGACGAATTCCCGGCCGGGGGTGTCGGACTCCTTCTCGATCTCGGAGACGCCGCCGAAGAACTGGAGCTGGATGCGCCGCACCGGGAGCTTGAAGCGGAGGGCGGCGACGGTGTGGGCGAGTTCGTGGACGAGGACGGAGGCGTAGAAGGCGACCGCGAAGAAGAGGGAGACGAGGTAGCGGGCGGCGCCGAGTTCGGGCAGGACGCGGTCGAGCTGGCCGCCGAAGACCCAGGTGATCAGGGCGGCGACCAGGAACCAGCTGGGGGCGACGTAGACGGGCACGCCGAAGGGGCGGCCCATGAGGAGTCCGCCGCGCGGCTCCGGGGGCTTGGGCGGGCGGTTGCCGCCGGTGGCGGAGTGGGCGTGGGCGCGGTCGTGGTCTCCGGGCTGGGCGGGCAGCGGCCGGGTGGTGGGTTCGTCGCTGTCGGTGCGCGGCTGGTCGGGCCGCTCCGAGGGCGTCTCCTGCTCGGTGGTCTCGTGCTCGGCGGGGCCTTCGGGCGGTGCCGGTGGTGTGGGCGGGGTGGTTGGTGGTGCGTGGTGCTGGGTCGGCTCCTCGGTGCCGGACCGCGGCTTCCCGCTCCCGCCGCTCTCGTCCACGGTGTCCCCTCGTTCGAAGCGTCTTCCGCGCCTGCCGGGCGGAAGGGTCTCGGGTCGATGGTATGCGGCCGTGGCCGTGGGTTCCGCCCCGGCACCCCTGTGTTCGCCCACCGCCGACGGGGTGGGCTGTCAGTGCCGGGCCGTAAGGTCGTGGGCATGGAGACGAGCACGGAGGACGTGGAGCCGTCGGCGACGGCCGAGGGTGTGGCGGCGGGGCCGCGGGAGCGGGCGGCGGAGCTGCCCGTGGTGGCCACGGCCATACCGCCCGCTTCGTTGTCCCCGTCGCGTGCCTCGGACTTCATGCAGTGCCCGTTGCTGTACCGGTTCCGGGTGATCGACCGGCTGCCGGAGAAGCCGAGCGAGGCGGCGACGCGGGGCACGCTGGTGCACGCGGTGCTGGAGCGGCTGTTCGACGCCCCGGCGGCCGAGCGGACGGCGCCGCGCGCGAAGTCGCTGATCCCGGGGCAGTGGGACCGGCTGCGGGAGTCTCGGCCGGAGATCCGGGAGCTGTTCGCCGACGACCCGGAGGGCGAGCGGCTCGCCGGGTGGCTGGCGGAGGCGGAGCGGCTGGTGGAGCGGTGGTTCACGCTGGAGGACCCGACGCGTCTGGAGCCTGCCGAGCGGGAGTTGTTCGTGGAGGCCGAGCTGGACTCGGGGCTGCGGCTGCGCGGGATCATCGACCGGGTGGATGTGGCGCCGACGGGCGAGGTGCGGATCGTCGACTACAAGACGGGCAAGGCGCCGCGGCCCGAGTACGCCGAGGGCGCGCTGTTCCAGATGAAGTTCTACGCGCTGGTGGTGTGGCGGCTGAAGAACGTGGTGCCGCGCCGCCTGCAGCTGGTCTATCTGGGCAGTGGCGAGGTGCTGACCTACGATCCGGTGCTCGCGGATCTTGAGCGGGTGGAGCGCAAGCTGCTGGCGCTGTGGGAGGCGATCCGTACGGCGACGGAGTCGGGCGACTGGCGGCCGCGGCCGACGAAGCTGTGCGGCTGGTGCGACCACCAGGCGCACTGTCCGGAATTCGGCGGTACTCCCCCGCCGTATCCGCTGCCGGTCAGGGCGCCCGAGGCGCAGCCGGGGGCGCAGGGCAGAATGGGCCCGGACTAGCGAAGGAGACTTACGTGGCCATCCGCGTCCTACTGGTCGACGACCAGCCACTGCTGCGCACCGGCTTCCGGATGATCCTGGAGGCCGAGCAGGACATCGCGGTCGTGGGTGAGGCCGGGGACGGCCTCCAGGCTCTCGACCAGGTGCGTGCCCTGCAGCCCGATGTGGTTCTGATGGACATCCGCATGCCGCGGATGGACGGCGTGGAGGCGACCCGGCAGATCACCGGGCCGGGGCGGGACGGCCCGGCGAAGGTGCTGGTGCTGACCACGTTCGACCTCGACGAGTACGTGGTGGAGGCGCTGAAGGCGGGTGCCAGCGGCTTTCTGCTGAAGGACGCGCCCGCCAATGAGCTGGTGCAGGCGATCCGCGTGGTGGCGGCCGGGGAGGCGATGCTGGCGCCGAGCATCACGCGCCGGCTGCTGGACAAGTACGCCACGCATCTGCCGTCGGGGGAGGAGCCGGTCCCGGACACGCTGCACACGCTCACCGACCGTGAGGTGGAGGTGCTGAAGCTGGTGGCGCGCGGGCTGTCCAACGCGGAGATCGCCGCCGATCTGTTCGTCAGTGAGACCACGGTGAAGACGCATGTGGGGCATGTGCTGACGAAGCTGGGGCTGCGGGACCGGGTGCAGGCGGCGGTGTACGCGTACGAGAGCGGTCTGGTGCGCCCCGGCGCGCAGTAGGGCCTGCGAGCGCGGACACAGCGGCGCCCGCTTCCCTCCGGGGGAAGCGGGCGCCGTTTGTGGTGCGGGGTGGCTCAGTCGGTCTTGCTGAGCTCCCAGAAGCGGAACACCGTGGAGGCGTCGAGGCAGTACTCCAGGCCGTAGACGCTCTCGCGGATGACGGCGTACTGCTTGGCCTGCCAGACCGGCAGGATGGGCAGTTCGTCGGCGACGATGTCCTGGAGGCGGCCGTAGTCCTGGTCGGTGGCGGTGCGGTCGCTCTGGGCGGCCGTGCGCGGGATCAGGGTGTCGGTGATGGTGTCGTTGCTGTAGTTGTTCGACAGCACGTTGCCCTTGCCGAAGAACGGCGAGGTGAAGTTGTCGGCGTCCGGGTAGTCCGGGACCCAGCCCTTGACGTAGACGCCGTACTTGCCCTTGGCGATGTCCTTCTCGTACTGCTCGAAGTCAACCGACTTCATGTCGGCGTCGAACAGGCCGCTGGCGTTGAGCTGCTCGGCTATGGCCTCCAGCTCCTGGTCGGTGGCCGGGCCGTAGCGGGACGGGGTGGACCACAGGGTCAGCTTCACCTTGCCGGTGATGCCGTCGGCCTGGAGGGCCGCCGCGGCCTTGGCCTTGGAGGGCCGGGAGCCGTAGGTGTCGAAGAAGGCGGTGTTGTGGCCGCCGATGCCCGCGGGAATGATCGAGTACAGCGGGGTCGCGGTGCCCTGGTAGACGTCCTCGATGAGGGCTTCCCGGTCGAGCAGGTAGGCGATGGCCTTGCGGACGCCGAGCTGTCCGGCGACCGGGTGGTCCATGTTGAAGACCAGGTGCTGGACCTCGGCGCCGGTGCCGTCGACGAGTTCGACGCTGCCGCTGCCGCGGTCGTCGGCCTTCTCGGTCTCGGCGATGTCGGCGGCGCTCAGGCCGCGGAAGGCGATGTCGACGTCGCCCTTGAGCAGCGCGCTCTTCAGGGCGGCGCGGTCACCGTGGAAGAACTTCATGGTCACGCCGGAGTTCTTGACCTCGGCGGTGCCCTTGTAGTGCTCGTTGACGGCGAAGACGGCCTCGTCCTCGCCGAAGGACTCCAGCTTGTACGGGCCGGAGCCGACGGCCTTGCCGTCCTCGCGCAGTCCGTCGGCGTCGTACTGGCGGTGGTCGACGATGGCGCCGGCACCCGAGGCGATCTTGCTCGGGAAGGTGGCGTCCGGGGTGTTCAGCTTGAAGACGACCGTCTTCTCGTCCGGGGTCTCGACCTTGTCCAGCATCGGGAACATAACCGCCGGACCGTCGGCGTCGTCGATCTTCAGCATGCGGTCGAAGGAGAACTTGACGTCCTCCGAGGTGAGCGAGTCACCGTTGCTGAACTTCAGTCCGTCCTTCAGCGTGCACTTGTAGACCTTGGCCTGTGTGTCGCTGAAGGCGCACGACTCGGCCGCGTCGGGCTCGGGGTCGGTGCCGCCCTTGGGGAAGGCCATCAGGGACTGGTAGACGTTGTTGAACAGCAGCCACGAGCCGGGGTCGTAGCCGGAGGCCGGGTCGGTGGCGAGGACGTCGTCGGACATCCCCACCACCACGGCTGAGCCGTCGCTCGCGGGGTCGCCGCTCTCCGAGCCGCAGCCGGTCAGCAGGCCGGAGGCCAGCCCCGCCATGATGGGCAGGACCGGCCACGGGTTGCGCATGTTCACGTGCAGGTGCCTTGTCGTTCGGGTTCGGTAATCGCGGGACCGCCGTCCGGACGGTCCGGGCACGGGAGACATCAGCCGCTCACGCCACGGCCGAGTTCCCACAGCTGGAGGGTGGAGGAGGAGTTCAGCGCGTACGCCGTACCCGTGATGGTGTCGCGTGCCGCCACGTACTGCTTGCCCTGCCACAGCGGCAGGACGGGCACGTCCTCGGCGACGATGTCCTGGATCTCGGCCAGGCTGCCCACGGCGGACTGCCGGTCGGCCTCGCGCCGGGACTGCGGGATCAGGGAGTTGCGGATCTCGCTGTTGGCGTAGGGCGAGCCGAGGAAGTTGTCCTTGTCGAGGAAGGGGGCGACGTAGTTGTCGGCGTCGGGGAAGTCGGGGAACCAGCCCATGCCGTAGACCTCGTACCGGCCCTTCTGCTCGGCGGGGCGGAAGGTGTCCCAGGCGATGCCCTTGGTGGTGACGTCGAACAGGCCACTGGCGTTGAGCTGCTCCTTGAGCACCTCGAACTCCTTCTTGGTGGCCGCGCCGTAGTGGTCGGTGGTGTAGTGCAGGGTCAGCTTCACCGGGGTGCTGATGCCGGCCTTCTCCAGCAGGGTGCGGGCCTTGCTGACGCTGGGCTCGCCGTACTTGTTGAAGAAGGAGTTGGAGTGGCCGGCCAGGCTTGCCGGGACCAGCGAGTACAGCGGCTCGGCCTGGGTGCCGTAGACCTTGGAGACCAGTTCGCTGCGGTTGATGACCTGGGCCATGGCCTGGCGGACGGCCTTGCTCTTGACGGCCGGGTCGTCGGTGTTGAAGCCGAGGTAGCGGATCTCCAGGCCGGACTTCTCGACGAGGTCGACCTCGCTGTCGGCGGCCGTGGACAGGCGCTGGATCTGGTCCGGCGACATGGTGCGGGTCATCAGGTCGATGTCGCCGTCCTCGATCGCCTCGCTCATGGCGTCGGCGTCGGCGAAGGAGCGCAGCTCGACCTTGCTGTTGTTCACCTTGAGGGTCCCCTTGTAGTTGGGGTTCTTGGTGAACACGGCCTTGACGAGCTTGTTGTCGTCGGTCTCGGCGCGGAAGGTGTAGGGGCCGGAGCCGTCGACCTCGAAGCCGTCGCGCAGTTCGTCCTTGGCGTAGTCGTCGGCGTCGACGATGCCGGCGACGGGCGTGGACAGCTTGTACGGGAAGGTGGCGTCGGCGGTCTTCAGGTGGAAGATCACCTCGCGCTCGCCCTTGGTCTCCACGGTGTCGACGGTGGACAGCAGGCCGACCACCCCGCTGGGCGCCTCGATGCGCCTGGCGCGGTCGATGGAGTACTTCACGTCCTCGGCGGTGACGGCGTCGCCGTTGGCGAAGGTGAGGCCCTCGCGCAGGGTGCAGGAGTAGCGCTCGTTGCCGGCGTCGGTGAACTCGCAGCTCTCGGCGGCCTCGGGGACCGGGTCGCCCTCGCCGCGCGGCTGGATCATCAGGGTCTGCACGGTCTGGCGCAGGATGTTCCAGGTGCCGACGTCGTACGCGGACGCCGGGTCGAGCGGCGCCGGGTCGTCCTTGGTGGTGGAGAACACGTCCGTGGTGCCGACGACGATCGCGTCCCCGCTGTCACCGCCGCCCTCGGATCCGCCGCAGGCGGCGAGAACCGGGGCGAGCAGACCAATGACGGCCGGCAGCACCAACGACTTGCGGTTCATGGGCGAGTTTCTCCAACGCTCAGTCCGTGTACTCCCCATACATGGGGTGATACGGCGGCTCACGACGACAGGGGGTGAGGGTTCAAGTAGTGAGATTAGTCGTCGTTCGCGGGACCCTTCGCGGGCCCCTGAGCCGGGCCGCCATCACGCAGCGAAACCGGTCGTGGACACACCGAAAAACCGACAGCGGAAGGATTCGTGCACGCTCTCCCCAATCAGGACACAAGGGAGCACAGACAGGGCCCCAAAGGGGGTGAACAGCACATGGCGTGCGCCCTGTCGAGGTCGCCCGAGGTGGGGAACGTCACATTCAGAACAACTGAAGAACCCGCGGAATTAGCGGGTCCGCGCGGCCGGAATTCCGGCCGCGCGCCCTGTTCTCGCGGTTCTGACGGGCAGTCGGAATTTCTCGGTTCCGCGGTTGCACGCTCGGTGAACGGCTAGCGCATTTCCGTCATCAGGCCGTGCAGAAATGTCAGGTTCACTTCTTCCAGGGAGCGGACGACGGTCCTGCGGTGGGCCGGGGCGATGGGGGCGACCGAGGGCACCGCCACCACATGGCAGCCCGCCGCCTCGGCCGCGGCCACCCCGGTCGCGGTGTCCTCGACGACCGCGCATCTGGTCGGGTCGGCGCCGAGTCCGGCGGCCGCGGTCAGATACGGGTCGGGGTGCGGCTTGGTGCGCGGGACCTCGTCGCCGGCCACGGTGAGCGCGAAGTGCTGCGGGCCGAGCGAGGTCAGCACCCGGTCGATGATGCGCCGGTGGGAGGCGGAGACCAGGGCCGTGGGGATCTCGTACTCGGCGAGTTCGGCCAGCAGCCGCCCGGCGCCCGGCATCAGCGGCAGGGCCTCGGCGATGCGCTCCTCGAACCCGTCGTTGAGCAGGACGCTCAGCTCGGGCAGGGTGATGTCGGCGCCGGTGGCCTCGATCAGGAACCCCGCGCTGCGGCTCATCGGGCCGCCGACCACGACATGCCGCCAGGAGTCGTCGAGGGTGTGACCGAGCCGCGCGAAGACCTCGACCTCCACGTCCCACCAGAACCCCTCGGTGTCCACGAGGGTGCCGTCCATGTCGAGGAGCACGGCCTGAAGGGCGGAGCCTTCGGCCGAACGGGTTCCGAGCGCGGGGACCGTGGTGGTCATCCTGGCGCACCTCCTTGAGGGACGATCAGGCCGGTTCCCACACGGGGAACCGGCCTGCAGTGGACCGACCAGTGTACGTCGTGCGCAGCCGGAACGCTCTGTTTAACCGGAGTGGCACGGGGAACACCGGAGCTACGGTCGAGGGGCGCCGCGTCGTGCCTCGAAACGGCGCCCCACCTGGAAAAGCTCCGGACGGCGGCCCGTGTCTCAGCGGGCGTTGAAGTACTTCGCCTCCGGGTGGTGGATCACGATGGCGTCCGTGGACTGCTCGGGGTGCAGCTGGAACTCCTCGGACAGGTGGACGCCGATCCGCTCGGGCTGCAGCAGCTCGGCGATCTTGGCGCGGTCCTCCAGGTCCGGGCAGGCGCCGTAGCCGAGGGAGAAGCGGGCACCCCGGTACTTCAGCGCGAACATGTCCTCGATGTCGTTCGGGTCCTCCCCGGCGAAGCCCAGCTCCGAACGCACGCGCGCGTGCCAGTACTCGGCGAGGGCCTCCGCCAACTGCACGGACAGTCCGTGCAGTTCGAGGTAGTCGCGGTAGGCGTTGGCGGCGAACAGCTGCGCGGTCTGCTCGCCGATGCGGGAGCCGACGGTGACGACCTGGAGGCCGACCACGTCCGTCTCGCCGGACTCCTCCGGGCGGAAGAAGTCCGCGAGGCACAGACGGCGGCCGCGGCGCTGGCGCGGGAAGGTGAAGCGGGTGCGCTCGTTGCCCTGTTCGTCCAGGATGATCAGGTCGTCGTCCTTGGACACGCAGGGGAAGTAGCCGTAGACGACGGCCGCTTCGAGGAGGTTCTCGGTCTGCAGCCGGTCCAGCAGTCCGCGCAGCCGGGGGCGGCCCTCGGTCTCGACGAGCTCCTCGTAGGTGGGGCCGTCGCCGGTGCGGGCCTGCTTCAGTCCCCACTGGCCCTTGAACAGCGCGCCCTCGTCCAGCCAGCTCGCGTACTCCTTGAGCTGGATGCCCTTGATGACGCGGGTGCCCCAGAACGGCGGTGTGGGCACGGGGTTGTCGGTGGCGACGTCGGAGCGGACGTGCCCCTCCTCCGGGCGCTCCTCGACGACGGTGGCCGCGGTGGCCCGGACCCGGCGCTGCCTGAGCTCGGGCAGCTTGGCGCCGGGCACGCCGCGCTTGACGCCGATGAGGGCGTCCATCAGGCGCAGGCCCTCGAACGCGTCGCGGGCGTAGCGGACTTCGCCCTCGTAGATCTCGTGCAGGTCCTGTTCGACGTAGGCGCGGGTCAGGGCGGCGCCGCCGAGGATGACCGGGTAGTCGGCGGCCAGGCCGCGCTGGTTGAGCTCCTCCAGGTTCTCCTTCATGATCACCGTGGACTTGACCAGGAGCCCGGACATGCCGATGACGTCGGCCTTGTGCTCCGCGGCGGCGTCCAGGATCGCGGAGACCGGCTGCTTGATGCCCAGGTTGACGACGTTGTAGCCGTTGTTGGACAGGATGATGTCGACGAGGTTCTTGCCGATGTCGTGGACGTCGCCGCGGACGGTGGCGAGCACGATGGTGCCCTTGCCGTCGGCGTCGGTCTTCTCCATGTGCGGTTCGAGGTAGGCGACGGCGGCCTTCATCACCTCGGCGGACTGGAGCACGAACGGCAGCTGCATCTGGCCGGAGCCGAACAGCTCGCCGACCACCTTCATGCCGTCCAGCAGGGTGTTGTTGACGATGTCGAGGGCGGGCGTGGTGGTGAGGGCCTCGTCGAGGTCGGCCTCCAGGCCGTTGCGCTCGCCGTCGATGATGCGCCGCTTGAGGCGCTCCTCCAGGGGCAGCGCGGCGAGTTCCTCGGCCTTGCCGGCCTTGAGGGACTTGGCGGTGGCGCCCTCGAAGAGCTGCATCAGCTTCTGCAGCGGGTCATAGCCCTCGCGGCGGCGGTCGTAGATGAGGTCGAGGGCGGTCTGCACCTGCTCCTCGTCGAAGCGGGCGATCGGCAGGATCTTGCTGGCGTGCACGATCGCCGAGTCCAGGCCCGCCTTGACGCATTCGTCGAGGAAGACGGAGTTGAGCAGGATGCGGGCGGCCGGGTTGAGGCCGAAGGAGATGTTGGACAGGCCGAGCGTGGTCTGCACGTCGGGGTGGCGGCGCTTGAGCTCGCGGATCGCCTCGATGGTGGCGATGCCGTCCTTACGGGACTCCTCCTGGCCGGTGCAGATGGTGAAGGTCAGGGTGTCGATGAGGATGTCGGACTCCTGGATGCCCCAGTTCGTCGTCAGGTCCTCGATCAGCCGCTCGGCGATCTCGACCTTCTTCTCCGGGGTGCGGGCCTGGCCCTCCTCGTCGATGGTGAGCGCGATCAGCGCGGCGCCGTGCTCCCGGGCGAGCGCGGTGACCTTGGCGAAGCGGGACTCGGGGCCGTCGCCGTCCTCGTAGTTGACGGAGTTGATGACCGCGCGTCCGCCGAGCTTCTCCAGACCGGCCCGGATGACCTCGACCTCGGTGGAGTCCAGCACGATCGGCAGGGTGGAGGCGGTGGCGAAGCGGCCGGCCAGCTCCTCCATGTCGGCGACGCCGTCCCGGCCGACGTAGTCCACGCACAGGTCGAGCATGTGCGCGCCCTCGCGGATCTGCTCGCGGGCCATCTCCACACAGTCGTCCCAGCGGCCCTCCAGCATGGCCTCACGGAACTTCTTGGAGCCGTTGGCGTTGGTGCGCTCGCCGATCGCCAGGTAGGAGGTGTCCTGGCGGAAGGGCACGGTCTGGTAGAGGGAGGCGGCGCCGGGCTCGGGGCGCGGCTCGCGCTCGGTGGGCGTGACGTCGCGGACCCGCTCCACCAGCTGGCGCAGGTGTTCGGGCGTGGTGCCGCAGCAGCCGCCGACGAGGGAGAGGCCGTAGTCGCGGACGAAGTTCTCGTGGGCGTCGGCCAGCTCGGCGGGGGTGAGCGGGTAGCTGGCGCCGTCCTTGCCGAGGACGGGCAGACCGGCGTTGGGCATGCAGGACAGCGGGATGCGCGAGTGCCGGGAGAGGTAGCGCAGGTGCTCGCTCATCTCGGCGGGGCCGGTGGCGCAGTTCATGCCGATCATGTCGATGCCGAGCGGCTCCAGCGCGGTGAGCGCGGCGCCGATCTCGGAACCGAGCAGCATGGTGCCGGTGGTCTCGACGGTGACGGAGACGATGATCGGCAGGTCGAGGCCGGAGATCTCGCGGGCGCGCTGGGCGCCGATCACGGCGGCCTTGGTCTGCAGCAGGTCCTGGGTGGTCTCCACGATCAGCGCGTCGGCGCCGCCGGTGATCAGGCCCTCGGCGTTCTGCTGGAAGGCGTCGCGGATGGTGGTGTAGCCGATGTGGCCGAGGGTGGGCAGCTTGGTGCCGGGGCCGATGGAGCCGAGGACCCAGCGGGCGCGGCCGTCGCGGGCGGTGTAGGCGTCGGCGGTTTCGCGGGCGATTCGGGCGCCCGCCTCGGACAGCTCGAAGACGCGCTCGGGGATGTCGTACTCGGCCATCGCCGCGTGGTTGGCGCCGAAGGTGTTGGTCTCGACGCAGTCCACGCCGGCGTCGAAGTACGCCTCGTGCACGGAGCGGACGATGTCGGGCCGGGTCAGGTTCAGGATCTCGTTGCAGCCCTCAAGGTTCTCGAAGTCCTCAAGAGTGGGGTCCTGGGCCTGGAGCATGGTGCCCATGGCTCCGTCGGCGACGACCACACGGGTGGCGAGCGCCTCGCGGAGGGCGGACACACGGGTCCGGCTGTCGGCGGAAGGGGTCTGTGGCAACGAGGCCATGAAAGGGCTCCCTGAGGTGCGACGGCTGTCGGCTTTGCACCCGGGCGGACGGTTCCCGCGGTGGGCGCACGCCGCCAGCGTAGCCGGGACCGGGACCTGATGGTCAGGGCGTCCACGGGGCGGACGAGGATGACGGACGGGCCACGGTCGGGATACGAGTGACGCAACAGATCGCCGTGGATCCCGGCGGAACATTGGCGATTGGTCGTCATGGACCGGTAGTGTTCGACATTGCCGAACAACGGCAGCGACATCGTCGAGGTCGGCGGTCGATGGGGACGGAGGCAGGGACGGCGATGGCACGGAACATCCAGTCGCTCGAACGGGCGGCCGCGATGCTGCGGCTGCTCGCGGGCGGCGAGCGTCGGCTCGGTCTGTCCGACATCGCCTCCTCACTGGGGCTGGCCAAGGGCACCGCGCACGGCATACTGCGCACGCTCCAGCAGGAGGGCTTCGTCGAGCAGGACGACGCCTCCGGGCGCTACCAGCTGGGCGCGGAGCTGCTGCGCCTGGGCACGACCTATCTGGACGTGCACGAACTGCGGGCGCGTGCCCTGGTGTGGACCGACGACCTGGCCCGCTCCAGCGGGGAGAGCGTCTACCTGGGCGTGCTGCACCAGCAGGGCGTGCTGATCGTGCACCACGTCTTCCGTCCGGACGACAGCCGTCAAGTGCTGGAGATCGGCGCCATGCAGCCGCTGCACTCCACCGCGCTGGGCAAGGTGCTCTCCGCCTACGACCCGGTCGCGCACAGCGAGGCGCTGGAGGCGGACCGCAAGCCGTTCACCGAGAAAACGGTGGTCGAGCTGGAGGACTTCGAGCACATCCTCGACATCACGCGGGCCCGCGGTTACGCGGCCGACGTGGAGGAGACCTGGGAGGGCGTGGCCTCGCTCGCGGCCCCCATCCACGACCGGCGGCGCATGCCGGTCGGCGCGGTGGGCGTCACGGGTGCCGTGGAGCGCCTGTGCCAGGACGGGGAGGTGCGCCCCGAGGTGATCGCCGCGGTACGGGACTGCGCCCGCGCGGTGTCGCGGGATCTGGGCGCCGGACGCTTCTGAACACGGACCACTGAGGACCGGGAGCCGTACGGCGTCCCGGTCTTCGGCCTACCCTGAGACGGACAAACAGGGATGATCCATAACACATCCCTGCGTACATCGATAACCGACGACGATCAATAACGATCGCACTTTCGATAACAGAACCCTTGACGCACGCCTTACGCCGGAGCAAGACTCCCGTCCATCGGTCGGCATTGTCGAACACCTACCGGCAATACACGCTAGAGTGTGGCAACGCCAAGGGCCGGTAACGCTCTCACCCCCGAGGGCGCGAACCACCGGTGGGACCCGGGGTTCGGCTTCCCCTGGACGAATGACAAAGGAGTCGCGGGTGTCCAGCTCCGACATCTTCCTCGGCGAGACCATCGGTACCGCCATGCTCATCCTGCTGGGCGGCGGCGTCTGCGCCGCCGTCACGCTGAAGGCTTCCAAGGCCCGTAACGCCGGCTGGCTCGCCATCACCTTCGGGTGGGGCTTCGCGGTCCTCACCGCCGTCTACATCTCGGCGCCGCTGTCCGGCGCCCACCTGAACCCGGCCGTCACCCTCGCGCTGGCGATCAAGGACAACGGCATCGAGTGGGGCGACGTCCCCGTCTACTTCGCCGGTGAACTGCTCGGCGCCATGATCGGTGCGGCCCTGGTCTGGATCGCGTACTACGGCCAGTTCCACGCCCACCTCACCGACAAGGAGATCGTGGGCGGTCCGGGCGCCCAGGCCACCACCGCCAAGGCCGTGGAGGCCCAGGAGAAGGGCGCGGGCCCCGTCCTCGGCGTCTTCTCCACCGGTCCGGAGATCCGGGTCGCCTGGCAGAACGTCGCCACCGAGGTCATCGGCACGATCGTGCTGATCCTGGCCGTCCTCACGCAGGGCCTGAACGCGGGCGGCGACGGCCTCGGCATCCTCGGCGGTCTCATCACCGCCCTCGTGGTGGTCGGTATCGGCCTCTCCCTCGGCGGCCCGACGGGGTACGCGATCAACCCGGCCCGTGACCTCGGTCCGCGTATCGTGCACGCCCTCCTGCCGCTGCCCAACAAGGGTGGTTCCGACTGGGGCTACGCGTGGGTCCCGGTGGTCGGCCCGCTGCTCGGCGCGGCGATCGCCGCCGGTCTCTACAACGTCGCTTTCGTCTAAAGCGGGCAGCTTCCCCAAGCACGCTGCTTTCCCGAAGCACCAGTAGACACGTCTCTCACATCCACGGACCTTCAGGAGCACACAGTGACCGACGCCCACACCGCCGGCCCCTTCATCGCCGCGATCGACCAGGGCACCACGTCCTCCCGCTGCATCGTCTTCGACCGCGACGGCCGCATCGTCTCCGTCGACCAGAAGGAGCACGAGCAGATCTTCCCCAAGCCGGGCTGGGTCGAGCACAACGCCACCGAGATCTGGACCAACGTCCAGGAAGTGGTCGCCGGGGCCATCGAGAAGGCCGGCATCACCCGCGACGACATCAAGGCCATCGGCATCACCAACCAGCGCGAGACGACCGTGCTGTGGGACAAGAACACCGGTGAGCCCGTCCACAACGCCCTCGTGTGGCAGGACACCCGCACCGACGCGCTCTGCAAGGAGCTCGGCCGCAACGTCGGCCAGGACCGCTTCCGCCGCGAGACGGGCCTGCCGCTGGCGTCCTACTTCTCCGGCCCCAAGGCCCGCTGGCTGCTGGACAACGTCGAGGGCCTGCGCGAGCGCGCCGAGGCCGGCGACATCCTCTTCGGCACCATGGACACCTGGGTCATCTGGAACCTGACCGGCGGTGTCAACGGCGGCAAGCACGTCACCGACGTCACCAACGCCTCCCGCACCATGCTGATGAACCTGCACACCATGGAGTGGGACGAGAAGATCGCCGAGTCCATCGGCGTCCCGCTGGCGATCCTGCCGGAGATCCGCTCCTCCGCCGAGGTCTACGGCGAGGTCACCGGCGGCAAGCTGGGCGAGGTCCTCGGCGGCATCCCGGTCGCCTCGGCGCTCGGCGACCAGCAGGCGGCCCTGTTCGGCCAGACCTGCTTCTCCGAGGGCGAGACCAAGTCCACCTACGGCACCGGCACCTTCATGGTGATGAACACCGGTGACAAGATCATCAACTCCTACGCGGGCCTGCTGACCACGGTCGGCTACAAGATCGGCGACCAGCCGACCGTGTACGCGCTGGAGGGCTCGATCGCCGTCACCGGCTCCCTGGTGCAGTGGATGCGCGACCAGATGGGCCTGATCTCCACCGCCGCCGAGATCGAGACGCTCGCGCTCTCGGTGGAGGACAACGGCGGCGCCTACTTCGTGCCGGCCTTCTCCGGTCTGTTCGCCCCGCACTGGCGCTCCGACGCCCGCGGTGTGATCGCCGGCCTGACCCGGTACGTCACCAAGGCGCACCTGGCCCGCGCGGTCCTGGAGGCGACCGCCTGGCAGACCCGGGAGATCGCCGACGCGATGGTCAAGGACTCCGGCGACGAGCTGGTGGCCCTGAAGGTCGACGGCGGCATGACCTCCAACAACCTCCTGATGCAGACCCTCGCCGACGTGCTGGACGCACCCGTGGTGCGCCCGATGGTCGCCGAGACCACCTGCCTGGGTGCCGCCTACGCCGCCGGCCTGGCCGTCGGCTTCTGGTCCAGCACGGACGAACTGCGCGCCAACTGGCGCCGGGCCGCCGAGTGGACCCCCCACATGGACGCGGAGACCCGCGACCGCGAGTACAAGAACTGGCTCAAGGCCGTCGACCGGACCATGGGCTGGATCGAGGACGACGAGCACTGACGAGGGCCGCGGGGAGCCCGCCTGCGGGCTCCCCGGTCAGGCCTCCCGCACGCTCTGACGAGGAGTAAGAACCCGAAATGACCAGTCAGTCCACCCTGCAGTCCGTGCCTGCCCTCGGGACGCGCCCGGCCTCCGGCTCCAACCCGAGCCGCGCCGAGACCCGGGAGCAGCTCTCCAAGGCGTCGTACGACCTTCTCGTGATCGGAGGCGGCATCCTGGGCATCTCCACCGCCTGGCACGCCGCGCAGGCCGGCCTCAGGGTGGCTCTGGTCGACGCCGGCGACTTCGCCGGCGCCACCTCCTCCGCCTCCTCCAAGCTCCTCCACGGCGGTCTGCGCTACCTGCAGACCGGCGCGGTGAAGCTGGTGGCGGAGAACCACTTCGAGCGCCGTGCGGTCTCCCGCCAGGTGGCCCCCCACCTGGCGAACCCGCTCACCTTCTACCTCCCCGTGTACAAGGGCGGGCCGCACGGCGCGGCGAAGCTCGGCGCGGGCGTGTTCGCCTACTCCGCGCTCTCCGCCTTCGGTGACGGCGTCGGCCACCTGCTCTCCCCCGCCAAGGCGGCGCAGGACGTGCCGGAGCTGCGCACCGACAACCTCAAGGCCGTGGCCGTCTACGGCGACGACCAGATGAACGACGCCCGGATGGCGCTGATGACGGTCCGCGCGGCCGTCGAGGCCGGTGCGGTCGTGCTGAACCACGCCGAGGTCTCCGGGCTGCGCTTCACCCGGGGCCGGGTCACCGGCGCCGAGCTGCGCGACCGGCTCACCGGCGAGGAGTTCGGCGTCAGCGCCCGCCTGGTGCTGAACGCGACCGGTCCGTGGGTGGACCACCTGCGCCGGATGGAGGACCCCAATGCGGCACCGTCGATCCGGCTGTCGAAGGGCGCGCACCTGGTCCTGAAGCGGACCGCGCCGTGGCGGGCGGCGCTCGCCACCCCGATCGACAAGTACCGCATCACCTTCGCGCTGCCGTGGGAGGACATGCTCCTGCTGGGCACCACCGACGAGGAGTTCGAGGGCGACCCGGCGGACGTCGCCGTCAACGACAAGGACATAACCCAGATCCTCGACGAGGCCGCGTTCTCCATCCGCGACCAGCAGCTGTCGCGGGACCTGATCACCTACTCCTTCGCGGGTCTTCGGGTGCTCCCTGGCGGCCCCGGAGACACCGCGAAGGCCAAGCGCGAGACCGTGGTCACCGAGGGCCGCGGCGGGATGCTGTCGGTGGCGGGCGGCAAGTGGACCACGTTCCGGCACATCGGCCGGACCATCATGAAGAAGCTGGAGGCCCTGCCGGGCCACCCGCTGGGCGAGGACTTCGAGCCGGTCAGCACGCTGCCGAAGAAGCTCCCGCTGCCCGGTGTCGCCAACCCGCGCGCCGTCGCGCACCGTCTCCTGGTGGACCGTCCGGCGCCAGGCCCGCGTATGGGCGCCGACACCGCCAAGCACCTGGCCACCCACTACGGCTCGCTGGCCTTCGACATCGCCCGCCTGGCCAACGACAACCCCGAGCTGGCCGAACGCGTCCACCCCGACGCCCCGGAGATCTGGGCGCAGGTCGTCTACGCCCGGGACAACGAGTGGGCCGAGACCGCGGACGACGTGCTGCGCCGCCGTACGACGCTGACGATCCGGGGCCTGGCCACGGACGAGGTCCGCGCGAAGGTCCAGGACCTGCTCGACAAGAAGTAGACCTCGGTCGCCGGTTCCCTCCCCCGACAGGACCTGGCGAACGGGAACGGCCCTCTTTCTCACGGGGGCCGGCACGCGAAAGGGGCGGCTCCCCGCACGGAGCCGCCCCTTTCGCACGGCCCGGTTCCCGAAGGGGCGCCGGTGGCCTGCGAGGAGCGCCGGGCCGGGGGGTGTTCCGGGGTGGTGAACGGGGCAGTGATCCGTTCACTCCCCCGTGCAAGGGGGCTGCGGGCGCCCCCGTCGCACGCCGTAAGGTTGGGTCGTCAGGCGAGGGCACGTCGGAAGGAGGCGCTGGGTGATCGAGCTGGAGGGAGTTCCCGAGCTGATCGACCCAGTCATGGTGGCCGCGTTCGAGGGCTGGAACGATGCCGGTGACGCCGCCTCCACCGCGGTCGCGCATCTGGACCGGGAATGGAAGGGCGAGGTGTTCGCGGCGCTGGACGCCGAGGACTACTACGACTTCCAGGTCAACCGCCCCACCGTGTGGATGGACGCCGGGGTGCGGAAGATCACCTGGCCCACGACCAGGCTGTCCGTGGTCCGGGTCGGCGGCGAGAAGCCGCGTGACCTCGTGCTGGTCCGGGGCATCGAGCCGTCCATGCGCTGGCGCTCGTTCTGCAACGAACTGCTGGGCTTCGCCCATGAACTGGGCGTGGAGCTGGTGGTCATCCTGGGCGCCCTGCTGGGCGACACCCCGCACACCCGTCCGGTCCCGATCAGCGGGACCACCTCGGACACGGACCTGGCCCGTCGGATGGACCTGGAGGAGACCAAGTACGAGGGCCCCACGGGCATCGTCGGGGTGCTCCAGGAGGCATGCACGCACGCGGGCGTGCCCGCCGTCAGCCTGTGGGCGGCGGTACCGCACTACGTGTCCCAGCCGCCGAACCCGAAGGCGACGCTGGCGCTGCTGAACCGGCTTGAGGACCTGATCGACGTACGCATCCCGCTGGGCGAGCTGCCCGAGGACGCGCGCGCCTGGCAGGTGGGCGTGGACCAGCTGGCCGCCGAGGACAGCGAGGTCGCCGAGTACGTGCAGACGCTGGAGGAGGCCCGGGACACCGCCGAGCTGCCGGAGGCGTCGGGCGAGGCCATCGCGCGCGAGTTCGAACGCTATCTGCGGCGCCGCGACGGCGGCGGCCCGGCCACGGGCGGGCACGCGACCGCGGACGGGGGTGACGGCACGTATCTGCGGGACACTCCGGGCAGCGGCCGTACGCGCCCGCCGATGCCGCCGAAGCCGAACTCCGAGGACGACGACTCGCCGGAGGACTGAGCCGGTTGTCAGGCGAAGGGCGGTGCGCCGGGTGCGCGCCGCCCTTCGCCGTTTCCGTTGCTCGTTGCTTCTCCTCGTTGCTTCTTCTCGTTACTTCGGTACCGAGACGACCGTGTACGTCGTCTCCGGTGTCGGAGTCGTGGTGAACCGGGCGTTCGGCAGGTAGAGCCGCCCCCGGAAGGCGGCCACCGTTGTCGGCACGTCGAACGCGGGGTCGGTGATCCGGCGCCGGAAGACCCCGCTGCGGCCGTCGGCGGCCAGGGTGAAGACCTCGACGGCGTTCTGCCGGTTCTGCACGACGTACAGCGTGCGGCCGATCAGCAGCAGGCCGTCGCCGTTGGTGAGGGGGTCGGCGCCGCCGAGGTCGACGAGTTCGGTGACGCCGGTGCGCGGGTTCACCCGGTGCAGGGCGCCGACCCCGGACTGGACGACCAGCAGCGCGGAGCCGTCGGGGGTGCGGGTGATGCCGTTGGCGTTGACGACCTCGCCGGGGACCTGGCTCCAGGCGCCGCCCAGGGTGATCCGTACGACGTCCTCCGCGTCCGGGAGCCGACCGTGCCGGCCGAGCGGGAGTGCGTACAGGACGGGCTGGAAGGAGTCGGTGAACCAGGCCGCGCGCGGGGTCAGGAACACGTCGTTGGCGAATGTGGGGGTGGTGGCGGCGAGGCGGTAGGAGGCGAGGGTCTCGCCGCTGCGGGCGTCCACCACCCGGGCGCCCTCGGCCCGTCCGGCGACGAACAGCCGCCCCCGCTCGTCGAGTTTGAGCCCGACCGAGGGGGTGCCGGGGCCGGACGAGACGATCTTCCCGGTGCCGGTGCGCAGGTCGGCGCGGTAGATCGAGCCGTCGCCAAGGGAGCCGAGGTAGGCGTAGGGGCCGCCGCCGATGGTGATGCCCTCCGGGCGGAAGCCGTCCGGCAGGGGGATGACGGTGGGTCCGGCGGCCGCGTGGGCGGGTGCGCCGACCAGTGCGGCACCGGTGGCCGCGGCGCCGACGGCGAGCAGTCCGCGGCGGCTGAGGGGATGTGCGAAGGAGCCGTGTGTGGGAGCCACGGGGTGCCCTTCCACGAGAGGACCGGCAGTTGAACCGGTCCAGCGGTCAACTGACCGTTCCACCCCATCACATGCGCCGCGCCCACCACAGCGGGCGCCCGTCTTCGACAGCGTCCTGACAGGTTCGCCGCGCGGCACACGGGTGGTTCCCCGGCAGCCGGGGAACCACCGTGCGTGTCCTACAGCGCGACGCCGAGCAGCGCGTCCACCGCGCGGGAGACCACGCCGGGCGCGCTCTCGTCGGTGCCGCCGTTCTCCTGCTGGAGCGCGGCCCAGCGGTCGACCGCGGCGAGCGCGGACGGGGCGTCGAGGTCGTCGGCGAGGGCCTCGCGGATCTCCTCGACCAGCGCCTCCGCCGAGGGGCCGTCGGGGCGGGAGACGGCCGCGCGCCAGCGGCCGAGGCGGGCCTCGGCGTCCTGGAGCACCTGGTCGGTCCACTCCCAGTCGGACCGGTAGTGGTGGGCGAGGAGCGCGAGGCGTATGGCGGCCGGGTCGACGCCCTCGCGGCGCAGCGCGGAGACGAAGACCAGGTTGCCCTTGGACTTGGACATCTTCTCGCCGTGCAGGGCGACCATGCCCGCGTGGACGTAGGCCTTGGCCATGGGGAACTCGCCGGTGAGCACCTGGGCGTGCGAGGCGCCCATCTCGTGGTGCGGGAAGGCGAGGTCGGAGCCGCCGCCCTGGACGTCGAAGCCCATGCCGAGGTGGTCCAGGGCGATGGCCACGCACTCGATGTGCCAGCCGGGGCGGCCCCGGCCGAGCGAGGCGCCGTCCCAGCTGGGCTCGCCGGGGCGGGCGGCCATCCACAGCATCGGGTCGAGCGGGTTCTTCTTGCCCGGGCGGTCCGGGTCGCCGCCGCGCTCGGCGGACAGCAGCCGCATGGCGGCGGCGTCGAGGTTGGAGACCTTGCCGAAGTGCGGGTCGGACTCGACGGAGAAGTAGATGTCGCCTTCGAGTTCGTAGGCGGCTCCGGCGTCCCGCAGCCGCTCCACGAGCGGCACGATGCCGGGTATGGCCTCCACGGCGCCGATGTAGTGCCGCGGGGGCAGCATGCGCAGGGCGGTCATGTCCTCGCGGAAGAGGGCGGTCTCCTTCTCGGCGAGGGCCACCCAGTCGACGCTGTCGCGTTCGGCCCGCTCCAGCAGCGGGTCGTCGACATCGGTGACGTTCTGGACGTAGTGGACCTGCCGCTTGGTGTCGAGCCACACGCGCTGGACGAGGTCGAACGCGTTGTAGGTCGCCGCGTGACCCATGTGGGTCGCGTCGTACGGGGTGATGCCGCAGACGTAGATACGGGCGACGGGACCGGGCTCAAGGGTGACGAGCCCACCGGTCGCGGTGTCGTGGATCCGGAGGTCGCGGCCCGTGCCGGGCAGGGCGGGGACCTCAGAAGCGGGCCAGGCATACATGTCATGAGCGTAACCGGACCGGCGTTCCATATACGAACCGGATCACGCCGGATGGCCGGGAAGGCCCTCTTGCGCTCCGCCGGGGCGTGTGCCCGGCGGCGCACTACACCGGCGGCCAGGGGATCGCGGGCCACTCCCCCGTCGGCTCGGGGTGGACACCGGAGGCGAGGAGGGCGTCGACCCGCGCGCGGGTGGCGTCCAGCTCCGCCGCGGTGATCAGCGGGGTGAGGGTGGCCGTGAGCGTCCCGGCGGGCTCCAGGGCCGCCCTCAGGCCCTTGAGGACGTCGATGGCCTCCCCCGTCAGGGGTTCGCCCGCCCAGCCCCACAGCAGCGTGCGCAGCTTGTTCTCGACGTTGAAGGTGACCCCGTGGTCGATGCCGTAGAGGCGGCCCCCGGCGGCGGGCAGCAGGTGACCGCCCTTGCGGTCGGCGTTGTTGATCACGGCGTCCAGTACCGCGAGCCGCCGCAGCCGCTCGTCGTCGGCGTGCACCAGCAGGGCCGTGCGTCCCTCGCCGACGTCGGCGAGACCGACGGCCTTCCAGCCGGGCTCGGGCTCCTCCCGGTCGACCAGGGCGAGCAGTTCGGCGCCGGGTTCGAGGTCGATCCACAGCTGGCACATGCCCTCGCCGTAGGGGCCGTCACGCAGCACGGTGGGCGGCACCAGGTCCCAGCCGGTCGCCTCGGAGACCGCGTACGCGGCGACCTCCCGCTGGGCGAGGGTGCCGTCGGGGAAGTCCCACAGCGGGCGCTCACCGGCGACCGGCTTGTACACGCAGGACGCCTCCCGGCCCGCGAGGGACACCGAGCACAGCAGGGCGGCGTTGGACGCCTCGCGGATCCGGCCGCGCACGGTCAGCTCGCCCTCGGTGAGCAGGTCCGGCGTGGTCACGCTCCGCGGCGGTATCCGTTCTGGCGCGGACATACGTGTCCCTCCGGGTCCAGGGGCAGACTGCACAGCGGGCACGGCGGCCGCCCGGCGTTGACGACGTCCAGGGCGCGCTTGGCGAAGGCCCGGGCCTGCGCGCCGGTGAGCCGGACCCGCAGCATCGGCGGGCCGTTCTCCTCGTCCTGCAGGAGCCGCTCCTCGGCCTCGGCGAGGTCCTCCTCGGACTCGGCCTCCAGCTCGACCAGCGCCTGCGCCTCGACGATCATGCGCTGTTCCTCGCCGTCCCAGGCCAGCGCCATGGTGCCGACCCGGAACTCCTCCTCGATCGGGGTGTCGAGGGGGGCGGTGTCGGCGACTTCGGTGGGTGCCACGGCGGGCACGGCCGCGCTGCCGCCGCTGCGCCGCACCACCTCGTCGAGCAGTTCGTCCATGCGCTCGGCGAGCGCGGCGACCTGGGTCTTCTCCAGGGCCACGCTGGTCACCCGGGAGCCGGCGGTGGCCTGGAGGAAGAACGTACGGCGTCCGGGAAGTCCGACCGTGCCGGCCACGAAGCGGTCCGGCGGGTCGTAGAGGAACACCTGACGGGACACGTCCTGTCTCCATGGGAATCGTGAACGGACTCGTGGTCGGGGCCGCTTACCGCGACCGCTTCACCCTACTGCGCCCGGCGATCACGGTGCGCCCGCGCCACCCCCGACCGCGGCGTCACCGGCCGGCGGCTCCTCGCGCGGCACCAGGGAGGCGAAGTCGCCGGTGTCGCCGAGGCGCAGAAGGAAGGGCCGCAGACGGGTGTAACGGATCGCGGTGATGGAACACGGTTCCACAGCGATCCGCTGGAAGAGGTCGAGATGAAGCCCGAGTGCCTCCGCCACCAGGGACTTGATGATGTCCCCGTGCGAGCACATCAGATAGACGGCGTCGGCGCCGTGGTCGCGCTCCACGCGCGCGTTCCACTCGCGTACGGCCTCGGCGGCGCGGGTCTGCATGGCCCGCATCGACTCGCCGCCGGGGAAGGCGGCCGCCGAGGGGTGCGCCTGGACGATCTCCATCAGGGGTTCGTCCTTGAGCTCGGCGAGCTTGCGGCCGGACCAGTCGCCGTAGTCGCACTCCCCGATCCGCTCGTCGGTGTGCGCACGCAGCCCGGGACGCGCGTCGAGAAGGGGGCGTACGGTCTCCTCGCAGCGCTGGAGGGGGCTGGTGACGACCTCGGAGATCGGCAGCCCGGCGAGGCGGCCGGGGAGGGCGGCGGCCTGCGCGGCGCCGCGTTCGTCGAGGGCGATGCCGGGCATCCGGCCGGCGAGCAGTCCCTCGGTGTTGGCGGTGGAACGTCCGTGCCGGACCAGGATCAACGTGGGCATGCGGCCCAGGGTAGGCGCACCACGGGGTGCGGCGGCCGGGCGCAGACGGGAGAATACGCTCCGTGATCGTCGATTGCGCGGTCTACGAGAAAGGGCGACGGACCCAGGCCCCCGGGGACCTGTCCGAGGCGCTCGGCGCGGCGCGCGCGGTGGGCGGGTTCGTCTGGATCGGTCTGCACTCGCCGACGGAGGACGAGTTCGACCTGGTGACGCAGGAGTTCGGGCTGCATCCGCTGGCCGTGGAGGACGCCCTGAAGGCCCATCAGCGCCCCAAGCTGGAGGTCTACGACGACTCGCTGTTCGTGGTGCTGAAGCCGGTGGTGTACGAGCCGAGGAGCGACGCCGTCTCCACCGGCGAGATCATGATCTTCCTCGGTGACTCCTTCGTGGTGACGGTCCGTCATGGCGAGGGCTCCCCGTTGAAGGCGGTCCGGCATCGTCTGGAGCAGGAGCCGAAGCTGCTGGTCAAGGGGCCGACGGCGGTGCTGTACGCGATCGCGGACGCGGTCGTGGACCACTACATGGAGGTGTCGTCGGAGCTGCTGACGGATCTGGAGGGGCTGGAGGCGGACGTGTTCTCGCCGAGCGGCGGGTCCCGGGACGCCGCGTCCCGCGTCTACACCTTCAAGCGGCAGATCCTGGAGTTCCGGCGGGCCACCGGGCCGCTGGCGCTGCCGGTCGCGCGGCTGGCGGGGACGGGCGGCGGCGTGGCGGTGCCGTTCGTCAACGACAAGGCGCGGCCGTTCTTCCGGGACGTGAGCGACCACCTCACGCGGGTGAACGAGGCGGTGGACGGTCTGGACCGGCTGGTGTCGGACGTGCTGTCGGCGCATCTGGCGCAGATGAGCGTGCGGCAGAACGACGACATGCGGAAGATCTCCGCGTGGGCGGCCATGGCCGCGGTCCCCACGATGGTCGCGGGGGTCTACGGCATGAACTTCGAGCACATGCCCGAGCTGACCTGGCGGTGGTCGTACCCGCTGCTGATCGCGGCCATGGTCGCCCTGGAGGTTCTGCTGTACCGGCTGTTCAAGCGGCGGGGCTGGATGTGAGGCTGTCCCGCCCGGCGCGTTAGGCGAACTCGGGGGCGGAGGTGGCGGGGCCGCCGAGGGCGTCGCGGCGCTCGGGCATCTCCAGGGACACCATGCGCCGCCAGCCCGCGGCCCGTTCCCAGGCGTACACGGCGTGGATGCCGGCGGCGAGCACCGCGGACTTGGCGCGCGGCCAGCCTAGGATGCGGCCCATGTGGGCCATGACGGAGAGGCTGACGTCGCGGTAGATGCGGATCTCCGCGAGGGCGCACTCCCGCAGGGTCCGCTGGATCGCGCGGCCGTGTCCGGCGCGGGCGAAGCGCAGCAGTTCCTCGTGGCAGTAGGCGAGGTGGTTGTCCTCGTCGTTGGAGATCATCTTCACCGCGCGGCCGATGTCGGGGTGGTCGGAGAAGTGCTTGCGCAGCAGTTCCATCTGCTCCGAGGCGCGTTGTTCGGTGACCCTGCTGTGGGCGAGGTAGGTGACGATGTCCTGGACGGTGAGGGGTTCCTCGCCCTTGAGCTTCTCGTGGGCGAGACCGATGCCGTGCTTCTCCAGGAGCATCGTGTAGTCGGTCTCGGGCGGGACGGGGACGGGCTCCAGTCCCCGCTTCTTCATCAGGGCGTTGAAGATCCGGCCGTGCTTGTCCTCGTCGGCGCCGTGCCGGGTGATCTTGGGGGCCATGCCGCGTTCGTCCGCCGGGACAAGCGCGGCGATGCGGGCGTTCTCCCAGCCTCCCTGGGACTCCCCGCTCGCGGCGATGGAGCAGAACAGGGCGAAGGACTCGTCGTGGTCGAGGATCTCCTGGAACAGACTCTTGGCCGAAAGCATCGTGAGCACCTCTCTGTGTGCCTCCGCGGGACTCCGCAAAGAACGAGTCAAATGCGGTGCGAGGGGTGCTGCAACAGTTGTGTCGGACAACTCCGCCAAAAGGAGGACGGGCGCCGTCACCACAGGGGCGTAACCGTGCGGGCGCGCACGCGTTGTTCTGCGTGACGGCCGTGGCGGGGAAGACCCCCGAGCCCCCACCACGGCCGCGGAAACCTCCGGTACGGAACCGGCACACTTCAGAGCCCCCGCGCCCCCGCGCGGGGGCTCTGTCGATGGGCGGTGAGTCGACCGGTTCCAGGGCCGTGGTGCCGACCGGCTGCCGTGCGCGGGGAGGTCTGCGCGAGGTCGCCCCGTTCCTGGCGCGGATACGCCGTGTCCCCGCCTCGCGCGGGCGGAGCCGGGCGCGGCGAGTCCGTCGTCCCGGCGCCGGCGTGGCCCCGCGCCGGGACGCCCCGTGGGGCCGGGGGTTATGCCAGGCCCGCGCGTTCCAGGGCTTCCGTGCCCGCGCGGAGGGAGGCCAGGCGCTCGTCCAGGGTGAAGCCCGCGGGGGCCAGGGTGAGGGTGGTGACGCCCGCTTCCGCGTAGGCGCGCATGCGGTCGGCGATGCGGTCGACCGAGCCGAGCAGGGTGGTGGAGTCGATCAGGTCGTGCGGGACGGCGGCCGCGGCGCCCTGCTTGTCGCCGGAGAGGTACTTGTCCTGGATCTCGGCGGCTTCCTTCTCGTACCCCATGCGCTGGGCGAGCTGGTTGTAGAAGTTCTGCTTGCGGCTGCCCATGCCGCCGACGTACAGGGCGGTGTAGGGGCGGAAGGTGTCGGCGAGGGAGGCGACGTCCTTGTCGTCGCCGACGGCGAGCGGGACGGTCGGGCAGATGTCGAACCCTTCGAGGGTCTTGCCCGCCTTCTCGCGGCCCGCGCGGATGTACTTGACCGCCGTGTCCTCCAGGTGCTCGGCGGCGGGGAAGATCAGCAGGGCGCCGTCGGCGATCTCGCCGGTCTGTTCGAGGTTCTTCGGCCCGATCGCGGCGATGTACAGCGGGATGTGCTCGCGGGTGGGGTGGACGGTGAGCTTGATGGGCTTGCCGGGGCCGCCGGGCAGCGGCAGCGTCCAGTGCTCGCCGTCGTGGGTGAGCCGCTCCCGGCTCATCGCCTTGCGGACGATCTCGACGTACTCACGGGTGCGGGCCAGCGGCTTGTCGAACTTGACGCCGTACCAGCCCTCGGAGACCTGCGGCCCGGAGACGCCGAGGCCGAGGCGGAACCGGCCGCCGGAGAGGGAGTCCAGCGTGGCGGCGGTCATCGCGGTCATCGCCGGCTGACGGGCCGGGATCTGGAAGATGGCCGAGCCGACGTCGATGCGCTCGGTCTGGGCGGCGACCCAGCTGAGCACGGTGGCGGCGTCCGAGCCGTAGGCCTCGGCGGCCCAGCAGACGGCGTAGCCGAGGCGGTCGGCCTCCTGGGCGACGGCGAGATTGTCGCCGTCCATTCCGGCACCCCAGTAGCCGAGGTTGATCCCGAGCTGCATGGCCGATTCCCCTTACTGATCAGTAACGTCCTTGTTGCCGAGACCTTAGCGCGGTGACCGCCCCGGCGGGGAGGGCGCCGGGGCACGGCGCCGGTTCTTTTCGTTGACCGGGAAACCGGTTGTCCACAGGCACCCACGTGGAAGGTTCTGGCCAGTAATCTCGGCGTTCATGGAGCAGAGGCATCTCGGCCGCACCGGCCTGCGCGTGTCCCGGATCGGACTCGGCACCCTCACCTGGGGCAGGGACACCGACGAGCACGACGCCGCGGACCTCTTGAAGACCTTCTGGGAGGCCGGCGGGACGCTCGTCGACACGGCGGACGTGTACGGCAACGGGGAGGCCGAGTACCTGCTCGGGCAGCTCATGGAGGGCCTGGTGCCGCGCCGGGACCTGGTCATCTCCACCAAGGCGGGCAGCGTGCCCGACCCCGAGCGCCGGGTCGACGGCTCCCGGGGGCATCTGCTCGCCGCGCTCGACGCCTCCCTGTCCCGGCTCGGCACGGACTACGTCGACGTCTGGCACATCCACGCCTACGACCCGGACACCCCGCTGGAGGAGACCCTCCAGGCCCTCGACATCGCGGTCAGCAGCGGCCGCGCCCGGTACGCGGGCGTGTCCAACTTCTGCGGCTGGCAGCTCGCCAAGGCCGCCACCTGGCAGCTCGCGGCGCCGGGCATACGGACCCGGCTGGCCAGTACGCAGCTGGAGTACTCCCTGCTCCAGCGGGGCGTGGAGCGCGAGGTGCTGCCCGCCGCGCTGGATCTGGGCATCGGGATGCTGCCCTCCTCGCCGCTCGGGCGGGGCGTGCTCACCGGCAAGTACCGCGGCGCCACCCCGCCGCCGGACTCCCGGGGCGCCTCCGAGCACCTGGCGCCCTTTGTCGCGCCGTACCTCGACGACACCGCGAGCCGGATCGTGGACGCCGTGCAGACCGCGGCGGACGGGCTGGCGGTGACCCCGCTCCAGGTGGCCCTCGCCTGGGTCCGGGACCGGCCGGGAGTGGCCGCGCCCATCATCGGCGCGCGCAACGCGCAGCAGCTCACGGCGGCTTTGTCAGTGGAGGCCCTTAGTCTTCCTGACGAGATCTGCCGGGCGCTGGACGATGTGTCGGCGCCCGTGCACCGCTATCCCGATCACGACTGGAGCACGCTGTGAGCACGGAGCCCGAGACCACGGGGGACACCGGAGCGGAGACGCCGCGCGCGGAGGCCGCGCCGGAGGAGGCCGTCGCCGTGCCGGGGGCCGAGGGTTCCGCGGCGGGGGGTTCCGCAGAGGAGGGTTCTTCGGGCGAGGGCTCGGCGGCCAAGGCTTCTGCGGCGGAGGGTTCTGCGGGCGAGGCATCCGAGGGCGGGGGTTCCGAGGGCCAGGGTTCCGAGGGCGGGGTTCCGAGGGCCAGGGTTCCGAGGGCCAGGGTTCCGAGGGCCAGGG
>NZ_FLSP01000059.1 GCF_900091315.1 Streptomyces sp. DI166
GCAGGGCGGCGGCGCTCCGGCCGACGACCCGTGGGCGACCGGCGCTCCTGCCGGTGGCCAGCAGGGCGGCGGCGGTGGCTGGGGTGGAAACTCCGGCGGCGGCGGTGGCGGCGGCTACTCGGACGAGCCCCCCTTCTAGAACCTCGGGCCTCGTGCCCCTGGTCGAGGGCGGGTCGTATCCCCAACTTCTTGATCACACAGGAGAAACACCATGGCGAAGCCGCCTGTGCGCAAGCCGAAGAAGAAGGTCTGCGCTTTCTGCAAGGACAAGGTCACGTACGTGGACTACAAGGACACGAACATGCTGCGGAAGTTCATTTCCGACCGCGGCAAGATCCGTGCCCGCCGCGTGACCGGCAACTGCACGCAGCACCAGCGTGACGTCGCCACGGCCGTGAAGAACAGCCGTGAGATGGCGCTGCTGCCCTACACCTCCACCGCGCGATAAGGGAAGGGTGACCGACACATGAAGATCATCCTCACCCACGAGGTCTCCGGCCTCGGTGCCGCGGGCGACGTCGTCGACGTCAAGGACGGTTACGCTCGCAACTACCTGATCCCGCGGAACTTCGCGATCCGTTGGACCAAGGGTGGCGAGAAGGACGTCGAGCAGATCCGTCGTGCTCGCAAGATCCACGAGATCCAGACGATCGAGCAGGCCAACCAGGTGAAGGCCCAGCTTGAGGGCGTCAAGGTCCGCCTGGCCGTCCGCTCCGGCGACTCCGGTCGTCTCTTCGGTTCCGTCACCCCGGCCGACATCGCCTCGGCGATCAAGGCTTCCGGTGGCCCCGAGGTCGACAAGCGTCGTATCGAGCTGACCGCTCCGATCAAGACCCTGGGCGCCCACGAGACGTCCGTGCGTCTGCACCCCGAGGTTGCCGCCAAGGTCAACATCGAGGTTGTCGCGGCCTGATCACCGCGTCCGGCTTGACGAGCTGTTCGGCTTGAAAAGCTGCTTGGCTTGAAGAGCTGAGAGAAGGGGCCGTACCCGTGGGGTGCGGCCCCTTCTTGCTGCCTCGGTGTGGCGCGGTTGAGTCCGGCGCGGTGTTTCACGTGAAACACCGGGATTCCGGGCATCACGTGTTTCACGTGAAACGGTCAGCGGGTCGCGCCCGTCACCAGCCAGCGGCCCGAGCGGGCACGCAGCCACAGGGTCAGCAGCCGCACCGTCATCATCAGCGTCATGGCGCCCCAGAGCGCTGTCAGCCCGCCGCCCAGCGTCGGGACGAGCAGGGCGACCGGAGTGAAGACGGCCAGGGTGAGGAGCATCGCCCAGGCCAGATAGGGGCCGTCGCCGGCGCCCATGAGGACGCCGTCCAGGGTGAAGACGACTCCCGCGATCGGCTGGGAGAGAGCCACGATCACCAGCGCGGGCAGAGCCGTTTCCTGAACCCCTGCGTCGCTGGTGAACAGCGGCAGCAGCAGCGGTCGGGAGATGACGACCAGCAGGCCGAGGGCGACGCCGACAGCGACGCCCCACTCCACCATGCGTCGGCATGCCTGGCGGGCGCCCTCGGTGTCACCGGCGCCCAGATAGCGGCCGATGATGGCCTGGCCAGCGATGGCGATGGCGTCCAGGGCGAAGGCCAGCAGGCTCCACAGGGAGAGGATGATCTGGTGGGCGGCGATGTCGGAGTCGCCCAGGCGGGCCGCGACGGCTGTGGCGATCATCAGGATCGCGCGCAGGGAGAGCGTGCGGACCAGGAGGGGAACGCCCGCCTGGGCACAGGCCCTGATTCCGGCGGCGTCGGGGCGCAGCGAGGCGCCGTGTCTGCGGGCGCCGCGGACGACGACCACGAGGTAGGCGACCGCCATGCCGCACTGGGCCAGGACGGTGCCCCAGGCGGAGCCCGCGATGCCGAGGCCGACGCCGTAGACGAGGAAGACGTTCAGCGCGGCGTTGGCGACGAAGCCCGCGACGGCGACGTAGAGCGGGGTCCGGGTGTCCTGGAGGCCGCGGAGGACACCGGTGGCGGCGAGTACGACGAGCATCGCCGGGATGCCGAGGGCGGAGATGCGCAGATAGGTGGTGGCGTAGGGGGCCGCGGTGTCGGAGGCGCCGAAGAGTTCCACGAGGGACGGCGCCGTGGGCAGGACGGCCGCGATGACGACGGCACCGAGGATGAGGGCCAGCCAGATGCCGTCCATGCCCTGACGGATGGCGGCCGGGAGGTCGTTCGCGCCGACCCTGCGGGCGACGGCCGCGGTGGTGGCGTAGGCGAGGAAGACGAAGACGCTCACCGCGGTCATCAGGAGCGCGGAGGCTACACCGAGTCCGGCGAGCTGGGCGGTGCCGAGATGGCCGACGATGGCGCTGTCGGCGAGGACGAACAAAGGCTCGGCGACCAGTGCGCCGAAGGCCGGGACGGCCAGCGTGATGATCTCTCGATCATGCCGACGGCGGACGGCCTTGGGGGTCGCGGGAGCCTGTGTCATGAGCACCAATCTAATCGTCCACAGGTAAGAGATGCAATTAGCGAGTGACCATTACAGTCCGTCTCGGGGTGTGTGCTTTCGCGCACCGTTCGAAGCGATCTTGGGCCGACTGGGGAAGTTTTTCTTCTGCACAGCCAGTGGATGGGAAAAGTGCAGGTCAGGGGCGCTCTTTCAGAAAGAGGCGCGGCTTGTTCACAGGGCTGTCCACCGAGTCGTGCACAGGTTTCGCGCAGTTGTCCACAGCATCTGGGCCGTCGTCCACATGGCCTGTGGATAACCAGATTGGCTGACGTCGCCTAGGGGCCTACCGTAGTCCGGCGCCCGCTCCGTCCGTCGGTCGAGAAAACACGACAAAACCGACGCGCCAGAACCGGAGTTGGGCCTCTTATTTGTCAGTGGCGTGCCGTACAACAGAGGGGCACGCGAAGGTCCGCTCGGCGGACGGGAGGAGGTGGCTCGGTGAGCATTTCCGAGCCCTTGGACGACCCGTGGGCCGACAGCGGGCCCAGCGATCGTCTGCCTGCATCCCGTCGCCGCGGTGACGGCGGCCGAGGCCGCGACGAACAGCACGACCGCGGCCGGGAGAGCAGCGAATGGGACGCGGGGGGCTCCGCATTCGAGCGCGTGCCGCCCCAGGACCTCGATGCCGAGCAGTCCGTCCTCGGCGGCATGCTGCTGTCCAAGGACGCCATCGCCGACGTGGTCGAGATCCTCAAGGGCCACGACTTCTACAAGCCCGCGCACGAGAAGATCTTCCAGGCGATCCTCGACGTCTACGCCAAGGGCGAGCCGGCCGACCCCATCACCATCGCCGCCGAGCTGACCAAGCGCGGTGAGATCAACAAGGTGGGCGGCGCGGCCTACCTCCACACCCTCGTCCAGACCGTCCCGACGGCGGCGAACGCCGAGTACTACGCGGAAATCGTCCACGAGCGAGCCGTCCTGCGCCGCCTGGTCGAGGCCGGTACGCGGATCACGCAGATGGGATACGCGGCCGACGACGACGTCGACGAGATCGTCAACCGGGCCCAGGCCGAGATCTACGCCGTCACCGAGCAGCGCACCAGCGAGGACTACCTGCCCCTCGGCGACATCATGGAGGGCGCGCTCGACGAGATCGAGGCGATCGGCTCCCGCACGGGCGAGATGACGGGTGTGCCCACCGGGTTCTCGGACCTCGACTCGCTCACCAACGGACTGCACCCGGGCCAGATGATCGTCATCGCGGCCCGTCCCGCGATGGGCAAGTCCACGCTCGCGCTGGACTTCGCGCGGGCGGCCTCCATCAAGCACAACCTGGCGAGCGTCATCTTCTCCCTGGAAATGGGCCGCAACGAGATCGCGATGCGTCTGCTCTCCGCCGAGGCCCGGGTCGCCCTGCACCACATGCGCTCGGGCACCATGACGGACGAGGACTGGACCCGGCTGGCGCGCCGGATGCCCGAGGTGTCGGCCGCGCCGCTCTACATCGACGACTCCCCGAACCTGTCGATGATGGAGATCCGCGCCAAGTGCCGTCGGCTCAAGCAGCGCAACGACATCAAGCTGGTGATCATCGACTACCTCCAGCTGATGCAGTCCGGTGGTTCCAAGCGGTCCGAGAGCCGTCAGCAGGAGGTCTCGGACATGTCCCGCAACCTCAAGCTCCTGGCGAAGGAGCTGGAGGTGCCGGTGATCGCGCTCTCCCAGCTGAACCGTGGTCCCGAGCAGCGCACCGACAAGAAGCCGATGGTGTCCGACCTGCGTGAGTCCGGCTCCATCGAGCAGGACGCCGACATGGTGATCCTGCTGCACCGCGAGGACGCCTACGAGAAGGAGTCACCGCGCGCGGGCGAGGCCGACATCATCGTGGGCAAGCACCGTAACGGCCCGACCGCGACGATCACGGTCGCCTTCCAGGGCCACTACTCGCGCTTCGTCGACATGGCGCAGACCTGATCCCTCCGCTCCCCGGGCCATATGCGCTCGACTCCCCGGGGCTCCTCGGGGTGGACTGGGGCAATGACGACACCTCAGGAAGAGTTGCTGCCGGGCACCCGGCGGGCATTGCTGCACCGGATCGCCGTGGCCCAGTCCGAGGGGCGTACGCCTTCGCTTGTCGCGGCGGTCGTACGGGACGGGCGCACGGTGTGGCACGGGGCCCGCAGTTGTGTGGACGGGGAGGTGCCGGACGAGAACGTGCAGTACAGGATCGGTTCGATCACCAAGACCTTCACGGCCGTTCTGGTGCTGCGTCTGCGCGACGAGGGACTGCTCGACCTCGGGGACCCGCTGGAGAAGCATCTGCCGGGCACCGGCGCGGGGGAGGCCACCATCGCCGAACTCCTCGCCCACACCGGCGGGCTGGCCGCCGAGTCCCCCGGGCCGTGGTGGGAGCGGACGCCCGGGGCGCTGCGCCCCCACCTCTCCGACGTCCTGGGCGAACAGCCGCTCCTGCACCCCGTCGGCCGCCGTCACCACTACTCCAACCCCGGCTACACCCTGCTGGGCTCCCTCGTGGAGAAGCTGCGCGGGGAGCCCTGGGAGGACGTCCTGCGCAGGGAAGTGCTCGAACCCCTGGGCCTGAACCGGACCAGCGGGCAGCCGCGGGCGCCGCATGCCGGTGGCTGGGCGGTGCACCCCTGGGCCGACGCGATGCTCCCGGAGCCCGCCGAGGATCTCGGGTTGATGGCCCCGGCCGGTCAACTGTGGTCCACCACCGCCGACTTGGCGCGGTTCGCGGTCTTCCTGCTGCGAGGCGACGACCGGGTGCTGAGCGCGAGCAGCGTGCGGGAGATGCGCACACCGGCCGCCCCGGCCGAGACGGCGGACGTCGTCGACGGCGTGGCCTACGGGCTCGGGATGCAGCTCATCAACTGGGACGGCCGCCTGCTCGTGGGGCACTCGGGGTCGCTGCCGGGCTTCCTGGCGACCATGCTCTTCAGCGAGAGCGACGACATCGGGGCGGTGGTGCTCACCAACTGCACCTCGGGCCCGATGCCCGCCCTGATCGCCGGCGACCTCGTGCGTATCGTCGCCGAGGCGGAGCCGCGCATTCCCGTGCCGTGGCGGCCGCTGAAAGAAGTCGATCCGGCCGTACTGGAGTTGGCGGGGCAGTGGTACTGGGGGACGCATGCCTTCGCGCTGAGGGTGGCGGCCGACGGTCTGGTCTCCCTGGAGCCGCTGTCCGGCAGGGGCCGCCGTTCGCGGTTCCGGGCGAACGGGGACGGCACGTGGACCGGTCTTGAGGGCTACTACGCCGGGGAGTTGCTGAGGGCCGTACGGCGACCGGACGGGACCGTGGACCATCTCGACCTCGGGTCGTTCGTGTTCACCCGGCAGCCCTACGAGGAGGGGGCCGATGTCCCGGGCGCCGTGGACCCGGAGGGGTGGCGCGGCATCGGATAGCCGACGGTGGGCGAGTGAGGGGCGTCTGTTTCACGTGAAACGGGCGCCCCTCACGGCGGCACAGCGGCCTACCGCGCGTACGAGGGCTACAGCGCGAGCTTGAACCCCACGTGGGACGCCGTGAACCCGAGCCGCTCGTAGAAGCGGTGGGCGTCCGTGCGGGAGGCGTCCGAGGTCAGCTGGACCAGGGAGCAGCCCTGGCGCCGGGACTCCTCGATCGCCCACTCGATGAGCTGCGTGCCCAGGCCGCTGCCGCGCTCGTCGGCGTGGATGCGGACGCCCTCGATGATCGAGCGGGTCGCGCCCCTGCGGGAGAGGCCGGGGATGATCGTGAGCTGGAGGGTGCCCACGACGCGCCCGTCGCGCTCGGCGACCCTCAGAAGCTGGTTGGGGTCGCCGTTGAGGCGTTCCAGGGCCGCCAGATAGGGGGACAGGTCGTCGGGCGACTCGCGCTGGGCTCCGAGGGGGTCGTCGGCGAGCATCGCGACGATCGCCGGGACGTCGTTCGTGGTCACGGGGCGTATTTCAAGATCTCCCATGGTGCTCACTCTATGCGTGGACGGCAGGAGAATAGTCTTCGCTTGCAAATATCGCGCGTCTGCAAGTATTGTTTTGGCGCGTAAAGCTCTCCTGCAATCTTCTGGAAGGTGGCATCCCCCATGCCGCTCGCGCTTCTGGCCCTGGCGATCGGGGCCTTCGGAATCGGAACCACGGAGTTCGTGATCATGGGTTTGCTGCCCCAGGTCGCGGGCGACTTCGGGGTCTCCATCCCCACGGCCGGTCTGCTGGTGACCGGCTACGCACTCGGCGTGGTGGCCGGAGCGCCGCTGATGACCGTGCTCGGCACCAAGATCTCCCGCAAGCGGATGCTGATGCTGCTGATGGCCCTCTTCGTCGCCGGGAACCTGCTGTCCGCGCTCGCCCCCGCCTTCGCCGTCATGCTGATCGGCCGGGTCGTCGCCTCCCTCGCCCACGGCGCCTTCTTCGGTATCGGATCGGTCGTCGCCGCCGAGCTGGTCGGCCCCGACAAGAAGGCCGGCGCCATCGCGATGATGTTCACCGGTCTGACCGTCGCCAACGTCGTGGGCGTGCCGCTCGGCACCTTCGTCGGGCAGTCCGTCGGCTGGCGGGTCACCTTCGGCATCGTCGCCGCGCTCGGCGTGGTCGGCCTCGCCGGGATCGCCCGGCTCGTCCCCGATCTGCCCCGGCCGGAGGGCGTACGGCTGCGCCACGAGCTGGCCGCCTTCAAGAACACCCAGGTCCTGCTGGCGATGGCGATGACCGTGCTCGGCTTCGGCGGTGTCTTCGCGGCCATCACCTACATCGCGCCGATGATGACCCACGCCGCCGGCTTCGCCGAGGGCTCGGTCACCTGGCTGCTGGTTCTCTTCGGGCTCGGCATGGTCGGCGGCAACCTCGTCGGCGGCCGGTTCGCCGACCGCGCCCTGATGCCGCTGCTGTACGTCTCCCTGGGCGCCCTGGCCGTGGTGCTGGCCCTGTTCACCCTCACCGCCCACAACAAGGTCCTCGCGGCCGTCACCATCGCCCTCATCGGCGCCCTCGGCTTCGCCACCGTCCCGCCGTTGCAGAAGCGCGTCCTCGACCAGGCGCACGGCGCTCCGACGCTGGCCTCCGCCGTGAACATCGGCGCCTTCAACCTGGGCAACGCGCTCTCCGCCTGGCTCGGCGGCATGGTCATCGCGGCCGGCTTCGGCTACACCTCCCCCAACTGGGTCGGCGCCGCCCTCGCCGCCGCCGCGCTGCTGCTGGCCTTCCTCTCGGCCGCCCTGGAGCGCCGGGACCGCACGGCGGGCACCGTGGTCGCCGGGGCAGCCCCGGCCCGGGAGCAGGCCCTCGCACACCGTTGACGGCTTCGCCTCTGGCACGAGCAAGGACGCCGGCTCCCGAAGGAACCGGCGTCCGTCATGTCCGTACGGTTCAGCCCGCCGCCACCGTGAGCGGGGCGAACCGGCGCTGCCAGTCGCCGGGCAGCTCGTCCATGCCGTACGTCATCACCGCGTTGAAGGCGACGGATTCGAGGCCCCGCGATGTGACCCAGGCCAGCAGTTCCTCGTGCCGTACGTCGATGTCGGTGCGCAGCGGGCGGTCGGTGCGGGCGGCGAGGGAGGCGATCAGGGCCTGGGCGGTCGGCGTGTCCCGGGCGATCAGCGGGCCGACGACATGGGTGTGCATATTGGGCCAGGCGGCCGCGTACCCGGTGATCCGGCCGCGCTCCTCGGCGACCCGCAGCTGGTCGGCGAAGGCGGGCAGCCGGGTGATGAGGGGAGTGCGGTCGGAGCCGAAGACCTCTTCGTCGAGCCGGAGGATCGCGGGCAGGTCCTCGGCGGTGGCCGCGCGGGTGGCGACCTGGGGGTCCTCGGCCCGGGGAGTGAACCGGCCGACGACCATCTCGGCCCGGCCGGTGGCCTTGAAGCCCAGCTCCTCATAGAGCGGCCGGCCGTTCGGCGTCGCGTGAAGGGTCAGCGGGACGGTGCCCAACGACTCGACGACATGGTGCATCAGGTGGCGTCCGATGCCCTGGCGGGCGTGGCGTTCGGCGACCAGGACCATGCCGATGGCCGCCAGGTCGGGCCGCTCGGCCGGGCCGTACCGGGTGACCACACAGGCGGCCACCAGCCCGCCTTCGGGGTCGTCGATGCCGTAACCCTGTCCCGCGGTGAGGAGGAACCCCCACTTGTGTTCCTCCCGGGGCCACCCCCGGTTCTCGGACAGGTCGGCGCAGGCGGTGAGGTCGCGGAGCGTCAGACGGCGGATGGGCAGAGCGGTGGGGATAGGTGTCGGCACGCAGGTCAGGCTGTCCGACAGGTGGCCCCGGCGTCCACCTGTTTCGGCTGAGACATACGTCCTTTTGGCCAGGTCATGGCGGACCCGGCCGCCGGGGGATCAGCCCAGGTCCGGTGCGTGCATCGCCCGTACGCCCTCGATGTTGCCGTCCAGATAGTGCCGTAGCGACAGGGGAACGAGATGGACCGAGGCGATGCCGACGCGGGTGAACGGCACCCGCACGATCTCGTACTCGCCGATGGGCTCCTCCACTTCGGGCCCGTGCCGCAGGGAGGCGTCCATCGACTCCAGTCGGCAGACGAAGAAGTGCTGGACCTTCACCCCGGTCGCGCCGCCGTCCTCGCCGATGTGCTCGACGGTGTCGACGAAGCAGGGGACCACATCGACGATCTTGGCGCCGAGCTCCTCGTAGACCTCGCGATGGAGGGCGTCCACGACGGTCGCGTCCGTGGGCTCGACCCCGCCGCCGGGGGTGACCCAGTAGGGATCCATGCCCGGCTTGGTGCGCTTGATCAGGATCAGGTCGTCACCGTCCAGCAGAACGGCGCGGGCGGTGCGCTTGACCACGGGTCGGACGGTCATGGGAGAAATGTGGCCCGGCTGGTTCCACGTGAAACCTCGTGCTTGGTTCCACGTGAAACATCGCGGTCAGCACCACTCCGCCGCCGACTGCAACAGCCACTCGTGGGCCCGTGCGACATGCGGCATCGCCAGTGTCCCGGTGCGTACGACCAGGAAGTACGTCCGCAGCGGCGGTACGGCCGGTTCGTGCAGGGCGACCACCTCGCCGCGCTCCAGCGCGGGCGCGCACAGATAGCGGGGCAGGACCGCGAGACCCGCTCCGGCGGCGGCGCAGGCCAGTACCGCCCGCAGGTCGGGGACGATCACGGTGCCGGGGGCGGCCGGGCGGGAGTCGAAGACGGAGGCCCAGTAGCGGGAGACGAAGGGCAGGGACTCGTGCACCTCGATCACCGGGACGTCCTCCAGCGCCCGCGCTCCCTCGTGCCGCGCGGTCTGGGGGCCGATCTTGTCCGCCCAGCGCGGGGCGGCCAGCAGGACGTGCTCCTCGTCGCAGAGGGCAGTCGCGGTGAGCAGAGCACCGCGCGGGCGGGCGGTGCTGATGGCCAGATCATGATGTCCGGCGGCCAGCCCTTCCAGCGTCTCCTCGGCGGTGCCGAAGGAGGCCCGCAACGCGAACGGCTGGCCGTCCTCGCCGGTCAGCTCGGTGAGCGCGGGCAGCGCCCGCTCGGCGGTGAACTCGGGCGGCCCGGCCAGGTGCAGGGTCCGTAAGGAGGACTCGTCGTCCAGGCCGGCCTCGGTGATCTCGACCAGGGCGTCCAGATGGGGAGCCGCCTTGTGCGCGAGTTCGTCGCCGATGCTCGTCGGTGTCACCCCGCGGGCCTGCCGCAGGAAGAGCGGGCGGCCCAGTTGCCGTTCGAGGGTGCGGATCTGGGAGGTCACCGCGGGCTGGGACAGACCCAGCAGCGCGGCGGCACGCGTGAAGGAACCGGCCCTGTGCACCGTCACGAAGGTGCGCAGCAAGGCCAAGTCCATGCCAACACCCTCCCCTCTTCGGCCCTCCCTCGGCCCCCCGACCGCGCTCAACTATAAATAAGTCGATAGGTCTCTGTCGCTACTGTGATTGGACACTGACACAGAGTCAACTAGCCTTGTGTGCGCGGTTCTTCGCGCGCGGAACCGAAGGCGGTCCGAGCCACGAGGGGGGAGGCTCGGACCGCCGGTTGTACGTAGCATGCTCCGCACCCGGGCGTAGCCGTCCTCCCCCGGAGCCGGTCACTGCGCCGACTCCCGGAGCGCACGCAGCACATCGGCCACCAGGTCCTCGGGGTCCTCGGCGCCCACGGAGAGCCGGATGAAGCCCTCCGGCACCGCGTCCCCGCCCCAGCGTCCGCGCCGCTCGGCCGTGGACCGCACCCCGCCGAAACTGGTCGCGTCGTCCACCAGCCGCAGCGCGTGCAGAAAACGCTCGGCACGCGCGCGTGAGGGCAACGTGAAGGAGACCACGCACCCATGGCGCCGCATCTGCCGTACGGCGATCGCGTGGGAGGGGTCGGACGGCAGGCCCGGATAGCGCACCTTCAGGTCCTCGGGCCAGTCCCGCAGCGCCTCGGCGACCACGAGAGCGGTGGCGTCCTGCCGGTCCACCCGCAACGGGAGCGTGGCCAGGGAGCGATGTGCCAGCCACGCCTCCATGGGCCCCGGAATCGCCCCGACGAGCTTGCGCCAGCGGCGTACGGCGGTCATCGCCGCGTCGTCGCGGCCGCACACATAGCCGAGCAGGATGTCGCCGTGCCCGGTGAGCTGCTTGGTGCCGCTCGCGACCGAGAAATCCGCGCCGAGCTCCAGCGGGCGCTGCCCGAGCGGGGTCGCGAGGGTGTTGTCGACGGCGACGAGGGCGCCACGCGCGTGTGCCGCCTCGACGAGCCGCCGGATGTCGCAGACGTCCAGTCCCGGGTTGGAGGGCGTCTCGATCCACAGCAGCCGGGCGCCGTCGAGGACGTCGAGCTGGGCGTCGCCGCCGGTCGGCGCGGTGCGCACCCGGACGCCGTACGCCTCCAGCTGCTCGCGCACCAGGGGCAGCGCCTGGTAGCCGTCGTCGGGCAGGACGACGGTGTCCCCGGCGCGCAGCTGGGAGAAGAGGACCGAGGAGACGGCGGCCATGCCGGAAGCGAAGACCAGCGTGTGCACGCCGTCCCCGCCGGGGGCCTCCAGCTCGCCGACCGCCCGTTCCAGACGGGTCCAGGTCGGGTTCTCGTCGCGGCCGTAGGTGTACGGGCCGGTCGGGTCGCCGGGCAGGTGGAAGTGGGCCGCGAACACCGGTCCGGGCAGGGCCGGCTCGTGCTTGACCGGGTCCGGCAGCCCGGCGCGCACCGCACGGGTGCCCTCCCCGAGGGGCCGCGCGGCCCCGCTCACGCCGCCCGCCCCCGAACGGCCTCGCGCACGGCGTCGAGCAGCCCGGCGCTCGCCGCCTCGACCATCTCCAGACACTCCTCGAAGCCGTCCATGCCCCCGTAGTACGGGTCAGGCACATCGAGGTCGTCGCCCGCCGCGGGGTCGTAGGAGCGCAGCAGCCGCACCTTCGCCGCGTCCTCCTCGCTGGGTGCGAGCCGGCGCAGCGCCTTCAGGTGGCCCTCGTCGAGCGCGACGACCAGGTCGAGGCGGGCGAACCAGGAGTGCTGGAACTGGCGGGCGGTGTGGGTGCCGTCGTAGCCGTTGCTCTCCAGCACCGAGACGGTGCGCGGGTCGGCCGGGTCGCCCTCGTGCCAGCCGCCGGTGCCGGCGCTGTCGACCTCGACCAGGCCGTCCAGCCCGGCCTCGGCCACCCGCTCCCGGAAGACCGACTCGGCCATCGGGGAACGGCAGATGTTGCCCGTGCAGACGAAACAGACGCGGTACGTCATCGGCGCTCAGTCCCCGTCGGGCAGGAACGCGTTGAGCGCCCAGGAGACCACGGAGATGATCAGGCCGCCGAGCACCGCGGTCCAGAAACCGTCGACATGGAAGCTCAGGTCCAGCTTGTCGGCGAGCCACGAGGTCAGCAGCAGCATCAGCGCGTTCACGATCAGGGTGAACAGGCCGAGCGTGAGCACGAGCAGCGGCAGGCTCAGCAGCGTCACGAGCGGCTTCACCACCACGTTGACCAGCCCGAAGATCAGCGCGACCAGGAGCAGGGTGCCGACCTTCTTGCCGGTGCTGTCACCGGTGAGGGTGATCTTGTCCAGCAGCCATACGGCGACCGCCAGGGCGCCCGCGTTGGCGATCGTCTTGACTACGAAATTCTTCATGTGTCTGATCGTGGCAGACGAGATCGGAAACGAGCAGTGGCAGAGAGCGGGCAACTAGCGATGAAGGCATTCCGGCTGGACGAACTGGAGGCGGAGCGCGCCGCGAACGACGGCGCATACCTCCAGTTCCTGCGGGAACGGAACATGTCGGTCGGTCTGTACGCGCTCAACGCCGGCGAGCACGACCCGCAGCAGCCGCACAACCAGGACGAGGTCTACTTCGTGGTGAGCGGCCGCGCGGCGATCACCGTGGGCATGGAGACCACGCAGGTGGCGCGGGGCAGCGTGGTGTACGTGCCGGCCGGGGTGGCCCACAAGTTCCACCACATCAGCGAGGATCTGCGGGTCCTCGTCGTGTTCTCTCCGCCCGAGAGCTGAGGGTCGGCCCCCGGAATCCCTAGGGGATCGATCAGGGGAGGACGGGGGGGCGCGACGGCCCCGCCCGACCCCCTCGCCGCCCTAGCATCGAAGCAGGCAAGAAAAGACGGTCCCGCGGTCACAGCGCGGGGCCGTCCCACAGGACCCGGCACAGTGACGGGCGGAGAGGTAAGGACAAGGACGATGGGTGAGTTCTTCGCGGGACTGCCGTGGTGGGTCAAGTGGATCGCGGTGCCGGTCATCGCCCTGGTCGTGTTCGGCGGGCTGATAGCCAGCGTGGTCACCTTCGTCATCGGGCTGCTGTTCAAGGTGCTGGTCTTCGTGGCCCTGGTCGGCGGACTCGTCTACGTCGTGCGGAAGTTCACGTCGAGCTCCTCCTCGCGCGGGGACTTCTGAGTGACACCGCGGGCACCGGTGGGCGGTAACCAGAATCACCGGTTCCCTCGGGCGAGGGAAGTTTCGCGGGCAGGCCGTCTACGAGCGCTGATGGACGAATAGAGTCCGGGAAATCGACGCGGGGACGACCCCGCGAGCGGCGTACACCCCCACCCGTGTTCCCCGCACGGGCTGCCCCCTCGCGCTTCGGGAGTGACCCTTGGCCACGGCTGACACCGCCCTCTCCGAAACCCACGCAGCCCGAGCGACAGCCCGGGCCCCCGGCACCGGCACCTGCGCCCGCCCCCCGGCCCAGCCGACACCGCAGGACCCCGCGCCCGCCCACCCTGCTGGCGGCGCGCACTCCGCGACCCTCATCGGCTCCGTGCAGCGCGCGATGCGCCTGCTGGAATCCGTCGCCGAGCACGAACACGGCGCTCCCGCCAAACAGTTGGCCCGCGAGACCGGTCTCGCCCTGCCGACCGCCTACCACCTGCTGCGCACCCTGGTCCACGAGGGCTATCTACGGCGCGAGAAGGGCCTGTTCTTCCTGGGGGAGGCGGCCGAGCGGCTGAGCAGCAGCGGAGCACAGCAGAAACGTCGCAGCGCGGTCGCCGACGCGCTCGCCCACTGGCGGGACGCCATCGGTGTGCCCGTGTACTACGCGATGTACCGCGACGGCGAGATCGAGGTCATGTGCGTCTCCGACACGCCCGGCAATCCGGCCGTCGAGGAATGGGCCGACTTCCGGGAGACCGGGCACGCGCACGCCATCGGTCAGTGTCTGCTGGCCCAGTTGGACGAGGGCTCGCGCCGGGAGCATCTGGAGCGCTACCCGGTGCAGCCCCTCACCCCGTACACGGTGGGGGACGACCGCACCCTGCTCCGGCGGCTGGACCGGATGCAGCGCATGGAGCTGGTGACCGAGCGTCAGGAGTACGCGCTGGGCACGGTGTGCGCCGCCATTCCGATCACTGTGGGTACAACAGCGGCGACCATGGCGATCTCCCTTCCGTGCCATCAGGCCGACCGTCTGATGGCCGCGGCACGCCAGTTGCAGGGCGAGATCGGGCGACATCTGGGTTCGCTCGCGATCTCTATCAGCATCTGAAAACTCACTCCTTGTGATCTCCTGTGTACGTTCAGCAAGATTTCCCAGTGTCAGGCGGATCATTCCTGGCCGATACGACGGCAGATGACGGGGTAGGCGATGCGCGAGTCCGTACAGGCAGAGGTCATGATGAGCTTTCTCGTCTCCGAGGAGCTCTCCTTCCGCATTCCGGTGGAGTTGCGGTACGAGACCTCTGATCCCTATGCCGTGCGGCTGACCTTCCATCTCCCCGGGGACGCCCCGGTGACCTGGGCGTTCGGGCGGGAGCTGCTGATCGACGGGGTGGGCCGGCCATGCGGTGAGGGCGATGTGCGGGTCGCCCCGGCCGACCCCGACAGCCTCGGCGATGTGCTGATCCGGCTTCAGGTCGGCGGCGACCACGCGCTGTTCCGGTCCTCCTCGGCGCCGCTCATCGCCTTCCTCGACCGTACGGACAAGCTGGTGCCGCTGGGGCAGGAGGCCGCCCTGTCCGACTTCGACGCCAGCCTCGACGAGGCCCTGGACCGCATCCTGGCCGAGGAGCAGAGCGCGGGGTGAAGCGTTACGGCAGGGGCAGCGGGGGCCGCCCTGCCGTAACGCCCAGGGGCCGGCGGCGGGTGGTGCGCAGGAACGCTTCTCCTGCGGGAGGGCGCCCTTCGGCGCCCGGGACGCCGCTACCGCTTGCGGCGCCGACCCCGCCCTCCGCGTGCCGGTGCCGACTGGGCGCCGGTCGTGGAACGCGCCGAGGCCGAGTGGCCCTCGGCCGTCGTGAGCCGCCCCTCCGGGCGGTCCGCCGAGACCACCAGGGCGGCGAGAACCGTGGTGAGCGGCACCGAGGCGACCAGACCGATCGAGCCGACCAGCGTGCGCACGATCTCCTCCGCCACCAGCTCACTCGTGGCAACCGTGCCCACGCTGCTCTCCGCGATCGTGAACAGCAGCAACAGCGGCAACGCGGCACCCGCGTAGGCGAGGACCAGGGTGTTGACCACCGAGGCGATATGGTCGCGGCCGATACGGATGGCGGCCCGGTAGAGCCCGCGCCGGCCCATCGCGGGGTTGGCCTCGTGCAGCTCCCACACCGCCGAGGTCTGGGTGACCGTCACATCGTCGAGCACACCGAGCGAGCCGATGATGATGCCGGCCAGCAGCAGACCGCTCATGTCGATCTCCGGGTACAGCCCGTGGATCAGACCGGTGTTGTCGTCCGTGTTGCCGGTGAGCGCGGCCCAGTCGATGAAGACGGAGCCGAGGATGCCGATCAGCAGCAGCGACATCAGCGTGCCGAGCACCGCCACGGATGTTCGCGCCGACAGCCCGTGACACATGTAGAGGGCGATCAGCATGATCGCGCTCGATCCGACGACCGCCACGAGCAGCGGGTTCGACCCCTGGAGGATGGCCGGAAGGATGAACAGGGTCAGCACCAGGAAGCTGACCGCCAGCGCGATCAGCGCCATGACTCCGCGCATCCGCCCCACCAGCACAACGGCGAGCGCGAAGATGCCGGCGAGCACGATCATCGGCACCCGGCGGTTGACGTCGGTGACCGCGTACTGAAGATCCTTCGGCGCCGACGGCTCGTAGGCGACGATGACCTCCTGGCCCTCGCTCAGCTTCCGGGACTGGTCCGGCTGCACGATCTCGGTGAAGGTACGGCCCTTGTCCTTGCCGGTGTCGACCCGGATCGTCGCCTTCTCGCAGGTGCCGTCGGCCTGTTGCTGCGCCGAGGAGCCCTCCGCCGTGGAGGTGTCACCGGTCGGCGGCACCCCGGAGGCGTTCACCGAGGAGCAACTGACCTTCTCCACCTGGGTGACCGTGGCCTGCTGGGTCTGCCGGTCGAAGCCGACCCCGGTGCGCTCGTGCCCCGGCGCACCGCCCGGCCACAGCACCACGAGCCCGACGACCACGGCGACGGCGAACGGGATGAGGACGGCCGCGATCACCTTGCGCAGATGCTTGGAGACCGGAGCGGCCGGGCCGTGGGCGTGAGCGTGGGAGTGCCCGTGCCCATGTCCGGGTTCATGGCCGCGCCCAGGTCCGTGCCCGTGTCCCTGCGGATGCCCGTGGCCGTCGCCTGGTGCTTCGGTGCCGCCCTGGGCGCGGGGCGGCCCGTGCGGCGGAAACGGGGGTTCATGCATCGAGGTCACCGACCGATCATCGCAAGAACGACAGGGGCCCCCTGTTCACCGCGCCCGAATTGACGCTAGCGTGGGGGCACCTTTGTACACGCGGGAGCTCGGAGCACCGGGCTGAGAGGGCGCTGACCTCCGTCCCAGCGATGTTTCACGTGGAACGTCACCACGAACGTGACGCTCACCACGGAACATCGGCAGACGGATACCGCTGCGTCGACCGCCGAACCTGTTACCGGGTAATGCCGGCGTAGGGAGTAGGTCTCATGACCATCAAGGACGTACGCACGCCTGCCTCCAGCCAGGACGAGAAGGCGCAGGAGGCCGGGAAGTCCATCGGCTGGCACAAGGGGTACATCGAGGGCTCGCGCCCCGATCTGCGCGTGCCGGTCCGTCAGGTGCATCTCACCAACGGGCAGTCGGTCACGCTGTACGACACCTCGGGCCCGTACACCGATCCACTCGTCGAGACAGACGTCCGCCGGGGGCTGGCCCCGCTGCGGGAGAACTGGATCATCGCCCGCGGGGACACCGAGGAGTACGCGGGCCGTCCTGTGCGTCCCGAGGACGACGGGATCAAGCACACCTCGCCGCGCGGCGGCAATCTGCGTAACCTCGACGCGGTCTTCCCGGGGCGGCCCCGGCTGCCGCGCCGCAGCCGTGACGGGAGCGCGGTCACCCAGCTCGCGTATGCCCGTCGGGGCGAGATCACGCCGGAGATGGAGTACGTGGCCATCCGGGAGAACGTCTCACCCGAGGTGGTGCGCGAGGAGATCGCGGCCGGGCGGGCGGTGCTGCCCGCGAACGTCAACCACCCGGAGATCGAGCCGATGATCATCGGCAAGCGGTTCCTGGTGAAGGTCAACGCCAACATCGGCAACTCCGCGGTGACGTCGTCCATCGAGGAGGAGGTGGAGAAGATGACCTGGGCGACCCGCTGGGGCGCCGACACGGTCATGGACCTCTCCACCGGCCGCAACATCCACACCACCCGCGAGTGGGTGCTGCGCAACTCCCCCGTGCCCATCGGCACGGTGCCGCTCTACCAGGCCCTGGAGAAGGTGGACGGCAAGGCCGAGGAACTGACCTGGGAGATCTACAAGGACACGGTCATCGAGCAGGCCGAGCAGGGCGTGGACTACATGACCGTCCACGCAGGCGTCCGGCTGCCGTACGTGCCGCTGACCGCCAACCGCAAGACCGGCATCGTCTCGCGCGGCGGCTCGATCATGGCCGCGTGGTGCCTCGCGCACCACAAGGAGAGCTTCCTGTACGAGAACTTCGAGGAGCTCTGCGAGATCCTGGCCGCCTACGACGTGACGTACTCCCTCGGCGACGGCCTGCGGCCCGGGTCGATCGCGGACGCCAACGACGAGGCGCAGTTCGCGGAGCTGCGGACGCTCGGCGAACTCAACCGGATCGCCAAGCGCTTCAACGTACAGACCATGATCGAGGGCCCGGGCCATGTCCCGATGCACAAGATCAAGGAGAACATCGACCTTCAGCAGGAGATCTGCGAGGAGGCGCCGTTCTACACGCTCGGCCCGCTGACGACGGATGTGGCACCGGCCTACGACCACATCACCTCCGGCATCGGCGCCGCGATGATCGCCTGGTGGGGCACGGCGATGCTCTGCTATGTCACGCCCAAGGAGCACCTGGGTCTGCCCAACCGCGACGACGTCAAGACCGGCGTCATCACCTACAAGATCGCCGCCCACGCGGCCGACCTCGCCAAGGGCCACCCCGGCGCCCAGGAGTGGGACGACGCACTGTCCGACGCCCGCTTCGAGTTCCGCTGGGAGGACCAGTTCAACCTGGCCCTCGACCCGGACACGGCCCGCGAGTTCCACGACGAGACCCTCCCGGCCGAGCCGGCCAAGACCGCCCACTTCTGCTCCATGTGCGGTCCCAAGTTTTGCTCGATGAAGATCTCCCAGAACATCCGCCGTCAGCATGGTGGTACGCCGCAGGAGATCGAGGAGGGCATGGCCCAGAAGTCCAAGGAGTTCGCGGCGGCGGGGAACCGGGTGTATCTGCCGCTGGCCGACTGACGCACGGCGCGCCGGTGCTGTCCCGCGACGAGGGGCAGCGCCGTGCGTCCTCAGAGGGGCAGGGCCCAGACGATCAGGAGCGGGCCGTAGACCGTGGCCAGGGCGCCGAGGAGTCGGCGCCACTCGAACCTCGTGTCGATCTGGGCCGGGCCCCTCACCTGGCGTGTTTCGGGGGCCGCTCGGTGGGTCTCCTCCAGCAGTTGGACCGCTCTGCGGTGAGTCGGGTATCCGGTGAATGTGCCGACGAGGGAGCTGCCGAAACCGACCGACGTGAGGGAGCGGCCGTCTCGTAGGGCGATGTGCAGGCACCCGTTGGCGGCCACGTGGAGGACATCGCCCCAGGCGACGGTCGACGTCACCAGGAAGTTGGTGACGGACACGCGGTCGGCGGTGCTGCGGACGGCGGAGTCCCAGCCCAGCGCCCAGAAGAAGAGCGCGAGTCCGCCGAGCATCAAGGCACCCGCCGGTTCGTCGACAGGCCCCATGAGCACGAAGGCGAAGGCGTGGGCGACGATCGCGCCGGTCAACGGCAGCCATACGTACGCGGGTCGTCTGAGCACCGCTACCTGTTCCGCCACCACGCCTCCCAAGAGCCCCGGACCTTCCTTCGGATCGGGGATCGAATTAAAGGTCGCTCAAGGTCAGGGGGGAATGTCGGTGCGATAACGGCCTGGGGGCAGCCGTTCCCATAGGTGGGTGTTTCACGTGAAACACCCACCTCGGCCGATCGGCGCAAGCCTTCCGGAGGAAACGGATCAGTCGGCACACTGAACCCATGACAGCACTGAGCAAGGGCGCCAATCTGGCCGTGGATGCCGCGGCCGTACGTGTGGAGTTGACCTGGTCGGAGGGGCCGGGGGTGCCCGATGTGGATGCTTCGGCGCTGCTGCTCACCGCGGCGGGACGGGTGCGGGACGACGGGGACTTCGTCTTCTACAACCAGCCGCAGCATGCCTCCCAGGCGGTGAGTCATCTGGGAAAGCAGCGGGACGACGGGGCGGGCACGGTGACCGACACCCTCACCGTCGACTTCGGGGGGCTGGAGCCTGCCGTGGAGCGGATCGTCCTGTGTGCCTCGGCCGACGGGGGCACCTTCGGGCAGGTGCCGGGGCTCAGGCTCAGGCTGGTCGACGAAGGAACCCGGGCCGAGATCGCTCACTTCGTCATGGAGGCGAGCACCGAGACCGCCTTCATCGGCGGGGAGCTCTATCTGCGGCAGGGGAAGTGGAAGTTCCGGGCCGTCGGGCAGGGGTATGCCTCGGGGCTGGCCGGGTTGGCGACCGATTTCGGTATCACCGTGGACGAGGAGGAGCCCTCAGCCGCGGCTGCGCCTTCCGTACTCACGGCTCCCGTACCTGCGGCTCCCGCCGCTCCTGTGGCACCCCCCGCGCCTCCTGCCCCCTCCCCCAACCTCACCAAGGGCGAGGAGCGGCTCCCGGTCGACATGCGCAAGCGGCTTGATCTTCGGAAGAAGCAGGTCGCCGTCAGTCTCAGCAAGCACGGGGCGCAGGGGATCACCGCTCGGGTCATTCTCGTGCTGGACGCCTCAGGGTCCATGTCGTTCCTGTACTCCAAGGGCGTCGTCGCCGACGTCGTCGAGCGGATGGCCGCCGTGGCCGCGCAGTTGGACGACGACGGGGAGATGCAGGCGTGGACGTTCGCCTCGAATCCGGCCCGGCTGCCGGACTTCCGTATCGGTGAACTGCCGGAGTGGACGCGGCTGCACGTGCGCTGCGGTGAGCTGAGCCTCTTCGGAGGCAGGAAGCGGAAGAAGGGTCTGGCGGAGGGCCAGGTCGACATGCGCGCGGTCGGGATCCAGAACGAGGAGCAGAAGGTCATCGCCGAAGTCCGGGACTATGTCCGGAAGACGCCGGTGCCCGCGCCCACCCTGGTGCTGTTCTTCTCCGACGGCGGCATCTACCGCAACGCCCAGATCGAGAAGGAACTCCGCGCGGCCGTCGAGGAGCCGATCTTCTGGCAGTTCGTGGGGCTCGGCAAGTCCAACTACGGCGTGCTGGAGCGCTTCGACACCCTGCCCGGCCGCCGCGTCGACAACGTCGGCTTCTTCGCCGTGGACGACATCAGCACCGTCCCCGACCAGGAGCTCTACGACCGTCTGCTGTCGGAGTTCCCGAGCTGGACGGTCGCAGCGCGCAGCGCCGGCATCCTCTGAGCAGAGCCGCCCGACGCAGAGCCGCCCCGACGATCGGCTTGCGTCCCCTCGGTGGGGGCGCAAGCCGTGGGACCAGGGTCACTCCGGCCGGTGTTCCGGACCCCCGTAGTCGGGGCTGGTGTAGTCCGGACTGGTGAAGCTCGGACGGGAACCCGGGGCGGGACCTTCGCCGGGGCTGCTGAAACCCGGCCGGTCGTAGCCGAGGTGGGGGATTCGGCTGGTCGGCGCCGTGGGGGCGGTGCGGGGCAGGGCGACGGCGGAGCCGGGGTCGGCGAGGGCGTCCCGCAGGAACGGCATGATGCCCCGTTCCAGCAGGGCCTCTCGCCATGCCTCCCTGGCCCTGGCCACCTCACCGTGCATCTCTCCGTAGGCACCGTCCATCGCCGGGCGGTTGCGCAGTGCGGTGAGCAGCAGCCCGACGGCGGCGATGAGGATCGCGACCGCCGTCACGGCACCGAACACCCAGCCGGTGGTGAGCATGGTCTGGGCGAACGCCGGCTCGGGGTTCAGCATCTTCAGGATGTAGCCGACGAGCAGGAAGATCGCCGCGGCGATCCCGGCGAGGACAGGGGTGAGGACGGCCGCGACGGCGACGACACCCGCGCCGGCGGTCTCGGCCGTGGCCTCTCCCATAGTGGCGGCGAGCCCCATCGCGCCGGACGCCGACTCGCTGGAGCCGGATTCCCGCACGGACGGGGTGGACGGCGCCGGATGGCGCAGTTCCTCGCGGACCTTCACGTAGTGCTGGTACTCGGTCGCCGCTGCCGCCGTGATGATCGCGGAGGCGTTCAGCGCCATGGTGCGCAGCTGTTCGGTGTTGAGCCGCTGTCCGACAGCGGCCAGTTCAGGGCGGGTCGGTGCGGAGCGCAGCGCCTCGTCGAGGAGCCGCTCGTACTCTTGGCGGTCCTCGCTGTGCAGGTGCTGCGGAACGCTGTTCATGTGCATCCCCCGATGCTCCGTAGGGCTTGGGGCTCGCGCATGGCAACGAGCCGTCGGGCAGAAACGGAGGGGAGCCTGCTACGGATAAGCCGATGGTAGAGCGGTCACGGCACACGGTGACAGGGGGTTTGCAGAAATTGGGCCCTGGCCTGCATCGTCCCCGGCGCTTCCGACCGGGGACGGGTGTGCCCGGTGAAGAATCAGATGTCCAGCGGGAGTTGTTGGACCAGCAGTTTCCCGGCCATGGTCACGCCGCCGTCCATCGCGATGGCCAGACCGTCGGCGTAGACGTGCGGTCCCTCGACGACCGGGCCGCCGTTGTCCTCGCCGTCCTCGGAGCCGACCTCGCCCAGCAGATAGGGGATCGGGCTGTGGCCGTGAACGATCCGGGTGCCGCCGTACGTATCGAGCAGGGAGCGTACGGCGTCGGAGCCGCCCTCGTCGCGGAAGGAGAAGCGCTTGGTGAACTTGCGGAACAGATCCCAGCACTCGTCCGCGTCATTGCGGGTGAGGGTCTCCCGGACGGTGTCGTTGACCTCCTCGATGGAGCGGCCGTAGTCCAGGTAGGCGGTGGTGTCGGAGTGGACGAGCAGATGCCCGTCGACCTCTTCCATGGCGTCCAGGCGGGCCATCCACTGCAGGTGATGGTCCTGGAGCCGGTCCATGTCGGTCTTCTGGCCGCCGTTGAGCAGCCAGGCCGCCTGGAAGGTGGCGGTGCCCGCGCCGGAGTTGACGGGGGTGTCGGAGAACCGCTTGGCGCCGAGCAGCAGCAGCTCGTGGTTGCCCATGAGGGCCTTGCAGTAGCCGCCGGCCGCGGCGGCCTCGGCGGACAGCCGCATGACCAGGTCGATGACGCCGATGCCGTCGGGGCCGCGGTCGGTGAAGTCGCCGAGGAACCACAGCCGGGCGGTGCCCGCGCACCAGTTGCCCGCCGCGTCGATCAGGCCCTTCTGCTGGAGGGCGGCGATCAGTTCGTCGAGGTAGCCGTGGACGTCACCGACGACGAACAGCGGCCCGGGGCCGTCGGCCCGCTGGGGGGCCGGGGCGGGCATGGGCTCGACGGTCACCTGGAGCGTGTCACCGCGCCGGTTGATGACGGGCAGGTCGCGCTGGGTGGGGGTGTACCCCTCCGGGTAGACCTCCTCGGCCGGCGGGGGCGGGGTGACGCCGCCCGGGTGCCCGCCGTGCGGGTCGGCCGGAGCGCCGCGCGGAGCGGTGCCCTGCGGGACGGGCGGCGTGCCGTGGGCGTGGGGTGTGCCGGGGGCCTGGGCGGGCTGGCCGTACGGACCGGTCTCGTGGACGTACGCGGGCACCCGGAAGTCGCGCAACGTCGCCGTCCGCTCCACCTCGGGTCCCTGACCGGCCCCCTGAGTCATCAGACCCCTCCACCATCGCGCCGCATCTGCACCGCTTCGGACTGCCTGGTCGCAGCGGCCCGCGGTGTCGTGGGCCCATCATAGGAATGCAGATCGCGCCATGTGATGACCCAGGGGTGGTGAATCAGAACAGGGCTCTGGTTCACCGCGGCTTTCGCCCCGATTGGGCAGGGCTTCTACCGCCCGTCTCCGGCCCTGTTCTACCGCTCCTCGGGTGACCGGGGCGGGCTGACGGTCGTCCGCGGGGGACGTCGCTGGGACGAGGTACGGACGATCAGCTCGGTAGGTATCACCTGCTCGACCGGTTGGTCCGATTCGACCCCCTCGATCGCGTCGATGAGGAGCTGCACCACGGCCGTGCCGATCCGGCGCGGTTTGAGCGAGAGCGTGGTGATGGGCGGCTCGGTGTTGGCGTAGACCGTGGACTCGCTGCAGCAGACCAGCAGCAGGTCGTCCGGGACGCGCAGCCCGTAGCGGCGGGCGGCGGCGAGCAGGTCGGTGCCGTTGGGGTCGAACAGCCCGTACACGGCGTCCGGGCGGTCGGGGCGGGCCAGCAGCCGGTCGGCGGCGACGGCTCCCGCGCAGGGGTCGTGCGCCGGGTACGCCTCGTACACCGGGTCCTGGCCGACCCGCTCGCACCAGTGCAGGTAGGCGGTGGTGGACAGGTGGGTGTACGTGTCCGTGGTGGTGCCGGTGAGCAGGCCGATGCGGCGGGCGCCGGCGTCGGCGAGGTGGTCGAGGATGCCGAGGACGGCGGCCTCGTGGTCGTTGTCGACCCAGGCGGTGACCGGCAGCGAGCCGACGGGGCGGCCGTCGGAGACGACCGGTAAGCCCTGCCGGACCAGTTCGCTGACGACCGGGTCCTGGTCGGACGGGTCGATCACCACGGTGCCGTCCAGGGCGACGTTGGACCACACGTCGTGGCGGGAGGTCGCGGGCAGGATGACCAGGGCGTAGCCGCGGGCGAGCGCGGCGGAGGTGGCGGCCCTGGCCATCTCGGCGAAGTAGGCGAACTCGGTGAAGGTGAAAGGTTCATCCCCGTATGTCGTCACGGTCAGGCCGATGAGCCCTGACTTGCCGGTACGGAGGGTTCGGGCCGCGGCCGACGGGCGGTAGCCCAGCCGGTCGGCGACTTCACGGACGTGGCGTCGGGTGGCGTCGGGGAGCCGGCCCTTGCCGTTGAGGGCGTCGGAGACGGTCGTGATGGAGACTCCGGCTGCGGCGGCGACGTCTCTGATGCCCGCTCGCCCCGGCCTGTTGCCCCGGCGGGCGGTCTCCGCGCGGCTCACCTGGTGCTTCCCTGCTGCTGTCATGGCGAGCCGATAGTAGGGCTCATCAGGTGGGGTAGTGCGGACGCATATGCAGGCGTTGACAGGCACGTTTCTGCATGGTCAACAAGCAGTAAGTTCCTTGGATTGCAAGGGAGTTAAGCGCTCCCATAGCAATACGTGACTTGTCGGCGTGCGCAAGCCTGCCAAGTTCCCGATGTTTCGAAGAGGTCTCAACTCACCTTCACGAGGGATGCGCGCCACGGCGCGAGCCACCGGCGCGTAGATATATGTAAAGCGCGCCCCCCAATTCGTACAGCTTGCGGCGTGATGCCCCTGATGCCGGTGTGACGGAGGAGGTCCTGTCCCACCTGTACGCAGGCGGGCCGAATCCTCATAAGGTGAGAAGCATTGGAAAGCCGGTGGCGACGACGCCGCCGGTTGTCGCGAGGAGGACTGCGGTGAGCGAGACAAGCCCCAAGCTGCGCGCCGAGCTGGAGGGTATCCCCACCTACAAGCCGGGCAAGCCCGCCGCGGCCGGCGGGCCGGTCGCCTACAAGCTGTCCTCCAACGAGAACCCCTACCCCCCGCTGCCCGGCGTGATGGAGAGCGTGACCGCCGCGGCCTCCTCCTTCAACCGCTACCCGGACATGGCGTGCACGGGCCTGATGAACGAGCTCTCCGAGCGCTTCGGGGTCCCCGTCTCCCACCTGGCCACCGGCACCGGCTCGGTCGGCGTCGCCCAGCAGCTGCTCCAGTCCACCGCCGGCCCCGGCGACGAGGTCATCTACGCCTGGCGGTCCTTCGAGGCGTACCCGATCATCACGCAGATCAGCGGGGCGACCTCGGTGCGGGTGCCGCTGACGTCCGGCGATGTGCACGACCTGGACGCGATGGCCGAGGCCATCACCGACCGGACCCGGCTGATCTTCGTCTGCAACCCCAACAACCCCACCGGCACGGTCGTCAAGCGTCCCGAGCTGGAGCGGTTCCTGGACCGGGTGCCCGGTGACGTGCTGGTGGTGCTGGACGAGGCGTACCGCGAGTTCATCCGCGACCCCGAGGTGCCGGACGGCGTGGAGATCTACCGGGACCGGCCGAACGTCTGCGTCCTGCGCACCTTCTCCAAGGCGTACGGGCTCGCGGGACTCAGGGTCGGTTTCGCCATCGCGCACGAGCCGGTCGCGGCGGCGCTGCGCAAGACCGCGGTGCCGTTCGGGGTGAGCCAGCTCGCGCAGGACGCGGCGGTGGCCTCACTGCGGGCCGAGGACGAACTGCTGGGCCGGGTCGGCTCGCTGGTCGGCGAGCGCACGCGCGTGGTCGACGCGCTGCGCGCCCAGGGCTGGACGGTGCCGGAGACCCAGGCCAACTTCGTGTGGCTGCGGCTGGGGGAGCGCACGGTGGACTTCGCCGCCGCTTGTGAGCGGCACGGCGTGGTGGTCCGGCCGTTCGCGGGTGAGGGCGTACGCGTGACGGTCGGGGAGACCGAGGCGAACGACATCTTCCTCAAGGTGGCGGAGGACTTCCGCAAGGAGATCTAGCCGGGTGGCTCCGGTCGGGGAGTTCTAGTCGGTCACCTCCTCGACCCGGACGGGGTCCCCGTTGCGCACGGTCGCGAGCAGGCGGGGGTCGCCGTCGAGGCGTCCGAGGACATTGCACGGGCTCGCGAGGCGGCACTCGTCGCCTCGCGAGATCGGTGTGGGCCCGTAGGGGAGGGCGAGCGCGTCGTCGTCCGTCCAGAAGGCCACGGTGCCCGGTTCCACGACCTGCCGGGCGTCGGTTTCACGTGGAACCGAGATTTCGGTGTCGAAGTACACCTCCTCGCCCCAGGTGCGGGCGGTGGAGGTGAGGGGCAGGGCCTTGGCGAGGGCCCGGGTGGTCGGGCTGTCGTCGAGGGTCGCGGTGAGGTTTCCCGCGGGCCAGGAGATCCGTATCTGCATGGCGAGCAATTCAACAATATGTTGAAGGTCTCGCCAAGGCTCCGGTGTTAAGGGGACCCCCCTTCGAGTGGCGAAAATCGGTGCGTCATAATTGCTTGTGAATGTGAACGCGTTCACAAGCATGCCGGGTTGGTCCCGTGATGCGTGAGATGTACCGGGGATGAATCACGGCAGTGTTCGCGCCGAAGTAAGGAGACTGACACGTGGATCTGGCTCTGGCGCCGGAGACTCTGGCGCGATGGCAGTTCGGCATCACCACCGTCTACCACTTCCTGTTCGTCCCGCTGACGATCTCGCTCGCCGCCCTCACGGCCGGCCTGCAGACCGCCTGGGTGCGCACGGAGAAGGAGAAGTACCTCAGGGCCACCAAGTTCTGGGGCAAGCTCTTCCTGATCAACATCGCGATGGGTGTGGTCACCGGCATCGTGCAGGAGTTCCAGTTCGGCATGAACTGGTCCGACTACTCGCGCTTCGTCGGTGATGTCTTCGGCGCCCCGCTCGCCTTCGAGGCCCTGATCGCGTTCTTCTTCGAGTCCACCTTCATCGGGCTGTGGATCTTCGGCTGGGACAAGCTGCCGAAGAAGATCCACCTCGCCTGCATGTGGATGGTGTCGATCGGCACGATCCTGTCGGCCTACTTCATCCTCGCGGCCAACTCCTGGATGCAGCACCCGGTCGGCTACCGCATCAACGAGGAACGCGGCCGGGCCGAGCTCACCGACTTCTGGCACGTCCTGACCCAGAACACCGCGCTGGCCCAGGCCTTCCACACGCTCTCCGCGGCCTTCCTCACCGGTGGCGCCTTCATGGTCGGCATCGCCGCCTTCCACCTGCTGCGCAGGAAGCACATCCGCGAGATGAAGACCTCGCTGCGACTCGGCCTGGTCACGGTCGCGGTCGGCGGTCTGCTCACCGCGGTCAGCGGTGATGTGCTCGGCAAGATCATGTACGAGCAGCAGCCGATGAAGATGGCCGCCGCCGAGGCCCTCTGGGACGGCGAGGCACCCGCGCCGTTCTCGGTCTTCGCCTACGGCGACGTCGACGAGGGCCACAACAAGGTCGCCATAGAGATCCCCGGCCTGCTGTCCTTCCTGGCCAAGGACGACTTCAGCTCCTTCGTGCCCGGTATCAACGACATTCAGAAGATGGAGGAGGAGCGGTTCGGGCCCGGCGACTACCGGCCCAACATCCCGGTCGCCTACTGGGGCTTCCGCTGGATGATCGGCTTCGGCATGGCGTCGTTCACCATCGGTCTGGTGGGCCTGTGGCTGACCCGCAAGAAGTTCATGCTGCCGCAGCACCTCAGGGTCGGTGACGACGAGGTGCCGCACCTGGTGCTGCTCCCGAACAAGGCCCTCGGCCCGAAGCTGACCCGGTGGTACTGGCGCATCGCGATCTGGACCCTGGCCTTCCCGCTGATCGCCAACTCCTGGGGCTGGATCTTCACCGAGATGGGCCGCCAGCCGTGGGTCGTCTACGGCGTGCTCCGCACCCGCGACGCGGTCTCCCCCGGAGTCTCCCAGGGCGAGGTCCTCACCTCGATGATCATCTTCACTGCGCTCTACGCGATCCTCGCCGTGATCGAGGTCAAGCTGCTGGTGAAGTACGTCAAGGCAGGACCGCCCGAGCTGACCGAGGCCGACCTCAACCCGCCCACGAAGATCGGCGGCGACCCCCGTGACGCCGACAAGCCGATGGCCTTCTCGTACTAGGCCGAGGGAGCTGCACAGTCATGGAACTGCACGACGTCTGGTTCGTCCTGATCGCCGTCCTGTGGACCGGCTACTTCTTCCTGGAGGGCTTCGACTTCGGGGTCGGCATCCTCACCCGGCTGCTGGCCCGTGACCGCACCGAGAAGCGGGTGCTGATCAACACCATCGGCCCCGTCTGGGACGGCAACGAGGTGTGGCTGCTCACCGCGGGCGGCGCCACCTTCGCGGCCTTCCCCGAGTGGTACGCGACCCTCTTCTCCGGGTTCTACCTGCCCCTGCTGATCATCCTGATCTGTCTGATCGTCCGGGGCGTCGCCTTCGAGTACCGCGCCAAGCGGCCGGAGGAGCACTGGCAGCGCAACTGGGAAACCGCCATCTTCTGGTCCTCGCTGGTCCCGGCGTTCCTGTGGGGCGTGGCCTTCGGCAACATCGTGCGCGGCGTCAAGATCGACCAGGATTTCGAGTACGTGGGCAACTTCTGGGACCTGCTCAACCCGTACGCCCTGCTCGGCGGCCTGGTGACGCTGACGCTGTTCACCTTCCACGGCGCGGTGTTCGTGGCGCTGAAGACCGTGGGGGACATCCGGGAGCGGGCACGGAAGCGGGCGCTCCAGGTCGGTCTGGCCACGGCCGTGTGCGCGCTGGTCTTCCTGCTGTGGACGCAGGTCGACAACGGCGACGGACAGAGCCTGGTGGCGCTGGTGGTGGCCGTGGCCGCGCTGGTGGCGGCGCTGGCGGCCAATCAGGCCGGCCGTGAGGGCTGGGCGTTCGCGCTGTCGGGCGTGACCATCGTGGCCGCGGTGGCCATGCTGTTCCTGACGCTCTTCCCGAACGTCATGCCCTCCACGCTCAATGAGGAGTGGAGCCTGACGGTCACCAACGCCTCGTCGAGCTCGTACACCCTGACGATCATGACGTGGTGCGCGGTGATCGCCACGCCGATCGTGCTGCTCTACCAGGGCTGGACCTACTGGGTGTTCCGCAAGCGCATCGGTACGCAGCACATCGCTGAATCCGTGCATTGAGGTGTGTTTCACGTGAAACCAATCGATCCCCGACTGCTCCGGTACGCCCGCGCCACCCGGATCTTCCTGGTGGCCGTGGTCGGCCTGGGCGTCGTGGGGGCCCTGCTGGTCGTGGCGCAGGCCATGCTCATCGCCGAGACGGTGGTGGGCGCCTTCCAGCAGGGCATGTCCGTCGCCGAACTGCGCACTCCCCTGCTGCTGTTGGCGGCGGTGGCGGCCGGACGGGCGGTGGTCGGCTGGCTCACCGAGCTGGCCGCCCACCGGGCGAGCGCGGCGGTCAAGTCCGAGCTGCGGGGGCGGTTGCTGGAGCGCGCCTCCGCGCTCGGCCCGGGATGGCTGGCCGGACAGCGGACGGGATCGCTGGTCGCGCTCGCCACCCGCGGGGTCGATGCCCTGGACGACTACTTCTCGCGCTATCTGCCGCAGCTCGGGCTCGCGGTGGTGGTGCCGGTGGCGGTGCTGACGAGGATCGTCACCGAGGACTGGGTCTCGGCGGCCGTCATCGTCGGCACCCTTCCGCTGATCCCGATCTTCATGGTGCTGATCGGCTGGGCCACCCAGTCCCGGATGGACCGTCAGTGGCGGCTGCTGTCCCGCCTGTCCGGGCACTTCCTGGACGTCGTGGCGGGGCTGCCGACGCTGAAGGTGTTCGGCCGGGCCAAGGCGCAGGCCGAGTCGATCCGGAGCATCACCGGGGAGTACCGGCAGGCGACGATGCGGACCCTGCGCATCGCCTTCCTGTCCTCCTTCGCGCTGGAGCTGCTGGCCACCATCTCCGTCGCCCTGGTCGCCGTCACGATCGGCATGCGGCTCGTGCACGGCGAGATGGATCTCTACACCGGTCTGGTCATCCTCGTGCTGGCGCCCGAGGCGTACCTGCCGCTGCGCCAGGTCGGCGCGCAGTACCACGCGGCGGCCGAGGGGCTGGCGGCCGCCGAGGAAATCTTCGAGGTACTGGAGACGCCCGCGCCGGACTCGGGCAGTGCCCCGGTCCCGTCCGGCGCCCTGGCCTTCGAGAACGTGACGGTCCGCTACCCCGGCCGCGCCGGGGACGCCGTGTCGGACGTCTCCTTCACCGTCGAACCCGGCGAGACCGTGGCCCTGGTCGGCCCGAGCGGGGCGGGCAAGTCGACGCTGCTGAACGTCCTGCTGGGCTTTGTGCGGCCCACCGAGGGGCGGGTGCGGATCGGGGGAGCCGACCTCACCGAACTGGACCTGGAGCAGTGGCGGTCACGGATCGCGTGGGTGCCGCAGCGGCCCCACCTGTTCGCCGGGACGATCGCCGAGAACGTACGCCTGGCCCGTACCGACGCGGACGACGCCGCCGTCGCGCAGGCCCTGAAGGACGCCGGGGCGCTGGAGTTCGTGGCCGCGCTCCCCGAGGGCGCCGACACCGTGCTCGGCGAGGACGGCGCCGGGCTGTCGGCCGGTCAGCGGCAGCGGCTGGCGCTGGCGCGGGCGTTCCTCGCCGACCGTCCGGTCCTGCTGCTGGACGAGCCCACCGCCGCCCTGGACGGCCACACCGAGGCGGAGGTCGTGGCGGCGGTACGGCGCCTCGCCGCAGGGCGGACGGTCCTGCTGGTGGTGCACCGTCCGGCGCTGCTCTCCGTGGCCGACCGCGTGGTGCGCCTGGCGGAGCCGGCCGCGACCGCCCACCCGGTCCCGGCGAAGCCGAAGTCCGCGCCCACGCCGACCAGCACCGTGCGGGAGGTCCCGGCAGAGGAATCCACCGCCACCCCCGCAGCGAGCGGTGACGTCCTTGCCCGGGTCCGCGCCATGTCCGGTGCCCGCCGCGGCAGGCTCGCCCTGGCGCTGCTGCTGGCGAGCCTCGCCCTCGGCAGTGCCGTCGGACTGATGGCCACCTCCGGCTGGCTGATCTCCCGGGCCTCCGAGCAGCCGCCCGTGCTCTACCTGATGATGGCCGTCACGGCGACCCGCGCCTTCGGCATCGGACGCGCCGTGTTCCGCTACGCCGAGCGGCTGGTCTCGCACGACGCCGTGCTGCGGATGCTCGCCGACACCCGGGTCGCCGTCTACCGGCGCCTGGAGCGGCTCGCCCCGGCCGGACTGCGCACCACCCGGCGCGGCGATCTGCTCTCCCGGCTCGTCGCCGACGTGGACGCCCTCCAGGACTACTGGCTGCGCTGGCTGCTGCCCGCCGGGGCCGCCGCCGCGGTGTCCGCGGTCTCCGTCGGCTTCATGGCCTGGCTGCTGCCCGAGGCGGGCGCCGTGCTCGCCGTCGGCCTGCTGGCGGCCGGCGCCGGACTCCCCCTCGTCACCGCCGCCGTCGCCCGCCGCGCCGAGCGACGCCTGGCCCCCGCCCGGGGCGTACTGGCGACTCGCGTGACGGATCTGCTCACCGGCACCGCCGAACTGACCGTCGCCGGAGCCCTGCCCACCCGTACCGCCGAAGCCCGCCGTGCCGATGCCGCGCTCACCCGGATCGCCTCGCGGGCCGCCACCGCCACCGCGCTCGGCGACGGGCTCACCGCGCTGGTCTCCGGTCTGACCGTCGCGGCCGCCGCCCTCGTGGGCGCCCAGGGTGTCGCCGACGGGCGGCTGAGCGGTGTCGCCATGGCCGTGGTCGTACTGACCCCGCTGGCCGCCTTCGAGGCGGTCCTCGGGCTGCCGCTCGCCGTGCGGTACCGCCAGCGGGTGCGCCGCAGCGCGGAGCGGGTGTACGAGGTGCTGGACGCCCCCGAGCCCGTATGCGAGCCGGAGCAGCCGCGGCAGGCGCCCGCCGTGCCCTTCCCGGTCGTCGTCGAGGGCCTGGCCGCCCGGTACGCCGGGCAGGACCGGGACGCGCTCGCCGGGTTCGACCTGACCCTGGAGGAGGGCCGCCGGATCGCCGTGGTCGGGCCGTCCGGCTCGGGCAAGACGACACTGGCCCAGGTACTGCTGCGGTTCCTCGACGCGCGGGCGGGCACGTACACGCTCGGCGGTGTGGACGCCCGCGCGCTGGCCGGGGACGACGTCCGGCGGCTGGTGGGGCTGTGTGCGCAGGACGCGCACCTCTTCGACAGCTCGGTGCGCGAGAACCTGCTGCTCGCGCGGAAGGACGCCACGGAGGACGAACTGCGGGACGCCCTGAAGCGGGCCCGGCTGCTGGACTGGGCCGAGGCGCTGCCCGAGGGGCTGGACACGCTCGTCGGGGAGCACGGCGCCCGGCTCTCCGGCGGTCAGCGGCAGCGGCTGGCGCTGGCGCGCGCCCTGCTCGCCGACTTCCCGGTGCTGGTCCTCGACGAGCCCGCCGAGCATCTCGACCTGCCCACCGCCGACGCGCTCACCGCCGATCTGCTCGCCGCCACCGAGGGCCGCACCACCCTGCTGATCACGCACCGGCTGGCCGGTCTCGACGCCGTGGACGAGGTCGTCGTCCTCGACCGGGGACGGGTGGTCCAGCGCGGCACCTTCGCCGAGCTGGCGGCCGTGGAGGGGCCGTTGCGGGCGATGGTGGAGCGCGAGGAGCAGGCGGACCGGCTGGCGTCGGCGGGGCAGCCCGTCCGAGTTTCCTGAACAAAACGGCGTACTTAGGCTCAGGTCATGTCACAGTCCCCCGGTCTCCCCACCCCGCCGCCGTCCCTGCCGGACGCGCAGGCGGGGCGGCTGCTGCGACTGCTGGAGGCCGTGCGGACCGTCGGCAGCGAGCTGGAGCTGCACTCCACCCTGGACCGGATCTGCGAGACCGCAGCGGCCCTCACGGACGCCCGGTACGCGGCCCTCGGCGTGGTCGACGAGGAGGGCGAGGGGCTCTCGGACTTCGTCTTCCACGGCGTGGACGAGGAGACCGCGCGCCGCATCGGACGGCGGCCCGACGGGCACCACGGCGTGCTCGGCGCCCTGATCCACGACCCGGTGCCGCTGCTGATCGAGGACGTGACCGAGGACCCGCGCTTCTACGGCTTCCCCGAGCACCATCCGCCGATGCGCACCTTCCTGGGGGTGCCGGTCCGGGTCCAGGGGGAGATCTTCGGGAACCTGTACCTGGCCGAGAAGCGCGGCGGGGGGCCGTTCGGGCAGGAGGACCTCGACCTGGTCCGGGTGCTGGCCTCCGAGGCCGGGATCGCCATCGGCCACGCCCGCCTGTACGAGGCGGCCCAGCAGCGCGAGCGCTGGATCGACGGCTCGGTCGCCGTCACCACCGCGCTGCTGTCGGGCCAGGACACCGATGACGCCCTCCAGGTGGTCGCCGAACAGGCGCGCCGTCTGTCCGACTCGGCCGCCGCCCTGGTGCTGCTGCCCGCCGACGAGGGCGGCCTGGAGATCGTCGCCGTGTCCGCCGAGCGGCCGGGCCGGGTGCTGGGCACCGTCGTACCGGCGGAGAACGAGCTGGTGCGCGAACTCGTCGACGGGCGGGTGGTGTTCCTCCAGGACGCGGCCGCCGATCCGCGTACGGCCACCGAACCGCAGGCCGTGGCCCGGCTCGCCCGCGCCTGGGGCCCGACGATGATGCTGCCGTTGCAGAGCGAGGGCCGCGTGCTCGGCGGGCTGGTGATGGCGCGGGCGCGGGGCGGGCGGGCGTTCACGCGGGCCGAGCGGGTGCTGGCCGTGCAGTTCGCCGCCCAGGCCGCGCTCGCGCTGATGATGGCCGAGGCCCAGCGCGACCGGGAGCGGCTCGCGGTCTACGAGGACCGCGACCGGATCGCCCGCGACCTGCACGACCTCGTCATCCAGCGGCTGTTCGCCACCGGGATGATGCTGGAGAGCGCGCAGCGCCGGTCGGTCGTGCCCGAGGTGCGGGAGGGCGTCGGCAAGGCGGTCGACGAACTCGACACCACGATCCAGGAGATCCGTACCGCGATCTTCGCGCTCCAGCAGAACCCGGCGGAGGCCGCCACGAGCCTGCGCACCCGGGTGCTGCGCGAACTCACCACGGCCGCCGTACCGCTCGGCTTCCGACCCGGGCACCGCTTCGTCGGGCCCGTCGACACCCTGGTCGGCGAGCTGACCGGCAAGGATCTCCTCGCCGCGCTGCGCGAGGCGCTCTCCAACGCTTTCCGGCACGCGAACGCCTCCCGGATCGAGGTCGTCGTCGACGCGACCGTCGAACTTCCCGACGGCACTCCCGGCGTGCGCCTGACCGTCGCCGACGACGGCGTCGGCGTCCCCGAGGGCGGCAGGCGCAGTGGCCTGCGCAACCTCAAGCGGCGCGCGCAGTCGCTGGGCGGCGACAGCTGGATCGAAGGCGGCATCGGGGAGAACGGCGCCGGGACGACGGTGGTGTGGCAGGCGCCGCAGTGAGTGGCGCGACCGCAGACGTACCGGGTCCAGGCGGCCGTGGTCCGTTGGGACCAACCGTTCCCCCGGCCGTACCCCTTGAACAGGACCGCGCGCCCCGGGTGGGGACACGATCGCTGACATGCGTTCACTTCGCCGACATCCGCTGCTCGTTCCGGTGCTGCTGTGCGCATGCGCCGTGCTCGCGGCCCGCCCCGCCACCACGAACGACACCTCCGACACCGCCGGGACGGCCGCCGCGGACGGCGACTCCGTGCTCAGCGCGAAGGTGACACAGCTGTACGAGGAGGCGGCTGTCGCCACCCGGCACTACGAGGCGGGCCGACGGGAAGCGGACGAGCAGCGGGCGAAGGCCGAACGGCTGGAAGCCCTGCTGGACCGCCGGCGGGCGGAGATCGCCGTCCTGCGCGAGGACCTGGGCCGGATCGCCCGCGCCCAGTACCGCGACGGCGGCGGGATGCCGGTGACCGCGCAGATCATCCTCGCCGACAGCCCCGAGGAGCTGATGCGCGGTCAGCATGTCTTCTCCCGCACCAACCTGGCCGTCAACAACGCCGTCGAGAAGAACCGCCGGGCCGAGGCACGGCTCACCGCCGACGAGGAGAAGGCCAAGGAGGCCTGGCGGGACCTGGACCGGCGCAGCACCGAACTGGCCTCGCTGAAGCAGGACATCGAGGCCAAGCTGGAGGAGGCCCGCGAGGAGCTGCAGGGCCGCGCGGAGGCCTCGGTGGCGGCCGGTGCCTGCCGGGGCGCGGTCCGCCTCGACCAGCCGGAGACCCACTTCGCCAGCCGCTGGGTGGCGCCGGTGGAGACCTACGAGCTGTCCGCGTCCTACGGCAGCGGCGGTGACCGGTGGGCGCGTCGGCACACCGGGCAGGACTTCGCGGTGCCGATCGGCACCCCGGTACGGGCGGTGGGCGAGGGGCGCGTGGTGCGGGTGTCCTGCGGCGGACCGTTCGGCATCGAGATCGTGCTCCAGCACCCGAACGGCTACTACACCCAGTACGCCCATCTCGCGGCCGTCGCCGTCGACCAGGGCGAGCGGGTGGGCACCGGGCAGTGGATCGGGCAGTCCGGCAGCACCGGCAACTCCACGGGCCCGCATCTGCACTTCGAGGTGCGGGTCACCCCGGAGTCCGGATCGGCGCTGGACCCGGAGGCCTGGCTGGCCTCGCGCGAGGTGAACCTGGGCTGATCAGCCGTGCAGGGACAGCAGCCGCTCGATGACGACCGCCACACCGTCGTCGTTGTTGGCGACGGTCCGCCCCGAGGCGGCGGCTATGACGTCCGGGTGGGCGTTGCCCATCGCGTACGACTGGCCGGCCCAGGTGAGCATCTCCACGTCGTTGGGCATGTCGCCGAAGGCCACGACCTCCTCGTGGGAGATCCCGCGCTCGGCGCAGCACAGGGCGAGCGTGCTGGCCTTGGAGACGCCGGGGCCGCTGATCTCCAGCAGGGCGCTGGGGCTGGAGCGGGTGACGTTGGCGCGGTCCTGGACGGCGACGCGGGCCAGGGTGAGGAAGGCGTCCGGGTCGAGGTCGGGGTGGTAGGCGAGGATCTTGAGCACCGGCTCGTCGGCGCCCGGGCCGTCCCCGGAGAGCAGCTCCTCGGCCGGTGCCAGGGTGTCCGGGATCTCCATGTGCAGCTTGGGGTAGTCCGGCTCCTGGTGGAAGCCGTACGTCTGCTCCACGGCGTACAGGGTGCCGGGCGCCGCGTCCCGCAGCAGGCGAACGGCGTCCAGGGCGTTCTCCCGGGCCAGCTCGCGGACCTTCACGAACCGGTGGGCGCCGGGGCCGCCGTGCAGGTCGACCACCGCGGCGCCGTTTCCGCAGATGGCCAGGCCGTGGCCGTGGACGTGGTCGCTGACGACGTCCATCCAGCGGGCGGGCCGGCCGGTCACGAAGAAGACCTCGATGCCCGCCTCCTCGGCGGCGGCGAGCGCCGCGACCGTGCGCGGGGAGACCGACTTGTCGTCCCGCAGCAGGGTGCCGTCGAGATCGGTGGCGATCAGCCGGGGCGGAAGAGCGGCGGCCGGGGTCTCGGGCTGTCGAGTCGCTGAGGTCACCGCGCCATTGTCCCGCATATGCCTGCATGCCCGTGCGGCAGTGTGCGCATGTGAGTGGTTAACGCCCATGAACCCGGCCCGGACCGCCTTCGGCAGCCCCGGATCCGGCCCTCACCCGAGCTGCCCCACCGCCTCCATGGCGATCTGCTCGAAGACCTTCTCGTCCGCGGCGAAGTCCGTCTCCGGGATCGGCCAGTGGATCACGATCTCGGTGAACCCCAGCTCCCGGTGGCGTCCCGCGAAGTCCACGAACGCGCCGAGGGACTCCAGCGGCCGGGCCCGGTCCGGGGTGAACCCGGTGAGCAGGATCTTGTCCATCGCGCTCACGTCCCGCCCGATCTCGGCGCAGGCGTCGGACAACTTCTCCACCTGCCCGCGAATGGCCTGAACCGACTGCTCGGGGGTCCCGTTCTCGTACAGCTTCGGGTCACCGGTGGTCACCCATGCCTGCCCGTGGCGGGCGGCGAGCCGCAGTCCGCGCGGGCCGGTCGCGGCCACCGCGAAGGGCAGCCGGGGCCGCTGGACGCAGCCGGGGATGTTGCGGGCCTCGTGGGCGGAGTAGAAGTCGCCCTCGTAGGAGACGGCGTCCTGGGTCAGGAGGCGGTCGAGGAGCGGGACGAACTCGGCGAAGCGGTCCGCGCGCTCCCTCGGGGTCCAGGGGTCCTGGCCGAGGGCGGTGGCGTCGAAACCGGTGCCGCCGGCGCCGATGCCGAGGGTGACACGGCCGCCGGAGATGTCGTCGAGCGTGATCAGCTCCTTGGCGAGGGTCACCGGGTGCCGGAAGTTCGGGGAGGTGACCAGGGTGCCGAGCCGGAGATGATCGGTGACGCCCGCCGCCGCGGTCAGGGTGGGGACGGCGCCGAACCACGGGCCGTCCCGGAAGCTGCGCCAGGACAGGTGGTCGTAGGTGTAGCCGGTGTGGAATCCGAGCTGCTCCGCCCGCTGCCAGGCCGCGCGGCTCCCTTCCTGCCAACGGCGGTAGGGGAGGATCACGGTGCTCAGGCGCAGACTCATGATTCGAGCGTATGCGGCCGAACGGGTTTCACGTGAAACGGTCACCGTGCGCTGCGGTGCGACTCCGGAAAGCGCAGATACCGCGGGGGTACGGCCTGGGTCAGCCAGACGCCGTTGGCGCTGATGTGGAAGACATGCCCGTCCCGGTGCATGGCGCCCGCGTCGACGGACAGGACGACCGGACGGCCCCGCCTGGCGCCCACCCGGGTCGCCGTCTCGCGGTCCGCCGACAGATGCACGTCGTGACGGTTCATGGGCCGCAGCCCTTCGGCCCGGATCGCGTCCAGGAAGCGCGCCACCGTGCCGTGGTAGAGGTACGGCGGCGGGGTCGCCGGGGGCAGCCCCAGCTCCACCTCGACGCTGTGGCCCTGGCTGGCCCGGATCCGGGTGCCCTCGACGGCGAAGCGCCGCTTGTCGTTGTGGGCGACCACGTGGTCCAGTTCTTCCCGGGTGAACCGGAAGCCGTGCGCGGCCGCGGCGGCGATCAGGGTGTCGATCTCCACCCAGCCGCCCTCGTCGAGGGTGAGCCCGATGCGCTCGGGCTGATGCCGGAGGTGTTTGGAGAGGTACTTCGACACCCTCACTGTGCGGCGCTCGTCCATGGGTTCGCCGGGTGGTCTCTTGTCCATCCTTTCAGGGTGACGGGAGAGACCCGAATCACGCGAATGATTTTGCGGAACATGTTTGATCCACAGCCAAGTGCGGTTATCCACAGGGGAATTGGCGACTCTGTGGACAACGAGCGCCACTCTCAAGGGGTTTCGTCAACTCGCCTTGACGATCCCTTGAGTTGACGAACTCCACTCCTACACCGGCGACTTGACCCGCGCGAGCCTGCGCAGCACCCCCGGCGCGAACCGCGAGAGCACATGCGCCCCACGCGCCTCGGGAGTCACCGGAACGACCGCGTCGTCATTGACAATTGCGCGCAGAATCGCCTCGGCGACCTTTTCCGGCGGGTAGTTGCGCATTCCGTACAAGCGCGCCGACTTCTTCTGCCGTCGCGCCTCCTCCTCCGCGTCAACTCCCGCGAACCGTGCCGTCGATGTGATGTTGGTGTTCACCAGCCCGGGGCAGATCGCGCTCACCCCGATGCCCTGGTCGGCGAGTTCGGCGCGCAGGCATTCGCTGAGCATGAGCACCGCCGCCTTGGACGTGCTGTAGGCGGGAAGAACGCGCGAGGGCTGAAAAGCGGCAGCGGAAGCGATGTTGACGATGTGGCCGCCCTGTCCCCGGTTCGCCATCTGCCGCCCGAACAGCCGGCAGCCGTGGATCACACCCCACAGATTGACGTCCAGCACTTTGCGCCAGTCCTCGGACGTGGTGTCCAGGAAGGTGCCCGCGAGCCCGATCCCGGCGTTGTTCACCAGCACGTCCACCACGCCGTGCTCGGTGGCCACCCTCGCCGCGAGCTTCTCCATCGCCTGGTCGTCGGAGACGTCAACGACCTCCGCCCAGGCGTCCGTTGCGCCGACCAGCCGGGACAGCTCCGCCGTACGCGCCGCCGCCTCGCCGTCCCGGTCGACGGCGATCACCCGCGCGCCCGCCTCCGCGAACGCGTACGCCGTCGCCCGCCCGATGCCGCTGCCCGCGCCGGTGACCAGCACCAACTGCCCGGCGAAGCGGTCGGAATGGCGCCCGGCGGCCTTCGGCTCGGGCCGTCCGCCCTCCACGGAGGTCACGAACTCCCCGATCCACAAAGCCAGCTGGTCCGGACGGGTGCGCGGCACCCAGTGCTTGGCCGGGATCGTCCGCCGAGTCAACTGCGGAACCCACAGCTCCAGTTCGTCGTAGAGCCGCTCGGAGAGGAAGGCGTCGCCGAGGGGCGTGATGAGCTGCACCGGCGCGTGCGCGTAGGCGTCGGCGCGCGGGCGGCGCAGGCGCGGCCGCACGTTGTCGCGGTACAGCCATGCTCCGTGTGCCGCGTCCGAAGGCAGCGACGGGGTCGGGTAGTTGCCCGCGGGCACGTTCTCCAGCCTGGACAGCAGACGCGGCCACCGCTTGCCCAGCGGTCCGCGCCACGCCAGCTCGGGCAGGACCGGGGTGTGCAGCAGGTACACGTACCAGGACTTGGCGCCCTGGCCGAGGAGTTGGCCGATCCGGCGCGGGGTCGGGCGCTTCACGCGCTGCTGGATCCAGTGCCCGAAGTGGTCCAGGGACGGCCCCGACATCGAGGTGAAGGAGGCGATCCTGCCCTCGGTGCGCTTGACCGTCACGAACTCCCAGGCCTGCACCGAGCCCCAGTCGTGGCCCACCAGATGCACCGGCCGCCCGGGGCTCACCGCGTCCGCGACGGCCAGGAAGTCGTCCGTGAGCTTCTCCAGCGTGAACCCGCCCCGCAGCGGCTTCGGCGCCGAGGAGCGGCCGTGGCCCCGTACGTCGTAGAGCACCACATGGAAGTCCTCGGCCAGCCGTACCGCGACCTTTGACCAGACCTCCTTGCTGTCCGGATAGCCGTGCACCAGCAGCACGGTCGGCCGCTCTGGGTCCCCCAGCTCGGCCACGCACAGCTCGACCCCGCCGGTCGGCACCCAGCGCTCGCGCGCACCCTTCAGCACCGTCACTCCCCCTTCGCCCCGCGCTCCCGTCAGCATGTGACCTCCGCCCAGCGCCGCACGTGCGGCAGATCGTCGTCGAGCCAGAAGGCGCTCTCCTCGGGGTCCCGGGAGTCGGTGACCACCAGGATCTCCTCGAACTTCGCGCCCGTGCCCCGGAACCCGAGGTGGGGTTCGACCGCCCACAGCCCCGGCCGCGGCGGATGGTCGGAGAAGCGGTACGGCGACCACAGCGGGGACCAGCCCTCGCGGTGGCCGTGCAGCGCGTCTGCCGCCAGGCCCTTCAGGGACTGGGTGCCGAACCCGAACAGCCGGGGCGAGAAGCGGCGTGCGCGCACCCGGTCCACCTTGTGCGCGATCACGCCGAAGGGGTAGGCGCGGTGCCGGTTGGCGTAGCCCTGGCGGACCATGAGGCGGTCCACGTCCTCGTAGATCTCCCTCAGCGAGCGGCGTTCGCGTACCTCGCGCAGGATCAGCTCCCGGTGGGCCCGCAGGTCGTCCATCAGCTTGTGCTGGACGGGGTTCGCGCCGAGCGAGCCCGAGTAGCCGATGTCGGAGGTGAAGCCCTCGAACACCGGGGCCATGTCGAGGATGAACGGCATCCCCGGCTCCAGGCGCCGGCTGGTGGGGAAGAACTGCAGCGGCACCCGGAAGTTCACGAAGGCCGTGCGGTCGCCGAACCAGGCGAAGGGCATGTGGAACCAGTCCCGCACCCCGCGCGCGGCGAGCCACTCCCGTTGCATCCGGGCGGCCTGACGCTCGGTGACCCCGGGTTCCAGCCGCGCGGCCACGGCCTCGGCGCACTCGTAGGCAAGACGCTGCACTCTTCGGAAACCTTCGAGCTCCGCCGTGCGTTCACTGGTCAACGCCGTAGCCATGGCACCCCGTCCCACCGGTTGCGGTACGCGCTCGTAACTTGACATCGCAGAATCTGGCACTTGTTAGACCCGGCGTCAATAGGAAGGGGGTGAGGCCTGGAAGCAGGGGAGGGCCGAGACACAGGAGCAGGCCCGGCCGGGGCGGCCGGTGTTCGACTTCAGGGTGACCCCTACGGACCCGTACGACTCCAGAGGGACCCCAAGACTGCTCCACGGTCTGACGACCGGCGTGTTCCCGGTCACTACCGTCGTCCTTGTGACTGTGATCGCGACCGAAAGCCTGAGCAAGCGGTTCCCCCGGGTGACCGCGCTTGACCGGCTCTCCGTGGACGTCGGGCCCGGTGTGACCGGACTCGTCGGAGCCAATGGAGCCGGCAAGTCCACACTGATCAAGATCCTGCTGGGTCTGTCCCCCGCCACCGAGGGCCGCGCCGAGGTGCTGGGCCTCGACGTCGCCACCAAGGGCGCCGCCATCCGTGAGCGCGTCGGCTACATGCCCGAGCACGACTGCCTGCCACCGGACGTCTCGGCCACCGAGTTCGTCGTCCACATGGCGCGCATGTCCGGGCTGCCGCCGACGGCCGCCCGCGAGCGCACCGCGGACACGCTGCGCCATGTCGGCCTGTACGAGGAGCGCTACCGCCCCATGGGCGGCTACTCCACCGGCATGAAGCAGCGCGTGAAGCTGGCCCAGGCCCTGGTCCACGACCCCGACCTGGTCTTCCTGGACGAGCCGACCAACGGCCTCGACCCGGTCGGCCGCGACGAGATGCTCGGGCTGATCCGCCGGATCCACACCGACTTCGGCATCTCGGTCCTGGTCACCTCGCACCTGCTGGGCGAGCTGGAGCGGACCTGCGACCACGTCGTCATCATCGACGGCGGCAAGCTGCTGCGCTCGTCCTCCACCACCGACTTCACCCAGACCACCACCACCCTCGCCGTCGAGGTCACCGACACCGACGAGCACCCCGACGGCACCCGCGCGGTGCGCGAGGCGCTCCTGGCGCGCGGGATCACCGTCGAGTCCGGCAGCGGACTGCCCGGCGCCGGGCACATCCTGCTGCTGACCGCGCAGGGCGAGGAGACGTACGACCTGATCCGGGACGTGATCGCGGACCTCGGTCTCGGCCTGGTCCGCATGGAACAGCGCCGGCACCACATCGCCGAGGTGTTCACCGAGGGCGACGAGCAGCGCAAGGAGGCGGCCGTCCATGGCTCTTGACCAGCCCATGACGGGTGACCAGACCCGCATCCACGACATCGGCTACCGCAGCTACGACGGCCCGCGCCTCGGCCGCAGCTACGCCACCCGCTCGCTGTACTCGCAGTCCCTGCGCGGCGCCTACGGCCTCGGCCGCTCGGCGAAGTCCAAGGTGCTGCCGATGCTGCTGTTCGTGGTGATGTGCGTACCCGCGGCCATCATGGTCGCCGTCGCGGTCGCCACCAAGGCCAAGGAACTGCCCGTCGACTACACGCGCTACGCGATCGTCATGCAGGCCGTCATCAGCCTGTACGTCGCCTCGCAGGCGCCCCAGTCGGTCTCCCGCGACCTGCGCTTCAAGACCGTGCCGCTGTACTTCTCACGGCCCATCGAGACCGCGGACTACGTGCGCGCCAAGTTCGCCGCGCTGGCCTCGGCGATGTTCATCCTCACCGGCGCCCCGCTGCTCGTCCTCTACGTGGGCGCGCTGCTGGCCAAGCTCGACTTCACCGACCAGACCAAGGGATTCGCCCAGGGACTCGTGTCCGTCGCCCTGCTCTCGCTGCTGTTCGCCGGAATCGGCCTGGTCATCGCCGCAGTCACCCCGCGGCGCGGCTTCGGCATCGCCGCCGTGATCGCCGTACTGACCATCTCCTACGGCTCCGTCACCACCCTGCAGGCCATCGCCCACGCCCAGAACAGCACCGACGCCATCGCCTGGATCGGGCTGTTCTCGCCGGTCACGCTGATCGACGGGGTGCAGAGCGCGTTCCTCGGCGCCGCCACCAACTTCCCCGGCGGCGTCGGTCCGTCGAACGGCGAGGGCGCCGTGTACGTCCTTGTCACGCTCGGCCTGATCGCCGCCACCTACGGGCTGCTGATCCGCCGCTACCGAAAGGTCGGACTGTGACCACGCTCAGCATCGACCACGTCTCCCGCTGGTTCGGCAACGTGGTCGCCGTCAACGACATCACCATGAACATCGGGCCCGGCGTCACCGGCCTGCTCGGCCCCAACGGCGCCGGGAAGTCCACCCTCATCAACATGATGGGCGGCTTCCTCGCCCCCTCCACCGGCACGATCACCCTCGACGGCAAGCCGGTGTGGCGCAACGAGGAGATCTACCAGCACATCGGCATCGTCCCCGAGCGCGAGGCGATGTACGACTTCCTCACCGGCCGCGAATTCGTCGTCGCCAACGCCGAACTGCACGGCCTGGGCGCCAAGGCCGCCCAGCGGGCGCTGGCCACGGTCGAGATGGAGTACGCCCAGGACCGCAAGATCCAGACGTACTCCAAGGGCATGCGCCAGCGCGTGAAGATGGCCTCCGCCCTGGTCCACGACCCCTCGCTGCTCCTGCTGGACGAACCCTTCAACGGCATGGACCCGCGCCAGCGCATGCAGCTGATGGACCTGCTGCGGAAGATGGGCGACGAGGGCCGCACGGTGCTGTTCTCCTCGCACATCCTCGAAGAGGTCGAGCAGCTCGCCTGGCACATCGAGGTCGTGGTCGCCGGACGCCACGCGGCCAGCGGCGACTTCCGCAAGATCCGCCGTCTGATGACCGACCGTCCGCACCGCTACCTGGTGCGCTCCAGCGACGACCGGGCCCTGGCCGCCGCACTGATCGCCGACCCGTCGACGTCCGGCATCGAGGTCGACCTCGCCGAGGGCGCCCTGCGCATCCAGGCGGTCGACTTCGGCCGCTTCACGGCCCTGCTGCCGAGGGTGGCGCGCGACCACGGCATCCGCCTGCTCACGGTCTCGCCGTCCGACGAGTCGCTTGAGTCCGTCTTCTCGTATCTGGTCGCGGCGTAGGAGGCCCTGATGTACGACCCCACAGTCGCCCGGCTCACCTACCGGGCCCTGCTCGGCCGCCGACGGGCCCTCATCCTCGGTGCCCTGCCCCTGCTGCTGATCGTGATCGCGGTGATCGTCCGCGGCCTCGCGGGCGCCGACGACCAGACCGCCGCCGACCTACTCGGCGGGCTGGCGCTGGCCACCATGGTGCCGATCATCGGCGTCATCGCGGGCACCGGCGCGATCGGCCCCGAGATCGACGACGGCTCGGTGGTGTACCTGCTCTCCAAGCCGATCAAGCGCCCGACGATCATCTTCACCAAGCTGATCGTGGCCATCGCGGTGACCATGGTGTTCTCCGCGGTCCCGACGCTGATCGCCGGCTTCGTCCTCAACGGCAACGGCCAGCAGATCGCCGTCGCCTACACGGTGGCCGCGCTGGTCGCCTCCATCGCCTACGCCGCCCTGTTCCTGCTGCTCGGCACGGTCTCCCGGCACGCGGTGGTCTTCGGCCTGGTCTACGCCCTGGTCTGGGAGGCGCTGTTCGGCTCCCTCGTCGAGGGCGCCCGCACGCTGAGCGTCCAGCAGTGGTCGCTGGCGGTCGCCCACGAGGTGACCGGCGGGGACTTCGTCGTCTCGGACGTCAGCCTGACCACGGCCACGGTGCTGCTCACCGCGGTCACGGTGCTGGCCACCTGGTACGCGGGACAGAAGCTGCGGACGCTGACGCTGGCGGGTGAGGAGTAGAGCAGCCGCCTTTTATTCGGTGGCGTCCAACTAGGCGGCCGGGCACCATGGTTGGTGTCCGGCCGCGAGGCCATGCGGCGCCGTCGACTGGGAGAGGAGCGGGACGATGTCCATGCACGGCAGTACGTTCTGCTCCCGTCAGGGCAGTCCGCGGCGGACTCCGGTGTAGTTACCCCACCGTCGAGTCCCCACCGCACGGGAGCTGCCCGGGGCGGCCGCTTCGAGCACGCGATTTCCCACGTCGCGTGAGGCCGCCCACCCGGAGGATTGGCCGAGTGGTAAGGCACCGGCTTGCTAAGCCGTGGTCGGGGGAAACCCCGCGCACGTTCGATCCGTGCATCCTCCGCGAAACGTTGTCACTGGGACTGAGCCGCGTAGGCAGTGGGGGCGCGGTTGAGGGGCGGCTGCTGACCGGCTGTGGCTGGTCGCGCAGTTCCCCGCGCCCCTTGGGGCGGACCAGTTCCCCGCGCTTTTTGGACCGGACCGCTTACCCGAGCAGACGCTCCAGGATCACCGCAATCCCGTCCTCGTCATTGGACAGCGTGACCTCGTCCGCGACCGCCTTCAGTTCGGCATGCGCGTTGGACATCGCCACGCTGTGCCCCGCCCACGCGAACATCGGCACGTCGTTGGGCATGTCACCGAAGGCGATGGTCTCCGCGGCCTTGATGCCGAGGCGGCGGGCCGCGATGGACAGCCCCGTCGCCTTGGACAGCCCCAGCGGAAGCAGCTCCACAATGCCCGCGCCCGCCATGGCGACCGTCACGAACCCGCCCGCGGAGCGCCTCGCGGCGTCCGCCAGCTCGTCGTCCGACAGCTCAGGGTGCTGTATGTAGATCTTGTTCAGCGGGGCCGACCACAGGTCCGCCGCGTCGGTGAACGGCGTCGACGGCAGCTTTCCGGTGACCGAGTAGCCAGGTCCGACCAGCACCTCCCCGTCCAGCCCGTCCCGGCTCGCCGCCAGGAAGAGGGGACCGACCTCCGCCTCGATCTTCGCGAGCGCCACCCCGGCCAGCTGCCGGTCCAGCGTCACCGAGGTCAGCAGCCGGTGCTCACCGGCGTGGTACACCTGCGCGCCCTGGGCGCACACCGCGAGCCCCTGGTATCCGAGGTCGTCGAGGATGTGCCGGGTCCAGGGCGCCGCACGTCCGGTGACGACGATGTGCGCGGCGCCCGCCGCGGTGGCCGCGGCGAGCGCGTCACGGGTGCGCGCGGAGACCGTGTCGTCGGACCGCAGCAGCGTGCCGTCGAGGTCCGTCGCGATCAGCCGGTAGGGGAACGAGCCGCTCACTTCGCGACCGGTTCCAGCAGCTCCCGCCCGCCCAGGTACGGACGCAGCACCTGAGGCACCCGCACCGAGCCGTCGGCCTGCTGGTGGTTCTCCAGGATGGCGACGATCGTGCGCGGTACGGCGCACAGCGTGCCGTTCAGCGTGGCCAGCGGCTGCACCTTCTTGCCGTCGCGCATCCGCACCGAAAGACGCCGGGCCTGGAAGCCGTCGCAGTTGGAGGCCGAGGTCAGCTCGCGGTACTTGCCCTGGGTCGGGATCCACGCCTCGCAGTCGAACTTGCGGGAGGCCGAGGCGCCGAGGTCGCCCGAGGCCACGTCGATGACCTGGAAGGGCAGCTCAAGGCCGGTCAGCCACTGCTTCTCCCACTCCAGGATCCGCTTGTGCTCGTTCTCCGCGTCCTCCGGGGCGACGTAGGAGAACATCTCCACCTTGTCGAACTGGTGGACGCGGAAGATGCCGCGGGTGTCCTTGCCGTAGGTGCCGGCCTCGCGGCGGAAGCAGGGGGAGAACCCGGCGTAGCGCAGCGGCAGCCGGTCGGCGTCGAGGATCTCGTCCATGTGGTACGCGGCGAGCGGGACCTCGGAGGTGCCGACCAGGTAGTAGTCGTCCTTCTCCAGGTGGTACACGTTCTCCGCGGCCTGGCCGAGGAAGCCGGTGCCCTCCATGGCGCGCGGGCGGACCAGCGCCGGGGTGAGCATCGGGACGAAGCCGGCCTCGGTGGCCTGCGCGATGGCGGCGTTGACCAGGGCCAGCTCCAGCAGGGCGCCGACGCCGGTGAGGTAGTAGAAGCGCGAGCCGGACACCTTGGCCCCGCGCTCGACGTCGATGGCGCCCAGCGCCTCGCCGAGCTCCAGGTGGTCCTTGGGCTCGAAGCCCTCGGCGGCGAAGTCGCGGATGGTGCCGTGCGTCTCCAGGACGACGAAGTCCTCCTCGCCGCCGACGGGCACGTCGGGGTGGACGAGGTTGCCGAGCTGGAGCAGCAGGCGCTTGGTCTCCTCGTCGGCCTCGTTCTGCGCGGCCTCCGCGGCCTTGACGTCCGCCTTGAGCTGCTCGGCCTTCTGCAGCAGCTCGGCCCGCTCCTCCGGAGTGGCCTTGGGGATCAGCTTGCCGAGCGCCTTCTGCTCGGAGCGCAGCTCGTCGAAGCGGACGCCGGACGACCTGCGCCGCTCGTCGGCAGACAGGAGAGCGTCGACGAGCGCGACATCCTCTCCACGGGCACGCTGGGAGGCGCGCACACGGTCGGGGTCCTCACGGAGCAGGCGAAGGTCAATCACGCGGCCAAGGCTACCGGGGCGGGGTCCCTGCTCACGACTCGCATTTCCGCGGTATGTCGAATCGCGGCTTACTTACCGTTATGACGGAATTGCTCCACGTGTCAATAAGATCCGTCCCGCTCCCTGGGACGGGGCACGCGGCGGGCGCCCGGTTGACCCGATTCCCTTGGGAGAACCGGGACTTGGCAGAGCTTCATCCACAGGCGTCCACAGGTGTCGGCAAGGTTATCCACAGGGTGTGTGGAAGATCTGTGGATTCCGGAATTGATCACTCCGAATAGCCCGGTCGATCCTGTGGATTCCCAGGCCAAACCTCCTTTACGCCCACGTTCGAGTGGAAATGCGTCGCTCCAAAGGATTGCTCGCAGGAAACACGTGGACGAAGGGTGAACTGCGCGCCGGTGGACGGAGTGGGGTGCTGTAGGGCGATTTGTCGACCGAGTCGCCCTGTGATGTCGACTTGTCCCCAGGTCGAGAGGCCGACCTGTGGATAACTCCTGTGGATAACGATGAGCGGCTGGTACGACCGGCGCTCAGAACCGCCCGTCCTGGCAGCGGGCCACCCACTCCGAGGCGGCCACGAACTCCTCGTCCGAGGTCCCCGGACGCGGAGCGGACACGTCCTTCGCGGTCACGTCCGCACGCGGGTACGAGCCGAGGAAGCGCACCTCCAGGCAGATCCGCTTCAGCCCCATCAGGGCCTCCGCCACCCGCCGGTCGGAGATATGGCCCTCCGCGTCGATGCAGAAGCAGTAGTTGCCGATACCGGCGCCGGTGGGCCGGGACTGCAGCAGCATCAGGTTGATGCCCCGGGTCGCGAACTCGCCGAGCAGATCGCGCAGCCCGCCCGGGTGGTCGTCGCGCTGCCACAGCACGACGGAGGTCTTGTCCGCGCCGGTCGGCGCCGCCGGCCGGGCCGGGCGGCCCACCAGCACGAACCGGGTCTGGGCGTTCTCCGCGTCGTGGATCCCGCTCTCCAGCACCTCCAGGCCGTACAGGGCGGCGGCGAACTCGCCCGCGAAGGCCGCGTCGTACTGGCCCTCCTGGACCAGCCGGGCGGCGTCCGCGTTGGAGGCGGCCGACTCCCAGTGGGCGTCGGGGAGGTTGGCCTTGAGCCAGTTGCGCACCTGCGGCTGGGCGGCCGGGTGCGCGGAGACCGTCTTGATGTCGGCGAGCTTGGTGCCCGGCCGGACCAGCAGCGCGAAGGTGATCGACAGCAGCACCTCGCGGTAGATCATCAGCGGGGTGCCCGCGACCAGTTCGTCGAGGGTGGTGGTGATGCCGCCCTCGACGGAGTTCTCGATCGGCACGAAAGCGGCCTCGGCCTCGCCGATGCGCACCGCGTCGAGCGCGGACTGCACGGAGACGTACGGGACCAGGTTCCGGGTGGCCGCCTCCGGAAGCGTGCGCAGGGCGGCTTCGGTGAAGGTGCCCTCGGGACCGAGATACGCATAGCTCGCTGGCATGTCCTCACCCTAATGGCCCCGGCGCGCAGCATGGTGCGCCCGTCTCACGACCGGGTGATCCCGACCGGCTTCACCCCTCCAGCAGGGCCTGTCCGACGTACTCTCCCTCGCCCGCGCCGCCCGGCACCGCGAACAGGCCGCTCGCCTCGTGCCGGATGTACGTCGAGAGCGCGTCACCGCGGTCGAGCTTGCGCTGGACGGTCACGAAGCCGCGCAGCGGGTCCGACTGCCAGCACACGAACAGCAGGCCCGCGTCCGGGGTGCCGTCCGCGTCGATGCCGTCGTGGAAGGAGAAGGGCCGCCGCAGCATCGCCGCCCCGCCGTTCTGGTCGGGCCTGCTGATCCGCGCGTGGGCGTTGATCGGGACGACGAGCTCGCCGTTCGCGTCCAGCTTCTCCAGGTCCATCTCGCTGGTCTCGGTGCCCCCGGACAGCGGCGCCCCGTCCGACTTGCGGCGCCCGATGACCGCCTCCTGCTCCTTCAGGGAGAGCCCCTCCCAGTCGTCGAGGAGCATCCGGATCCGGCGTACGACGGCGTAGGAGCCGTTCGCCATCCAGGCCGGTTCGCCCGAGGCGGGCACGAAGATCCGCTTGTCGAAGTCGGGCTCGGCGGGCTTGGGGTTGCGGGTGCCGTCGATCTGGCCCATCAGATTGCGGGCCGTCATGGGGTGGGCGGTGGCGCCCGGTGAGCGGTTGAAGCCGTTCATCTGCCAGCGCACCTTCGCCGCCTTCCCGGCGTCCTTCTGGATCGCGCGCAGGGCGTGGAAGGCGACCAGGGCGTCGTTGGCGCCGATCTGCACCCACAGGTCGCCGTCGCTGCGGGACTTGTCGAGGTGGTCGGAGGAGAAGTCGGGGAGCGGGTCCAGGGCGACGGGGCGCTGCTTCTCCAAGCCCGTGCGGGCGAAGAAGCTGTGGCCGAAGCCGAAGGTGACCGTCAGCGAGGACGGTCCCGCGTCCCGGGCCACCGCCGTGTCGCCGCTGCCCGCCGGTTCGCCCGCCATCAGCCTGCGTGCCGTGTCCGACCACCGGCGCATCAGGGCGGCGGCCTCCTTGCGGCCCGCGCCCGGCGCCAGGTCGAAGGCGATCAGATGGCCGCGGGCCTGCAGGCCCTGGAGGATGCCGGGCTGATGTTTCCCGTGAAACATCACCTCGTCCGAGCCGACCGAGCTGAGCGGGGTCTCCCGGTCGGGGGCGGCGGCGTAGCCCACGGCGGCGCCCGCCGCGCCGAGTACGAGGCCGGTGGCCCCGGCGGTGCCCAGGAGTGCGCGGCGCGTCACGCCGGCCGGGGCGGGGGACGGGCCGCTGTGGTCGGCGACGGGGGTACGGGCCTCCGGGATGGACTGCTCAGCCATGGTGGTTCAGCCGATCTTCGCGTTCTTGGAGACGGTGGCCTGGTCGATGTCGGAGGTCCGCACGGTCACGGCGATCTTCCAGTCGCCGCCCATGGGCACCTGTACGCCGTTCGCGGACCAGTGACCGGTGGTGATGTGGTCCGGGACGACCGGCAGCGGGCCGATGTCCTGGGCCTCCAGGGTGAAGGCGACCTTCACCTCGGGGACGTCGAAGGCGCGCCCGTTGGGCCGGGTGACATAGACGTGCATCTCGTTGTTGCCCGCCCGCGCGGGGTCGAGTTCGACGCGGACGACTCCCTTGCCGTCCTCGCCGCCGGTGTCGAAGGGCATGTCCAGCGTCAGCGCCCCGGAGGAGTCCCCGGCGTCCGAGGACGAGGCGGCGACGGCCTTCGCGGCCTCCTGCTCCGTACGGCCCGGCTCGGTGGACGTCAGCGCGGTGGTCACCGCCAGCAGCACCACGGCGACCCCCGCCTCGGCCAGCACGGACCGCCGCAGCCCGAACCGGTTCGGATCGGCGTCCCGCACCCGCTTCTGCCGCGCGGCCTCAGCAGCGGCCCGCTGCCGAGCGAGCTGCGCGGCGCGCGCGGAGTCAGCGGGCTCGGCGCCGCCGGAGGTGGAGTCCTCGGCTTCACCGGCCGGGTCGGTGTCGGTGTCGCCCGGCGCGGTCGTGGTGGCGGTCTTCCGGGGCGGTGCCGTGGAGTCGGGCGCGGCCTGTCCGTCGTCACCGGCGCTGTCCTGTCCGGCCGCGCCGGACACCGCGCCCCCGCCCGCTGCCGCGCGAGCCGGGCGGCACGCTTGGAGTCGGCGGGCTCGGTGTTACCGGATGCGGAGCCCTCGGTCTCACCGGCCGGGTCGGTGTCGGTGCCGTCCGTTGCCGACGCCGTGGCCTCTTCCGTCCGCGGCTTCGCCGCGGACGGGGCCGCCAGTCGTCCCGTCCAGCGGCGGGAGATCCACGCGACCCCCACCAGCAGCACCACCAGGGCGACCTTCACGAGCAACAGCTGCCCGTACCGGGTGTCCGTCAGTGCCGACCAGGAGCCGAGCTGGCGCCAGGACTGGTAGACGCCGGTGACGACCAGGGTGAGCACGCTGCCGAAGGCGAGTGCCGAGAAGCGGCGTACCGCCGTGCCGTCCGGCGGCAGTTCCGGGGAGCGGTACAGCGCGACCAGCAGGGCCGTCAGGCCGCCGAGCCAGGCGGCGACGGCGAGCAGGTGGACGACGTCCACCGGCATCGCGATCCCGGGCTGCAGACCGGTGGAGGCGTGCTCGGACATCGCCCAGCTCGCCGCGAGCCCGGCCGCCACCACCGTGCCGCCGATGGCCAGCCCGAAGGTCAGGTCCCGCTTCTCGGTGCCCTCCCGCTTGTCGTACGCGCCGAACAGCACCGCGATGAACAGCGCCGCCGCCGCGAGCAGCAGCAGCCGGGAGACCAGCGCCGCCCCGGTCTTGGTCTGCAGCACATCGCCCAGCAGGTCCAGGTCGAAGATGTCGGCGACCTTGCCGGACCCGGTGTACGAGCCGCGCATCAGCAGCAGAGCCAGCGTGGCCGAGGTCAGCGCCAGCCAGCCGGAGACCACCAGCCGCTGCACCGCCCGCACCCCCGACCCGCGCTGCCAGCAGGCGAGCACGAAGGCGGCACCGCCCACCAGGACGACGAAGCCGGCGTAGGAGACGTAGCGGCCGAAGCCGTAGAGCGCGCCGACGACCCCGCCGCCCGCGGTCTGGTCCGAGACGGAGACGGAGGTCGCCGAGGGGGCGCCCACGGAGAAGGTGTAGGCGCCCGCCACAGGGTGGCTGTCCGCCGACACGACCTGGTAGGAGACGGTGTACGTGCCGTCCGCGAGGGAGTCGCGCAGCCGCACCGCGTACGTCGTCCCGCTGACCTCCGAGGGCTCGCCGGTGTCGACGCGCTCGCCCTTGGGGTCGAGGACGCGCAGCGAGTCGTCGGAGAGCGCGACCTCCTCGGAGAAGGTGACCTGGACCCGGTCCGGGGCCTGTTCGACCACCGACCCCTGCTGCGGGTCGCTGCCGGTGAGCACGGCGTGCGCGGAGACCGGTCCGGCACCGGCCAGGAGCAGTCCGGCGGCGGCCAGGAGCAGCAGCACCAGGGTCCGCACGCGGGGAGCGATGGTCGCGGTCAAGGGATCTCCCTCAGTGTCCGGTCGTCGGGGTGTACGTGGCCGGCTTCACCGGCATCTCGACCGTGACCGGGTCGGAATCGGCGAAGTGCAGCTCCACGGAGATCGTGTCGCCCTCCTTCGGCTTCCGCTTCAGCTTCTCGAACATCAGGTGGGTGCCGCCGCTCTTGAACACCACGCTTCCGTCGGCGGGCACGACGAGCTTCGACACCTCCCGCATCGCGGAGTCGACGGTCTCGTGCACGGTGACGGTGCCCGCGATGTCGCTGCTGACGGAGGTCAGTTCGTCGCCGCTGCCGCCCTTGTTCTCGATGGTCAGAAAGCCCGCGGCGGCGGTGTCGGACACCGGCTGCGGCATGTAGGCGCCGCTGACGGACAGGTCGGGACCGGAGTCCTCGGACCCGCAGCCGGCCAGCAGCAGACCCAGGGCCGTGACCGCGGCCGCCGTACCGAGCCGCCTCACGGGTTCTCCCCCTTGATGATCTTCGGGAGGTCCGCGGTGTAGTCCTCGACGGTGGCGTCCTCGCCGTAGAGGACGTAACCGGCGTCGGTCTTCGGCGAGAAGGCGATGACCTGGGTGCCGTGCTGGGAGACCACCTTGCCCTTCTCCTTGCGCGGCGGGTCGATGCTGATGCCCAGGGTGCGGGCGCCGGCCTGGATGGTGTCGAAGTCGCCGGTCAGCCCGACGACGTCGGGGTCGATGCCCTTGAGCCACTTGCCGAGCGCGGGAGCGGTGTCGCGCTCGGGGTCGGTCGTGACGAACACGATCCGCAGCTTCTCCTGGTCGGCCTTGGAGAGCTGCTTCTTGGCGACGGCGATGTTGTTCATCGTCAGCGGGCAGACGTCGGGGCAGTTGGTGTAGCCGAAGTAGATCAGCGTCGGCCTGCCCGCCGTCGCCTCACGGAAGTCGTAGGACTTGCCGTCGGTGTCGGTGAGGACCAGGTCCGGCTTCTCGAAGGGCTTGTCGAGGACGGTCGCGGCCTTCTCGGCGCCGGCCTCCTCGGAGACCACGGTGACCGGCGAGGAGCCGTCCTTCTCGCTGCCGCAGGCGGTCAGGGTCAGGGCCGCGGCGGCGAGCAGTGCAGCCGCCGCGTATGTCTTGGTGCGCATGGCGAAAGTTCCCGGAGGTGGAAAGGGTTCCGGGCGCGCGCCGGGCCGCGGGGGCACCGGCGCGCGCCGGGAGAGGACTCAGGCGCTGGTGCGCCGACGGCCGGCGAGGACGCCGTAGGCCACGCCCAGGGCGCCCACGACGATGCCCACGACGGCCAGGACGCGGGCCGTGGTGTCGGTGCTGTCGGAGTCGGCCGCCTCGGTGGTGGTCTCGGCGGCGGCCTTCTCGGTGTCGTCGGACTTGTCGTCCGCCGCCGCGCCGTGGTGGCCCTCCTCGGCCTCCGACAGGGCCAGCACCGGAGCCGGGTTCTCCGGCTCCTCCTGGCCCTCCTGCGGCACCTCGATCCAGCGGGAGACCTCGTCGTCGTCATAGGTCTGGACGGCCTTGAAGACCAGTTCGTCGGCGTCCTCGGGCAGGGCGCCCATGGAGACCGTGAACTTCTGGAAGAAGCCGGGCTCGATGCCCTTGCCGGTGGCGGTCCAGGTGATCTTGCTGATGGCCTCGTTGATCTTCCGGCCGTGCAGCTCGATCGGCTTGTCCAGCTTGGTCTTGCTGACCTTCGCGTCCCAGCCGGGGATGGGCTCGGGCCGCGCGGAGGCGAGCGGGTGCTCGGTCGGGAAGCTGACCTCCAGCTTCACGGTCGAGGCGGTGTCGCTCTCGTTCGGGACCCGGAAGTCCACGACCGCGTAACCGCCCTTGGCGGCCTCGCCCTCGGGCTGCACGGTGACATGGGCGAGCGCCGGGGCGGACAGGGCGAACAGGGCGGTGCCGGTGAGGGCGCCGACAGCGGCGAGGCGGGAAGCCTTCATGGGAAGCACTCCACAGTGAGATTCGGTTGTTCCGGTGAGGTAGAGGGGCGCACGCACCGTGCGGTGGCGTGCGCGGGCCGCGCGACGGCGGCCCCACCGGAATCCGGGGTGGATCTCCCAGCGGCGGGTCGCGTCAGGCGGCGAGCACGAGAACGGGCGCGGTGGCGGGCGGGCCGCGCCGGATCACCGTGTGCTGGAGCGCGGTGGTGTGCGGCGGGGGCGGCGCGAGGTCCGCGG
>NZ_FLSP01000060.1 GCF_900091315.1 Streptomyces sp. DI166
GAGGCGCCCCCGCGAAACCGTACGGACGTGGTACGCGCGTGCCCTTGCCGTCGAGCGTCCGGTTCCGGCCACCGACAGTTGTCGGAGTGCGTGATTCGACTGCGTGTTGGCTGGTTAGAAGACTGGAAGTGTTTCAGCGGTACGGTCCAAAAACGATCGGGAACGTGCTGTGATCGTGAACACCGTGTTGCGCGGCGCCGTAGTGCTGGATACTGCGGGCAGCCGCCCATCGGTGACCGGTGCCGGGCGCGGTGAGCTGGAGGGGACGGTTCGCGTGAGCGAGATACCAGCGAAGGCCACGGAGTCCGGGGACCCGTCGGACGGCGCGAGGACGGGGGCGCCCGTCGACGGCATGTGGCAGAGCAGTCCGCCCGGCTCCATGTACGACTACATCCGCGTCGCGTCCTTCTCCATCGGCCCCGACGGTCTGGTCGACCAGTGGAGCCTGCGCGCCGAGCAGCTCTTCGGCATCCCGGCCGAACGCGCCGTGGGCATGGACCCCATCGCCGCGTTCATCGACCCCGACCGGCGTGAGCTGGGCCATCGCAAGATGGCCGAGATCCTCGACGGCCGCGAGTGGACCGGCGTCGTGCCCTTCCGCAAGCCCGACGAGGAGCCCGGCGGACCGGGCGAGGAGGCGCTCGCCGAGGTCTACGTCATGCCGACGCGGACCGAGGACGGCGAGAAGGCCGCCGTCTGCATCGTCGTCGATGTGCGCACCCTGCGCACGATCGAGACCGATCTCGCGGCCTCGCAGGCGATATTCGGTCAATCCCCGTTCGGCTTCCTGCTGATCGACCCCGATCTGCGGGTGCGCCGCGCCAACAAGCGGTTCGCCTCGCTCTTCGGCGGCACCCCCGACGACCACCGAGGCAAGGGCGTGCACGACTATCTGCCCCGGCCGGAGGCGGATCGGGTGACCGCGACCCTGCGCCGGGTGCTGGAGACCGGCGAGTCCATCACGGACATGCACGTCACCGGCTTCCTGCCGGGCTCCGAGGACCGCCGCCACTGGTCCGTCAACCTCTACCGGGTGCACAGCGGTTCGGGCCGGCCCATCGGTATCGCCTGGCTCGGGACCGACATCACCGCCCGCCGCGCCGCCGCCCGCGAGGCCGCCGCCGCGCGGCGCAACCTCGCCCTGCTGAACGAGGCCGGCGCCCGGATCGGCAACTCCCTCGACCTGGAGACCACCGCCCGCGAACTCCTCGACGTCGTCGTCCCCGGCTTCTGCGACCTGGCCACCGTCGACCTCTACCAGGGCCTGCTGGCCGGTGACGAGACCCCGCCGGGCCTCGCCGACGGCAGCGCGGAACTGCGCCGGGTGGCGTTCGCCAGCGCCGTCTCCGACGCGCCCTTCGTCGGCGGCACCGCGACTGTCGCGGTCGGCGCGGTCCACCACTTCCCGTTCAACTCGCCCTGCGCGGACGCCCTGCGCACCGCCCGCCCGCAGTCCGTGCCCGCCGAGGAGGGCGGCCTCGTCCAGTCCACGCTGGCCGTGCCGATGGTCGCCCACGACACCGTCGTAGGACTCGCGCAGTTCTCCCGGACCAAGGGCAGCGAGCCGTTCGGGGACCGGGACCGGGCGCTCGCGGTGGAGCTGGCGGCGCGGGCCGCGGTGTGCATCGACAACGCCCGGCTGTACCGCAGGGAGCACGAGCGGGCGCTGATACTGCAACGGTCCCTACTCCCGCCCGGCGACCCGGTCGCCTCCGGACTGGACATCGCCTGCCGCTATCTGCCCGGCAACTCCTCCTCCGACCGGCCGAGCGAGGTCGGCGGCGACTGGTTCGACGTCATCGAACTGCCCGGTCACCGCACGGCGTTGGTGGTGGGCGACGTCATGGGCCGCGGCCTGCGCGCCGCGGTCGCGATGGGCGAACTCCGCTCGGCGGTACGCACCTTGGCCCTGCTCGACCTCGAACCGGCGGAAGTGCTCAGCGCGCTGGACGAGATCGCGCGCGGGCTCGGCGCGCCGGGCGGGGTCCAGCAGGCCACCCGCGCCGCCCGCAGACCCCGCGAGGCGGACCTGTCCGAGGTGTACCTGGCCACCTGCGTGTACGCGGTCTACGACTCGGTGACCCGGCGCTGCACCTTCGCCAACGCCGGCCATCTGCCGCCCGTCCTGGTCGAACCCGGCGAGGACGCGCTGATGCTGGACGTCCCGCCGGGCATGCCGCTCGGCGTCGGCGGGGAGCCCTTCGAGGAGGTGGAGGTCGAACTGCCCGAGGGCGCCCTGCTCGCTCTCTACACGGATGGACTGGTCGAAAGCCGCGATCACCCCCTGGACGAGGGACTCCAGGCGTTCGTGGGCGCGTTGACCGACCCGGGCCGCCCGCTGGAGGACGTCTGCGACCACGTCCTCAACACCCTGGACACCCACCACGGCGAGGACGACATCGCGCTGCTCATGGCCCGCGTCCAGGGCCTGCCCGCCGACTCCGTCGGCGACTGGACCCTCCCGCGCGAGCCGCGCAGCGTGGGCCGCGCCCGCGAGTACGCCCGCGGCCAGCTCCTGAGCTGGGACCTGGAGCCGCTGGTGGACACGACCGAACTCCTGGTCAGCGAGCTGGTCACCAACGCCCTGCGCTACGGCGAGGGCGACATCCGCCTCCGCCTCCTCCTCGACCGCACCCTGGTCTGCGAGGTCTGGGACGCGGGCCTGGTCCAGCCCCGCCGCCGCAGAGCCCGCGACACCGACGAGGGCGGCCGCGGCCTGCAACTCGTCGGCCTGCTCAGCGCGGCCTGGGGCTCCCGCCGCACCCCGAGAGGCAAGACCGTCTGGTTCGAACTCCCCCTGCCGGACGGCGAGACAGGTCTGACGGACCCGGCGGAGGCCCTGCTGAGCCTGTTCTGACGGTCACCCTCGCCAGGTCACCCTCGACGCCCGCAGGTTCGCGGCCCCCCGAAGCTCAACGGCACGGAGGGCTCGGGGGCCGCGCCCCCAAGGCGTATGTCCTGCTCCGCCAGGTCGCGGGCGCGGCGGGAGAGGGCGTCCGCGGTGAGGAGGTCGGTGAGGCCGGGTCCGGTGGCCAGCAGGCGCCGGGACTCGGCCAGGCGGGTGCGGGCGGCGCTGCCGACGGTGCCCCGGTGGGTGGCGACGTGGGACTCCGCCGCGGCGGTCGAGGCGCGGGCCACCAGCCAGGCCGCCGTTCTCAGGACCCCGGCCCGGCCGTCCGCGACCGGCACCACCCCGCGCACGATCCGGCGCAGGGCCTCGACCGGGTCGTACGGTCCCGCCAGCAGCTCCTCCCGGACGTCGGACAGGACGCCGTCCGCGTGGGCGAGCCGGACGTCGGCCGGGCCGCCCGGGGTGCCCGTGGCCCGCTCGCGGGCCCCGGCGATCTCCGTCTCGGCGCCGGTCAGCGCGGGCGGGACCAGGGCCGCCGCCGCGGGCAGCTCCTCCGCCAGCCGTTCCACGGCGTCAACCAGGGTCTCGGCCTGTGCGACGGCCGTCTCCGCCGCGCGCAACTGCCCGATCGCCGGGTCCGTTTCGTCGCGGTCCGCGCTCTGGTGGGCCTCGTTGAGGCGGGAGGTGGCGAACACCAGGCGGTCCTTGGCCTGTTCCACGTATCCGGACACCGGCGCGGTCGCCGTCGGGCCGTAGCGTTTGGTCAGTTCCGTAAGGGTCGTGCCCGCGGCCCCGGTACGGGAGGTCAGTTCCCGGAAGCGTGCCTCCGCCGCACCCAGCGCCCCGGCCAGGTCGGCCTCCAGTCCTCGCAGTTGGTCGAAGCCCGCCGCCTCCGTGTCCAGTCGGCGTCCCGCCTCCTCGCAGCGGCCGATGATCCCCGCGAGCACTTGCCGGCGCCCCGCGTCGTCCTCCGGCACCCCGTCGTCGTACCGCTGCCGTATCCGGAACGCCGAGGCCAGCTCCCGTTCCGCCTCCCGGAGCGCCCGCTCGGCCGATTCGTCCGGCGAGGGGACGAAGGTCAGCTCCTCGCGGCTCACCCGCACCCAGTTGTCCGCCTCCACCAGCAGCGCCTGTGAGCGTTCGTCCAGGTCGGCCGGTCCGGGGGAGGCGTCCGGGGCGGGCGCGCCCCCGGGGGTCGTACGGGTCCGGGTGCGCCGGGTGCGGCGTACGTACGCGTATCCCGCGACCGCCACCGCCGCCACGGCCGCCACCAGCGGGAGCACCAGGTCGCCCGTCGAGGTCTCCGCCGGCTCCTCCTGGGCCGCCGCACCGGCCGCGACCCCGGGCTCCGGGGCCGAGGACGGGCCGGGCAGCAGCAGCCACACCGTGGCGACCAGCACACCCGCCACGGCTATGAGCAGCCGCACGGATATCTGCCCCTTGGCCCGCCGAGGCCGGCCCCGGATCAAGGATGGCGTCACATTTGGGAGCGTATGAGCAGGAAACCACCCGCGCGACCGGGGTGGCCCCCCGGAGGGAGCCGCCCCGGGGTCAGGAGCGTCTGCGGATCTTCGACCCGAGCCACACCAGCGGATCGTACTTGCGGTCCACGGCCCGCTCCTTCAGCGGGATCAGCGCGTTGTCGGTGATCTTGATGCCTTCGGGGCAGACCTCCGTGCAGCACTTGGTGATGTTGCAGTAGCCGAGCCCGTGCTCGTCCTGCGCCGTCGCCTTGCGGTCGAGGCCGGACTCCGCCGCCGCGTCCAGCGGGTGCATGTCCAGCTCCGCCACCCGCATCAGGAACCTCGGACCGGCGAACGCCTGCTTGTTCTCCTCGTGGTCGCGCACCACGTGACAGGTGTCCTGGCACAGGAAGCACTCGATGCACTTGCGGAACTCCTGCGAGCGGTCCACGTCCTCCTGCATCATCCGGTACTCGCCGGGCCCCAGTTCCTTCGGCGGCACGAACGCCGGGACCTGCCGCGCCTTCTGGTAGTTGAAGCCGACGTCCGTCACCAGGTCGCGGATGACCGGGAACGCCCGCAGCGGGGTGACGGTGATCGTCTCCTCCCTGCTGAACACCGACATCCGCGTCATGCACATCAGCCGCGGCCGCCCGTTGATCTCCGCGGAGCACGAACCGCACTTGCCCGCCTTGCAGTTCCAGCGCACGGCGAGGTCGGGCGCCTGGGTGGCCTGGAGGCGGTGGATGATGTCGAGGACCACCTCGCCGTCGTTGACCTCGACCTTGAAGTCCTCCAGGTCGCCGCCCTCGGTGTCACCCCGCCACACCTTGAAGCGGGCCTCGTAGCTGCTCACTCGTACAGCTCCTCTTCGGCGAGGTACTTGACCAGCTCCTCCTTGTCGAACAGGGCGAGCAGGTCCGGGCGGATGGGTTCGGTGGTCTCCCGGACGAGGTCGATCTGACCGCGCTCCGGGTCGGTGGCGGCCAGCCCGCCGGTCGGATCGGCCAGCCTGCACAGCAGATTGACGTTGCGCCAGGAGCGCTCCATCGTCGGATGGTCCTCACGGGTGTGCCCGCCGCGCGACTCGGTGCGCTCCAGCGCGGCCCGCGCCACGCACTCGCTGACCAGCAGCATGTTCCTGAGGTCCAGCGCCAGGTGCCAGCCCGGGTTGAACTGCCGGTGTCCCTCCACCCCGGCCCGCCGGGCCCGGACCCGCAGCTCGGCCAGCTTCTCCAGGGCGTGCGCCATCTCGCCCTCGCGGCGGATGATGCCGACCAGGTCGTTCATGGTCTGCTGGAGCTCCTGGTGGAGGGTGTACGGGTTCTCCGGGGCGGCCTCGTCCGGGCTCTCCGCGGAGAACGGGCGCAGCGCCTCCGCCGCGGCGGCGTCGATCTGCGCGTCCTCCACCACGGGCCGTCCGCCCGCGAGCCCGGCGGAGTACTCGGCGGCGTGCCAGCCCGCCCGGCGCCCGAAGACCAGCAGGTCGGACAGGGAGTTGCCGCCCAGCCGGTTGGAGCCGTGCATGCCGCCCGCGACCTCACCGGCCGCGAACAGCCCCGGCACCCCGCGCGCCGCCGCCGAGTCGGAGTCGACGGCGATGCCGCCCATCACGTAGTGACAGGTCGGCCCGACCTCCATCGCCTCGGCCGTGATGTCGACGTCCGCCAGCTCCTTGAACTGGTGGTACATCGACGGCAGCCGCCGCTTGATCACCTCGGCGGGCATCCGCGTCGACACGTCCAGGAAGACCCCGCCGTGCGGGGAGCCCCGGCCCGCCTTGACCTCGGAGTTGATGGCGCGGGCCACCTCGTCGCGGGGGAGCAGTTCGGGGGGCCGCCGGTTGTTCTCCGGGTCGTCGTACCAGCGGTCCGCCTCCTCCTCGGACTCGGCGTACTTCTCCTTGAAGACGTCCGGGACGTAGTCGAACATGAACCGCTTGCCGTCGGAGTTGCGCAGCACCCCGCCGTCGCCGCGCACCGACTCGGTGACCAGGATGCCCTTCACCGACGGCGGCCAGACCATCCCGGTCGGGTGGAACTGCACGAACTCCATGTTGAGCAGCGGCGCCCCGGCGAGCAGGGCCAGCGCGTGGCCGTCGCCGGTGTACTCCCACGAGTTCGAGGTCACCTTGAAGGACTTGCCGATGCCGCCGGTGGCGATCACCACGGCGGGCGCCTCCAGGACGAAGAAACGACCGGTCTCCCGGTCGTAGGCGAAGACCCCGGAGACCTTCTCGTCCTGCTTGAGGACGCGGGTGACCGTGCACTCCTGGAAGACCTTCAGCCGGGACTCGTAGTCCCCGGTCTCCTTGAAGTCCTCCTGCTGCAGGGAGACGATCTTCTGCTGGAGGGTGCGGATCAGCTCCAGGCCGGTGCGGTCGCCGACATGGGCCAGGCGCGGGTACTCGTGACCGCCGAAGTTGCGCTGGGAGATCCGGCCGTCCTTGGTCCGGTCGAACAGGGCGCCCCAGGTCTCCAGCTCCCACACCCGGTCCGGGGCCTCGCGCGCGTGCAGCTCGGCCATCCGCCACTGGTTGAGGAACTTCCCGCCGCGCATGGTGTCGCGGAAGTGCACCTGCCAGTTGTCGTGCTCGTTGACATTGGCCATCGCCGCCGCGATGCCGCCCTCGGCCATCACCGTGTGCGCCTTGCCGAACAGCGACTTGCAGATCACCGCCGTACGGGCGCCGCGCTCACGGGCCTCGATGGCGGCGCGCAGGCCCGCGCCGCCCGCGCCGACCACGACGACGTCCCACTCCTGCCGGTCCACCACGGACATCAGAACAACCTCGGATCGTCGAAGACACCGGACGCGAGCAGATAGACGTAGAAGTCGGCGAGCGCCACGCTCACCAGCGACGCCCAGGCCAGCAGCATGTGGCGGGCGTTGAGCTTCCCCACCCACTGCCACATCCGGTAGCGCACGGGATGCTTGGAGAAGTGCTTGAGCTTGCCGCCGACGATGTGCCGGCAGGAGTGGCAGGAGACCGTGTACGCCCAGATCAGCACGATGTTGACGAGGAACACCAGGGTGCCCAGGCCCATGTGGCCCCACTCGTAGTTCTCGTCGCGGAACGTCAGCACCGTGTCGTAGGTGAGGATCCCGGCCACCGGGACGGCGGCGTAGAAGAAGTACCGGTGGATGTTCTGCAGGATCAGCGGGAAACGGGTCTCACCGGTGTACTTGCGGTGGGGTTCGGCGACCGCGCAGGCGGGGGGCGAGGCCCAGAAGCCGCGGTAGTACGCCTTGCGGTAGTAGTAGCAGGTCAGCCGGAAGCCCAGCGGGAAGATCAGGATCAGGATGGCGGGGGACAGGCCCCACCAGCTGCCGAAGATCTCCCAGTTGGGGCCGTTGCGCATCGGCTCGCAGTTCTCCGCGAGGCAGGGGGAGTAGAACGGCGAGACGTACGGCGCCGCGTAGTAGTCGGCGTTGGAGAAGGCGCGCCAGGTCGAATAGACGATGAACGCGAGCAGACCGGCCGCGGTGGCGGCGGGCGCCAGCCACCAACGGTCGGTCCGCAGATGCGAGGCGGAGATCGCGGCGCGTGTCGGGGTGTGCACACCGCCGCTGTTCAGATGGGGTTCCGTACCAGTGGCCAAGGTTTGACTCCGGTCGGGGGCTGGGTTCAGGGGGCTCGCCGGTCCCGGGCGCCGAGACCCTCGTCGTCGGTGTCGATCCAGAGCGAGTCGTCGTACGGGGTGTCGGGGATCGTGACGAGGTCGGGGCGCTTCTGGGGCGCGGGGGTGGAAGCCGTCGCGCGCAGCAGGTCCACGCTCTCGCGCAGGTGGTCGCAGTCGGTACGGACGCGGCGGATGTCCAGACCGCCGCTGCCGAGCTGCTGTTCCAGACGGCTCACCGACCGGTTCAGGTCGTCGAGGCACCGCTGGACTGACATCAGGTCGTCGTGCACGGACATGACGTGACCTCACTTCCGTCGGCCGTGCGGCCGTGGGTGGCAACGTTCATGCGCCTGCGAGTGTTGCGCGTCACACCTGTCGCTGTGAAGGGACGTGCACCGATTGGCCGAGGCGCATAGGTGCATCCCGTGGTGCTTGCGCCACACGAGTGGGCTTCACGACGTGTGCCGCCGTGTCGCAGCCCGTTGCCGAACCCTTTCCTCTTCAGTGGCCGCATAGATGTGATCAGCTCCATATACCGCCAAACGTGATCATAACGCCCGCGGCCCCCGGAGGTAAGCAGAGATGTCCCACGACGGCCCAGGACCTCGCGCGGTGGCGCGATCGGTCGTTTTCCTGACCGCGGGTGCGCTCGCGGTGCCGCTGCTGGCGGGATGCGCCTCCGAGGATCCCGCGGGCAAGCCACTCGCCGGGCCGGACATCGTCCCCGCCGCCCGTTCCCTGCTGGTCGACGGCGGCACCCTGCGCTGGGCGGTGGACTCCGTGCCGGAGACCCTGAACACCTTCCAGGCCGACGCCGACGCCACCACCTCCCGGGTCGCCCAGGCCGTACTGCCGTCGATGTACCGCCTCGACGAGACGGGACGGCCCGAGATCAACCCCGACTACCTGGAGTCCGCGAAGGTCGTCGAGACCGAGCCCAAGCAGGTCGTGCTGTACAAGCTCAACCAGCAGGCCGTCTGGAGCGACGGCCGGGAGATCGGCGCCGCCGACTTCGCCGCCCAGTGGCGGGCGCTGTCCGGCAAGGACTCGGCCTACTGGACCGCCCGCAACGCCGGGTACGACCGCATCCAGCGCATCGAGCGCGGCGCCAACGACCTGGAGGTCAAGGTCACCTTCGCCCGCCCCTACGCGGACTGGCGCTCGCTGTTCTCGCCGCTGTACCCGAAGGAGGTCATGGGCACCCCGGACTCCTTCAACGACAGCGCCCGGCGCAAGCTGAAGATCACCGCCGGGCCCTTCCACGTCCGCAAGCTCGACCGCAAGGACGACGAGATCACCCTGGCCCGCAACCCCCGCTGGTGGGGCAGACCGGCCAAGCTGGAGAAGATCGTGCTGCGCGCGGTGCCGCGCGACGAGCGCGCCGAGGCGCTGGCCGACGGGAAGGTCGACCTGGCCGAGATCGACTCCGGCACCGTGCGCCGCATCCGTCTGGCCGACCGCGCCGACGGCAGGAAGGACAAGGCGCAGAGCAAGAGCGAGCGCCGGCAGCAGGCCCTCAGGGGCTTCGAGGTGCGCAGCTCCCTGGAGCCCGCCTTCACCCAGCTCGCCCTCAACGGCTCCGAGGGCCCGCTCGCCGACGAACGGGTGCGCCGGGCGGTGGCCAGGGCACTGGACCGCGAGGAGATCGCCAAGGCCGTCCTCAAGCCCCTCGGACTGCCGGCCGAGCCCGTCGGCAGCCACCTGGCCCTCGCCGGACAGGCCGCCTACGCCGACAACAGCGGCGCCCTCGGCGACCAGGACACCGCGGAGGCCCGGGCCCTGCTCGCGGACGCCGGATGGGTGCGCGGCGGCCCGGTCAAGGAGGAGAAGGCCGAGAAGGCGGCCGGGGCGGAGAAGGAGAAGGCCAAGGGGGAGAAGGAGAAGGGCAAGTCCGAGAAGGACGACGGCACCTACGTCGTCGGCGAGGACGACAAGGCGCCCACCGAGGCCGACCGCGAGAAGAAACGTCACGACCTCCAGCAGGGCAGCGCACCGGGCGCCTACGCCCCCAAGGGCACCGCCGCCCCCGCCGAGGCCGTCGCCAAGGCCGGCGCCACGCCCGCCGGTGCCGCGGCCGGTCCGCTGGCCAAGGACGGCAAGCCGCTCACCCTCCGCTTCGTCCTGCCCTCCGGGCCGGGCTCGGAGACCCTGCGGACGGTCGCCGAACGCATCCGGCGCATGCTCGACCGGGTCGGCATCCGCACCGAGCTGACCAAGGTCAAGGACGAGAGCTACTTCAAGGACCACATCGCCTCCGGCGAGTACGACCTGGCCCTGTACTCCTGGCCCGCCTCCGCCTACCCCGCCACCGACGCCCGCCCGATCTACGCCAAGCCGGTCCCGGCGGCGGACGGCTCGCTGAACGTGGAGCAGAACTACACCCGGGTCGGCACCGACCAGGTGGACCAGCTCTTCGAGCAGGCGATCTCCACCCTGAACGACTCCGCGCGCCGCAACCTGATCCGCAAGGCCGACTCCCGCATCTGGGCGGCGGCCGGGTCCATCCCGCTCTACCAGCGCCCGCAGCTCACCGCGGCCCGCAAGAACCTCGCCAACACCGGCGCCTTCGGTTTCCGGACCCCGGTCTACGAAGACATGGGCTTCCTGAAGAAGGGCGCGCGGCCGGCGCCGGGGGCCACCGCCTCCAAGAAGTAGCCCGGAGCCCGCCGAAAAGCCTCCCGTACCCCCTCCAACCTGGGCAGAAGCGGCCCGGCGCGCCGCAGCTGCCCAGGCCCCGTACCATGGGGTGAGGCCGTGGCATGTCAAGCCCGGCAGGGCCCGCGTCACACGGAAGTACGCGCAGGCCGTCCTCACACTCCGGGAGAACGCCGCAATATGGCCACGCGCCACGACATTCGAAACGTCGCCATCGTCGCCCACGTCGACCACGGCAAGACCACCATCGTCGACGGCATGCTGAAGCAGGCCGGGGCCTTCGCCGCCCACCAGCTCGACTCGGTCGACGACCGCATGATGGACTCGAACGACCTGGAGCGTGAGAAGGGCATCACGATCCTCGCCAAGAACACGGCGGTGAAGTACCACCCCAAGGACGGCGGGGAGCCCATCACGATCAACATCATCGACACCCCCGGCCACGCCGACTTCGGTGGTGAGGTCGAGCGCGGTCTGTCGATGGTGGACGGTGTCGTGCTGCTCGTCGACGCCTCCGAGGGCCCGCTGCCGCAGACCCGCTTCGTGCTGCGCAAGGCGCTCCAGCAGCGGCTGCCCATCATCCTGTGCATCAACAAGACGGACCGTCCGGACTCCCGGATCGACGAGGTCGTCAACGAGACCTACGACCTCTTCCTCGACCTGGACGCCGACGAGGACCAGATCGAGTTCCCGATCGTCTACGCCTGCGGCCGCGACGGCATCGCCTCGCTGACCAAGCCCGACGACGGCACGGTCCCGGCGGACTCCGACAGCCTGGAGCCGTTCTTCTCCACCATCCTGCAGACCATCCCGGCCCCGTCCTACGACGAGGACGCCCCGCTGCAGGCCCACGTCACCAACCTGGACGCGGACAACTTCCTCGGCCGTATCGCGCTGCTGCGCGTGCACCAGGGCGAGCTGAAGAAGGGCCAGACGGTCGCGTGGATGAAGCGCGACGGCTCGGTGTCCAACGTCCGCATCTCCGAGCTGATGATGACCGAGGCGCTCACCCGCAAGCCCGCCGAGAAGGCCGGCCCGGGTGACATCTGCGCGGTCGCCGGTATCCCCGAGATCATGATCGGCGAGACCCTGGCCGACCCCGAGAACCCCGTCGCGCTGCCGCTGATCACGGTCGACGAGCCCGCGATCTCGATGACCATCGGCACCAACACCTCCCCGCTGGTCGGCCGCGGCGGCACCGGCAAGGGCGCCGACGCCAAGGCGGCCGTCAAGGACCGCAAGGTCACCGCCCGCCAGGTCAAGGACCGTCTGGACCGCGAGCTGATCGGTAACGTCTCGCTGCGCGTGCTGGAGACCGACCGCCCGGACGCCTGGGAGGTGCAGGGCCGCGGTGAGCTGGCGCTGGCCATCCTCGTGGAGACCATGCGCCGGGAGGGCTACGAGCTGACCGTCGGCAAGCCCCAGGTGGTCACCAAGGAGGTCGACGGCAAGGTCTACGAGCCGGTCGAGCGCATGACCATCGACGTGCCCGAGGAGCACATGGGCGCCGTCACGCAGCTCATGGGTGTCCGCAAGGGCCGGATGGACAACATGTCCAACCACGGCTCCGGCTGGGTGCGCATGGAGTTCGTGGTGCCCTCGCGCGGGTTGATCGGATTCCGGACGGAGTTCCTCACCCAGACCCGCGGAACCGGAATCGCCCACTCCATCCACGAGGGCCACGAGCCGTGGTTCGGCACGCTGACCACCCGTAACAACGGCTCGCTGGTCGCCGACCGCTCCGGTGCCGTCACGGCGTTCGCGATGACGAACCTTCAGGAGCGCGGCGTGCTCTTCGTGGAGCCCGGCACCGAGGTGTACGAGGGCATGATCGTCGGCGAGAACAGCCGCTCCGACGACATGGACGTCAACATCACCAAGGAGAAGAAGCTCACCAACATGCGGTCGTCCACGGCCGATGTGGCCGAGTCGATCGTCCCGCCGCGCAAGCTCTCGCTGGAGCAGTCGCTGGAGTTCTGTCGCGACGACGAGTGCGTCGAGGTCACTCCCGAGGCCGTTCGCATTCGCAAGGTGAACCTGGACGCCCGCGAGCGCGCCCGCGCCGCGAGCCGCGCCAAGCACGGCTGATCCGGCGGGAACCCTCCGCAAGGACGAACGGCGCCGTACACCCCGTCCACGGGTGTACGGCGCCGTTCGTGTTCGAGGTGGGGAGCAACACTTGTGAGCGGAACGCGTAGAGCGTGGGGACGGGGTTGGGGAGGAGCGAAGGAGGGTAGGGAAAACCCTCTGTCCGGCCGGGAGGTCTCGGCGGAGCAGCCTCGACGTACTAGCCTGCCGGGATGGCCTGCCCTTCCGTCAGTTGATCCGGGACATCCGCGGTCCATGGCTGACTGCCTTGCCGGACAGGCGCGCTGAGCGCGCGGCGGCTCTGGGGTACGCGTCGCACGGTGGCGGACACGCCATGCACGGCGGCCACCATATGTGCAATTCGATTTCCCGTTGCGAGTGTCCGGTATTCGGACATCCGACGCCGATAGGCGTGTAACAAGTCCGTTTCGCAGGGATCTTTCACCAAACACTTTGTCCGGGTTCCGGAAGATGTAGGGCCTAGCTGTGATCGAACCGATATCTCGGGGGTGTGGTTCGGCCGGTAGCGCATGGCAGATAGTTAGGCGCGTAGAGCTCGGCTGAACGGGTCACGCGCTGACGGCGCCGACTTACGAGCACGGGAGCACCTGACGATCTCCGACACCGGCGACGGGCGGTGGGCGGTGACATGTCGTGTGCTCCTCTTTGCGGTGAACCAATGGACTCATGAGGAGGAACCCATGCGCGGTGCCAAGAGCGCCAAGTGGGTCGCGGGTGCGATAGTCGTCGCGCTGACCGCTACTGCCTGTGGTGGAAGCGACAGCGACAGCGAGGGGAAGAGCAAGGGCTCCGGCCTTGCCGGGTACGTCTCGATCGACGTCGGCGAGCCGCAGAAGCCGCTGATCCCGGCCGACACCAACGAGTCCAACGGCTCGTACGTCATCCAGTCCCTGTTCACCCAGCTCTTGGACTTCGACGCCAACGGCGAGATCGTCTACACGAACGCAGAGTCGGTCACCACCGAGGACTCGAAGACGTGGACGGTCAAGCTCAAGAAGGGCTGGAAGTTCCACAACGGTGAGGACGTCACCTCCAAGTCGTACATCGACGCCTGGAACTGGTACGCCAACATCAAGAACAACCAGCAGAACTCCTTCTGGTTCCAGGACATCAAGGGCTACGAGGACGTCCACCCGGAGAAGGGTGACCCGAAGGCCGAGGCCATGTCCGGTCTGAAGGTCGTGGACGACCACACCTTCACCATCGAGCTGAAGTACACGATGCCGTACTTCAACTACAAGCTGGGCTACTCCACGTGGGCCCCGCTGCCCAAGGTCTTCTACGACGACCCGAAGGCGTTCGGCCAGAAGCCGGTCGGTAACGGTCCCTACACCTTCGAGAAGTGGGACCACAAGAAGCTCATCCAGGTCAAGGCCTGGGACGACTACAAGGGCCCGAACAAGGCCAAGAACAAGGGCGTTCAGTTCAAGGCGTACACGACGCTTGAGGCCGCCTACAAGGACGTCGTCTCCGGCAACCTGGACATGATCCGCCAGGTCGGCCCGACGGACCTGCCGAAGTACAAGCAGGACCTGGGCGACGGCGCCATCGAGCAGCCGTACGCGGCCATCCAGACGCTGACCCCGGCCTTCTACTCCAAGACCTTCAAGGACATCGACCCGAAGGTCCTCCAGGGTCTGTCGATGGCGATCGACCGCGAGACGATCACCAAGACGGTTCTGAACAACACCCGCACGCCGGCCAAGTCCTTCACCCCGCCCGGCGTCAAGGGCAACCAGGACCTGGACACCGACGTGTTCACGTACGACCCGAAGAAGGCCAAGGAGCTCGTCGAAGAGGGCGGCGGCGTTCCGGGTAACAAGTTCACCATCCAGTACAACACTGACGGTGGACACAAGGAATGGGTGACCGCGGTCTGCGAGTCCATCCGTAACGCCACCGGTGTCGACTGCGTCGGTGACCCCAAGCCGGACTTCGCCACGGACCTTGAGGCTCGTGACAACGACCAGGTGAAGGGCATGTACCGCGGTGGCTGGGTCGCCGACTACCCGGTCAACGCCAACTTCATGAAGGAGCTGTACCACACCACGGCCGAGGCCAACAACGGTCGCTTCTCCAACAAGGAGATCGACAAGCTGATGAACGAGGCGGACCAGGCCTCGTCCCTGGAAGAGTCCGTCAAGGCGTTCCAGGAGGTCGAGAAGAAGCTGGTCGAGCACATGCCGGCCATCCCGCTCTGGTACTACCGCATCAACGGCGGCCACGGTAAGAACGTCGACAACGTGAACGTCGACTTCCACGGTGACCTCGAAGTGTGGGCCGTCACCACCAAGTAAGAGGATCTCGGAACCTCTTTCCACTCGGCCGAAAACCCGCCGCCGCTCCGGCGGCGGCGGGGAGGTTCGTGGGGCCGTCTCGTGACCAAGAGACGGCCCCCCACCTGCGTTAAAACCCCTCACGGAGGCACCTATGGGGCGCTATGTCGCACGACGACTGCTCCAGATGATCCCGGTCTTCATCGGGTCAACCTTGATCATCTTCTGTATGATGTACGCCCTGCCCGGCGACCCCGTCCGGGCCATGATGGGGGATCAGGCGTACGACCCGGCGGTCGTCGCGAACATCAAGAAGGACCTCGGTCTTGATCAGCCGCTGCTCCAGCAGTACGCGAACTACATGGCTGGGCTGGTCCAGGGTGACTTCGGCACCCAGATCGCCAGTCAGCGGCCCATCAGCGACGTCATCGGCGACGCGTTCCCGGTCACCCTCAGACTGACGATCTTCGCCTTCACCTTCGTCACGCTCGTGGGCATCGGCCTCGGCCTCATCGCCGGCCTGCGCCCCGACACGCTGCGGGACCGCGGACTGTTGACGCTGACGCTGTTCCTCGTCTCCATGCCGTCCTTCGTGCTGGGCTTCCTGCTGCAGTACCTGCTCGCGTTCAAGTGGAACGTCACCACCCCCACGGTGACCGATTCCACGGACTTCTCCCAACTCGCGCTTCCCGCCACCGTGCTGGCGTCGCTCTCCCTCGCCTATGTCGCCCGGCTGACCCGCACGTCGATCGCGGAGAACCTGCGTTCCGACTACATGCGCACCGCCGTCGCCAAGGGGTTGCCGCGTCGCCGCGTCATCGGCGTCCACCTGCTGCGTAACTCCCTGATCCCCGTCGTCACCTTCCTCGGTATCGAGATCGGCAGCCTGATGACCGGCGCCATCGTCACCGAGGGCATCTTCAACGTGCGCGGTATCGGTATCGAGATCTACGAGGCGCTCACCCGGCGCGAGGGCGCCACGGTCGTGGGCATCGCCTCGCTGATGGTGCTCATATACCTCGCCGCCAGCTTGATCGTCGACCTGCTCTACGCGGTCCTGGACCCGAGGATCCGGTATGCCTGACAAGACCATCGAGAAGACGGTCGACGCCCTTCCGGGCGACTCCGGGAGGACCGCCGTCGCCGCCATGACCGACGCCGGCCCGGCTCCCGAGAAGGCGCGCAGCCTGTGGTCCGACGCCTGGCACGACCTGCGGCGCAACCCGCTGTTCCTGATATCGGCCGTGCTGATCGTGTTCCTGCTGGTGATGGCGGCCTGGCCGGGACTGTTCACCAGCGCCTCACCGCGCCATGCCGACCTGGCCAAGCACTACCTGGGCGCGCCGAACTGGACCAACTTCTTCGCTGCGGACTGGTTCGGCTACGACGTCCAGGGCCGTTCGATATACGCCCGGGTCGTCTACGGTGCCCGCGCCTCGATCACCGTCGGTGTGGGCGTCACCGTCGCCGTCACCGTTCTCGGCACGGTCATCGGCATGATCGCCGGCTACTTCGGCGGCTGGACCGACACCCTGCTCTCGCGGGTGACCGACATCTTCCTCGGCATCCCGTTCCTGCTCGGTGCCCTGGTGATCCTCAACTCCTTCGACGACCGCACCGTGTGGGTCGTCATCATGGCGCTCGCCTTCCTGGGCTGGACCCAGATCGCCCGTGTCGCCCGCGGTGCCGTGATCACCGTCAAGCAGTCGGACTACGTGGTGGCCGCCAAGGCGCTCGGTGCCTCGACCACCCGGATCATGTTCCGGCACATCCTGCCCAATGCTGTCGCGCCCATCATCGTGGTGGCGACCATCGCGCTCGGCGGTTACATCGCGGCCGAGGCCACCCTGTCCTTCCTGGGCGTGGGCCTTGGTGACTCGGCCGTGTCCTGGGGCGGCGACGTGGCGCGTGGACGTGAGCAGCTCCGCATTGCCCCCCACACCCTGCTCGTCCCGTCGGTGATGGTCTCGATCACGGTGCTCTCGTTCCTGATGTTCGGCGATGCGGTACGCAACGCCCTCGACCCCAAGCTGCGCTGAGGGAGGCGTACGTGACCATCATCGATGAAACGGCCTGGAGCCCGGCGCCGGACGGCGCCGAGGAGGACGGCCGCCCGCTGCTCGAAGTCCGCGATCTGCATGTGGAGTTCAGCACACGCGACGGGATCGCCAAGGCCGTCAACGGCGTCAACTACTCGGTCAACGCGGGCGAGACGCTCGCTGTGCTCGGCGAGTCCGGCTCCGGCAAGTCCGTGACCGCGCAGGCCATCATGGGCATCCTCGACATGCCGCCCGGCCGCATCCCCAGGGGAGAGATCCTCTTCCGCGGCCAGGACATGCTGAAGATGTCCGGCGAGGAGCGCCGGAAGATTCGCGGCAACAGGATCGCGATGATCTTCCAGGACGCGCTGTCCTCGCTGAACCCGGTGCTCTCCGTGGGTTACCAGCTCGGCGAGATGTTCCGCGTCCACCAGGGCCTGTCCAAGAAGGAAGCCAAGGCCAAGTCGATTGAGCTGATGGACCGGGTGAAGATCCCGGCCGCAGCGGCCCGCGTCAACGACTACCCGCACCAGTTCTCGGGCGGTATGCGCCAGCGCATCATGATCGCGATGGCGCTTGCCCTGGAGCCGGACCTGATCATCGCCGACGAGCCCACCACAGCCCTCGACGTGACTGTCCAGGCCCAGGTCATGGACCTGCTCGCGGAGCTTCAGCGTGAGTACCACATGGGCCTGATCCTGATCACCCACGACCTCGGAGTCGTCGCCGACGTCGCGGACAAGATCGCGGTGATGTACGCGGGGCGGATCGTGGAGACCGCGCCCGTGCGCGAGCTGTACAAGCGGCCCGCGCACCCCTACACCAAGGGTTTGCTCGACTCGATCCCGCGCCTTGACCAAAAGGGCCAGGAGCTGTACGCGATCAAGGGACTGCCGCCCAACCTGACGCGCATCCCGGCCGGTTGCGCCTTCAACCCGCGGTGTCCGAAGGCGCAGGACATCTGCCGCACGGACATTCCGCTGCTGTCCCCCGTCACCGAGCGGGACGGCGGCGAGCTGGCCGGCCGCGGCAGCGCGTGCCACTTCTGGAAGGAGACGATCCATGGCTGAGTTGAAGAAGACGGACGAGTCCATGGACGCCACCCCCAACGTCACCGAGGTCGAGACGGCCGACGCCGCGACCGAGGCGGCGGCCGTGGCGGCGATCGACGCGCCAGTCGACCGGGGCGAGCCGATCCTTCAGGTGCGCAACCTGGTGAAGCACTTTCCGCTGACCCAGGGCATCCTGTTCAAGCGGCAGATCGGCGCGGTCAAGGCCGTGGACGGGATCTCCTTCGACCTCTACCAGGGCGAGACGCTCGGTATCGTGGGTGAGTCCGGCTGCGGCAAGTCCACGGTCGCCAAGCTGCTGATGCTGCTGGAGAAGGCGACCGCGGGCGAGGTTTTCTACAAGGGCCAGGACATCACCAAGCTGTCCGGGCGCGCACTGAAGGCGGTCCGGCGGAACATTCAGATGGTGTTCCAGGACCCGTACACCTCGCTCAACCCCCGTATGACGGTGGGCGACATCATTGGGGAGACCTTCGAGATCCACCCGGAGGTGGCGCCGAAGGGTGACCGACGCAAGCGGGTCCAGGACCTGCTGGACGTGGTCGGCCTCAACCCCGAGTACATCAACCGCTATCCGCATCAGTTCTCCGGAGGTCAACGCCAGCGCATCGGCATCGCCCGCGGCCTCGCCCTCAACCCCGAGATCATCATCTGCGACGAGCCGGTCTCCGCGCTGGATGTGTCCGTCCAGGCGCAGGTCATCAATTTGATGGAGAAGCTGCAGGACGAGTTCAACCTCTCCTACCTCTTCATCGCACACGACCTGTCCATCGTCCGGCACATCTCGGACCGCGTGGGCGTGATGTACCTCGGGAAGATGGCCGAGATCGGCACGGACACCCAGATCTACGACCACCCGACGCACCCCTACACCCAGGCGCTGCTGTCGGCGGTCCCGGTCCCCGACCCGGAGTCCCGCGAGGGCCGCGAGCGGATCATCCTCACCGGCGACGTGCCGTCCCCGGCCAATCCTCCTTCGGGCTGCCGCTTCCGCACCCGTTGCTGGAAGGCCCAGGACAAGTGCGCCGAGGAGGTCCCGCTGTTGGCCGTTCCCGAGCGCTTCAAGGCGTCCGACTCCCCGGCAGCCCACGAGTCGGCCTGCCATTTTGCTGAGGAGAAGGACGTGGTGCACGCGGCCTGACCGCGCCACGACGGTAAGAGCCGGTTGCCGGTACCCGCGGGGTACCGGCAACCGGCTTTTTCGGTTGCGGGTACCGCACACGGCCGGTCGAGATGCGGCCAAGAAGACAGCAGGCCGAACTCGTCCAGGAGCGCAGAGGGCGCTTTCGCTCTTCCGGCCAAGGTTCGGACACGGCCGTATGCGAAGCGTGCAGGCTCGTGAAGGATCTTGCACTCCGCACGGAGCCCGCCCATCCCGGGCTAGGCGCGAGGTCGCCTCCGGTGAACCTGCTCCTAAGGCCCTCCAGGCTCCGCTGAGGGCACGGTGAACCGACCTACCTGGTGGATGGTCCGTTCCGTGGGAGGACGCGCCTGGGTCCTCCGTTCGGAGTAGCGCCGCACTCCGACGGTGCAACTGAATGAGATCAATGCGGCTATTGGCGCGATATTGGCGAGAAGGAGCAGTGCACGCACCCACCGCACGTACTAGGAGGACTCCATGCGTGGAGCCACGCACGCCAAATGGACCGCATGCGCGGTGGCGGTAGCTCTCGCGGCGACGGCCTGCGGAGGCGGGGACGACGACGGGGGCAGCGGCGGCGACACCAGCGCGGTGCTGAGTGCCTCCTGGGGCGACCCGCAGAACCCGCTGGAGCCCGCCAACACCAACGAGGTGCAGGGCGGCAAGGTCCTCGACATGGTCTTCCGCGGCCTGAAGCGCTACAACCCGGAGACCGGCGCCGCCGAGGACATGCTCGCGGAGTCCATCGAGACCTCCGACTCCCAGAACTTCACCATCAAGATCAAGGACTGGACCTTCAGCAACGGTGAGAAGGTCACCGCCGACTCCTTCGTCAACGCCTGGAACTACGGCGCCAGCCTGAAGAACAACCAGAAGAACGCGTACTTCTTCAGCTACATCGAGGGCTACGACCAGGTCCACCCGGAGGACGGCAGCAAGCAGACCGCCGACACCCTCTCCGGGCTGAAGGTCGTCGACGAGAAGACCTTCACCGTCAAGCTCAACCAGAAGTTCTCGACCTTCCCCGAGACCCTCGGCTACTCCGCCTACGCGCCGCTGCCGCAGGAGTTCTTCGACGACCACTCCGCCTGGCTGAGCAAGCCCGTCGGCAACGGCCCGTACACCATCCAGTCCTACGCCAAGGGCTCCCAGATGTCGCTGCGCGCCTGGGAGGACTACCCCGGCGAGGACAAGGCGCAGAACGGCGGCGTGGACCTGAAGGTCTACACCGACAACAACACCGCCTACACCGATCTGCTGGCCGGCAACCTCGACCTGGTCGACGACGTGCCCGCCTCCCAGCTCGCCAACGTCCAGGCCGACCTCGGCGACCGCTACCTCAACACCCCGGCCGGCATCATCCAGACCCTCGCCTTCCCCTACTACGACGAGAAGTGGGACCAGCCGGACTCGGACAAGGTCCGCACCGGGCTGTCGCGGGCCATCGACCGCAAGCAGATCACCGAGACGATCTTCCAGAAGACCCGCACCCCGGCCACCGACTGGACCTCCCCGGTGCTCGGTGAGGAGGGCGGCTTCGAGGAGGGCTTCTGCGGCGACGCCTGCGAGTACGACCCCGACGAGGCCAAGAAGCTCATTGAGGAGGGCGGCGGCCTCCCCGGCGGCCAGGTCAAGATCACGTACAACGCGGACACCGGCTCGCACAAGGACTGGGTGGACGCGGTCTGCAACTCCATCAACAACGCCCTCGACAACGAGAAGGCCTGCGTCGGCAACCCGGTCGGCACCTTCGCCGACTTCCGCAACCAGATCACCGACCTGAAGATGAGCGGCCCGTTCCGCGCGGGCTGGCAGATGGACTACCCGCTCATCCAGAACTTCCTCCAGCCGCTCTACTACACCAACGCCTCCTCCAACGACGGCAAGTGGTCGAACAAGGAGTTCGACGACCTCGTCGACCAGGCCAACGCCGAGGCCGACACCGCCAAGGCCGTCGACCTGTTCAAGCAGGCCGAGGCCGTCGTCCGGGACAACATGGCCGCCATCCCGCTCTGGTACCAGAACGGCAGCGCCGGCTACTCGGAGCGGCTGTCCAACGTCAAGCTCAACCCGTTCAGCGTGCCCGTCTACAACGAGATCAAGGTCGGCTGAGCCCCCATGGGACGGTACGTCGTCCGGCGCCTGCTCCAGATGATCCCGGTCTTCATCGGGGCGACCCTGCTGATCTTCCTCATGGTGAACGTGATGGGCGACCCCATCGCGGGCCTGTGCGGCGACCGGCAGTGCGACCCGGCGACGGCCGCCCAGCTGGAGAAGGAGTTCGGACTCGACAAGCCGGTCTGGCAGCAATACCTGACGTACATGGGGAACGTCTTCACCGGCGACTTCGGCACCGCGTTCAACGGGCAGGAGGTCACCGAGCTGATGGCGTCGGCGTTCCCCGTCACCATCCGGCTCACCATCGTCGCCATCCTGTTCGAGATCGTCATCGGCATCACCCTGGGCGTCATCACCGGCCTGCGCCGCGGCCGGCCCGTCGACACCGGGGTGCTGCTGATCACCCTCGTGGTGATCTCGGTGCCGACCTTCGTCACCGGTCTGCTGCTGCAGCTCCTGCTCGGCGTGGAGTGGGGCTGGATCAAACCGTCCGTCTCCACCGACGCCACCTTCGGCGAGCTGATCGTGCCGGGCCTGGTGCTCGCCTCGGTGTCCCTGGCGTACGTGACGCGGCTGACCCGCACCTCGATCGCGGAGAACCGCCGCTCCGACTATGTCCGGACGGCGGTGGCCAAGGGGCTCCCGCGGCGCCGGGTGATCACCAAGCATCTGCTGCGCAACTCGCTGATCCCCGTGGTCACCTTCATCGGCACCGACATCGGCGCGCTGATGGGCGGCGCCATCGTCACCGAGCGGATCTTCAACATCCACGGTGTGGGCTACCAGCTCTACCAGGGCATCCTGCGCCAGAACACCCAGACGGTGGTCGGCTTCGTGACCGTCCTGGTGCTGGTCTTCCTGGTCGCCAACCTGCTCGTCGACCTCCTCTACGCCGTACTCGACCCGAGGATCCGCTATGCCTGAACCTCCCATCGAACCCGAGGGCGCGATCGCCTCGACCGGCGCGGGCGGTGCGATGGACCTGGCCACCGCGGAGGGGGAAACCCTGGAGAAGAATCCGCTCGGCCCGGAGGGCACCGGCCCGCGGGAGAAGCCGCGCTCGCTGTGGTCGGACGCCTGGCGCGACCTGCGCCGCAACCCGGTCTTCATCATCGCCGGGCTCGTCATCCTCTTCCTGGTCTTCATCTCCCTGTGGCCGGGCGCCATCACCTGGATGAGCCCCCTCAAGTGCGACCTGTCCAAGGCCCAGCAGGGCTCCCAGCCCGGCCACCCGTTCGGCTTCAACGGCCAGGGCTGCGACGTCTACACCCGTACGGTCTACGGCGCCCGGACCTCCGTGGCGGTCGGCGTCTGCGCCACGCTCGGGGTCGCCCTCCTCGGCAGCCTGCTCGGCGGGCTCGCCGGGTTCTTCGGCGGGGCGGCGGACTCGTTCCTGTCCCGCATCACCGACATCTTCTTCGCGATCCCGGTCGTCCTCGGCGGCCTGGTGCTGCTGTCGGTGGTCACCAGCAACACCATCTGGCCGGTCATCGGCTTCATGATCCTGCTGGGCTGGCCGCAGATCTCCCGCATCGCCCGCGGCTCGGTCATCACCGTCAAACAGAACGACTACGTGCAGGCCGCCCGTGCCCTCGGCGCCTCCAACTCCCGGATGCTGCTGCGCCACATCGCCCCGAACGCGGTGGCCCCGGTGATCGTGGTGGCGACGATCGCGCTGGGCACGTACATCGCCCTGGAGGCCACGCTCTCCTATCTGGGCGTGGGCCTGAAACCCCCCAGCGTCTCCTGGGGCATCGACATCTCCTCGGCCTCCCCCTACATCCGCAACGCCCCCCACGCCCTGCTGTGGCCCTCGGGCGCCCTGGCCCTCACGGTCCTGGCCTTCATCATGCTCGGCGACGCCGTCCGCGACGCCCTCGACCCGAAGCTGAGGTGACGCCGGCGATGACGGCGCCCATCGAAGCCCTCCGCGCCGACCGGGCGGCGGCCTGTCGCCGACGGTCTTCGCCCTTGGGCACGGCGTTCACCCGCCCGCTCCCCGCGCCGCCGGGCACGGCGCCCCTGCCCGGTCCCCGCCACCCACCGGGGAGTCTTACGCCGTGGGCGAGTCCTCCGCCCGAAGGCGGGGCGGTCCGACGGGACGGCGCCGCGCGGCACCACCGCCCGCCCGGTCGCCGTATGCCCCGCGCGCCCCATCCACCACCGGCCCGGAGTGACGTCGCCCCACCCGGCCCGCCGCCCCCTCACCCCCGACCCCGAAGCGAGGCGAGACGTGCTGCTCGAAGTGCGTGATCTGCATGTGGAGTTCCGGACCCGGGACGGGGTGGCCAAGGCCGTCAACGGGGTCGACTACGGCGTGGACGCCGGTGAGACGCTCGCCGTGCTCGGCGAGTCGGGGTCCGGGAAGTCCGTCACCGCGCAGGCGATCATGGGGATCCTCGACATGCCGCCGGGGAAGATCACCCAGGGCGAGATCCTCTTCCAGGGCAAGGACCTGCTGAAGCTGAAGGAGGAGGAGCGCAGGAAGGTCCGCGGCGCCGAGATGGCGATGATCTTCCAGGACGCCCTGTCCTCCCTGAACCCCGTGCTCAGCGTCGGCGATCAGCTCGGCGAGATGTTCGTCGTGCACCGGGGCATGTCCAAGAAGGACGCCCGCGCCAAGGCCGTCGAACTGATGGACCGCGTCCGCATCCCCGCCGCCAAGGAACGCGTCAAGCAGTACCCGCACCAGTTCTCCGGCGGTATGCGCCAGCGCATCATGATCGCGATGGCGCTGGCCCTGGAACCCGCCCTGATCATCGCCGACGAGCCCACCACCGCCCTCGACGTCACCGTCCAGGCCCAGGTGATGGACCTGCTCGCGGACCTCCAGCGCGAGTACAACATGGGCCTGATCCTCATCACCCACGACCTCGGCGTCGTCGCGGACGTCGCCGACCGGATCGCCGTGATGTACGCGGGCCGCATCGTGGAGTCCGCCCCCGTCCACGACATCTACAAGGCCCCCGCCCACCCCTACACCCGCGGCCTGCTCGACTCCATCCCCCGCCTGGACCAGAAGGGCCAGGAGCTCTACGCCATCAAGGGCCTGCCCCCGAACCTGATGCACATCCCGCCCGGCTGCGCCTTCCACCCGCGCTGCCCCATGGCCCAGGACGTGTGCCGCACCGACGAACCCCCGCTCTACGAGGTCTCCGAGGAGCGCGGCAGCGCCTGCCACTTCTGGAGGGAGTGCCTCCATGGCTGAGCCGATCCTCGAAGTGCGCGGGCTGGTCAAGCACTACCCGCTGACCCAGGGCATCCTGTTCAAGAAGCAGGTCGGCGCGGTCAAGGCCGTCGACGGCGTGGACTTCGACCTCGGGCAGGGCGAAACCCTCGGCATCGTCGGCGAGTCCGGCTGCGGCAAGTCCACGGTCGCCAAGATGCTGGTCCATCTGGAACGCCCCACGGCCGGCACCATCCGCTACAAGGGCGAGGACATCACCAGCCTGTCCGCCAAGGCCCTCAAGGCGGTCCGCCGCAACATCCAGATGGTCTTCCAGGACCCCTACACCTCCCTCAACCCCCGCATGACGGTGGGCGACATCATCGGCGAGCCCTACGACATCCACCCCGAGGTGGCCCCGAAGGGCGATAGGCGCCGCAGGGTCCAGGACCTGCTGGACGTCGTCGGTCTCAACCCCGAGTACATCAACCGCTATCCGCACCAGTTCTCCGGCGGCCAGCGCCAGCGCATCGGTATCGCCCGCGGCCTGGCGCTGCGCCCCGAGGTGATCGTCGCCGACGAACCGGTCTCGGCGCTGGACGTCTCGGTCCAGGCCCAGGTCATCAACCTGCTGGACCGGCTCCAGAACGACTTCGACCTGTCGTACATCTTCATCGCCCACGACCTGTCGATCGTCCGGCACATCTCCGACCGGGTCGGCGTGATGTACCTCGGCCGCATCGTGGAGATCGGCCGGGACAGCGAGATCTACGACCACCCCACGCACCCCTACACCCAGGCGCTGCTCTCCGCGGTCCCGGTCCCCGACCCGGAGGCCCGTGAGCACCGCGAGCGGATCATCCTCGCCGGTGACGTCCCGTCCCCGACGAACGTCCCCTCCGGCTGCCGCTTCCGCACCCGCTGCTGGAAGGCCCAGGAGCGGTGCGCGGTGGAGGTGCCCGTGCTCGCGGTCCCGCCCCACCTCAGCACGGTCAAGGGGCCCGCGGCCCACGACTCGGCCTGCCATTTCGCCGAGGAGAAGCACGTCGTCCCGACGGAGGCGGAGCAGTAGCGGGGACGGGAGGAGTAACACGCAGGCAACTCGCCCGACCCTGTTCCGATATACGGACGCGCCACTCTGAACAACGTACGGCCGTGCGGGTGCCGTAAACGGACCGGAGTGCCGCCATGTCACTCCGGTCCGTTGCCGTCTCAGCCGGACTGCATCCCCAACGACCGCTTCAGGAAGTCGACCTGGAGCAGCAGCAGGTTCTCCGCGACCTGTTCCTGCGGGGTCATGTGGGTCACCCCGGACAGCGGCAGCACCTCGTGCGGGCGGCCCGCCGACAGCAGCGCCGAGGACAGCCGCAGGGCGTGCGCGACGACGACGTTGTCGTCGGCCAGGCCGTGCACGATCATCAACGGCCGGTGCGGCTCGGCCGGTTCGGACAGCCTCTCGTCGGTGACGAGCGAACTGTGCGCGTACGACTCGGGGTTGACCGCCGGATCGCCCAGGTACCGCTCCGTGTAGTGGGTGTCGTACAGCCGCCAGTCGGTGACCGGCGCCCCCGCGATCCCCGCGTGGAAGACGTCCGGGCGGCGCAGCACCGCGAGCCCCGCCAGCCAGCCGCCGAAGGACCAGCCGCGCACGGCGACCCGGGACAGATCGAGCGGGTAGGTCTTGGCGAGGTCGTGGAGGGCGTCGATCTGGTCCTCCAGGGTGACGGTGAGGTCGTGATGGATGGCCTTCTCCCAGCCGGGCGAGCGGCCGGGTGTGCCGCGCCCGTCCGCGACGATCACCGCGAACCCCTGGTCGGCGAACCACTGGGAGGTCAGCAGCGCGTTGTGCGCGGCGACCACCCGCGGACCGTGCGGACCGCCGTAGGGGTCCATGAGGACCGGCAGGGAGGTGTCACCGCGGTAGTCCGTTGGCATAAGCACGGCGCACGGGACGCGCCGTGCGCCCCCCTCGATGAGGGTCACGCGCGGGGTCAAACCGGGATCTTCCGCATACGAGGCGATGGTGGCTTTCTGCTTCCCGTCCTTCAGAACCCGTACCTGCGCGCCCGGCCGCTCCAGCGACGCCGACACCAATACGGTCACGCCCCCGGCGCGTACCGCGGAGTGCACGCCGGGCTCCTGCGAGACGCGCTCCACGCCCAGCTCGTTGACCCGGTACACATGAACCTCGCCGATCTCCGGCTCGGCCGCGTCCTCCCCGGCGGACGCCGAGACCAGCACGTCATCGGCGGACACGTCCAGTACCGCACGTACGTGCAACTGGGCACCCGTCAGGGGTCGTTCGCCCACCGCGAGCACCCGTGCGCCGCCCTCGTCGGCGATCCGCACGAGCTGTCCCGAGGGGGACCAGCAGGGCACCCCGGCGAAAAGATCAAGCCAAGTTGGATCTTCGTCCGCGTGCACCATCCGGGTGGCGCCGGTGTCCGGGTCCACCGCCAGGAACAACTGGCTGCGCTGGTCGCGCGCCTGGACGAGCAGCAGCGGGGCACCCGCCGCTGACCAGTGCACATGCGCCAGATACGGATAGCGCGCCCGGTCCCACAGCACCTCCGTGCGCCCCCCGCCGAGGTCGATCACGAACAGCCGCACCTCCGCGTTCGCGCTGCCCGCCCGCGGGTACGCCACCCGCTGCGGCTCGCGGTCCGGATGCGCCGGATCGGAGATCCACCACCGGCTCACCGGCGTGTCGTCCACGCGCGCGACCAGCAGCCGGTCCGACTCTGGACCCCACCAGAAGCCCCTGTACCGCCCCATCTCCTCGGCCGCGATGAACTCCGCCAGACCGTAGGAGATCTGCTCCGACTCCTCCTCGGCGAGCACGCGTTCGTCCTCGCCCTCGGCGCCGACGACCCTGAGGGCGCCGTCCGCGACGTAGGCGACATGACGGCCGTCGGGGGAGGGGCGCGGGTCGATCACCGGGCCCCGGGCGGGGAGTTCACGGGCCGTCCCAGCTCGCAGCTCCGCCACGAAAAGCCGCCCCGACAAGGCGAAAGACGCCAACTCCAGGGCCGCGTCGGTGGCGTAGCCGACGATGCCGGCGCCGCCCTCACGACTGCGTTCGCGCCGGGCGCGCTCCTGCGGGGACAACTGCTCCGCCGTACCGTCCAGCAGCGTGCGCGGGTCCGCTGCCACGCGCTCCCTGCCGTCCTCGGGATCGAGCACCCACAGCGCGTTGGCCCGGTCGGTGCCGGAGGAGGAGCGCAGGAACGCGACCCGTGAACCGTCGGGCGCCACCGTGAACGCGCGCGGCGCGCCGAGGGTGAAACGCTGGGTACGGGCGTGCCGTCGGGGGAAGGAGTCAGACCTCGTCGTCATGTGCCGACCATATTGGCCATGCGCCCCCTTGTGCGGCCGTGCGCCGATCGATGCGCGCGTACGGATAGTTATGATCGCTAGCGCATAGTGGGTATGAACCTGCTGGCCGTTGTATGGATTTATCTGCCCCCATAGTTCCGTCCTGTCCGACCCCACGTCCCTGGGTTCTTTGGAGGTGAGCCGCCGTGGCACTCTCGATTTCGGCGGTGGTGCTGCTGGCGATCATCGTCTTCTTGCTGATCAAGAAGTCGGGCCTGAAGGGCGGACACGCGGTCGTCTGCATCCTCCTGGGTTTCTACCTGGCCTCGTCCACGATGGCCCCCACGATCAACGACCTGACGACGAGCGTGGCGAGCATGATCGGCAGCATCAAGTTCTGACGCGCGGCTCCGCCCCTGGCGGCGCCTGGGCGGCCGCGCCGACTGCGTCCGTTACGTCGGCGGCAAGATGGTCGGCGTCGGGGAAGAGGGTCCCTCAATCGGGTGGATCCCGACGCGTGCTCCCACGAGGTCCAGTCCGCCCTGATCGACGTACCCCTCAGCCCTTGGAGGCGTACGCCACGAAGTCGGCCCAGGCCTCCGGCGAGAGCCGGAGGCGGGGGCCGGCGGTGTTCTTGGAGTCGCGGACGTGGATGGTGGTGGGGGTGGGCGCTATCTCGACACAGTCGTTGATGTCGCTGCTGTCGCTGTAGCTGCTCTTGAACCAGATCAGGGCGGAAGCGTTGTCGGTTGCGCTGATCATGTCTCTCCCCGCAGGCGCTCGATGAAGGCCAACGATTCGTCCGGAGTCAGAGCCTGCGCCCGGATCATGCCATACCGCAGCTCAAGGATCCTGAGCTGCCTTGGATCGGAGACAGGGCGACCGTTGAATGCTCCCTCGGAGCGTCCGACAGCCGTACCGTCTTCGAACTTCAGCAACTGAATCAGTCCGCTCATGCCCGCGTGCTCCATCCGGCTCGTCGGCATCACTTGGATCGTGACGTTGCGCAACCTTCCTACTTCCAGCAGGTGTTCGAGCTGGCGGCGCTGCACCATCGTCCCTCCGATCGGGCGGCGCAGTGTCACCTCTTCTTGGACAAAACTGAGAACCGGGGCAGGGGACTGCCCGAAGACCGACTTTCGAGCCATGCGTGCCATCACGCCACGCTCCACCTCTTCGGGGGACTGCGGCGGTTGGGCCATCTCGAACAGAGCCTTCGCGTGTTCCTCGGTCTGAAGCAGCCCATGCAAGTTGTGGTTCCCATAGGACAGAAGTTCGACCGCCTTCGCCTCCATCTGGGCCAGATCCCGTACCTTCTTCGGATACCGGACCTTCTCCACGTCCTCCTTCATTGCGGAGACGAGTCCATCGGCCTGCAACACCCCGTCCGCCGTGTCCAGGAACTCCGGGCGTGGAATCCGCTTGCCGGACTCGATTTTGTAGACCATGTCCTCGCCGTACCCGACGGCCTTCCCGAAGTCGGCCGCCCGCATTCCCACCGCTTCGCGTCGCAGCCTCAACTGCCGCCCCACCGTGGCGATGACCGCGATCCCCCACTCGTCGTCCGGGTCCACCTCCCACCCAGGTTCGTCCGCCTCACCCACGACCTCGACGTCCGTCGCCATCCCGCACCCTCCGTCCTGTGACGTCCTGTGACTCCGCGAGCGACGCCCTACCCGCACGGCCCTGTCGACAGCGTGGACACCGCCGGACAACCCCCGGACAGTCACCGTACGCAACCGCATCGTCACTGTTCACGGTAAGCGGCTGCGGCCACTCTGAGTGACGTGATCCAGGAAACTCCCACCTCCGAATCCCAAGCCCACCAGCACATCCGCAACTTCAGCGTGCAGTTGTCGCCCACGCCTCGCGGCGCCCGACTGGCGCGGCTACTGGCGGTGGAGCAACTTCGTGCCTGGGGGCTGCCGTTGGACCCGGCCCGGCAGATCGTGGCCGAACTAGCGCTGAACGCGGTCACGCACGGTCGCGTGCCCGGAAGGGACTTCCGGCTGCTGCTGTACGTCGTCGCGCAGACGCTCCGTATCGAGGTGACGGACACCGCCGGGGACCGTCGGCCCTGCTACGGGACCGGCCACGGCCTGCGTCTCGTCGATGCCTTCTCCACTCGCTGGGGCTGGGCGCTCGGTGCTCACCCGCGCAAGACGGTGTGGGCCGAGGTCGAACTCCCGCCAGTTTGCTGCCCGGGCGGCCGAAATCCGTGCCCTCCGTTGAACGCTCCGCGGAAGCCCCAGAAGATGGTCATGGATGCGTGACGGCGTGACTACGTCACGCTGACTGTCGGAGTCGGGGAACCGGGGGCGAGCGTGCTGGAGAGCGGCTGTGCGGCGATGAGCGGTCGCCGATGAGGAACCGCATGCAGGTCGCGCTCCAGATCGTGCTCGCTCTGGTGGCATGCCTGTTCGGGATCGCCACCAATTACGCGACCAGCACGGATGAGGCGCCCTGGGGGTTCGGGACCATTCAGCGGTTCGCTGTCCCGGCCGTCGCCGTTCTCATCGTGGCGCTCGTGGTGGGCCAGGTCGTGGTCTACCGGCTGGAGAACCCCGCGCCGCCCCGGATCGAGTGGCCGCGAGACCGCGTGCCCTATCCGGGGCTCGACGCGTTCGACGAGGACGAGGCCGCTGTCTACTTCGGGCGGGAGGCCCAGGCCGCCGAACTGGCCCGCCGACTGCACATCACGGCGGCTCGCCCCGCGGATCGGTTCGTGGTGCTGGTGGGTGCTTCCGGCAGCGGAAAGTCCTCACTGGTCAGGGCCGGAGTGATGCCCAGGCTCCGGGAGCGCCGATGGACCGTTGTGCCGGCCTTCGCGCCCGGTGTCAGTCCGCTGGGCGCGCTGGCGGGTGCGCTGGCCGCCGCTGCGGGCGGGCACGAGTCGGCGAGCGCCGTGCTGCGGAGGCTGCGCCAAGGGCCCGACACGTTGCGGGAGGAGCTGTCCCGGCTCCGTGGGGGACGGTTCCGCCGGGTACTGCTCGTGGTCGACCAGTTCGAGGAGATCGTCACCCAGGCGGGGGAACGTGACCGTGAGCAGTTCATGGCGGCACTGCGCACGTGCGTCGAGCAGGATTCGGCAATTCGTGTCCTGGTCACTCTGCGGGTCGATCTCCTCGGGAGGGTTCTTCTGACCGGCCATGCGGATCTCCTTCAGCACCCCGTCGTCATTGGCACATTGGACCGTGCGCAACTCGTCGAGGTCGTGGAACGGCCGGGAGCCCTCGTCGGCCTTCGCTTTGAGCCCGGGGCCGTCGACTCCATCGTGAGCGAGACGGGTACGGACGACGCCCTGCCGCTGCTCGCCTACCTCCTCCAGGAGCTCTATTACGCGGCCGGTAGCGGCGGGACCGTGACCGAGGAGGTGTACCGGCGGCTCGGCGGCGTACCGGGAGCGCTGGCACGGCAGGCCGACAACACCGTCACCGCGCTCGGCACCGGCATTGGCATCGACTTCGTGCTCCGGGTACTGCTCCGCTTCGTCACTGTGGAGGGGCAGGACGTCGCCCGCCGCCGTGTGCCGCTGGCGGAACTCGACGAGCGTGAACGCGATGTCGTCGACGCCTTCGTCGAGGCCCGGTTGCTGCGTACCGACGTGACGGGCGGCGGAAATGACCCCGCGATCGAGGGCGGTGAGCCCTGCGGGCAGGTTACGCACGAGGCGCTGTTCCGTCAGTGGGCGCCGCTGCGTCAGGAGGTCGAGGCGTATGCGGAACGGCTTCGCGAGCGGGCCGAACTTGAGCGGTGGGCGGCGGACTGGGAGAGGGCTGGACGCAGCGACGATTACCTTCTCACCGGGGAACGTCTCACCGCCGCCCGGCGCTGGCTCCAGGCCCTGGAAGAGGCCGGTCAGGCATCCGAGCCCAGCCGTGCGCTTGTCGAGTCGTCCCAACGGCGCGACCTGACGTACCTGAAGCAGGTCTCCGACAGCATCGGCCGCCATGTGCTGCTGAGTGCCGAGACCGAGCCCGAGCTCTCCATCCTCCTGTCGCTCGCCGCGCTCGGTGAGTGTGCGCCGACGGCCTCGGCCGGGCGTGGGCTGATGACAGCGCTGGCGGCGAGCCACGTGCGCGCCCGGCTCGACGGGCACACGGACACGGTCCGGGACATCGCGTGGTCACCGGACGGCCGCATGCTGGCAACGGCGTCCCGCGACGGCACCGGGCGCATCTACGACGCGCCGTCCGGCCGGGCGCGGTCGGTGCTGCCGTGCGACGGCGTCATGGTCGAGTCCGTTGCCTGGTCACCGGACTCGACCATGGTGGCCACGACCGGCCGCGACCGTGTCGTACGGATCTGGGACGCCGCCTCGGGAGAGCCGGTACGGCTGCTGACCGGCGCCGGAGACATCAACAGGCAGGTGGCCTGGTCCCCGGACGGAAGACATGTCGCGGCGAGTTCCAAAGACCGAATCGTGCGCGTCTGGGAGTGCGGCACCGGGCGTCTCGCCCACGAACTGCGCGGTCACGCCGACGACGTGTGGGGTGTGGCCTGGTCGCCCGACGGCAACCGGCTCGCTTCCGCGTCGCACGACCAGACGGCGATCGTGTGGGATCTGCCGACCGGTGCGGCGACCACCACCCTCACCGGCCACTCGGACTTCGTCGAGGGCATTGCCTGGTCGCCGGACGGACGGTTCGTCGCCACCGGGTCCGGTGACCATACGGCCCGTATCTGGGATGCCGGAAGCGGTGCTCTGCGCCTGCTGCTGCGGGGCCACACCGACTACGTGTGGAATCTGGCCTGGTCACCGGAGGGGCGGATGCTCGCCACCGCCTCTTCGGATCGGACGATTCGCATCGCCGACACCGAGGACGCCAAAGTCGTGGCTGTGCTGCGCGGGCATGCGGACACGGTGTGGGGCGTTGCCTGGTCGCCCTGCGGGACGATGCTCGCCAGCAGTTCCACCGACGGCACCGGACGGATATGGAGTCTGCGTCCGCGTGGCGCCGAGGCTGTCATGGCCGACGGACACGGGGGACCGGTGAACCAGGCCACCTGGTGCGCGGACGGCAGCCGTATCGCCACGGCGTCGGACGACGGCACCGTCAGGATGTGGGACGCGGCCACCGGCACGCCGGCCGGGTCGGTCGCACGGGTGGCTGACCGGGTCTGGGCTGTCGCCTCGGCTCCGCAGGGGGAACGGCTCGCCCTCGGTACGAGCGACGGCCTCTTCAGGGTGGTCGACGGGCGGGGGCACACCCTCTTCGAACAGTGCGGTGCGGCGGTGGAGGGGTGTGCCTGGGCTCCGAGCGGCGGACGGATCGCCATCGGCAGTCATGACGGCGCTGTGCGGGTGCTGTCCGTCCCGGACGGCGCCGAGCTGCTGAAGTTCACGGAGCATCAGGACTGGGTCGGCCGCGTCGCCTGGGCGCCCAGTGGACGGCTGCTCGCAAGCTGCTCCGACGACCGCACGTGCAGGCTGTGGGACATCGCTGAGGGGCGCCAGCTCACGGTGCTGCGCGGCCACGAGAACTACGTGGAGGACGCGGCCTGGTCCCCGGACGAGACCAGGATCGCCACCGCTTCCGGGGACTGGACAGCCGCCGTGTGGGACGTGTTCACCGGACGGCGTATCGAGGTGCTCAAGGGGCACGAGGGACGGGTGCGTGCGGTCGCCTGGTCACCGGACGGCAGGCACATCGCCACAGGTGCCGACGACCGCACGGTGCGCGTCTGGTCCGCCGGCACTCTTGAGGAGCTCGCGGTCGTCGGTGTGCACCAGGACAGGGTGACCTCAGTGGCCTGGTCCCCGGACGGTACGCGCCTCTTGACCGGCTCGGTCGACGGCACTGCTCGGGTGTGGCTGGCAGAACCGGACCTCGACCGACTTGAGGCGACGGCCCGGGGAAGGGTCTTCCGCACCCTCACCCGCGAGGAGCGGCGCCAGTATCTGCTGCCTGCCGATCCCGGGTGAGGGCGTGCTCAGTACGCCACCTCGACGGTGCGTTCCTCGGTGCTGATGAGGTAGTGGTCCGGGTCCAGACCCATGGCTTCACGTTCGGGCGCTGCCCAGTACAGCGCGTTGCGCTCGGTGAAGGTCTCCGGACCGTCGTAGGAGATGAGCCAGATGAACTGGTTGTGCTGCCGGTCGACCCAGGCACCCCCGAGAGTGAACCCCAACTTCAGTCGAAGCGGCACGATTTCCTCGCGCCAGCGCTCCACCCACTCGTCGAGCAGGCCATCCCGGACGGTGTACGTGCGCAACTGCGTGGTCTTCGGCATGAGGACATCCTTCCCGACCGCACGCCTCGGCGCGGCGGAACTCCTTGGCGCCAACGATCGCGTGCCAGGACACACGCTCACTCACGCGAATGAATTCGCCAACTCCGCTGGATTCGGGATCCTTTGTCTGCCCTACGCTCAGAGCTGCACAACCGCAGACATGTGACGGCCCCCGCCGGGACTGCCATCCCAGTGCGAGGGCCTGACCACCGAGGAAGACAAGGACTTCCCGATGGATACGCGGAACCTTGGCGGGCCCCGGCCGAGCCATCATTGCGTCGGCCCGGTGGCGCTGTCGTGAGCGCCGCTCTCCCGTTGCCGCAGCCCGAGCCCGTCGCGCCCCAGCCCCGTCTCTCGGGCCGGATAATCTGGCCAGGGCACGTACGGGAGGACACCATGAGCACTCAGGCCGACCATGGACGTGAGCTGATCCCCCGCCCCGAGCAGACTCCGGATGCCCTGCGCGCGGCGCTTGCCGTCGTCGACCCTTCGCGGCTGGAGGAGATGCAGGCCACGAAGGACGACGCCTTCGCCAAGGCGGTCGAGTGGCAGTCCCTGAGCCCGGTGCAGAGCTGGGTACTCACCTGGGCCAGGGATATCGAGATCGCCCGGCGGCCCGAGTTGTCCGCCCGCCTCTCGCGCGCGCGGGCGAATCTCGAACACGAGGACTCCGTCATCGCCCGGGAGGCTCTGCGTGAGCTGAGCGCCGTCCTGGACGAAGCCATGAAGGCAGTCGGCGGGTGAGTTGGAAATGGGAGTACGCGTTCGGTGCTGAGGAAGCCGCCCGCACTGCTCCGGGCGATTTCCTCGCCGAGGTGGCGAGACGGGCAGAGGAGCTGGTCAGAGCCGCCGAAGCATTTCACGTTCACGGTCGAGCACATGATGGTCTCGACCCCAAAGGGGGCGATCTCATCGTCCCCGGCGGCATGTTCACGTACCAGGTCGTGGTGCGCAGCGAGCGCGTCTACGTGGTGCAGATCACCTATCTCGGGTTCTGACTTTTTCGCAGCTTGCGTGAGTACAAGCCGTCGCTGCCATTGACCACTGCCCTCGCGACCGCCCACGTGCTCGACGACGAGGAGTGAGCCGCACCCCGGAGCCGGCGGGCGGGCGGTGGAGGCCGCGGGCCTCGTAGGGTGGCCCCATGACGGAACTGCCCGCCCGGCGTCTGCTGCTGGTGCACGCGCACCCGGACGACGAGTCGATCAACAACGGCGCGACCATGGCCGCGTACTCCGCCCAGGGTGCCCACGTGACCCTGGTCACCTGCACGCTCGGTGAGCGGGGTGAGGTCATTCCGCCCGGTCTCGCGCATCTGTCCGGCGCCGCCCTCGGTGAGTACCGCCTGGGCGAGCTGACCGAGGCCATGCGCGCGCTCGGTGTCGACGACTTCCGTCTGCTCGGCGGTCCCGGCCGCTACTGCGACTCCGGGATGATGGGCTTGCCCGACAACGACGACCCGCACTGCTTCTGGCAGGCGGACGTCGACGAGGCCGCCGGGTACCTGCTGGACGTGATCCGCGAGGTCCGGCCGCAGGTGCTGGTCACCTACGACGAGAACGGCGGCTACGGCCACCCGGACCACATCCAGGCGCACCGCGTCGCCATGCGCGCCGCCGAACTCGCCGCCGAGGCCGGCGTCCCGATCGAGAAGGTGTACTGGAACCGGGTGCCGCGCAGCGTGGGGGAGCAGGCCTTCGACCGGCTCCGGGACGCCCTGCCCGACCTGCCCTTCACCAAGACGGCGGTACTCGACGACGTTCCCGGAGTCGTGGACGACGAGCGGATCACCACCGTCGTCGACGGCACCGCGCACACCGCCGCCAAGCTCGCCGCGATGGCCGCCCACGCCACCCAGATCGAGGTCTCCGGCGAGTACTTCGTCCTCTCCAACGAACTCGCCCAGCCCGTCTTCACCACCGAGTACTACGAGTTGGTGCGAGGGGAGCGGTCCGGTACGCCCGAGACCGACCTGTTCGCCGGAATCGGGGACCCGCGATGAAGAGCGGACAGACCTCCATGCTCGCCCAGCCCCTGAGGGCCCCTTCCCCGCGCCGGGCCGTACTGCTGTTCGGTCTGTTCCTGCTGGGCGCGGTCGTCGGGGTCGCGGGCGCGCTGGTGCAGGCCGCCTGGTTCCCGCTCGGACTGCTGCTCGCCCTCGCGGGTGAGATCGGCCTCTGCCTCGGCGGCGCGCTCGCGATGCGCGGCCGGGGCGGCGCGGTCGCTCCCGCCGGCGGCTGGATGGTCACCGTCATCCTGCTCACCACCACCCGTCCGGAGGGCGACTTCGTCTTCGCCTCGGACGGCGGCTCCTATGTCTTCCTGCTCGGCGGCATGGTCGCGGCTGTGATGTGCGCCACCCTCGCGCCGGTGCGGCAACCGGACGACGACGGCGTCCGACTTGGCAAGTGACGTACCACTTCTCCGCGTCGCGCACGTGCGAGTCCCGTGTGGGTTTCCCCGGCGGTCGTGGGATACGGGCCAGAAGTGGCCAGTATGGTGGTGCGCGCCGCCGAGCCGCCCGGAGCAGTGAGGTCGTGTCGGGCGGCGGAGCCAACCGGGAGAACCTGCCTTGAGTCGTGAAACTGACAGTCCGTCCTCCGGGCCCAACGGGCGCGGCGGAGCCGCTTACCCCTCGGGCACGCCGCCTTACGGGACGCCTGCGGTTCCCGACGGCGGTCCGGAATCGGGCCGTTCGGCCGCGCGGCCGGAGGAACGCAAGACCGAGACCACACTGACGACCCGGATCCGGATCAACATCCCCGGATCGCGGCCCATTCCGCCGGTCGTGGTGCGCAAGCCCGTCGTGGACTCCGACACCGCCGAGCACTCCACCGACCCCGAGGCCCCCTCCGCCCCGGGCGGCACCACCGCCACGCGTGCCCCCGAGCCGCCCGCCGAACCGGTGGCCCCGGCCGCCGAGGAGAAGACGAGCGACTGGTTCGCCCCGCGCAAGTCCGGGCCCCCGAAGGCCGGTCAGAGCAGCAGCCAGACCAACGGGGGCAAAACGCCCGGAGGTTCCGGAACCGGCACCGCTCCTTCGGCACCCCGCCCGGCCGGGGGTACGTCCGGTGGCGGCGTCGCCGCGATGAGCGCGCAGAGCGGCCCCCGTCCCGGCCCGTCCAAGGGCGCGAGCAACGGTTCCGGGCTTCCGGGCGGTGCGACCGGTGGACCGGTGGCTCCCGGTCACGGCGGCGGCACCGGCTCCTTCGACGTGACCGAGGCGCTCGCCGCGAGCCGCGCCGCCGACGAACCCCGCCGCGACGAGCTGCCGTACTTCGCGGGCAACGGACAGAACGGCCAGAGCACTCAGAACGGGCAGAACAGCTACGGCGGCCCCGCCACCCCGGGCGGCTTCAACGGACCCGGCGGACCGGCGGTCCCCGGCGGCGCGAGCGGCACGCACGGCCCGGCGGGCCCGACCACCGGCCCCGTCACCGGCGACGGCCCGACGGTGCCCCCGGTCAACGGCGCCGCCGCCCCCGGCATGTACGCCCCCGGCGGCGGCCTGAGCGACGACACCGCGATCCTCACCCCGCAGAAGCCGGCCCCCGAACCGGGCACCCCGGGCTACGGCAACCCCGGGGGCAACGTCTCCGGGCACACCGTCACCAGCGGCATCCCGGTCGTCCCGTCCGGCGGCACCCCCTTCGACGCTCCCGGCGCGCTCACCGACGGCCCCCTGCCCCACCAGCCGCCCAAGCTCCCCGAGCCCGTCGCCCAGAACGTGCCCTCGGCGCCCGCGCCGAAGAAGAAGGGCCGCGGCAAGCTGGGCCTGCTCACCGGCGGTGTGATCGTCCTGGCGGGCGGCGTCTACGGCGCGGGCCTGCTGATGAACCACTCCGACGTACCCAAGGGCACCACCGTGCTCGGCGTCGACATCGGCGGCGGCACCCGTGACGACGCCGTCCAGAAGCTCGACGACGCCTTCGGCGGGCGCGTCAACAAGGCGCTGAAGCTGACGGTCGGGGACAAGACCGTCACCCTCAAGCCGGACCAGGCCGGGCTCCAGCTCGACGCGGCGGCCACCGCCAGCTCCGCGGCGAAGAGCGACTACAACCCGGTCTCCGTGATCGGCTCGCTCTTCGGCCAGAAGCGCGTGGTCGAGCCGGTCATGCCGGTCGACGAGGAGAAGCTGGCCGCCGCCCTGGAGAACGCGGCGGGCGGCGCCGGCACGGTGACCGAGGGCACCATTACCTTCGACACCGGCAAGGCGGTCGCCGTGTACGGCAAGCCGGGCGAGGGCATCGACGTCGCCAGGTCGACCGCCGCGGTCGAGGAGGCGTACCGCACCCAGGTCGAGACCGGCGCGGCGCCCGCGGTCAAGGTCGCCACCACGACCAAGGAGCCCACGGTCTCCAAGGCCGAGGTCGACCGGATGATGAAGGAGTTCGCCGAACCCGCGATGTCCGGCCTCGCCACCGTGCAGACGGACCCGGCGCACAGCATCAACTTCGGCAAGCTGTCCCTGCCCAAGATCCTCGGCGTCAAGGCCGTCAACGGAAAGCTCGTCGACACCTACGACCTGAAGGCGCTCAAGGAGGCCTATGGCACCACCTTCGACGGCGTCCTGATCACCCGGGGCACCGGCAAGAAGACCGAGGTCACCCCCAACGACGTGGTCGTCGCGCTGCGCCAGGCCCTGCGCGGCAAGACCGCGGCCGAGCGCACGGTGGTCATCGACACCACCCCGAACTGACCGGCCCCGCGGCGCCGGACGACCTGACCTCGTCCGGCGCCGCGGCGCGTCCCGAAGGCACGGGAGCCGTGGCGGAGACGCGGGAGCCGTGGCGGAGGCGAGGGAGCCGTGGCGGAGGCGAGGGAGCCGTGGTGCAGGCGGCTCAGTTCAGCATCGCCCGTGCCGCCTGCGCCTGTCGGCGTACCCGCTCCGCGCCCGGGGCGTCGACCGCCTCCAGCACCCCCGCGTACGCCTCCAGCTCCGCCGCGCCCGTGAGGAAGTCGCCGCGCTGCACCAGCAGCTGCGCGCGCTCATAGCGCAGCCGGGCCGGGTGCGAGGGCAGCAGCAGGGCCAGTTCCACGGCCCACAGGGCCACGTCCGAGCGCTCCGGGCGGGCCGCGGCCCAGGCGCGGATGTTGTTCAGGATCCGCGCGACCACCTCCAGCGTGGTCGCGGGCACCAGCATCGACGGATCGAGCCCCGTCCCCGTGGCCCCGGCCACCAGCAGCTCCGCGTCGGCCCCCGTCAGCGCGCGGCCCCCGTTGAACGGGTCGGCCAGGACCTCCTCGTCCGGCTCCCCGAACCCCACGACGAAGTGCCCCGGCAGGGCCAGCCCGTACACCGGTGCCCCCGCCCGGCGGGCCACCTCCAGCCACACCACCGACAGCAGGATCGGCAACCCGCGCCGCCGCCGCAGCACCTCGTGCAGCAGCGAGGACTCCAGCCGCTGGTAGTCCGCCGGGGTGCCGTGGAAGCCGAGCCGGTCGCCGAGCAGCTCGCGCAGAGACGCGGCCCAGGCGCGCGCCCCGCCGGGCCGGAAGGGCAGCAGCCCCGCCAGCCGGTCCAGCTCCACCTGCGCGGCGTCCATGCCCGCCTCGTCCAGGGCACCGTCCGCCTCGGCGCCCACCAGCAGGCACAGCGTCGACAGATCGGGCCGCTCGCAGCGGGCCTCGTCGGCGAACCGGCGGCGCAGTTCGGCCGAGCGTCCGGGCGGCGGGGGACAGGGGGAAGGCATAGCAGGGTCGTGCCCTCTCACGGCGATCGGTTACCGGCCCGAGCCGGAGGAGTTCCCCGGCTCTCGGTAGTGGTGGTAGGCGTGGTGCGCGGCGAATCCCATCCCCGCGTACAGCGCTCGGGCCCCGGTGTTGTCCGCCTCGACCTGCAACCAGGCCGCCGACGCCCCCTCCTCCAGCGCCCGCCCGGCCAGCGCGGCCATCACGGCGGAGGCGAGCCCCCGGCGCCGCAGCGCCGGATCGACCTCGACGGCGGCGAACCCCGCCCAGCGCCCGTCGACCACGCACCGCCCGATCGCCGCCGGCACGTCGCCGTCCCCCGGGACCGTCGCGAACCACACCGAGGGACCGCTGCCGAGCACCTTCAGGGCGACGTCGCTCAGCCCCTTGCGCTGGTAGCGGGCCAGCCACGCCTCGTCGGCCGTCCGGGACAGCACCACCCCGGCGGGCTCCTCCCGGTCCGCGAGCGGCGCCAGCGAGCCGATCCACAGCTCGGCGGTCACCTCCCGCGTCCAGCCCCGTTTCTCCAGCTCCGCGCAGAGCAGCTCCTGCGTCCCCTCGGCGCCCGTCGCGGTCTGCACGTAGGCGGGCAGCCCGCGCGCGGCGTACCAGCGCCGTACGGCCGTCAGGGCGTCGTCCAGGGGCAGGCCCGGGTCGCCCAGCGGAAGCGCGGAGTTGGCGCGCCGGGTGAAGCCGGAGGCGGCGCGCAGCTCCCACGCGCCGAGCCGCTCGCTCTCCACCGGCCGCCACGCGCGCGTGGAGACGCGCGCCAGTTCCTCGTAGGAGGCGGCGGGTCCGCGGCGGCGGGCCGGGGCGCTCGGCACAACCTTCCCCGCGACCAGCGAGGATTCCGCGATCCGGACGGTTTCGCCACTCTTCCGTGTGATCACGAGCACACCGTCGTCCCATGATGCGAGAACACCCACCGTGTCGGTGAACTTCTCACCCGCCCGCGCAGGATCGTTCAGGCGTCGCACCGAGACCCGTTTACCCACGTCAGCAGCGGTGATACGGACCTCAAGGCGCCCCGTCGCTGAGATTTCCACAGGTCAGTTCACCCCTCCTGTTCGGATCATGCCCAAGAACGGAGATACTAGGGGCGGGCATCGACGACGCCGCGCTCCCGCGCGCCAGGCGGCGGAGCCTGCGGAGGCCCGCCAGCGCCCTATCGAGGAGGAACGACAGCGTGACCTACGTCATCGCGCAGCCTTGTGTCGACGTCAAGGACAAGGCGTGCATCGAGGAGTGCCCGGTCGACTGCATCTACGAGGGCCAGCGGTCCTTGTACATCCACCCGGACGAATGCGTCGACTGCGGTGCCTGCGAGCCGGTCTGCCCGGTCGAGGCGATCTTCTACGAGGACGACGTGCCGGAGGAGTGGAAGGACTACTACAAGGCGAACGTCGAGTTCTTCGACGAGCTCGGCTCTCCCGGCGGCGCCAGCAAGCTGGGCCTGATCGAGCGCGACCACCCCTTCGTCGCCGCGCTCCCGCCGCAGGCCGAGTAATTACGCAAGCGGCCCGCACAGCTGTGCCGCCTCGGTCCCGCACGGCCCGATCCGCCCGGATCGCCGTGCGGGGCCGAGGCGTTTGCCGTACGGACGAGAAAGAGAGCCTGATCCCGTGTCCGCAGTCTCCGACCGTCTCCCCACCTTTCCCTGGGACAAGCTGACGCCCTACAAGGCGACGGCTGCGGCCCACCCGGGCGGCATCGTCGACCTGTCCGTCGGCACCCCGGTCGACCCGGTCCCCGAGCTGATCCAGAAAGCGCTGATCGCGGCGGCCGACTCACCCGGCTACCCGACGGTCTGGGGCACCCCGGAGCTGCGCGACGCGATCACCGGCTGGGTGGAGCGGCGGCTCGGCGCCCGCGAGGTGACGCACCGGCACGTCCTGCCGATCGTCGGCTCCAAGGAACTCGTCGCCTGGCTCCCCACCCAGCTCGGCCTCGGCCCCGGCGACCGGGTCGCCTACCCGCGTCTGGCCTACCCCACCTACGAGGTCGGCGCCCGCCTCGCCCGCGCCGACTACGAGGTCTACGACGACCCGACCGGGCTGGACCCCGAGGGCCTGAAGCTCCTGTGGCTCAACTCCCCGTCGAACCCGACGGGCAAGGTGCTGTCCAAGGAGGAGCTGACCCGGATCGTCGCCTGGGCGCGCGAGCACGGCGTCCTGCTCTTCTCCGACGAGTGCTATCTGGAGCTGGGCTGGGAGGCCGACCCGGTCTCGGTCCTGCACCCGGACGTCAACGGCGGTTCCTACGAGGGAATCGTGGCCGTCCACTCCCTGTCCAAGCGCTCCAACCTCGCCGGGTACCGCGCGGCCTTCCTCGCGGGCGACCCGGCCGTCCTCGCCCCGCTGCTGGAGATCCGCAAGCACGGCGGCATGATGACCTCCGCGCCGACCCAGGCGGCCGTGATCGCGGCCCTCGGCGACGACGAGCACGTCCGCGTCCAGCGCGAGCGCTACGCGGCCCGCCGCGAGGCCCTGCGCGCCGCCCTGACCGGCCACGGCTTCCGTATCGAGCACAGCGAGGCCAGCCTCTACCTGTGGGCGACGCGCGGGGAGTCCTGCTGGCAGACCGTGGCCCACCTGGCCGAGCTGGGCATCCTGGTGGCGCCCGGCGACTTCTACGGCGAGGCGGGCGAGCAGTACGTCCGCGTGGCGTTCACGGCGACGGACGAGCGGGTCCAGGAGGCCGTACGGCGGCTTCAGTAGACGGCAGGAAGGGGCCCCGGGGAGGGCGTCTCCCCGGGGCCCCTTCGTGTGCGTCGACCTGTTGCTCAGCCGCCCAGCGGGAGGCCGCCGCCGACCGGCAGGCTGTCGGTGGGCAGGCCGCCGCCCTTGGTCAGGGAGTCCGTCGGCAGACCGCCCTTGGTCGCCGTGGACGTGGCGTCGCCCAGGACGTCCCCGGCCGAACCGGCCGCTTCGCCCGCGGTCTTCTGCGCGGCGGGCGCCGCCTTCTTGACGGCCTTGCCCGCGGTCGGGGCCGCCTTCTTGACCGCCTTGGTGCCGCTCTCGGCCGCGAGCCCGGTGACGTTCTGCGCCGCACCGTCGACCGTGTTGCCGAGGCCCGCCCCGTCCAGGGCGGTCAGACCGCCGAGGTTGGGGGTGGCGGGCAGTTCCGGGGCCGCGCTGGCGGAGCCGGCCGCACCGACCCCGGCGGCCGCTCCCGCAGCGACGAGCAGCGCGGCACGGGCGATCCGGCGGGTCAGGGGGAGGGTCATGATGCTCCTTCGACGGGTCTGTCTGGTGGGAACGGTGACTGTCCGACCGGCTGTGATCTCCGGCCTCGGACGCAGTGACTACCGCTCGAAGTCCGCGAAGGTTGCGGAGGGATAACGTAAAGAGTTGGCAATGCGTCGCATTATCTGCTGTGGATAAAAACGGGCAAAGAGATCGCGCGCGGGAACGCCTGCCGAATCCTTACAGCCCTTTGTCGCCAAGGGATTTGCAGGAACGGGGAACGAATGCGACGGCACACGGGGAAATCGTGGACCCGCCGCCTCGCGGGATAACCCGCGCGGATGACGCCCCGTACTACTGCTCGATCTGCGGCGCGATCTATTGCGCGGTCACGATGCGGACGGACCCGGCGTCCTTCTCCGCGCCCGCCGCGCCCTCGGACACGACCGGACGCCACGGGCTGCCGGTCGTCCGCCCGGCGGTCCACTCAAGACCCGCGTACGTCACCCGCTCTATCCGCAGCGCCGAGGCGTTGGCGACGGCCCAGTGCGCGAGCTGCCAGCCGCGCTGCTCCGCCGTGCGCGCACCGTCCTTGGACACCGGCAGCGTCAGCGTGCGCCCGTCCCGCACGCCCTGGGCCGTGTCGCCGCCGCCCGCGCCGACCACGGCACCGGCGGGCTTCAGCACGTCCTGCCCGAAGTCCCGTGCCAGCGCGGTGCGCACCGGGTCGGTGCCCCGGACCGGGGCCTCGCCCAGGCGCCCCTCGCAGGTCAGGGTGGCAGCGGAACGTCCGGTCAGGGCGGCGGCCAGCAGCTCGGCGTCCGGCTCGTGCTTGGCGTACGCGTCCGGGTAGCCGCTGCGCTGCACGCGCTGCGCGGCCTCGGTGAGCGGCAGCTCGGTGTAGTCCTCCACCTTCACCAGGTGGTCGTAGAACTCCCCAGCCGCGTACGTCGGGTCCATGATCTGCTTCTCGCTGCCCCAGCCCTGCGATGGCCGCTGCTGGAACAGGCCCAGGGAGTCGCGGTCGCCGTGGGAGATGTTGCGCAGCGCGGACTCCTGCAGCGCGGTCGCGAGCGCTATCGTCACCGCCCGCTCGGGCAGCCCGCGCCCGGTGCCGACGGCGGCGATCGTCGCCGCGTTCACCGCCTGCTCCGGCGAGAACTCGTACTCCGCTCTGCCGTCGTCGCCCGAGACGACCCGGCAGCCCGGCGAACCGGCGCCTCCGGTGACGTACTGCACCACGAGATAGCCCGCTACGGCGAGCAGGACCACGAAGGCCGCCGTCAGTCGGAAGAGGCGGCCACGACGTCGGGAAGTGGGGGACGGCTCTGGCACGCGTACAAGGTACTGGAGAGTAGAACGGGCCATCGAGAGTCGTCCGGAAACTGCCGGTGACCACGGGGCGCTAGGGTCGGGGCCATGCCCGACACCCCGCTTGACCTCACGCTGGACGCCGCGCTGCTGACCGCGCGGCTCGTCGACTTCCCCTCCGAGAGCGGCACCGAGAAGCCCCTCGCGGACGCGATCGAGACCGCGCTGCGCGCCCTGCCGCACCTCACGGTCGACCGGTACGGCAACAACGTCGTGGCGCGCACCGACCTCGGCCGCGCCGAGCGCGTGATCCTGGCCGGCCACATCGACACCGTGCCCATCGCGGACAACGTCCCGTCCCGGCTCGACGACGACGGCATCCTGTGGGGCTGCGGCACCTGCGACATGAAGTCCGGGGTCGCGGTACAGCTGCGCATCGCCGCCACCGTCCCGGCCCCCAACCGCGACCTGACCTTCGTCTTCTACGACAACGAAGAGGTCGCCGCACACCTCAACGGGCTGCGGCATGTGGCCGAGGCCCACCCCGACTGGCTGGCCGGGGACTTCGCGGTGCTGCTGGAGCCGTCCGACGGCCAGGTCGAGGGCGGCTGCCAGGGCACGCTCCGGGTACTGCTGAGGACCAAGGGGGAGCGGGCGCACTCGGCACGCGGCTGGATGGGCTCCAACGCCATCCACGCCGCCGCCCCGATCCTGGCCCGCCTCGCCGCGTACGAGCCCCGCTGGCCGGTCATCGACGGCCTGGAGTACCGCGAGGGCCTCAACGCCGTCGGTATCTCCGGCGGGGTCGCGGGCAACGTCATCCCCGACGAGTGCGTGGTCACGGTCAACTTCCGCTACGCCCCCGACCGCACCGAGGAGGAGGCGCTGGCTCACGTCCACGAGGTGTTCGCGGACTGCGGCGTGGAGGAGTTCGTCGTCGACGACCACAGCCCCGGCGCGCTGCCCGGCCTGTCCCACCCGGCCGCGGCGGCCTTCATCGACGCGGTGGGCGGCACGCCCATGCCCAAGTACGGCTGGACCGACGTCTCCCGCTTCTCGGCACTGGGAGTCCCCGCGGTCAATTACGGCCCCGGGAACCCGCATCTGGCGCACAAGCGGGACGAGCGGGTGGAGACGGCGAAGATCATCGAGGCGGAACAGCGGCTGAGGTCCTGGCTGACGGCGTAGGAGTACGTTTGTCAGGGCGGAACCGGACATACCAATGTCCCCCCTCCGTAACCCGCGTAGATCTACGCTGAGGTGGAACGCACGCACGACGGAGGGAGCGCGTATGGCTACCGGGAATCCCGCGGGCAAGAAGCAGCCGCCGGAGGAGCAGCGCCTGGGTCCGGTCCTCCGACGGCGGTCCCAGGTCACCCGCAGTACGACCGACCAGCGGCTGCTGGACGCGGGCGGGCCGTCCGACTGGGTGCACACCGACCCCTGGCGGGTGCTGCGCATCCAGTCGGAGTTCATTGAGGGCTTCGGCACGCTGGCCGAGCTGCCGCCGGCGATCAGCGTGTTCGGCTCGGCCCGGACTCCGGTCGACTCTCCCGAGTACGACGCGGGCGTCCGCCTCGGGCGGGGCCTGGTGGAGGCGGGGTTCGCGGTCATCACCGGAGGGGGCCCCGGCGCGATGGAGGCCGCCAACAAGGGGGCCTGCGAGGCGAGCGGGATCTCGGTCGGCCTCGGCATCGAGCTGCCCTTCGAGCAGGGGCTGAACCCGTACGTCGACATCGGGTTGAACTTCCGGTACTTCTTCGTCCGGAAGATGATGTTCGTCAAGTACGCCCAGGGCTTCGTGGTCCTGCCCGGCGGCCTCGGCACGCTCGACGAACTCTTCGAGGCCCTGACCCTGGTCCAGACCCAGAAGGTCACCCGGTTCCCGATCGTCCTCTTCGGCACGTCCTACTGGGGCGGCCTGGTCGACTGGCTGAAGAACACCCTCATCGCCCAGGGCAAGGCCTCCGAAAAGGACCTCCTCCTCTTCCACGTCACGGACGACGTGGACGAGGCGGTGGCGTTGGTCTCGAAGGAAGCAGGCCGCTGACGCACGGGGCGGCGGAGCCAGGCTTTCCTCGCCCCCGCCGCCCCTACCCTCCCCCAGAGGGGGGACCCCCCACCGTCCCCTGGGGGCTCCGCCCCCAGACCCCCGATCGGCCCTGAAGGGGCCTCGTCCTCAAACGCCGGACGGGCTGAAATCAGCCCCTCCGGCGTTTGAGGAGCGGGGGTCCAGGGGGCAGAGCCCCCTGGGATGGGACGGGTAGGGGCGGCGGGGCGAAAAAGCCCTCTACGCCAGCCCCCGCCTCGCCACCGCCGGCGGACGGTGGCCCGCGATCGACGCCACCATGTCCACCACCTGCCGCGTCTCCGCGACCTCGTGCACCCGGTACACCTGCGCCCCCAACCACGCGGACACCGCGGTCGTGGCGAGCGTCCCCACCACCCGCTCCTTGACCGGCCGGTCCAGCGTCTCGCCCACAAAATCCTTGTTGGACAGCGACACCAGCACAGGCCACCCCGTCGCGACCATCTCCCCCAGCCGCCGAGTCGCCTCCAGACTGTGCCGCGTGTTCTTCCCGAAGTCGTGCCCGGGATCGATCATCACCGACTCCCGAGGCACCCCAAGAGCCACGGCCCGCTCGGCCAACCCCACGGTCACCCGCAGAATGTCCGCCATCACGTCGTCGTACTCGACCCGATGCGGCCGCGTACGGGGCTCGGCGCCCCCGGCATGCGTACACACCAGCCCCACCCGATACCGCGCCGCCACCTCCGCCAGCCGGGGATCAACCCCACCCCACGCGTCGTTCAGCACATCGGCCCCGGCCTCGCACACGGCCTCCCCGACCTCGGCACGCCACGTGTCCACGGAGATCACGACATCCGGGAACCGGCGCCGCACCTCCGCCACGAAGCCCACGGTCCGCCGCACCTCCTCCGCCGCGGACACCTCCTCGCCGGGCCCGGCCTTCACCCCGCCGATGTCGATGATCGCGGCGCCCTCCGCCACGGCCTGCTCCACGCGCGCGAGGGCGGGCTCGTCGTGGAAGGTGGCCCCCTGGTCGTAGAAGGAGTCGGGCGTCCGGTTCACGATCGCCATGATCACCGGCTCATGCGTGTCGAACTCACGCCGTCCCAGCCTGAGCATCTGCTGTGAACCTCTCCCGTACGAACTGATCATCGGCCGTCTGCGACCCTAACCGCCGGACTCGCATGGCACGATCGGACCCTGACACACTCGACCGCACACTTCACCGACCCTGGGGACCAAAAGCGATGGTTATGTTCTTGTTCCTGGTCGTCGCGCTCGCCGTCGTGGTCGCCGCGGTGACCCTCGCGGTGGTGGGCGGCGGCGAGGGCGGCGGCCCGCTGCCGGACGCCGCGCCGGAACGCCTCCAGGACTCGCTGCCGTACGACCGCCCCGTGGCCCGCACCGACATCGAGCGTCTCCGCTTCCCGCTCGCCGCCCGCGGCTACCGCATGTCCGACGTGGACGACGCCCTCAGCCGCCTCGGCGCCGAGCTGGCCGAGCGTGACGCCCGTATCGCCGACCTGGAGGCCGCGCTCGCCGGAGCCCGGTCCGCGCGCCCCGGCCCGGTGCCCATGGACAAGCGGCCGGAGGAGAACCGGTGAGCGAGGGCGCCGCCCTGGCAGGCGCGGACGGTGTGCTGCGCTGCCCCTGGGCCCTGTCCACGCCGGACTACGTGACGTACCACGACGAGGAGTGGGGCCGCCCGGTCCACGGCGACGACGCCCTCTTCGAACGCCTGTCCCTGGAGGCGTTCCAGTCGGGCCTGTCCTGGATCACGATCCTGCGCCGCCGCCCCGGCTTCCGCGCGGCCTTCGCCGACTTCAAGATCGCGAAGGTGGCCGCCTTCACCGACGAGGACCGCGAGCGCCTCCTCGTCGACGCGGGCATCATCCGCAACCGCGCCAAGATCGACGCCACTCTCGCCAACGCCCGGGTCCTCGCCGACTGGACCCCGGGCGACCTCGACGAACTGATCTGGTCCCACGCCCCGGAGCCGGGCACGCCGCCCAAAACCCTGGCCGACGTCCCGGCCGTCACCCCCGAGTCGACGGCCCTGTCCAAGGCCCTGAAGAAACGCGGCCTGCGCTTCGTCGGCCCGACCACCGCGTACGCCCTGATGCAGGCATGCGGCCTGGTCAACGACCACCTGGAGGCATGCGGGGCGCGGACCGCACGCCGGGGCTAGCGGCCCAGGTACTTCGGCCTCTCCTTGTTCACGAACGCCTGCACCGCGATCGTGTGGTCCTCCGACGCGCCCGCCCGGGTCTGGAGTTCGTCCTCCTTCTCCAGGGTCTCGGCGAAGGAGTGCGAGAAGCCGTACGCCACCGACTCCTTGATCGCCGCGTACGCGACCGTCGGGCCCTCGGCCAGCGTCCGGGCGACCTTCTCGGCCTCCGCGGACAGCTCCGCGGCCGGTACCAGCCAGCTCGCGATGCCCAGCTCGTAGGCCTCCTGGGCCTTGATATTGCGCGGGAAGAGCAGCAGGTCGGCGGCCCGGCCGGGGCCGACCACGCGGGGCAGCGTCCAGGAGATGCCGGAGTCCGCGGTCAGGGCGACACCGGCGAACGACGTGTTGAAGGCGGCGGTGTCGGCCACCACCCGGTAGTCCGCGGCCAGGGCGAAGCCGAAGCCCGCGCCGGCGGCAACGCCGTTGACCCCGGCCACGACCGGCTTGGGCATCTCGGTCAGTGCCCGAGCGATCGGGTTGTAGTGCTCGCGCACCGTGCTCATCACCTGACCGGACCCCTCGGCCAGCAGTCCGATGTGCTCCTTCAGGTCCTGCCCCACACAGAAGGCCCGGTCCCCGGCCGCGGTCAGCAGCACGGCCCGCACTGAGGAGTCGGCACCCGCCGCCGTCACCGCCTCGCGCAGGGCGACCTTGGTCTCGATGTTCAGCGCGTTCATCGCCTCGGGGCGGTTCAGCGTGATCGTCGCGAGCCCGTCGCTCACCTCGTAGAGCACGGTGTCGGCCATGGTGTATCCCCTTTGATGTCGCGGCTCATCTGTGCGGCTGGTGTCTCAGGACAGCATGGCGGAGATCGCCGGGGGCGCACGTGTGACCTGCGTCAAAGAAATCCGGCCGGTTTCCGAACGGCGGACACGTGTGGGGTGGCGCAGTATCGCAGTCACATCGCCGAATTGAGTGGTTTTGCTCGGGCGCGTTGCCCAAGCGATGCCGACTGATGTTGGTCATCGGGTCCTGCGATGCGGGATAATGGCTGGGAAGCAATGTGTTCGATGCCGGTGTCGCGTGTCTCTCAGGGACCGCGCATGCCCTCCATGGGGCCGTCGGCTTTGACGATGAGCTGGTTTCAGGAAGGGGAACGAGCATGGCGGCCATGAAGCCGCGGACGGGCGATGGCCCGCTCGAGGTGACCAAGGAGGGGCGGGGCATCGTCATGCGCGTTCCGCTCGAAGGCGGCGGTCGACTCGTCGTCGAGCTGACCCCTGACGAGGCCGACGCGCTCGGCGACGCCCTCAAGAAGGTCGTCGGCTGACGCGCAAGCGACCATATCCTTTCAGCTGCCCCGGCATCGTAATCAGGTGCCGGGGCAGCTGTTTTCCCGGCCCTGACCTGGGGCGATGTGCCGTTCCTCAGCGCTTGACCGCGCACAGCAGGCCGTCGCCCACCGGCAGCAGCGACGGCACCAGGCCCTGGCTCTCGCGCACCGTGCGCAGCAGCTCCCGCAGCCGCAGTACCTCGGTGGGCTGCGGCCCCGAGTCGACGGTGCGGCCGTGCGCGAAGACGCCCTCGAAGACCACCAGGCCACCCGGACGCAGCAGGCGCAACGATTCAGCGAGGTAGTCGAGGAACTCCAGCCGGTCGCCGTCGCAGAAGACGAGGTCGTAGCCGGCGTCCGCGAGGCGGGGGAGTACGTCGAGCGCGCGGCCGGGGATGAAGCGGGCGCGATTGCTGGCGAAGCCGGAGGCGCGGAAGGCCTGCCGGGCGAACTGCTGGTGCTCCGGCTCGGGGTCCACGGTGGTCAGCACCCCGTCCGGGCGCATGCCGTGCAGCAGATGAATGCCGGACACGCCGGTCCCGGTACCGATCTCGGCAACCGCTTTCGCGTCCACCGCGGCGGCGAGCAACCGAAGCGCCGCGCCCGTGCTGGGCGACACCGAGCGCAGCCCGGCCTCGCGGGCCCGGTCGCGGGCCCAGCGGAGCGCGTCGTCCTCGGCGACAAAGGCGTCGGCGAACGCCCAGCTCGTCTGCCGGTTGCCGGTAATGACCCTCTCCTGTCCCCGTGGTTGCCTGGGCGTGACTGTATCCGTTGCGCCCGGGAACCCGCAGATGGGACCGGGCGTTTAGAAGGGTGGGAGACGTCAGGGGGGACACGGTTGGATCACGATGGCGGGCCGGGGGCCGAGCACATGCTGACGCAGACGCACGAGCCGTATCAGCCCAGATCAAATTCAAGTAAAACCGCTTATCCGGAGCTAACGGGCGAGGTGGCTATGGTAGGGGCTCCACTGGACACCACCAGAGCCGACAGGGGAGGTGCGGCTGCGCCTGTGGATCGGGGAGGAGTGCTGCGGCGCTTTCTCGGATCGGCGGGTAAGCCGAAATCCGTGAACGACACCGCAGCTGACCACGCCGCCGACCACGCCCAGACCGCGACCTTCTCCACCGACGCGGACGGGCAGGCGTGGACTCCGCCCACGTGGGAGGAGATCGTCAGCACCCACAGCGGTCGTGTCTACCGCCTCGCGTACCGGCTCACCGGCAACCAGCACGACGCCGAGGACCTCACCCAGGAGGTCTTCGTCCGCGTCTTCCGCTCGCTGTCCACCTACACCCCGGGCACGTTCGAGGGCTGGCTGCACCGCATCACCACCAACCTCTTCCTGGACATGGTCCGGCGCAAGCAGCGCATCCGCTTCGACGCACTCGGGGAGGACGCGGCCGAGCGGCTGCCCAGCCGGGAGCCGTCCCCGCAGCAGGTCTTCAACGACGCGCACTTCGACGCCGACGTCCAGCAGGCCCTCGACACCCTCGCGCCGGAGTTCCGCGCCGCGGTCGTCCTGTGCGACATCGAAGGACTGTCGTACGAGGAGATCGCCGCCACGCTCGGCGTCAAGCTCGGCACCGTGCGGTCCCGTATCCACCGCGGTCGCTCGCAGCTGCGCAAGGCCCTCGCACACCGTTCCCCGGAGGCCCGGGCCGAGCGCCGGTCCTTCGTGCCGCGCGTGCCCGCACTGGGGGGAGGGGGCGCGACCGCGTGAGTGGCACCCGACCCGAACCGGGCGAGCGACGGCTCGCCGAGCAGCACCTGGGAGACCGACTCTCCGCCCTGGTGGACGGAGAGCTCGGTCATGACGCGCGCGAGCGGGTCCTCGCCCACCTGGCCACCTGCGCCAAGTGCAAGGCGGAGGCCGACGCCCAGCGGCAGCTGAAGAGCGTCTTCGCGGAGGCGGCCCCGCCGTCTCCCTCCGAGAGCTTCCTGGCCCGTCTGCAGGGCCTGCCCGGCGGTGACCTCGGCGGCTCCGCGCTGGGCGGAGGCGGCTTCGGCGGGTTCTCCGAGCAGCCCGGCGACGGCCCCTTCGGGACCCGGCGCGAGGACCGCTTCGAGTTCGGCTACGTCCCGGCCCGGCCGCACACCCCCGCGCTCACCGGCGCCTCGGCGGGCGGCTTCCGGGTGCACTCCGTCGGCCGCCCCGACGCGGACCGGCCGTCCTCACGCGGGCTGCGGTTCGCCTTTGTGGCCGCCGGAGCGGTCTCGCTGGCCGCCATCGCGCTGGGCGGCGTCACCGTCGGCGGTGTCGCGGGCGAGCCGGAGGCACGCGGTTCCGGCTCCGGCAGCAATGTGACCCCGGCACGCAGCCAGGGCAGTACGGCCGCGGCCACCCCCGAGACCCAGCGCCGCCGCGGCGTCGGGCCCCTGCTGGTGCAGGGCCAGGGGCAGCGGGCGGTCGGGGACACCCCGGCGCCCTCGACCTCGGTGTCCGCGCCGCTGCTGCCGGGGCCCGTCAAGGCCGCTCAGCAGACCGGCGGCTCGCTCACCACCCCGGTGGACGCGGTCGCGATGTCCCCGCTGATACGTCCGCTCAGCGCCACCCCGCCGCTCACGCTCACCACCTGGCGCCCCGCGCCGGAGGTCGCGACCCCGGGCCTGGCGGCCACACCCGTCCCGGGGGCGAGCCAGTCCCCGTCCGTGTCCCCCACCCTCTCCGGCACCAACCGCTGACCCGGACTCTGCGCGGCGGCGCGTGAACCTGGTTGAATCCGGGGTGGGCCGCGTTCCGGGCAGGACAGCCGGGGCGCGGCGGCGGAGTTCGAGGGGCCGTCGTGGCCGGCTGTGGGGAGAGCATGGACGAGGGGAAGCCGACGAAGGCGAAGAGGTGGGGCCGCTCCTGGCTCCAGGGCCCTTCGGCCCGCACGGCCGAGGCGACACCGAACGCCGACGGCGACTTCGAACTGGAGCGACCCATCGCCGAGACGTCCTCCGACGGCGACTACGAACTGAGCCGTCCCGGTCCTCCGGCCCCGGAAACAGCGGCACCGGTGAGTGCCCATGGCTCCGGCTCCGCAGGATCGACGGCGCTCGACACGGCGGCTCCTGGGGAAGCGCCCGGTGCCCCCGGGGGCTCGACGGCATCGGACGGCTCCGGAACGATGGAGGCTTTCGCCGCCGCCGAGGCTCCGACCGCGCCCGGTACGGCCGCTCCGGCAGCAGCCATGCCCCCGGCCTCCGGCGAGCCCACGATGGCCGACGCCCCGGCCCCGGCAGGCCCGGCCGCCCCCGGCGCCGCCGCTCCAGTCGCCGCCGTTCCCGCCGAAGCGCACGCCGTCGATGGCGGTTCCGCCCCCGCCGACGACCGCCCCCGCCCCCTTCACGACCCCGACCCCTACAGCACCCCGCCCTACGGCGAGCCCGGCCCCT
>NZ_FLSP01000061.1 GCF_900091315.1 Streptomyces sp. DI166
GTCGCCGAGCGGTGGGCAGTCCTCGCAGATCAGCGCGAACGCGGTGCCGAAGCTCAACGCGGCGGCCGTGGCCGCGGGCAACGCCGACATCGACGCGGTGTCGGGGGCCACGTACACCAGCAACGGCTACAAGCAGTCGCTGCAGTCCGCTCTGGACCGGGCCGGTGGCTGAGGCCGTGGCCGAACCGGCGCAGGCTCCCGCCGCGGTACGTCATGTGGAGGAGGTCATGGGGACCGTCTTCTCCTTCGACGTCCGCGGCGGGGATCCGGAGGAGGTGCGGGCCGCGCTGTCCGAGGCGGTGGCGGGGCTGCACCGGGCCGACGAGGTGTTCAGCACCTATCGGGACGACAGCGAGATCTCGCGGCTGGGCCGCGGGCAGCTGACCGTCCAGGAGTGCGACCCGGATGTGGCGGCGGTGCTGGCGCTCGGCGAGGAGGCCTCGCGGGTCAGCGACGGGTGGTTCAGCACGTCCTACGAGGGGCGGCTGGACCCGACCGGCATCGTGAAGGGCTGGGCCGTGGAGCGGGCCGCGCGGCGGCTGGCCGCGGCCGGGGCGACGGGGGTGAGCGTCAACGGCGGCGGCGATGTGCAGTTGCTGGGCGTGCCCGGGCCGCAGCGGCCGTGGCGGGTGGGGGTGTCGGATCCGTTGCGGCCGGGTGGGCTGGCGGCGGTGATCTCGGCGGCGGGGGTGTCGGAGCTGGCGGTGGCCACCTCCGGGACCGCTGAGCGGGGGGCGCACATCGTGGATCCCCGTACGGGGCGGTCCGCGGTGACCGATCTGGTGGCCGTGACGGTGGTGGCGCCGACGATTACGTGGGCGGACTGCTGGGCGACGGCGGCGTTTGCGATGGGCTCGCGGGACGGGTTGCGGTGGCTGGAGGCGCTGCCCGGGGTGGAGGCCCTGCTGATCACTGCGGGGGACGAGGTGCGCTGCACTGGGGGGCTGGCGGCGCGCTTGGGGTGAGGCGGGGTGGGTCGCGCAGCCCGGCGCCAACGGGGTGCCTCCCCCAGAGGGGGCACCCCCAGCCCACCCGTGCCGCCCAAGCGGCACGACTGCCCGCAGCCAGGTGGATAGCGACTCGACTGCCCGCAGCCAGGCGGGTAGCGGCACGACTGCCCGCAGCCAGGCGGATGAGCGCCGGGGGCTGGTCCCACCTCAGGGGCGCGGGGAACTGCGCGGGCGAACCACCACTCGCCCGCAGCCCGCGATGCGCCTCGCCCGGCAGACGCAGCCGATCAGGGGCGCGGGGAACTGCGCAATCAGCCCCCGCGCCCGCAGGGGTCAGTGGCCGTTCTGGGAGGCCAGCCGGAGCAGGTGTTCCGCCAGGGCCTGGCCGCCCGTCGGCTCGCGGCTGATCAGCAGCAGCGTGTCGTCGCCCGCGATCGTGCCCAGGATGTCGTGGAGTTCGGCCTGGTCGATGGCCGAGGCCAGGAACTGGGCGGCGCCCGGCGGCGTACGCAGGACCACGAGGTTCGCCGACGCCTCCGCGGAGATCAGCAGCTCCTGGGAGAGCCGCCGCATCCGCTCCTCCTTGGCGGACTCGCCCAGCGGCGCCCGGGGGGTCCGGAAACCCCCCTCGCTGGGCACCGCGTAGATCAGGTCGCCGTCGGTGTTGCGGATCTTCACGGCGTTCAGCTCGTCGAGGTCCCGGGACAGCGTCGCCTGCGTCACCGACAGCCCGTCGTCCGCCAGCAGCTTCGCCAACTGGCTCTGCGACCGCACCGGTTGCCGGTTGAGGATGTCCACGATCCGGCGGTGGCGTGCGGTGCGGGTCTGCGGCACGGCGGGCCCGTGCGCCCCCGGCTGCTCGTGTTCCTGCGCCTGGCTCATCGTCGTCTCATTCTCCGGATCGTCCGTCCCCGTGCACTGCGTCGAGGAGGCCAGGCAGCGCCTGGAGGAAGGCGTCCACCTCGTCGTCACGGAGGTTCAGCGGCGGCATGAGCCGGACGACGTCGGGGGCGGGCACGTTCACCAGGAGACCGGCCTCCTGAGCCGCCTGGCGCACCTGGGGCGCGAGGGGCTCGGTGAGCACGATACCCAGGAGGAGTCCCGAGCCCCGGACATAATCGATCAACGGGTGCCCGAGACCCTCGATTCCGTCGCGCAGCTTCTCGCCCTGCCGCTTGACGTTCTCCAGCAGTCCCTCGTTCTCGATGGCGTCCAGTACCGCGAGACCGGCCGCGCAGGCGACCGGGTTGCCGCCGAACGTCGTGCCGTGCTGGCCGGGCTGGAGCAGTTCCGCGGCCCGGCCGAAGGCGACGGTCGCGCCGAGCGGAAGTCCGCCGCCGAGCTGCTTGGCGAGGGTGACGACGTCGGGCAGGACTCCCTCGTGGGCCTGGTACTCGAACCAGTTGCCGGTCCGTCCGACGCCGGTCTGCACCTCGTCGAGGACGAGCAGCGCGCCGGTGGCGGCGGTGATGGCGCGGGCGGCCTTGAGGTACCCGGCGGGCGGCACGACCACGCCGAGTTCGCCCTGGATCGGCTCGACGATGACCAGGGCGGTCTCCTCGGTGACCGCGGCGGCGAGCGCCTGCGCGTCACCGAACGGAACGTGTGTGACATCACCGGGCAGCGGCAGGAAGGGGTCCCGCTTGCCGGGCTGTCCGGTGAGCGCGAGCGCGCCCATGGTGCGGCCGTGGAAGGCGCCCTCGGTGGCGACGATGTGGGTCCGCCCGGTCAGCCGGCCGATCTTGAACGCGGCCTCGTTGGCCTCGGCGCCGGAGTTGCAGAAGAAGACCTTGCCTTCCCGGCCGAACAGCCGCAGCAGCCGTTCGGCGAGGGCGACGGTCGGCTCGGCCATGAAGAAGTTGGAGATGTGGCCGAGGGAGCCGATCTGCCGGCTCACGGCCTCCACGATCGCGGGGTGGGCGTGCCCGAGGGCGTTGGTGGCGATGCCGCCGACGAAGTCGAGGTAGGCGTTGCCCTCGGTGTCCCAGACCCGGCTGCCCTCACCGCGTACGAGGGGCAGCAGGGGGGTGCCGTAGTTGTTCATGAGCGCGCCCTGCCACCGCGCGGTCAGGTCCTGGTTGCTCATGACGACGCCCCCTCGTTCTCGTCGGGCACGACCATCGTGCCGATGCCCTCGTCGGTGAAGATCTCCAGCAGGATCGAGTGCTGGACCCGCCCGTCGATGACGCGCGCGGTGTGCACGCCGTTGCGGACGGCGTGCAGGCAGCCCTCCATCTTGGGCACCATCCCGGAGGACAACTCCGGGAGCAGCTTCTCCAGTTGGGAGGCGGTCAGGCGGCTGATCACCTCGTCGCTGTTCGGCCAGTCCTCGTAGAGGCCCTCCACGTCGGTGAGGACCATGAGGGTCTCGGCGTCCAGCGCAGCAGCGAGTGCCGCAGCCGCCGTATCAGCATTGACGTTGTAGACATGTCCGTCGTCCTGGCTGCGGGCGATGGAGGAGACGACCGGGATGCGGCCGTCGGCGAGCAGGGCCTCGATCGCGCCCGTGTCGATCGCGGTGATCTCGCCCACCCGCCCGATGTCGACCAACTCCCCGTCGATCTCGGGCCGGTGCTTGGTTGCGGTGATGGTGTGCGCGTCCTCGCCGGTGAGTCCGACGGCGAGCGGTCCGTGCTCGTTGAGCAGGTTGACCAGCTCGCGCTGGACCTGTCCGGCCAGCACCATCCGTACGACGTCCATGGCGTCCTCGGTGGTGACCCTGAGGCCCGCCTTGAACTCGCTGACGATGCCGTGGGTTTCGAGCGCCCGGCTGATCTGCGGGCCGCCGCCGTGCACGACGACCGGCTTGAGCCCGGCGTGGTGCAGGAAGACGACGTCCTGGGCGAAGGCGGCCTTCAGCTCCTCGTCGACCATGGCGTTGCCGCCGAACTTGATGACGACGGTCCTGCCGTTGTGGCGGACCAGCCAGGGCAGCGCCTCGATGAGGATCTGGGCCTTGGGAAGGGCGGTGTGCTTCCGCGTCGGATTGCTCATGAGCTGTAGGCGCTGTTCTCGTGGACGTAGTCGGCGGTGAGGTCGTTGGTCCAGATCGTGGCGGTCTCGGAGCCGGCGGCGAGGTCGGCGACGATGTGCACCTCGCGGTAGCGCATGTCGACCTTCTCGCGGTCCTCGCCGACGCCGCCGTTCTTGCACACCCAGACGCCGTTGATGGCGACGTTGAGCCGGTCGGGCTCGAAGGCGGCCTTGGTGGTGCCGATCGCGGAGAGCACGCGGCCCCAGTTGGGGTCCTCGCCGTGGATGGCGCACTTGAGGAGGTTGTTGCGGGCGATGGAGCGGCCCACCTCGACGGCGTCGTCCTCGGTGGCGGCGTTGACGACCTCGACCTTGATGTCCTTGCTGGCGCCCTCGGCGTCCCGGATGAGCTGCTGGCCGAGGTCGTCGCAGACGGCGCGTACGGCTTCGGCGAACTCGTCGTATTCCGGGGTGACTTCGGCGGCGCCGGAGGCCAGCAGCAGCACGGTGTCGTTGGTGGACATGCAACCGTCGGAGTCGACGCGGTCGAAGGTGACCTTGGTGGCCGCGCGCAGCGCCCTGTCCAGGGTCTCGTTGTCGACGGCGGCGTCGGTGGTGAGGACGACCAGCATGGTGGCGAGGCCGGGGGCGAGCATGCCCGCGCCCTTGGCCATGCCGCCGACGGTCCAGCCGTCCTTGGTGACGACGGCCGTCTTGTGCACGGTGTCGGTGGTCTTGATGGCGATGGCGGCCTTCTCGCCGCCGTGCTCGGAGAGCTGGGCGGCGGCGGTCCCGACGCCGGGCAGCAGCTTGTCCATGGGGAGCAGCACGCCGATCAGTCCGGTGGAGCAGACGGCGACCTCGATGGCGCCGCGCCCGAGCACCTCGGCGGCCTTCTCGGCGGTGGCGTGGGTGTCCTGGAAGCCCTTCGGCCCCGTACAGGCGTTGGCGCCGCCGGAGTTGAGGACGACCGCGGAGACCTGGCCGCTCTTGAGGACCTGCTCCGACCACAGCACCGGCGCGGCCTTGACGCGGTTGGAGGTGAAGACGCCCGCGGCGGCGCGGCGCGGCCCGTTGTTGACCACGAGGGCCAGGTCAGGGTTGCCGTTCTCCTTGATCCCGGCGGCGATGCCCGCCGCCGTGAATCCCTTGGCTGCCGTCACGCTCACGGCGCAACTCCGATCGTGGTCAGCCCGGCGCTCTCGTCGAGCCCCAGGGCGAGGTTCATGCTCTGGACGGCACCGCCGGCGGTGCCCTTGGTCAGGTTGTCGATGGCGCTGATCGCGACGACCCGCCCGGCGGCCTCGTCGTACGCGACCTGTACCTGCACGGCGTTGGAGCCGTACACGGAGGCGGTGGCCGGCCACTGCCCCTCGGGGAGCAGGTGGACGAAGGGCTCGTCGGCGTACGCCTTCTCGTAGGCGGCGCGTACGGCGTCGGCGGTGACCCCGGGCCTGGCCTTGGCGGAGCAGGTGGCGAGGATGCCGCGGGGCATCGGGGCGAGGGTCGGGGTGAAGGAGACGCTGACCGTCTCCCCGGCGACCGCGCTGAGGTTCTGGCTCATCTCCGGGGTATGCCGGTGGCCGCCGCCGACGCCGTACGGGGTCATGGAGCCCATGACCTCGCTGCCCAGCAGGTGCGGCTTGGGCGCCTTGCCCGCGCCGGAGGTGCCGGACGCGGCGACGATCACCGCCTCGGTCTCGGCGAGCCCGGCGGCGTAGGCCGGGAAGAGGGCGAGGGAGACGGCGGTCGGGTAGCAACCGGGCACCGCGACGCGCTTGGACCCCTCCAGCGCGGCGCGGGCACCCGGAAGTTCGGGCAGGCCGTACGGCCAGGTTCCGGCGTGCGGGGAGCCGTAGAACTTCTCCCAGTCGGCCGGGTCCTTCAGCCGGAAGTCGGCGCCCATGTCGATGACGAGGACGTCCGGTCCGAGCTGTTCGGCGACGGCGGCGGACTGGCCGTGCGGCAGCGCGAGGAAGACGACGTCGTGCCCGGCGAGCGCCTGCGGGGTGGTCGGCTCCAGTACCCGGTCGGCCAGTGGCAGCAGGTGCGGCTGGAGCGCGCCGAGGCGCTGACCCGCGTTGGAGTTGCCGGTCAGGGTGCCGATCTCGACCTGCGGGTGCGCCAGCAGCAGCCGCAGCAGCTCACCACCCGCGTATCCGCTCGCTCCGGCCACCGCCGCACGTACCGTCATGGAAAAGCCTCCTCCTTGATGGCATGACTATACGTATCGATGCACGTTTATGCAATCAGGGTTTGGGGGCCGGGACGCAGTACGCACCGGTGCCGGTGATTCCGTCGGCGGTGCCGGGGAGGACGCAGTAGCCGTCCGGGCGGGCGTTCCACGGGTTGGTGCCGACGATCAGCTCGGCGCGGCCGTCGTGGTCCATGTCCAGGAGCGCCAGGTACCGGGCGTTGAAGGTCGTGCCGTCGAGGGGCACACCGGTGAGGGCGTGATGGACGGCCTGGCCGTCCCGGGCGGTCAGCTTCCCGGAGCCGTCGCCCCACAGCACGACGACCCGGCCGGCGCGGTCCTGCTCCCCCACCTTCGCGTAGACGTCGCCCACCGCCACGTCGAGGTTCCCGTCGCCGTCGACGTCCCCGACCGCGACGGAGTCGGCGAAGCCGACGGACGTCTTCGGGTCGGGCACCACGGGGTCCTGCTGCCGGACGGTCTCGATGCGGTCCGGTTCGGGCCCGTTCTCGCCGCCGGGCACCACCTTGACCGAGCCGCTCCCCGTCCAGTCCGCGGAGACGATGTCGTCGTAGCCGTCCCCGTCCAGGTCTCCCGCCTCGATTGCCTGCCCGATGCCGGGGCGGTCCTCGCTCTCCCCCTCCATCACGCTCACCGGCGCCTCCAGCCCCTTCGCGCCGCCCTTGAGGAACAGCAGCAGGGCGTCTCCCGGTTCGCCGTCCTCGTCCACGGAGGCCACCGCGAGCAGGTCGGTGCGTCCGTCGCCGTCGACGTCCCCGGCCGCGAGGTCGCGGGTCCGCCAGACCTCCTCCTCGGTCCGGTCCGCCGCGTGCTCGTCCGTGTCCAGGGTGATCCGGTCGGTACGGGCCGGACCTCCCGGGCGGGTGACCGGGCCGTAGGCCACCAGTCCGGTCGCGGCGACGTCCAGGTGGCCGTCGCCGTCGAAGTCGCCGAGGACCGGCAGCGCGACCGAGCCCTCCCCCGTCCCGTCGGCGAGGACGGTCCCGCCCGACAGCCCCCGGGGCCCGCCCCACAGCACGGTCAGCCGGCCGGCGCCCCGGTCGTCACCGGTCGCGTCCACGACCAGGTCCGTATGGCCGTCGCCGTCGAGGTCCCCCCACGCGGGGGCGCCCCCGAAGAAGTCGTGGGCCTCGGCACGGCCGGGGACCCCGGCCGAGTTCTGGGTGACGATCCGCGTCCTCGGGGTGCGGCCGGGTCCGGGCCCGTAGGCCACGGCGACGTATCCGGCCTGGTTGAGCCCGTCGACCTTGCCGTCCTGGTCGGGCATCACCAGGTCGCCGCGCCCGTCGCCGTCGAAGTCGGGTGCCAGGCCCGCGACGGTGACCGCGGCGGCGCCTTCCTCCTCCAGGAGCGGGGGCAGCCCCAAAAGCCCTCCGACCGCCACGGCCACCGTGGCCGCCGCCACCGCCGCCCATCTCTTGGGGCTCATCGTCCAGCCTCCTGCGCACGAGTGATCACGGGAACGGCGGGCGTCCGCGACAGACGCCCGCCGTTCCCGATGTGACCAGCGAGGGGTGGGGATGGTTGCCCCGGGCAAGGGCGGAGAGGGGCTATCTCTGCTTGATCCTCAGGAACGTCACGGAGTTCGCCGGGAACGTGTACGTGAACTTCGCCGAGACCCCCGACAGCGTGGAGGTCACCGGGGTGACCGGGGTGTTCGTCTCACTGTTCACCGAGTCCGGCTCGCCCGCGATCGTGGTGACCCGGGCCCGGGAGGAGACCTTGGCGCCGCCCAGGTCGATCGCCGTACGGGCGTCGGCGGACTGGGCGTTGACGACCTTGACGATCAGGTCCCCGGTGCCCCTGTCCTCGGTGACGACCTGGCGGAACGGCTCGGCGGGCTTGTCGTCGGTGAAGCTGCCCCACTCCTGGCCGTCGAGGTAGAGGGTGACCTGGCGGCCGCGCACCTTGATGTCGATGTCGTAGGCGCGGCCCGTCTCGATCGAACCGGCCTTGGAGATCAGCGTCGACTTGCCGCCGTCGACGGCCTGCTCGACCGCGGACTGGGTGTTGTTCCAGCCGCCCAGGTTCCACCAGTAGTAGTTGCCGGTGTCCTTGACCCCGAAGGCGACCAGGAAGCCCTCCTTGCCGGCCTTCTTGGTGGCCTTCACATGCAGGTCGTAGTCGTGCCAGCCGGCGTCTCCCGCGCTGACCATGGTGTTCTCGGCGGCCTCGTCGCTCTGCAGGTAGGCGCCGTCCTGGACGCTCCAGCTCCCCCCGCCGGTGTGCGTCCACCGGGAGGCGTCACCGGAGAAGTCGTCGCTGAGCAGTTCCGTCCCGTCCGCCGCGGTCACCCGCACGTCGTCGTAGGCCGCGCTGGTCGCCCAGGTCGACAGGCCGACGGCGCCGGTGATGGGGCCGCTGACGTCGGGCGTGCCGGTGGCTGTGGAGGGGACGACCCGGTCGCCGACGTTGTTCATGAACAGCTTCTGGACCTCGTAGTTGGCGGAGTTCCAGGAGGCGTGGTTGTTGAACCAGATCAGGTCCGGCCGCCACTGCACATAGTCCTCGTTGGCGAGCAGCGGGGCGTACGAGGCGAGCTTGACGACGTCCGCGTTGCGCTCCAGACCGGTCATGAACGCGGCTTCGGCGAGGGCGTTCTTGAGGGCGTTGCCCTGGGAGGCGTACTCGCCGAGGAAGACCTTGGGGCCGCCCCGGTCGTAGCTGTTGTAGCGGTCGTTGTTCTGCAGGAACCACTGCGGGCTGTTGTAGTAGTGCTCGTCGACCATGTCGACGTCGGCCTCGCGGTTGAGCTGCCAGGCGGTGTCGAAGGTCGAACCGGAGTCGTCCGGGCCGGAGTTGGAGACGACGGTGATGTCCGGGTACTCGGCCTCGATGGCTGCGCGGAACTTCTGGAAGCGGGCGAAGAACTCGCGCGGGAGGTTCTCCTCGTTGCCGACCGCGAGGTGGGTGAGCCCGAAGGGACTCGGGTGGCCCATCTCGGCGCGCTTCTTGCCCCAGGTGCTGGTGACGGGGCCGTTGGCGAACTCGATGAGGTCGAGGGTGTCCTGGATGTGCCGCTTGAGCAGGGCCTCGTCGTCGGTGGCGCGGTTCTGGCCGCAGCCGGTGACCAGGGCGGGCACGACGGGCAGCGGCATGGCGCCGATGTCCTCGGCGAAGCGGAAGTACTCGTAGTAGCCGAGTCCGTAACTCTGGTTGTAGCCCCAGAAGTTGGCGTTGGTGGCGCGCTCCTCCACCGGGCCGATGGTGTCCTTCCACTGGTAGGAGCGCTTGCGCTGCCAGTTCGAGGACTCGCTGTAGTCCTCCATGGAGCCGGTGTTGACCAGGCAGCCGCCGGGGAAGCGGACGAAGGCGGGGTTCAGAGCCTCGATCTTCTCGGCGAGGTCCTTGCGCAGACCGTTGCTCTGCCGTTTGTAGGTGTCGCGCGGGAACAGCGAGACCATGTCCAGCGCGGCGGCCCGGGTGGTGGCGACGGTGAGCCGGCCGTGGGAGCTGGTGCGGTTGGCGGTGAAGGTGGCGGTGTACCTCCTCCAGCCGCCGAGGACGCCGACCTGCCGGGCGGTGGCGAGGGTGCCCGCCGCGTCCTTCAGCCCGACGGTCAGGGTGCTGCCCTCCTCGGCGCGGGCCCACACCGAGAAGTCGTACCGTTTGCCCTTCTCCACCCGCAGACCGGTGTTGTACCCGGCGTTGGTGACGGCCGAACCGGCGCTCAGGGCAAGGTAGTTGCGGTTGCGCTCGTTCAGGCGCCCGGAGTCGTCGCGGACCTCGGCGGAGCCGGAGACGGTCCAGGAGGTGAGCGGGGTGTAGGAGCCGTTGTCGGCGGTGGAGTACTCGAAGGACCGGTTCTGCACCAGCTCGGCGTAGAGCCCGCCGTCGGCGGCCCGGTTGATGTCCTCGAAGAAGACGCCGTACATCGTGTCGTCGATGGCCGCGCCCCGCCCGTTGGGGTCGACGGTGATCTCGTAGTCGATGACGTTCTCGGCGTGGGCGGGAGCGGGGACGAGACCGGCCGCCAGCACGAGGGCGGTGACTGTCAGGCCGTATCTCCAGCGGGTGCGTGACATGGATACTCCGCGGCTCGATTGTTCGAAATATCAGACACTGATCAGCACTTCGAACGGCAAGATAGGGAGGAGGATCAAGAGCGTCAACGGGTCGCGCCGCACCGAAAGTGTCGGAAGTCGGTGGAGGGAAGGCAGGGATGGGCGAGTTCTGGCCAGTCGCGGATGTCCTGGCCTATCTGGCCGGGAGCTGGCATACCGAGCGCTCCGTGCGGGATCTCGCCAGCGAGGAGTCGGGGCACTTCTCCGGTACGACGGTTTTCGGCCCTCTCGACGAGGGCGGGCTGCTGTCCCGGGAATCCGGCACGTTCACCTGGCAGGGGGTGCCCCGGCCCGCCGAGCGGACGCTCCGGTACCGGGCGGGGAGCACGCCGGGCACGGCCGACGTCCGCTTCGCCGACGGCCGCCCCTTCCACGGCCTCGACCTGACCTCGGGCCGCCACACGGCCGATCATCCGTGCGCGGCGGACCTGTACCGCGGGGAGTTCACCGTCCTCGGCGAGGACCGCTGGCGGTCGGTGTGGCGGGTGCGCGGACCCGCGAAGGACCTGGTCCTCACCACCGACTACACCCGGGAGCCCGCCGCCGCGCTACGCCCGTGAGGTCAGGGCCGAGGCCGCGTCGAAACGGAGGTTCCAGCGGCCGCCCAGACCGGTGACCGTCGTCGTGGACAGCGGGCGGACGTCGATGCTCCAGTACGTCGCGGGCGGCGCCTTCAGGGCGTACACCAGGGCGGCGCGGATAACCGACGGCTCGGCCACGGCAACCACGCGGCAGCCGTCCTCCAGCGGGCGGGTCTCCAGCCAGTTGCCGACCCGGGAGATGAACGACAGCAGGGACTCGCCGCCGTGCGGGGTGGCGCGCGGGTCCGCGAGCCAGGCGTCCACGGCCGCCGGTTCGCAGGCCATCGCCTCGCCGAGGGTCAGCCCGCGCCAGCGGCCCATGTCGCAGTCGCGCAGCGCCGGCTGCACCAGCGGGGCGAAGCCGAGGGCGTCGCCGGTAGCGCGGCTGCGCGGGGTGGGTGAGCAGTAACGCAGGTCAGCGGCGGCCAGAGACATCAGGTCCCAGGCGGAGCGCTGCACCTCGTCCCAGCCGGCCTGGTCCAGCGGCCGGTCGTCCTGGAAGCGCTCGGCCAGCAGCGAGCTGCTGCGCGCGGCGGCGACGAAGGTGACCCGAAGTGCCATGCGGCGATGGTCAGCCCGCGAAGTCCGCTGGTCAATAGGCGTTACCAGGGAGTTACCCAGGGTACCGGAATGCTTACTTCCAGGTCAGGACCAGCCGGACGAACCGTCAAAAATCGTCTCGCAAACGGCGTCTGCTCGCGAGGGCGTCAACCGGCTCCCGCCTCCGCCCAGGCCGCCCTCAGCCGCCGCACCCCCTCGGCGATCTCCCCCGTGCCCGCCACCGCCGCGAAGCTGAGCCGCACATGGGCCGCCGGTGGCTCGGCGCTGAAGTACGGGCGGCCCGGGGTGAGCGCCACGCCCGCGCGCAGGGCGGCCGCCGTCAGCGCGGCCTCGTCGGTGCCGTCCGGCAGGCGCAGCCAGAGGTGGTAGCCGCCGGAGGGGATGTGCGGCAGGGCCACTCCGGGCAGTTCGGTCAGCAGCGCGCCCGTCATCGCCTCCCGGCGCAGCCGCAGCTCCGCGGAGACCGCCCGCAGATGGCGGGGCCAGGCGGGCGAGCCGACCAGTTCCAGCGCGGCCTCCTGGAGCGGGCGGGGCACGAAGAAGGTGTCGACCACCTGGATGGCCCGCAGCCGCTCCAGCACCGGCCCGCGGGCGGCCAGCGCGCCGACCCGGAAGCTGGGTGAGGTCGCCTTGGTCAGGGAGGCGACATGCACCACGACTCCGTCCGGGTCGTCGGCGGCCAGCGGACGCGGCAGGGGCCCCGAGTCCTCGTGCACCAGCCGCCGCACGAAGTCGTCCTCGATCACGAAGGCGCCGGCCTCGCGGGCGATGCGCAGCACCTGCGCGCGGCGGTCGGGGGCGAGGACCGCGCCGGTGGGGTTCTGGAAGAGCGGCTGGCAGACGAGAACCCGGGCGCCGGTGGCGCGGAAGGCGTCGGCGAGCAGGGCCGGGCGCACCCCGTCCCGGTCCACCGGGACGGGCACCGGGCGCAGGCCAGCCGCACGGGCGATGGCCAGCATGCCGGGGTAGGTCGGCGACTCCACCAGGACGGGGGCGCCGGGCGGCGCCAGCGCGCGCAGGGCGGTGGTCAGCGCGGCCTGGCCACCGGAGGTGATCAGCACCTCGGCCGCGCCCACGGCGCCGCCGATGCCGCGCGCGAACCACTCGCGCAGCTCCGGCAGCCCTTCCATGGGCGGTCTGCCCCAGGCGCCGGGGCGTCGTCCGGCGCGGGAGAGCGCCGCCGCCATGGCCCGCTCGGGCTGGAGGGAGGGGTGCAGATAGCCGCCGTTGAACTCGATCACGCCGGGCGGCGGGGCGGCCAGCGAGACCAGCACTCCGGAGGCGTCCACCGAGCGCGGCACCGACTCGGCGGCACCGGCCGCGCTGAGTGCGACCTCCTGCCAGGAGGTGTCCCCGGCGGGTTCCGCCTCGGCGCGCGGGCGGGCGCGGAAGGCCCCGGCGCCGGGCCGGGTCACCACCAGTCCCTCGGCGGCGAGTTGGGCCAGGGCCCGGGAGACGGTCACCGGGCTCACCCGGTACCGCTCGACCAGGGCCCGGCTCGACGGGAGCTTTCCACCATAGGAGTAGCGGTCGAGTTCCCGCCGCAGCCTGTCCGCCAGTTCAGCGACGCTGCTACGCTCTTGCATGAGAGCACAGAGTAGCGCTACCGCACCGAGCACGATAGCGGTCGACACCGTCACGGACGGCACCCCCAGCGCCGCCAGGGCCCCCGCCGCCGGGACCCTCCTCGCCACGCTCGGCGTGACCGCGTTCTCCCTCACCTTCCCCGCCACCGCCTGGGGCCTGGAGGGCTTCGGGCCCTGGTCGCTGGTGGCCGTGCGCAGCGTGCTGGCCACCCTGATCGCCGGCGGCTGTCTGCTGGTGCTGCGGGTGCCGCTGCCGGACCGCCGCCACTGGACGGGGCTGGCGGTCGTGGCGACCGGGGTGGTGATCGGCTTCCCGCTGCTGACCACGCTCGCCCTGCAGACCTCCACCACCGCGCACGCGGCCGTGGTGGTCGGCCTGCTCCCGCTGACCACCGCCGCCTTCGCCGCCCTGCGCACCGGCACCCGCCCCTCGCGCACCTTCTGGGCGGCGGCCCTGGCCGGTGCCGCCGCGGTGGTCGCCTTCACCGTGCAGCAGAGCGGCGGCGCCCTCACCGCGGCCGATCTGTATCTCTTCGGCGCGCTGCTGATCTGCGCCGCCGGTTACACCGAGGGCGGCAGGCTGGCCCGGGTCATGCCGGGCTGGCAGGTGGCCGGTTGGGCGCTGGTGCTGTGTCTGCCGCTCACCCTGCCCGGCGCGGTGCTGGCCCTGACGTACGAGCCCGTCTCGCTCACCGCGCACAGCGTCACCGGGCTGCTGTGGGTGGCGGCCGGTTCGCAGTTCCTCGGACTGGTGGTCTGGTACCGGGGCATGGCGGCCATCGGGGTGCCGAAGGCCAGCCAGTTGCAGTTGGCCCAGCCCCTGCTCACACTGGTGTGGTCGGTGCTGCTGCTGGGCGAGACGCTGACCGTGGCGGCACCGCTGACGGCAGCGGCGGTACTCGTCTGCATCGCCGTCACCCAACGGGCCCGCGGCTGACCGGGCCCGGCCCGTACGACCCACTTCCCACCGCCGCGCCGGGCCGTAAACTCAAGGCCACGGACCGCTGCTTCCGCTCTTCGCTGAGGAGGCCCCAGATGCGTGCAACCGTGGGCGACCAGCTTGTCCAGCACGGCAGGGTGGTCGGACAGCACGACAAGGTCGGCGAGATCGTCGAAGTCCTCGGCCAGGAGGGCAATCCCCCGTACCGCGTCCGCTTCGAGGACGGGCACGAGGGTCTGTGCTCACCCGGCCCGGACACCGAGATCCGGCACAAGGAGATCCGCCCGATGTAGGTCAGCGCGGGGCCCGCGCCGGCTGCTGGTAGTGGTCGGCGACCACCCGCGCCATGGCCCCGATCCGGTCCTGCGCCACCTCCCGGGCGGCGAAGAAGACGTGGCCGCGTGCCTCCGGGTGATTCCTGGCGAGCGTGAGATGCCGTGACAGCTCGTCGGGTTGCTGCCAGGCCGCGGCCTGCGCCGGGTCGCCCGCCCGGTACAGCGCCTCGCCGAGGTACAGCTTCGTCCGGGTGCCCCGGACCGTCCGCGCCCACCAGGGCAGCAGGACGCCGTAGTCGGCGGGGGCGTTGCCGATGTGCCAGTACAGCTGCGGGCAGATGTAGTCCAGCCAGTTCTCGCGGACCCACTTGCGGGTGTCCGCGTAGAGGTCGTCGTACGCCTGGAGCGCCCGGGTGTCGGAGCCGAGCGGGTCGGTGCCCGCGTTGCGCCACACCCCGAAGGGACTGATCCCGAACCGGGTCCCCGGCCGGACCTGCTTGATCCGGGCGGACATCTCGGAGACCAGCAGATCGACGTTGTCGCGCCGCCAGGCGGCCCGGGTGGGGAAGCCGCCGCCGTAGCGGTCGTAGGCGGCCTGGTCGTCGAAGGTCTGGCCCGCGACCGGATACGGGTAGAAGTAGTCGTCGAAGTGGACGGCGTCCACGGGGTAGCGGCGGACCGCGTCCAGCATCGCGTCCTGCACGAAGGCGCGGACCTCGGGCAGCCCCGGGTTGTAGTAGAGCTTGCCGCCGTAGGTGACCACCCAGTCCGGGTGGCGCCGGGCGGGGTGGCCGGCCGCCAGGCGGGTGGGGTCGGTGTGGTTGGCGATCCGGTACGGGTTGAACCAGGCGTGCAGTTCCAGACCACGCGCGTGCGCCTCCCGCACCGCCGTGCCGAGCGGGTCCCAGCCGGGCGCCGCGCCCTGGGTGCCGGTGAGCACGGCCGACCAGGGCTCGTACGGGGAGGGCCACAGCGCGTCGGCGGTGGGCCGCACCTGGAGAATCACCGTGTTCAGCCGGCGCCGTACCGCCGTGTCGAGGTGGGCGGTCAGCTCGGCGCGCTGGGCCGCCGCGCTCAGACCCGCCCGGGACGGCCAGTCCCGGTTGGCGACGGTCGCCACCCACATGCCCCGCATCTCGCCGCCGTGCATCCGCCGGTGCGCCTGCGGCGCCGCGGACGCTCTCGGCCCTGTCGCCAGCGTCGCCAACGCGGCCAGGGCGAAGGCCCGGCGTGTGACTCGGCCCATTGCTCAGCACCCCCAACTGCACTGCGGATCCGCACCGTCACGGACCGTCCTCGCGCCTCAGGATGCCCCACCCCGCTGATCGATCATCGATACTTGGGAGTAACGTGCACGAACGGAGCAGGCACCGGGACCCGGACGACCTGCCACAGCCGTAAGACAGCGAAAGGGACGATGTGACGTACACCCCTGCGGGAGACATCGCGCGCGTCGGAGTGGTGGGCTGCGGCCAGATGGGAGCGGGCATCGCCGAGGTGTGCGCCCGCTCCGGTCTGGATGTGAAGGTCGCCGAGACCACCGGCGAGGCCCTGGAGATCGGCCGTACCCGGCTGTTCAACTCCCTGGCCAAGGCTGCCGAACGCGGCAAGATCAGCGAGGAGGAGCTGGCGGCGACGCAGGAGCGCTTGAGCTTCACCACCGATCTCGGCGAGTTCGCCGACCGTGATCTGGTGATCGAGGCCGTCGTGGAGAACGAGCAGGTCAAGACCGAGATCTTCCAGGTGCTCGATCAGGTCGTGACCCGGCCCGACGCCATCCTGGCCTCCAACACCTCCTCCATCCCGCTGGTGAAGCTGGCGGTCGCCACCTCCCGGCCGGACCAGGTCATCGGCGTCCACTTCTTCAACCCGGCCCCGGTGCAGAAGCTGGTCGAGCTGATCCCGGCGCTCACCACCTCCGAGGGCACCATCGCCCGCGCCCAGTCCTTCGCCGAGAAGCTGCTGGGCAAGCACGCCATCCGCGCCCAGGACCGCTCCGGGTTCGTGGTGAACGCGCTGCTGATCCCCTACCTGCTCTCCGCGATCCGGATGTTCGAGTCGGGTATCGCCAGCCGCGAGGACATCGACAACGGCATGGAGCTGGGCTGCGCCCACCCGATGGGCCCGCTGAAGCTGGCCGACCTGATCGGCCTGGACACCGTCGCCTCGGTCGCGTACTCGATGTACGAGGAGTACAAGGAGCCGCTGTACGCCGCTCCCCCGCTGCTCCAGCGCATGGTCGACGCGGGCCGCCTGGGCCGCAAGACCGGCTCGGGCTTCTACACCTACGGCTGATTACGCTCAGCGACCACCGCGGGCCCGGCACTTCACCGAGTGCCGGGCCCGCGGCATTCGCACACCGTGTGCGCACCGTGCCCGCATATGCCGTTCGCACACTCTCCCCACGCGCTCACCAGGCGAGTTCACTCTTCTGCGCATGCAAGGGATGAAATACGACTACGGAAGGGAGCGGACACGTGACCGCCGATCCCGAGCATCCCGTCGTTCATGGAGAACTCGCAGAGTTACGGCGTCGCCTCGATGTGGGCAACGCCCGCGTGGAGGGCGGGCTGGCACTGCTCACCCACCGCACCGAGGAGACCGCGAAGGAGCTCGACGAGCTGATCACCCGGGTCCGCACACTGGAGCACTCGCGGTGGCCGCTGCCCGCGGTCGCCGCCCTCTGCGCCCTGGGTGCCCTCGCGCTTGCGGTCTGGCAGGCGCTGGGGCGCTGAGGGGAAGGTCAGGGCCCGTCCTGGCCGAGCCTGAGATGGTGCAGCAGCAGTAACGCGGCCGCCATGTTGGCGGCCGGGACCTCCCCCCGGGCGACCATGTCGGGGACGAGTTTGAGGGGCACCCATTCCCGGCGGTCCGATTCGAAGGCGTCCACGGGGTGTCCGACGTACTCACCGCGGTCGGCCCAGTAGATGTGGTGCCGGGCGTCGGTGAGTCCGTTGGACGGCTCCACGCTCATGAGGTGGTGCAGGGGTCCCGGCCGCCAGCCGGTCTCCTCCTCCAGTTCCCTGGCGGCGGCCACGGCGATCTCCTCCCCGTCCTCGACCACTCCGGCGGCGAGTTCCCACCCCCAGCTGTCGGTGATGAAGCGGTGCCGCCACAGCAGGAGGACCTCGTTGGCCTCGTTGACCACTGTGGCGACGGCGACCGGGCGGAGCCGGATCAGGAAGTGGTCCAGGTGCCGGCCGTCGGGCAGCTCCACGTCTGCCAAGTTGACGGTGAACCAGCGGTTTTCATACACAGTTTGTTCGTTCTGTTTCGTCCACTGCACGGTTCTGCCACCTTCCGTCGAGTAAGTGGCAATATCGCAGCAGGGACTAGGAGCTGTCGGTGGGCGAGCACCGGCTCACAGCGGTACGCGCAGTGCGCCGTCGATGAGTTCCGCGGCCTCGGTGGTGCCCGCACAGCCGCTGCGCACCAGGTGTTCGCGTACCGCCCGGAGTCTGTCGCGCAGCCGCTGCGACTCCATCCCCCGGGCCTGCTCGGCCATCTGCACGGCCGTGGCCACGGCTTTATCGGCATTGCCCTGACGCAGTTCGATCGTGCTGAGCATGGCCAGCCGGTGCACCCGGCCCCGGTCGTGCGCCGGGTTGTCCACGGCCGCCGCCGCGTGCTCCCCCGCCGCCGCCAGCTCGCCGAGACTCAGCAGCGCCTCCGCCACCTGCACATTGACCAGTCCGGGCTGGACATAGCCCGTCTCGTCGGGCTCGTATCCGCGCCGGATGCGCTCGGCGGCCTGCTCGGCACGCCGGATGCAGGACAGCGCGCTCGTACCGTCGCCGAGGTGGGCGTACGCCTTGGCCTGCATCGCGTACAGATCGGAGGCGAGGGCGGGCGTGATGTGCTTGCCCGCGGCGCGCAGCGCGGCCTCAGCGAAGGCCACGGCCTGTCTGAACTCCCGCATGAACAGCGCCTGGTTGACCAGCAGGGCGATCACATAGGCGCCGAGCCCCCGGTCACCGCTGGCCTTGGCGAGCCGCAGCGCCTGGTGGAAGTAGCGCTGGGCCAGGCCGTGCGCGTCGGAGTCGTAGGCGCAGATCCCGGCGATGGCGACCAGTCCGCCGGTGGCGCGGTGCAGTTGGCGGCCGGTGGCGTCGGTGTAGCTGCCGCGCAGCAGCGGGGCCGCCTCGGCGTTGAGGAAACCGACGATCCGGCTGCGCGTGGCTATGCCCCCGGCCTTGCGGTACATCTGCTCGTAGTGCGTCCGGGCGGCCCGGAGCATCTCGATGTCGGCCGGGGTGACCCGGTGCCGGCCGCCCCGGGAGACGTCCACGTCCTCGGGCGGGTTCTCCCACTCCCACACCGGCATCACGGCGGGCGTGCCGGTGACCGCGGGCGCGCCCAGGATGTGCGGGCGCTGCTGCTCGTCGGAACGCCACAGGGCGGTGGCCCGCTCGACGAAGCCGGAGAGCGAGGTGCCGTGCGGGGACGAGGGTTCGCCGGGGACGCCGAGTCCGATGTCGTCGAGGGTGACCGGGCGTTGCAGCCGCGCCGCCAGCACCTCGCAGATCAGGTCGGGCACCTGGCCGCGCGGGCGCTGCCCCTTCAACCACCGGGCGACGGCGGTGTGTTCGTACCTGAGCGCGAGGCCGCGTGCCCGGCCCGCCTGGTTCACGTGCGCTGCCAGCCCCGCGTGCGAGATCCCGGCCTCGTCCAGGATCGCGTCGAGCAGAGTGTTGGGCTGCATGGTGGGCCCCCCGGGTCGCTCGGTGCCGTCAGAGTAGTGGGTCCGTCTTCACACGGGGTGTGAACGGAGTGCTCGAATCCGCGCTGTGCGCGCACTGTCGCAGAGAGTTTCCAACCGGTTGACTGAATTGCCTCGAAAGAGGCCGGCCGGGCCGTCGGCTCCCCCTCGTACAGTGCGGCGGCCCGCTTCCGCGCCGTCCGCCCAGCTGCCTGCCCGACACTCCGTGGCGGGGCGGACGGCGTCCGCCGGGCAGACGGCATCGGCCAAACGCCGTTGCGCTAAAGGTGCGTTGTCGGCCGGGGGTGCGTTGTGGCTGGTCGCGCGGTTCCCCGCGCCCCCAAGGGGTTGGTTCGGTCGTTCCGTAGGAACAGGAGAGCCACGTCGTCGGGTGGGGCGCCGCCTGCGTGGTGCAGGAGGGCCTGAAGAACTTCCTCAAGGATCAGTTGTGGGGATGGTGCCTGCGCGTGAAGTGCGCTTGCTAACGCCGCTTTCAGCGAAAAGAACCGGCCATGCCCATCGCGGGCGTCCTCGACACCGTCCGTGTACAGGGCCAGGGTCTCGCCGGGGAGCAGGGGGCCCTGCCACGTGGTCGGGAGGTTCGGTGGCAGCGGAAGGATCCCCAACGGGGGCAGTGGATCAGCCCCGTTCAGTTGCTCGACTCTCGTCCCGCTGATCAAGTACGGCCAGGGATGACCGCAGTTGAGGGCCCGTACGTCCCCCTCCGGGCCGATCTCCAGGAGGAGGACCGTCGCGAACTCCTCCGTCACGGGGTGTTCCCCGCAGGGGCGTTCGCGCAGGTGTCGGTCGAGGGCGCGTTCCAGGCGGCGCAGTACGCGGTCCAGGTCGGGTTCGTCCTGGACCGCCTCGCGGAAGCCGTCGAGGAGGGCGGCGGCCGTGTCCACAGCGGCGATGCCGTGGCCTCTGACGTCGCCCATCACCACGCGCACCCCGTGCTCCGTGGCGATGACCTCGTACAGGTCGCCGCCCGGACGGCAGCCTCGGTCGGCGGAGAGCTGGGTGGCGGCGACGCTCAGTCCCTCGTGGAGGATCAGGCCGGTTCCGGCCGCCGTCTTCGTGCGGATCATGCGGATCATCCGGTGGCCCCCCAATTGCAGGCCCAGTGACGCAGAAACGGACCGACCCCGAAAGGCCGGTCCGATTCTGTCGACCGCATGGCCCGGAAGGACCAGTTCGCCCGGAAAGCTCACTCGATTGAGTGAGGTGACCGGGGCGGGTGTGGAGGGCGGACCCCCACACGGGTGTCAGCCGCGCAGTACGGCCCCGGTGCGCTCGCCCGCCAGGGCGACCGCCGCGTCCCGGGCCGCCGAGGCCTCGTCCACCGTCAGCGTGCGGTCCCCGGCACGGAACCGCAGCGCGTACGCCAGCGACTTCTTGCCGTCCCCGAGCTGCTCGGCGTTCTCGTACACGTCGAACAGGCGGATGGCCTCCAGCAGCGGACCGGCGCCCTCGCGGAGGGCGGCCTCCACATCGGCGTGCGGCACGAACTTGTCGACGACGAGGGCGACGTCCTGCGTGGCGACCGGGAACGTGGAGATGCTCGGCGCCTGCGGCACACCGTCGCCGACCTGCTCCAGCACGTCCAGGTCCAGCTCCGTCGCGCAGGTGCGCGCGGGCAGGCCCAGCGCCTTGAGCACACGCGGGTGCAGCTCACCGGCGTGGCCGACGACCCGCTCGGCGCCGTCCACGACGACCAGCAGCTCGGCACACCGGCCCGGGTGCCACGGCCCGTACTGCCCGGAGCGCACGATCAGTTCGGCGCCCGCCTCGGCGGCGACGGTCCGCGCGGCCTGCACCGCGTCGGCCCAGCCCGCCGGACGGCCCCCACCCCACCAGCCGCTCTGCTCGCGGGCGCCCGCGAGGACGACGGCCACGTGACGCGGCTGGTCGGGCAGCACCGCGTTGAGCGCGGCGAGCTCCTCGTCGGTGGGACGCCGGTCCACGGGCAGGTGGACAGCGCTGCCCTGCTCCTCGCGCGGGAGGAACACCAGGCCCGTCTCGAACAGGGCCAGGTCGTGCGAGCCCCGTCCGTCGTTGCGGCGCAGGGCGCCGAGCAGGCCCGGCAGCAGCGACGTGCGGAGCGCGGGCTCCTCGTCGTTGAGCGGGTTGGTGAGCTTCACGACCCGGCGGGCCGGGTCCTCGGCGTCCAGGCCGAGCTGGTCGAAGACCTGCTCGGAGATGAACGGGTAGTTGGGCGCCTCGACGTACCCGGCACCGGCCAGCGCGCGGCCGACCCGGCGGTGCAGCCGCTGGCGGTGCGTCAGACCGCGGCCGGACGGCGGCTTGGGCAGCGTGGAGGGCAGGTTCTCGTAGCCCTCCAGCCGGATGACCTCCTCGGCGAGGTCGTTCGGCTCCAGCAGGTCGGGCCGCCAGGACGGGACGGTGACGATCAGCTCGTCCTGCCCGTACACGTCGCAGCCGACCTCCTGGAGGCGGCGTACGACGGTCTCCCGGCCGTAGACCACACCGGCGACCTTGTCCGGGTGGTCCGCGGGCACCGTGATGGTGTGCGGCGCGGACGGGGCGCTGACCTCGGTGACACCGGCCTCGGCGGTGCCGCCCGCGAGCAGGACCAGCAGGTCGACGGTGCGCTGGGCCGCGGCGGCGGCCGCCGCCGGGTCGACACCGCGCTCGAAGCGACGGGACGCCTCTGAGGACAGCTTGTGGCGGCGGGCGGTGCGCGCGATGGCGACCTGGTCGAAGTGGGCGGCCTCGATCACGACGTCGGTCGTGGCGTTCTCAAGGTCGTCGTGATCGGCGATCTCCGTGTTGGCGCCGCCCATGACGCCCGCGAGGCCGATGGGGCCGCGGTCGTCGGTGATGACCAGGTCCTCGGCGTGCAGCTTCCGCTCGACACCGTCGAGGGTGACGATCTTCTCGCCCTCCTCGGCGCGGCGCACGCCGATGGTGCCCTGGACCAGGTTGCGGTCGTAGGCGTGCAGCGGCTGGCCGAGCTCCATCATCACGTAGTTGGTGACGTCGACGGCGAGCGAGATCGGGCGCATGCCGACCTTCTGGAGCCGGCGCTGGAGCCAGATCGGGGAGCGGGCCTCGGGGCTCAGGCCGGTGACGGTGCGGGCGGTGAAGCGGTCGCAGCCCAGGGGGTCGGAGACCTTCACCGGGTAGCCGAACTCGTTCGGCGCGGGCACGTCGAGCAGGGCCGGGTCGCGCAGCGGCAGGCCGTAGGCGATGGCGGTCTCGCGGGCGACGCCGCGGATGGACAGGCAGTCGCCGCGGTTGGCGGTGACGGCGATGTCCAGGACCTCGTCGACCAGTTCGAGCAGTTCGATGGCGTCCTTGCCGACCTCGGTCTCCGGGGGCAGCACGATGATGCCCTTGGAGCCGTCGTCGCCCATGCCCAGCTCGTCGCTGGAGCAGATCATGCCGTGCGAGACCTTGCCGTAGGTCTTGCGGGCGCTGATGGAGAAGCCGCCGGGCAGGGTGGCGCCGGGCAGGACCACGACGACCTTGTCGCCAACGGCGAAGTTCCGGGCGCCGCAGACGATCTCCTGGGGCTCACCGGTGCCTCCCCCAGAGCCGAAAGCCTGGGAGGTGCCCCCAGCCTGGCCGACGTCGACGGTGCAGAAGCGGATCGGCTTCTTGAAGCCCTCCAGCTCCTCGATGGTCAGCACCTGGCCGACGACCAGCGGGCCCTTGAGGTCGGCGCCGAGCTGCTCGACGGTCTCGACCTCAAGCCCGGCCGAAATCAGCTTGGCCTGCACGTCGCGGCCGGTCTCGGTGGCCGGCAGGTCGACGTACTCCCGCAGCCAAGAAAGCGGGACCCGCATCAGATCTCCATCCCGAACGGCCGGGTGAACCGGACGTCACCCTCGACCATGTCTCGCATGTCCTCGACGTTGTGGCGGAACATCAGCATCCGCTCGATGCCGAACCCGAAGGCGAATCCGCTGTACTTCTCCGGGTCGACGCCGCAGGCGGTGAGCACCCGCGGGTTGACCATGCCGCAGCCGCCCAGCTCGATCCAGCCCTCGCTGGAGCAGGTGCGGCAGGGACGGTCGGGGTTGCCGACGGACTCGCCGCGGCAGACGTAGCACACCATGTCCATCTCGGCGGACGGCTCGGTGAACGGGAAGAAGTTCGGCCTGAGCCGGGTCTTCATGTCCTCGCCGAACAGGGACTGGACCATGTGGTCCAGGGTGCCCTTGAGGTCCGCCATGGTCAGGCCCTCGTCCACGGCGAGCAGCTCGACCTGGTGGAAGACCGGGGTGTGCGTGGCGTCCAGCTCGTCGGTGCGGTAGACCCGCCCCGGGCAGATCACGTAGACCGGCAGCTCACGGTCGAGCAGCGAGCGGATCTGCACCGGCGAGGTGTGGGTGCGCAGCACGACACCGGACTCGGTGCCGCCCTTGGGGCCCTCGACGAAGAAGGTGTCGGCCTCGCCGCGGGCCGGGTGGTCCGGGCCGATGTTGAGCGCGTCGAAGTTGAACCACTCGGCCTCGACCTGGGGGCCCTCGGCGACCTCGTAGCCCATGGCCACGAAGATGTCCTCGATGCGCTCCGAGAGCGTGGTCAGCGGGTGGCGGGCGCCGGCCGGGACCCGGTCGAAGGGCAGCGTGACGTCCACGGCCTCCTCGACCAGCACGCGGGCGTCGCGCTCGGCCTCCAGCTCGGCCTGGCGGGCGGCGAGGGCCTTGTTCACGGCGCCGCGGGCCTGGCCGACGCGTTTGCCCGCGTCCGCCTTGGCGTGCGGGGGCAGGGCGCCGATCTCGCGGTTGGCGAGGGCCAGCGGAGAGGTACCGCCGGTGTGGGCGACCTTGGCCTCCTGGAGCGCGTCGAGGGAGTCCGCGGCGGCGAAGGCGGCGAGCGCCTCGTCCCGCATGCGCTCGATCTCTTCCGGTTTCAACGCCTCGACCTCGACAGGGTCGTACGACTTATTGGGTGCCGACATCTCTTCCCGTGCTTCCGATTGTCCCCCAGCTAACGCTGGGAGGTGCCCCCAGGCTGATGGTCCCCGTGACCGGCGCGGTGGGCCGTGTGCAGGACACAAAGGTGCCAAAGGCCGAGTCTAACGGGGTGAGCGGTGACGAATGCGCCCGCGGCCGTCAGGCCCTCCCGTCTCCCACCACCGCCCTATACGACCCTACGGGGCAGTTCGAATTCAAACGCCGGAGCGGCCACGGGCAACGTAAATCGGAACTCGGCGCCACCGCCGGTGGCGCGGCCAACCGTGATGGTGCCCCCGTGGGCCTCGACGATGCCCTTGACGATGTAGAGCCCGAGGCCGGTGCCGCCGCGCTTGCTGCCCCGCCAGAAGCGGGTGAAGACGCGGTTCATGGACTCCTCCGGGATGCCGGACCCCTCGTCGCTCACCGTGACCGACGTACCGGCGTCCTCGCCCTCGCGGGGGGACGCCGTGGGCGTGACGTCAATCGTGACGGTTCCCTCGCCGTGCCGCACGGCATTTTCCAGCAGATTGCTGAGCACCTGGTCGATCTTGTCCGGGTCGGCCCACAGCGCGGGCAGCGGCTGCTGGATGCGCAGCAGGAACCGGTCGGCGGGCTGCCCCGCGGCGACGTACGCCTGGATGTGCCGGGAGACGGCGGCGCCGATGTCGACCGGCTGCCGCCTGACCTCCAGCCGCCCGGAGTCGATGCGGGAGATGTCCAGCAGCTCGGCGATGAGCCGGGTGACCCGGTCGGCGTCGGCGTCGACGGTCTCCAGCATCAGCCGCTTCTGGTCGTCGGTGAACCTCTCCCACTTGGCGAGCAGGGTCGCGGTGAACCCCTTGACGGAGGTCAGCGGCGAGCGCAGCTCGTGGGCGACGGTGGCGATCAGCTCGGCGTGGCTGCGCTCGGTGCGGCGGCGGGCCTCGGTGTCCCGGAGCGTGACGACGACCCGGCGCACCGGGCCGGTGGGCTCGGCGCGCACGTACCGCACGGTGACCAGGACCTCACGGCCGCCGGGCAGCAGCAGGTTCCGCTCGGGCTGGCGCACCCGGATGGCGAGCCCGCCGTACGGATCGGTCAGCTGCCACCAGCGGCGGCCCTCCAGATCCTCTAACGGCAGGGCCTTCTCCAGCCGTTGCCCGAGCGCCTCCTCGGCGGTCACGGCGGTGATGCGCTCAGCGGCGGTGTTGAAGCAGATGACGTGGCCGTGCTCGTCGGCGACGACGAGTCCGTCGGGCAGGTCGTCGGGGTCGATGCCGAGTTCGGCGAGGTCACCGGACCGGGGCGCGGGCGGGCGACGCACGTCCCGTGCTCCCGGTGCGTTGCTCGTGCCGACACTCATCCCCGTACCCCACCTCTCAGACGGCTGAGGGGCCCCGAACTGGTCACCCTACTAGCTCGCGGTGACGCTGCGGCACCCTCCGGAGGCGCGCTGTGCACGGGCCGATGCGTAGAGACATACGGCCGCGGCGGTGGCGAGGTTCAGACTCTCGGCCTTTCCGTGGATCGGCACCCGCACGACGGCGTCGGCGAGCGCGCGGGTCTCCTCCGGGAGCCCCCAGGCCTCGTTGCCGAACACCCAGGCGGTCGGCCCGCCCATGGTGCCCTTGTCCAGCTCGTCGTCGAGGTCGTCCTCCCCGGCGCCGTCGGCGGCGAGGATGCGCACCCCGGCCGCCTTGAGCCCGGCGACGGCCTCCTCGACGGGCACACCGACGGCGAACGGCAGGTGGAAGAGCGAACCGACCGAGGCGCGCACCGCCTTGGGGTTGTACATGTCCACGGAGGCGTCGGTCAGCACGACGGCCTCGGCGCCGGCGGCGTCGGCGCAGCGCAGTACGGTCCCGGCGTTGCCGGGGTCGCGCACATGGGCGAGTACGGCGACGAGCTTGGGCCGGGCGGCGAGGATCTCCTCGAAGGGGGTGTCCAGGAACCGGCAGACCCCGACCAGGCCCTGCGGGGTGACGGTGGTGGAGATGTCGGCGATGACCTGCTCGGAGGCCAGGTGCACCCGGGCGCCCGCGGCGCGGGCCTCACCGATGATGTCGGCGTACCGCTCGGCGGCCTCGACAGTGGTGAACAGCTCGACCAGGGTGTCCGCGGCCCCGGCCGCCTCCCGCACGGCCTGCGGTCCCTCGGCGAGGAACAGCCGCTCCTTGCCCCGGAAGTTCCGCTTGGCCAGCCGCCGCGCGGCGCTGACACGGGGGGAACGGGGGGAGATCAGCTCGGGGGCAACAGGAGGCATTCCACTCACCTTCGTACACACCAACTTTCCGCCGCAACGGCGATCAACCACGACGGCGGTCGACGGCGGTGCCGAACCCACCGCACCAAGACACACAACGGACCCGCAGGCAGAAGCCCACGGGTCCGTACACAGCACGTCGGCCTAGGCCAAGCGCCAGCGTCACGCAGCCTTCGGCGCGTTGACGTCCGCCGGCAGAGCCTTCTGCGCGACCTCGACCAGCGCGGCGAACGCGGTGGCGTCGTTGACGGCCAGCTCGGCGAGGATCTTGCGGTCGACCTCGACGTTGGCGGCCTTCAGGCCCTGGATGAAGCGGTTGTACGTGATGCCGTTGGCGCGGGCAGCGGCGTTGATGCGCTGGATCCACAGCTGGCGGAAGTCACCCTTGCGCTTCTTGCGGTCGTTGTAGTTGTAGACCAGCGAGTGGGTGACCTGCTCCTTGGCCTTGCGGTACAGGCGCGAACGCTGACCGCGGTAGCCGGAGGCCTGCTCCAGGATCGCCCGGCGCTTCTTGTGGGCGTTGACTGCCCGCTTGACGCGTGCCACTTGTTAACTCCTTGTAGCGGGGCCGTGGTTGTCCTCACACGGCCCGGATTCGATTGGGTCCCGGTCCTGACGTACGGCGCTCGTGCGCCGAGGCGTCACTTGCCGAGAAGCTTCTTGATCTTCTTGGCGTCGCCCGGGGCCATCTCGGCGTTGCCGGTGAGGCGACGCGTCACGCGGGACGACTTGTGCTCAAGCAGGTGGCGCTTGCCGGCGCGCTCCCGGAGCACCTTGCCGGAGCCGGTGACCTTGAAGCGCTTGCTGGCACCGCTGTGCGACTTGTTCTTCGGCATAGCGCCGTTCTCTCCTCGTCGGTGGCGCTCCGGTGCCCGGTCGCTAAACCGGGCACAGGGGAGCGTCGCTCTTGTTTCGATTGTGTCCTGGGGACTGGTGTCCCCCGGGATCACGCCTCGGCGGAAGCCTCAGCAGGGGCCTGGGAGTCCGCGGCGTTCTGCGAGCGGCCGGGGTTGGCCTTCGCTTCGGCCTTGCGGGCCTCCTGAGCCTGGCGAGCCTCGGCCATCGCCTCGGTCTTCTTCTTGTGCGGACCGAGAACCATGATCATGTTCCGGCCGTCCTGCTTCGGGTTCGACTCCACGAAACCGAGGTCCTGGACGTCCTCCGCGAGACGCTGCAGCAGTCGGTAGCCGAGCTCCGGCCGGGACTGCTCGCGACCACGGAACATGATCGTGATCTTGACCTTGTCGCCCTGCTTGAGGAACCGGACGACGTGACCCTTCTTGGTGTCATAGTCGTGCGGGTCGATCTTCGGCCGGAGCTTCATCTCCTTGATGACCGTGTGCGCCTGGTTCTTGCGCGCCTCACGGGCCTTCATGGCCGACTCGTACTTGAACTTCCCGTAGTCCATGAGCTTGCACACGGGCGGACGGGCGTTCGCCGCGACCTCGACCAGGTCCAGGTCGTACTCCTGCGCAAGCTCCAGTGCCTTGGCCAGCGGGACAATGCCCACCTGCTCGCCACTGGGACCGACAAGTCGCACCTCGGGAACGCGAATCCGGTCGTTGATGCGGGGCTCGGCGCTGATGGATCCTCCTCGGTAGCACCACACGGCGGTCTGGCGGACAGCCGCGTATGTCTGATTGACATAGGGACCAACCATCGCGGCGCATGAAAAATGCCCCGGACGGGACACAGGCGGGGCTCCACTGCCGGAACACCGCCGCGTCAACCGCGGGGCGCGATTTCGGGCGACTCCACCGTCCGTACGGAACGGTGGTGGCCGCCTGACCGGTGACCCGCCGTCCCGGAGGACGGTCAGGTGGGAGTTCGGAGCCTCCACTTGTGGGCCGTACACATAGGTGTGCGGCCGGTCGTCACCCAAGGTTAGCAGCTCCCCGGGGTCAGGGCTAACCGAGGCGGGGTCGGTCCCGGCCCGCCCCTGCGCCTATCGTGGTCGTCATGAGTGACACCTCCCCCTCGGACAGCCCCGAGACGACGCCCGACTTCGACGAGATGACCCGCGACATCGCCGAGGTCCCGGCCGTCGAGGTGATCGTGACGGTCGCCGTGAACCTGATGAGCGCCGCCGCCGTGAAGCTCGGTCTGACCGAGGAGGGTGACAAGTACAAGGACCTGGACGAGGCCCGCAAGCTGATCGGCGCGCTCGCCGGACTGCTCGACGCGAGCACCACCGAGATCAGCTCCTTCCACGCCGCCCCGCTCAAGGACGGTCTGAAGTCGCTCCAGCTCGCCTTCCGCGAGGCGTCCCTGGTCCCGGACGAGCCGGGCCAGGGTCCGGGCGAGAAGTACACGGGCCCGGTCTACGGCTAGTCAGCGCCGCCTCGTCCTCGCACGGAGCTCATCCCCGTACGAACAAGGGCTCGCCCGGAGGCGTGGCACCGGCCGGCAGTACTGCCAGGTCGAGGCCGCGCACCAGGCGGGCCCTCAGTGTCTCGTCGGCGGCGAGACGGCGGGCGACCGCGTGGACACCCTGGTCGGGGGCGACACCGGGATCGAGGACCAGGGCGAGGGTGCCGTCGTTGGCGCCGGGGCCCAGGTGGGCGCTGAGCACCGCGGGCTCGTCGGAGACCACCGCGCGCACCGCCTCCACGACCGCCGGATCGTCCAGCGGGTCGGTCGTCGTACGGCCCTCGGCGAGGGCGAGCAGCGCCGGGCCGGTCAGTTCGAACGTCACCGGTCCCGACATGTCCAGCACCACGGTGTCGGCCTTCTCGTGCGCCGCGGCCTCCAGGGCCTGGTGCAGGGCGACCGCGACGGGGCGGGCGGCCGGGTCCCAGCGGGCGAGGGAGTCGACGGAGGTGAAGGCGGGCAGCGCCTTGCGGTCACCGGCGCGCAGGGTCGGTACGGCCATGTCGCTGGTCTTCTCGCGGCGCAGACCGTTCTCGTCCTCCTCGACCTCACCGAGGACGGCCACGACCGGGACGAGCAGCCGGGCGTCCTTGAGTGCCTTCAGCACCGGGGCCACGGCGGTGCGGTCCTCGGACCAGGCCGCGAGGGCCGCGCTCAGCGCCGGGTCGGGGGAGCCGTCGTCGTCGGAGAACGGGGGGTCGGGAATGTTCTTCTTCGCCACGGTCACCGACCTTATCGGGGGGATCCTGCAGCGTTTGTGCGGGGCCGGAAACACGGCCGTGACCGGCTTCACCGGAATCTCAGACTTCCCTGACACAGATCTAACGTCCGGCTCATCGGGGGCACAGTCACCGGCCCGAGCATCGCGGGCATGGAGCCCTCCCGAGCGTCCTCCCGGGCGCGCAGACGCCGTGTTCCCTCGCTGTACCTCGCCCTGGCCGCCGTGACGGTGGTGGGCGGTACGGCCGCGGGGACGGTGTACGTGCAGGAGCGGGACGCCCCGCTCGCCTCCGTATCGTCATCGTCGTCGCCCGTGGTGGTGGCGGCGAGCGAGGAGGCGAGTGTGGAGCCGGTGACCCTGCCGACGGTGGACCCCGAGGAACGGCTGGCCGAGGCGATGGAGTCGGTGCGTGTCGCGGAGGGGGCGCGGGTGTCCGTGGCGGTGCTGGACGTCGGCTCCGGTGCGAGCGCCGCGTACGGGGAGGCGTCCTTCGTCACGGCGAGCATCGTGAAGGTCGACGTCCTGGCGGCGCTGCTGTTGCGGGCGCAGGACGAGGGGCGGGCGCTGACCTCGGCGGAGAAGGCGTATGCGACCGCGATGATCGAGCGGAGCGACAACGACTCCGCCTCGGCCCTGTGGGAGACGGTCGGCCGGGCGGAGGGGCTGGCGGCGGCCAACGAGCGCCTGGGCCTGACGGACACCGAGGGCGGTGACGGGATGCTGTGGGGCCTGACCCGGACCACGGCGGCGGACCAACTCCGGCTGCTCGGGCAGGTCTTCGGGGCGGAGTCGGAGCTGAGCGCGGCCTCGCGGGCCTATCTCCAAGGGCTGATGGGGAAGGTCGTCGAGGATCAGCGGTGGGGCGTGTCCACGGTCGCGGACGGCTCGGCGTGCGCGCTGAAGAACGGCTGGCTGCCGCGGAGCACGACCGGGCTGTGGGTGATCAACAGCGTCGGGCGGGTGACCGTGGACGGGCGGGAGTTCCTGGTGGCCGCGCTGTCGGACGGGAACGCGACGAAGGAGGACGGGGTCGCGCTGGTGGAGGCGGCGGCGAAGGCGGCGGTGTCGGTGTTCGCGCGGGAGTAGCCGCCGGGCTACAGCTCGCTCTCCCTGCGTCCGCGCCAGAGCACCACGGCGGTCACCAGCAGCACTCCCCCGACGCCGCCCGCCAGCGGGGCGGCCCAGTCGGTGGCGCCGTCGTCCGACCCGCCGGTGTCGGGGCCGGAACCGAAGTACTGCTCGCCGTACGCCTTCGGCTTCAGGCCCGCCGGTTCGAGTTCGGCCGCCTTCTCGATGGCAGCGGCGGGGTCGATGAAGCCGTAGCCGCGGGAGTCGTCGCGGCCCCCGTCGGGCGCGTTGCGGGCGGTGTCCTCCAGCAGCTTCTTGATCTGGGCCGGGGTCAGTCCGGGATGGGCGGACTTGACCAGGGCCACGGAGCCGGAGACGAAGGCCGCGGCGGCGCTGGTGCCCCAGCCCTGGTAGTACTTGCGGTCCGGGTCGGCGATCACCACGTCCACGCCCGGCGCGCTGACGGTGGCGTACCAGCGGCGGGTGGAGAAGGAGGCGCGGGTGCCGAACTTGTCCACGGCGGTCGCGGCGATGACGCCCGGGTAGGCGGCCGGGTAGGAGATGTGGTCGCCCTTCTCGCCGCCGTTGCCCGCGGAGGCGACGACGACGGCGCCCTTCTTCAGGGCGTACTGGACGGCCTCGTCCTCGGCCGGTTCGGGGTGGGCGGACTTGGAGTCGTCGCCGAGGGAGAGGTTGATGACGTCGGCGCCCTGGTCGGCGGCCCAGCGGATGCCGTCGGCGAGGGCGTTGCCGCGGGTGGTGCGGGCCTTGGCGCGGGCCGTGTCGCCGTCCTCCAGGATCACGCGGACGGGCAGGATCTTCGCCTCGGGCGCGATGCCCATGACGCCGTCGGCGTTGCCGTAGCCATGTCCGTGGCCCGCGATGATGCCGGCCATCGCGGTGCCGTGGCGGGCCCAGGCGCGGTCGCCGCGTTCGGCGCCGAAGCCGACCATGTCCTTGCCCGCGAGGACGTTCCCGGCGAGGTCGGGGTGCTGGTCGTCGACGCCGGTGTCGAGGACGGCGACGGTGATGCCCTTGCCCTTGGCGGTCTGCCAGGCCTGCTCGGTGTGCAGGGCTTCGAGGGCCCATTGCTGGGCGCGGATGCCGTCGGCGTGCGCGGTGGTGGGGACCAGGGCGATGACACCGGCCAGCAGGGCGCTGAGCAGGCCCGTACGCCGGGCCCTCATGCCGCCTGCTCCTTGGCGTAGGGGCCGACCTGCTTGCGCAGGGCGCGTTCGATGCGGTCGGCGAGGCCCTGTGCCTCGTGGCCGAGGCCGGCCTGGGCGGGGGCCGTGGTGGCGCCGGTCTCCATGGCCTCCTCGGCGGGCTGCGGCTGGTCGACGCCGCGGCCGTCCCGCCAGCCGGAGACGGCGTAGACGACCACGGGGGCGTCCGTGAGTACGGAGACGGTCCAGGAGGCGCGCATGTCGTTCTCGAAGCCGGGGCCGTACGGGCGGGGCATCAGGTCGGTACGGCTGTCCAGCTTCTCCTCGGTGAACCTCTTGGCGAGGGAGGCCATGGCGGAGGCGTCCGCCTTGGTGAAGAGCAGGCCGACCGTGGTGACGTAGGTCTGGGTGGCGTCCGTGTAGGTGGCGCGCAGCAGCCGCTGGCAGCCGACGGGGGCGAGGGCCTTGCGCAGGAGGGGGTCGAAGGCGCCCTTGCAGCCGCTGTCCGGCGCGACGGCGATCCGCGTCCAGGTGCGGTCGGCGCCGCCGGGTCCGGCGCCCTGCCCCGCCACGGTCGTGGGGAAGAGCTGGTCGACGGGCACGCTGTGCCAGATGCTCCGGGCGGCGACGAAGCTGTCCCGGGATCCGGCGGCCTGGGAGTCCCCCACGAGCCAGCTCCCGGTCACGGCGCCCCCGACGAGCCCGAACCCGAGCACGAGACAGGCGGCCACGGCGGCGACCCGGGCCCCGCCGCGCCCTCCGAACCTCCGGGCGGCCCTCTCGGGCTCCGCGAAGCTCACGACGGGCCGTTCGACGACGGGGCTGACGGGGCTGACGGGGCTGACAGGGGCACTCCAGGAAAGAGCCGGATCAGGAACCCGCGGCGCCTTGTTGTCCGGCGCGGCCTCTTCCCTGACCGGCCGAAGCCGCCGAGTGGTCTCCGACGGCCCCTCGACCGGCCCCCCGAACCCCTGTCCGGACTCCCGCTCCGGGTGCGGCGGCAGGGTCGCGGGGCGAGCGAGGGCATCCACGGAGGAGACGGGACGCGAAGGGGCGGGGGCCGGACGCGGGGGTACGGACGCCGGAGCCTCCGGCCGCGGGGGTACGACGGTGCCGGTCGGACTGCCGGACGGGCGGGTCGGCCCCTCGGCGGCACCGCCCGACCGCCCCGACGCCGAGCCGTGCGGACGCGGCGGAACCACTCCGGCGGCAGCCGGGCGCGAAGGCGCCCCCGACGAGCCGCCGTGCCCCGACGGCGACGTGTTCGGACGCGGAGGCACGGAACTCGAACCGGCAGGACGCTCGGAAGTTCCAGCGGCCCCGCCCGGGCGACCAGCCCCCGACGGCGCCCCAAGCGGACGCGGCGGCACGTCCGACGACCCGCCTGAACGGGTCGGCTTCGGCGCCGAACCGCTCGGCCGCGGCGGCACGGCGGTGCCGGACGGGCCGGTGGTCCGAGGCGAGGGGTCACCTGGTGCCGGTGGCGCGGCCTTCGGGCGGGGCGGGGTGAAAGCAGAGGACACCGGGCCGGAGGCGGCCGTGGTCGGGCGGGGCGGAGCCCCTGCGGGCCCATCCCGGCGGGGCGGGGCCGTCGGTGAGCCGTGCGGGCGTGGTGGCGTCTCCGGCGGGCCGTCGAAGCGGGGCGGCGTCGATGTCGGGCGTGGGGGTGTGGCAGGCCTCGGGGGGACTTCGTCCGTCGTCGGTGGCTGCTTCGGTGGTGGGGGTGCGTCCGGGAAGCGGGAGGAAGCCTTGGGCGGGGGCGGGGTGTCCGACGGGCCCCGCAGACGGGGGAAAGCGGGGCGGGACGGCGGACGTGTCCGGGGCGGAGCCCTCGTCCGGACGGCGGGAAAAGCGGGGCGGGACGGCGGACGTGTCCGGGGCGGAGCCCTCGTCCGGACGGCGGGAAAAGCGGGGCGGGACGGCGGACGTGTCCGGGGCGGAGCCCTCGTCCGGACGGCGGGGGAAGGGGGCGCGCTGCGCTTCTTGGTTCATGCGCCCCCCGTTTCCTCTTGGTGGTGCTCGGGCACCGGTCGTTCGCCCGCGCCCGGTGTTCCGGGCGACTTCTACCCGCCCGAGGGGGACCGCATCCGCGCCCTCCCGTGCGTGCGCGTCACTCTACGGGTTGACCCCCGCCCGACGGGAACCAGTCCACGAGCCCGGGGCTTTAGCCCGGAACGTCCCCCTACCCTGCGGTAATCCGGTCTGGCAGGCTGCGTTCATGACTGCGCGCGCCGCCGACCGGGCCCGTTACGACCGGGCCACCGCCCATCTCGACGCCCCTCTCGCGATCGTGGATCTGGACGCCTTCGACGCCAACGCGGACGATCTCGTCCGGCGCGCGGGCGGCAAACCCATCCGCGTCGCCAGCAAGTCCGTGCGCTGCCGTGCGCTGCTGGAACGCGTCCTGGCACGCGACGGCTTCGCCGGGATCATGTCGTTCACGCTCGCCGAGTCGATCTGGCTGGCCCGCTCCGGGTTCGACGACATCCTGCTCGCCTACCCCTCCGCCGACCGCGCCGGTTTCGCCGAGCTGACCGGCGACCCGAAGCTCGCCTCGGCGATCACCGTGATGGTCGACGACCCGGCCCAGCTCCGGCTCATCGACGAGGCCCGCGAGGGCGGCCGGGAGACCGTACGGGTCTGCCTGGAGCTGGACACCTCGCTGAGACTGCTGGGCGGCCGGGTCCGGGTCGGCGCCCGGCGCTCCCCGCTGCACTCCCCCGACCAGGTCGCCGACCTGGCCCGGATCGTGGCCCGGCGGGACGGGTTCGAGGTCGTCGGGCTGATGGCGTACGAGGGACACATCGCCGGAGTCGGTGACTCGATCGCCGGACGGCCGCTGCGCTCGCGGGCGGTGCGGCTGATGCAGGCCACCGCGCGCCGGGAACTGGCCGGGCGGCGGGCCGAGGTGGTGGCGGCGCTGCGCGCGGTCGCGCCGGGGCTCAGGTTCGTCAACGGCGGGGGCACGGGCAGTGTGCAGTTCACGGCCGCCGAGGACTGTGTGACCGAGATCGGCGCCGGGTCGGGCCTGTACGTGCCGCGGCTGTTCGACAACTACACGTCCTTCAGCGGGCGTCCGGCGGCCCTGTTCGCCCAGCCCGTGGTGCGCCGCCCCGGTGTGGGCGTGGTGACGGTGCTGGGCGGCGGCTACCCGGCCTCCGGCGCCGCCGGACCGGACCGCCTGCCGGTGCCGTACCTCCCGGAGGGGCTGCGCTACGACCCCCAGGAGGGCCCCGGCGAGGTGCAGACGCCCCTGCTGGGCTCGCCCGCGGACGATCTGCTGCTCGGCGACAAGGTGTGGTTCCGGCACGCGAAGGCCGGTGAGCTGTGCGAGCGCTTCGAGCAGGTGCACCTGATCGAGGGCGACCGCGTCACGGCGACCGTGCCGACGTACCGCGGTGAGGGGCACACGTTCCTCTAGCCGCCCATACCTTCCTCTAGCCGCCCAGCCCCTCCCCGGGGCCGGGACCCACGCTGCTGCCCACTCCCCCGCCGCCCTCGGGGTCGTCGACGGACCGGATGCCCTTGGTGATCCGGTCCATGTCGGCCAGGGGCGGGCCGTCCTCGCCCGCGTCGAAGACGTAGCGGACGCACACCGGGGACTCGATGCCGACGCGGGACGGGAAGACCGTGGACTGGACGTAGCCGCCGGGGCCCTTGGCCGTGGTGACCTTCCAGCGCACGAAGTACCCGGCCCGCCCGGCCACCGCGACGGGGCCGGACTCGACGACCTTGTGGGACTCCATGCCGCCGTAGGGCCGCCTGCCGATGGTGTCGCGGTCGTAGGCGTCCTCGGCGGCCTTCTTGACGTCCTCCTTGGCGAGCACCTCCGGGGACCGTTCGTCGTTCGACGTGATCGTGCGGGAGATGACCAGGCCGTGGCGGCAGACGCCGTCGTCGCCGGGACAGTCGTAGGTGCCGTCCGTGGTCATGACGACGTCGCTGTCGGCGACGTACTTGGGCCGGACCCAGCCGTCGAGCAACGGCAGGGTGATGCCGTTGAGTTCGTCGGTGACGACGGACGGGTCGTCGGCGGAGGGCGCGCCAGTGGTCGGGGTGGGTGCGGGCGAGGGCGGCTCGCTGGTGGTGGGGGCCTGGGTGGTGGCGGTCGCGATCTCCGGGTCGTCGTCCTGTCCCAGCACCACCGCGCCGGTGACGATCGCCGCGACGAGCACGGCCGCCGCCGTGGTGACGGCGACGGCCTTGGCCCGCCCCGAGTTGCCCGCGGCCGTCGGAACGGGCGCGGTCGCCTCCGGCGTGCGCCGGTGCTCGGTCCAGGCCGTGCCGTCCCACCAGCGCTCCAAGTGCGGTGCGTGCGGGTCGGGATACCAGCCGGGTGGGGGCGACATGCTCATGCGGGCACTGTAGGCGGAGCGTTACAGCGGGGTGACGTAGGCCCCCGAAATCCCGCCGTCCACAAGGAAGTCGGTGGCGTTGACGAACGAGGAGTCGTCGCTGGCCAGGAAGGCCACCGCGGCGGCGATCTCCTCGGCCTCGGCGAACCGCCCGACCGGAATGTGCACCAGGCGCCGCGCGGCCCGCTCGGGGTCCTTGGCGAACAGCTCCTGCAGCAGCGGGGTGTTGACGGGGCCGGGGCAGAGGGCGTTGACGCGGATGCCCTCCCGTGCGAACTGCACGCCCAGCTCACGGGACATGGCGAGGACGCCGCCCTTGGAGGCGGTGTAGGAGATCTGGCTGGTGGCCGCGCCCATCCGGGCCACGAAGGACGCGGTGTTGATGATCGAGCCCTTGCCCTGGCGCCGCATGTAGGGGATCGCGGCCTTGCAGCACAGGTAGACGGAGGTGAGGTTGACCTCCTGGACGCGCTTCCAGGCCTCCAGACCGGTCTCCAGGATGGAGTCGTCGTCGGGCGGTGAGATCCCCGCGTTGTTGAAGGCGATGTCGACGCTGCCGTAGGTCTCGTACGCGGTCCGGAACAGCGCCTCGACCTGTTCGCCATCGGTGACGTCGACCTTGACGAAGGTGCCGCCCACCTCCTCGGCGGCGGCCTTGCCGCGCTGTTCGTCGACGTCGCCGCAGACCACGTGGGCGCCCTCGGAGGCGAGCCGGCGGGCGGCGGCGAGGCCGATGCCGCTGCCGGCTCCGGTGATGACGGCGGTACGGCCGACCAGGCGGCGGCACACAATCTCTTCGGTCACTGTGCGGGGCCCTCCGTGCTGATGAAGACGTTCTTGGTCTCGGTGAAGGCGGTCAGCGCGTCCGGGCCCAGCTCGCGGCCGAGGCCGGACTGCTTGAAGCCGCCGAAGGGGGTCCAGTAGCGGACGCTGGAGTGGGAGTTGACGGACAGGTTGCCCGCGCGGACGCGCTGCGAGACGCGCAGGGCGCGGCCGACGTCCCGGGTCCAGATGGAGCCGGACAGGCCGTAGTCGGTGGCGTTGGCGAGCCGGACGGCCTCCTCCTCGTCCGTGAAGGGCAGGACGACGGCGACGGGTCCGAAGACCTCCTCGACGGCCACGCGCGCGTGCGGGTCGACGCCGGTGAGGACGGTGGGCGGGAACCAGTAGCCGGGGCCCTCGGGTGCCTTGCCGCGGATGCCGGGCGCGTCGGGGTCGACGTAGGAGCGGACGCGGTCGAGCTGGGTGCGGGAGATCAGCGGGCCCATGTCGGTGCTCTCGTCGGAGGGGTCGCCGACGCGTACGGCCTCGACGGCCGGGGCGAGCAGGTCCAGGAACCGGTCGTACACCGACCGCTGGACGAGGATGCGGGTGCGGGCGCAGCAGTCCTGTCCGGCGTTGTCGAGGAAGGACATGGGGGCGGCCTGCGCGGCGGCTTCGAGGTCGGCGTCGGCGAAGACGATGTTGGGGCTCTTGCCGCCGAGTTCGAGGGTGACCCGCTTCAGCAGCGCCGAGCCCTTCGCCAACACCTGTTTGCCCACGGTTGTTGACCCGGTGAAGACGATCTTCGCCACGCCCGGGTGCTCGACGAGGGCGTTGCCCGCGACCGGTCCGTGTCCCGGCAGGACCTGGAACAGGCCCTCGGGCAGTCCGGCCTCCAGCGCCAGTTCGGCCAGCCGCAGGGCCGTCAGCGGGGTCGTCTCGGCGGGCTTGAGCAGGACGGCGTTGCCTGCGGCGAGCGCGGGGGCGGTGCCCCAGGCCGCGATGGGCATGGGGAAGTTCCAGGGGGCGATCACGCCGACCACGCCGAGGGGTTCCAGGACGGTGATGTCGAGGCCGCCGGCGACCGGGATCTGGCGCCCGGTGAGCCGTTCCACCCCGCCCGCCGCGTAGTCCAGGAGGTCACGGACGTTGCCGGCCTCCCAGCGCGCGTTGCCGAGCGTGTGCCCGGCCTCGCGGACCTCCAACCTCGCCAGTTCTTCGAGGTGTTCGTCGACGACGACGGCGAACCTGCGCAGCAGCCGGGCCCGGTCGCCGGGGGCCAGCGCCGCCCACCGGGTCTGGGCGCGGGCGGCCCGTACGACCGCCGCGTCCACCTCCGCGGCGCCGGTGGCCGGGACGGTGGCGACGGCCTCCTCGGTGGCCGGGTTCAGTACGTGGAGCTGGTCGGACACGTGGGGCCTCACATGCGTTCGAAGGAGCGGCGCAGCTCCCAGTCGGTGACCGCGGCGTCGTAGGCGTCGATCTCGACGCGCGCCATGTTCCGGTAGTGCGCGACGACTTCGTCGCCGAAGGCGGCCTTGGCGAGCGGGCTGTTCTCCCACAGCTCGGCGGCCTCGCGCAGGGTGGTGGGGACGTGTTCGTAGTCGGCGGTGTAGGCGTTGCCGGGGCACGCCTCGGGCAGCGGCAGGCGCTGCTCGATGCCGTACAGGCCCGCGGCGACCATGCCGGCGACCGCGAGGTGCGGGTTGACGTCGCCGCCGGGGAGGCGGTTCTCGAAGCGCAGGGAACGGCCGTGGCCGACCACGCGCAGGGCGCAGGTGCGGTTGTCGTGGCCCCAGGCGACCGCGGTCGGGGCGAAGGAGCCCGGCTGGAACCGCTTGTAGGAGTTGATGTGCGGCGCGTACAGCAGGGCGAAGTCCCGCAGCGCGGCGAGCTGTCCGGCCAGGAAGTGCCGCATGAGGTCGGTCATCCCGCCCGGCCCGGCCATGGCGTTGGCGCCGTCCGCGTCGGTGAGCGAGAGGTGGATGTGGCAGGAGTTGCCCTCGCGCTCGTTGTACTTGGCCATGAAGGTCAGCGACATGCCCTCCTGGGCGGCGATCTCCTTGGCGCCGGTCTTGTACACGGCGTGCTGGTCGCAGGTGACCAGGGCCTCGTCGTAGCGGAAGGCGATCTCGTGCTGGCCGGGGTTGCACTCGCCCTTGGCGGACTCGACGGTGAGCCCGGCGCCCGCCATCTCGTTGCGGATGCGGCGCAGCAGGGGCTCGATGCGGCCGGTGCCGAGGACGGAGTAGTCGATGTTGTACTGGTTGGCCGGGGTCAGTCCGCGGTAGTTCGCGTCCCAGGCCTGTTCGTAGGTGTCCTTGAAGACGATGAACTCCAGCTCGGTGCCGACCTGCGCGGTCAGCCCGTGCTCGGCGAGCCGCTCCAGCTGGCGGCGCAGGATCTGGCGGGGCGCGGCCACCACCGGGGTGCCGTCCTCCCAGGCGAGGTCGGCGATGACGAGCGCGGTGCCCTCGTTCCAGGGGACGCGGCGCAGGGTGGCGAGGTCGGGGTGCATGGCGAAGTCGCCGTAGCCGTTCTCCCAGGACGACATCGCATAGCCGTCGACGGTGTTCATCTCGGCGTCGACGGCGAGCAGGTAGTTGCAGCCCTCGGTGCCGTGGTCGAGGACCTCGTCGAGGAAGAAGCGGGCGGCGAAGCGCTTGCCCTGGAGCCGCCCTTGCATATCGGGAAAGGCCAGGACGACAGTGTCGATCTCACCGCTCGCGACGAGGCCGCGCAGTTCCTCGACGCCTAGCGGTGGTGTGCGGTCTGCCACGGGAGGGCCTCCTCGGGCTGCGGTGAGCGGGGGTCCCGGTCGTCCGAGGACCGGTCGCGAGCCATAAGGTATTGCTGAGAACCATTGCTTGGGAAGGGGGCGCGGCCAGATGACCGGAGAAGTCGCCGAGGGAATCGGGGACCGGCTGGCGCCGGTGCTGCGGCCGGTGCGGGCGGGCAGCGGGTTCGAGGAGGCGCTGGAGCAGATCCTCCAGGTGGTGCGGCTCGGCCTGGTGCCGGCCGGCGAGCGGCTCCCGGCCGAACGCGAGCTGGCCGACCGGCTCGGGATCAGCCGCGTCACCCTGCGCGAGGTGCTGAAGGTGCTCCAGGACCAGGGTCTGGTGGAGTCCCGGCGCGGCCGCTACGGCGGCACCTTCGTGCTGCCCCGCCCCACCGAGACCGGCGGCGACGAACTGCGGCGGCGCATCGCCGAGGTGGACATCGAGGACGTGCTGCGCTTCCGGGAGGTGCTGGAGGTGGGCGCGGCCGAGCTGTGCGCGGCGCACGGCCTGACCGACGAGCAGGCCGACCGGCTGCGCGAGGCCCTCGCCGGCACGCGCGACGCCCCGCTCGCCGAGTACCGGCGGCAGGACACCCTGTTCCACCTCACCCTGGCCGAGCTGTCCGGCTCCCCGACGCTGACCGCGCAGTACGCGGCGGTCCGGGCCGGCGTCAACGACCTGCTGGACTGCATCCCGCTGCTGGTGCGCAACCTCGAACACTCCCAGCAGCAGCACACCGCCCTGGTCGAGGCGGTCCTGGAGGGCGACACCGACGGCGCCCGCGAGGTCATGCGCGAGCACTGCGCGGGGACGGCGGCCCTGCTGCGGGGGTTCCTGACCTGAGCCGACGGCCCCTCCGGGCCTGGGCGGAGGAGCGTACTCACGGGCGGCGCACCGGACGGGATCGCGCTCCCGCAATCCGCGTCCCGGACGGTGAGAGTTTACGGAGGCGATACACACGGGTCTTGCGCTCGGGCGGCCCGCACCGCGAAGGTATGGCCCCACAAAGGTCTGGATCCATGCCATTGCAGTCCCCATCCACCGCCCCCTGGGGAGACGCCCCATGACCCTTCCGTCCACCACCTCCGGGACCTCCACCGAACCGGACGACTACCTCGAACGCCGGAAGCTGCGCCGCGGCAGCGCCGGCTGGCTGCTGCTGACCGGCCTCGGCGTCGCCTACGTCGTCTCCGGCGACTACTCCGGCTGGAACTTCGGCCTCGCCGAGGGCGGCTTCGGCGGCCTGGCGATCGCCATGGTCCTCATGGGCACCATGTACGCCTGCATGGTCCTCGCCCTGGCCGAGCTGTCGTCGATCCTGCCCACCGCCGGCGGCGGCTACGGCTTCGCCCGCCGGGCGCTCGGCCCCTGGGGCGGGTTCCTCACCGGCACGGCCATCCTCATCGAGTACGTGCTCGCGCCCGCCGCGATCGCCATCTTCATCGGCGACTACGTGGAGTCGCTGGGCCTGTTCGGCCTGGAGTCCGGCTGGCCGGTCTACCTGGCGTGCTTCGTCGTCTTCATCGGCATCCACCTGTGGGGTGTCGGCGAGGCGCTGCGCTTCAGCTTCGTCGTCACCGGCATCGCGGTGGCCGCGCTGCTGGTCTTCGCGCTGGCCGCGCTGCCCGACTTCGACGCCTCCGCCCTGGACGACATCCCCGTCGACTCCGAGGCGTTCGGCGCGAGCTCCTGGCTGCCGATGGGCCTGCTGGGCATCTGGGCCGCCTTCCCGTTCGGCATGTGGTTCTTCCTGGGCGTGGAGGGTGTGCCGCTGGCCGCCGAGGAGACCAAGGAGCCGGCCCGCACGCTGCCCCGCGCGATCCGCTGGTCCATGGGCATCCTGGTGGCCCTTGCCCTGATCACCTTCTTCACGGCGGCCGGGGCGCGCGGCTCCTCGGCGGTCATGGACGCGGGCAACCCGCTGGTGGAGGCGCTCCAGCCGGACGGCGAGCCGACCACGCTCAGCCGCATCGTCAACTACGCCGGGCTCGCGGGCCTGGTCGCGTCCTTCTTCTCGCTGATCTACGCCGGTTCGCGGCAGCTGTTCGCGCTGTCCCGCGCCGGATACCTGCCGAAGTTCCTGTCCCTGACCAGCCGCCGCAAGGCGCCCTGGCTGGGCCTGCTGGTGCCGGGCGCGATCGGCTTCGCGCTGGCCGCGGGCACCGGCAACGGCGCGCGGATGCTCAACATCGCGGTGTTCGGCGCGACCATCTCCTACGCCCTGATGTCGCTGTCCCACATCGTGCTGCGCCGCCGCGAGCCGGAGCTGCCAAGGCCGTACCGGACGCCGGGCGGCATCGCCACCTCCGCCGTGGCGCTGGTGCTGGCCTGCGCGGCACTGGTCGCGACGTTCCTGGTGGACGTGACGGCCGCGTTCATCGCGCTGGCGGTGTACCTGGTGGCCCTCGCCTACTTCGGCCTGTACAGCAGGAAGCACCTGGTGGCCAAGGCGCCGGAGGAGGAGTTCGCGGCGCTGGCCGCGGCCGAGGCAGAGTTGTCACGGGACTGAGCCGAGAGAACTGGAGGAGTCTTGAGTACGAAGGCCAGGCCGCTGATCGGCGTCAGCACCTATCTGGAGGCCGGGACGCGCTGGAGGGGGTGGGAACTGGAGGCGGCGCTGCTGCCCTCCGGCTACCCCCGGCTCGTCCAGCGCGCGGGCGGCCTGGCCGCGATGCTCCCGCCGGACGCGCCCGAGCACGCGGCGGCGACGGTCGCCCGGCTGGACGCACTGGTCGTCGCGGGCGGGCCCGATGTGGAGCCGGTGCGCTACGGCGCCGAGCGCGACCCGCGCACCGGTCCCCCGGCGCGGGAGCGGGACGCCTGGGAACTGGCCCTGATCGAGGCCGCGCTGGCGGCACGCAAACCCCTGCTCGGGATCTGCCGGGGCATGCAGCTGCTGAACGTCGCGCTCGGCGGCACGCTGGTCCAGCATCTGGAGGGGCACGCCGAAGTGGTCGGCGTCTTCGGGCGGCACCCGGTCAAACCGGTCCCGGGCACGCGTTACGCCGCGATCGTCCCGGAGGAGGCCTCCGTGCCGACGTTCCACCACCAGTGCGTGGACCGCCTCGGCGCCGGTCTGGTGCCCTCGGCGCACGCGGAGGACGGCACGGTGGAGGCGGTCGAGCTGCCCGACGACGCCTGGGTGCTCGGGGTGCAGTGGCACCCGGAGATGGGCGAGGACGTACGCGTGATGCGGGCGCTGGTGGAGGAGTGCCGACGCCGGTAGGAACGCTCCTACGCCCGCGTGAGGTGCAGCAGGTCGCGGGCGGGCCCCACCGGGCGGTGTCCGGTCGGCCAGACCGCCCTGAGGTCACGGGCCAGGGACACATCGGCCATGGGGATGCTCACCAGGCGGCGCATGGCCAGCTCCTCGCGGACGGCGAGTTCGCTCAGTACCGCGGGACCCGCGCCGCCCACCGCCGCCGCCTTCACCGCCGTGGTGGAGGACAGCTCGATCAGCGGGCGGGCCAGACCGCCGAGGGCGGTGTCGAGGACCTGGCGGGTGCCGGAGCCCTTCTCGCGCAGGATGAGCGGGGTGGCGGCCAGTTCCTCGGAGGTCAGCGGGCGACGGCGGCGGGACCAGGGGTGGCCGGGGGCCGTGACCACGATGAGCCGGTCGTGGGCGATGACCACCGAGTCCAGGCCCGTGGGCACCGTCAGGCCCTCCACGAACCCCAGGTCCGCCTCGTCGGCGAGCAGCCGTTCGGCGACCGCGGCGGAGTTCCCGGCGAGCAGCGACACCGCCGTGTCCGGGCGGCCCGCGCGCAGCGCCAGCAGCCAGCCGGGCAGCAGGTACTCGGCGATCGTCATGCTCGCCGCCACCCGCAGCCGGGAGTCCCGCTGGTCCCGCAGCGCCTGCGCGCCCACGTCGAAGGCCTCCGCCGCCTCCACGATCCGCCGCGCCCAGTCGGTCACCAGCGCCCCGGCGTCGGTGAGCCGTGAGCCGCGCGGGGACCGGTCCACCAGCGCCACCCCGAGCTGCCGTTCCATCGACCGGATCCGGCTGCTGGCCGCGGGCTGGGTGATGCCCAGCTCCCGGGCCGCCCCGCCGAGGCTGCCGAGCCTGGCCACCGCCAGCAGCAGCTCCAGCGCGCCGAGGTCCGGCACGCGATGGGCCAGGGAGGAAGTCACCGCACTGCTCATAAGCCCAGCTTATGCCCTCATAGGGACGTACTCCCTGGTGGTGGCCCCTGTTCGGCGCGACCGTGATCCCATGGTCACCGCCGCCCAGCCCCTCCTTCGTGCCCGGGCCGTCCGTCACCTCGGACCGAACTGGTACGCCTGCGTCATGGGAACCGCGATCGTCGCCACCGCCGGCGCCGCGCTCCCGCTGCCCCTCCCGCGCACCGCGCTCACCGCGGTGTGGGCCCTGTCCCTGGCCCTGCTGCTCGCCCTCCTGGCGGCCCGCGCCCTGCACTGGGCCCACCACCGCGACCAGGCCCGCGCCCACCTCTTCGACCCCGCCACGGCGCCCTTCTACGGCTGTCTGTCCATGGCCCTGCTCGCGGTCGGCGGCGGCGCCCTGACCGTCGGCCGGGACTGGATCGGCACCCGGGCGGCGGTCGCCCTCGACATCGTGCTGTTCGGCGCCGGTACGGCCGTGGGACTCGCGGCCGCGGTCGCCGTGCCGTACCTGATGGCCGTACGGCACCGGGTGGACCCGGGCGAGGCCACGCCGGTGTGGCTGCTGCCGCTCGTCGCACCCATGGTCTCGGCCGCCCTCGGCCCGCAGCTCGTGCCGCATCTGCCCGCCGGACAGGCGCGGGAGACGCTGCTGCTCGCCTGCGTCGCGATGTTCGGGCTGAGCCTGCTGGCGACCCTGCTGATGCTGCCGCTGGTCTTCGCCCGCCTGATCACCGCGGGGCCGCTGCCGCTCGCGCTCACCCCGACCCTGTTCCTGGTGCTGGGCCCGCTCGGGCAGTCGACCACCGCGGTCGGCCAGTTCGCGCAGTACGCGCCGGGCGCCGTCCCCGCCCCGTACGCCGAGGGCTTCGACATCCTGGCCGTGCTGTACGGGGTCCCGGTGATGGGGTTCGCGCTGCTGTGGCTGGTGCTGGCCACCGCGCACGTGGTGCGCGCCCGGCGCAGAGGCATGGGGTTCGCGATGACGTGGTGGGCGTTCACCTTCCCGGTCGGCACCTGTGTCACCGGTGCCGAGTCCCTGGCCCGGCACACGGGGCTCGCCGTCTACGACGCCCTCGCCGTCGCCCTGTACGCCCTGCTCGTCGGCGCCTGGCTGACCGCCGCCGCGCACACCGCGCGCGGGCTGGTCAGCGGTGCGCTGCTCGCAGGGCCGCGCCCAGCACCCGCGGCGCCTCGGCCAGTGACGGGCCGTACCAGGTCAGGTGCCGTCCGCTGACCAGCGCGCAGGGCAGCCCCGGGAAGGCCTCCGGGCCGTCGTCGGCGGTGAAGCGGTAGGGCTCGTCCGGGAGGACGACCACGTCCGGCGCCGCGTCCCGCAGCTCCTCCCATGGGATGCGCGGGTAGCGGTCCTCGTGGGCCGCGTACAGGTGGTCCACGCCGAGGCGGGAGAGCACGTCACCGGCGAAGGTGTCGCGGCCCAGGACCATCCAGGGGCGCCGCCAGATCGGCACGACGGCGGTCGTCCGGCGCTCCGGGACGGGCAGCTCCGTCCAGGCCCGCTCGGCCTCGTCCAGCCAGCGCGGGCGGCTCGCGGTCCCGCAGGCGGTCAGCACCCGCTCCAGCTCGGCGAAGGCCTGCGGCACCTCGCGGACCTCGGTCACCAGCACCTCCACGCCCGCCGTGCGCAGGGCGTCGAGGTCGGGGGCGCGGTTCTCCTCCTCGTTGGCGATCACCAGGTCGGGGGCGAGGTCGAGGATCCGCTCGGTCTTGGGGTTCTTGGTGCCGCCGATCCTGGCCACGTCCAGGTCGGCCGGGTGCGTGCACCAGTCGGTGGCGCCGACCAGCACGCCGGGCGCCGAGACCGCGACGGCCTCCGTCAGGGACGGCACCAGGGAGACGACGCGCATCAGCGCGGCCGGTCCTGGACCGCCTCGATGTGCTCGGCCACCGCCACGACCACCACACGGGTCTCCGGCACCGTGGCCCGCCAGCGGTGGCGGACCCCGCCGGTCAGGTACAGGGTGTCCCCGCGGCCGAGCCGGTAGGCACGCCCCTCGGCCTCGATCTCGACGGCGCCGTCGGCGACGTAGAGCAACTGGTCGTTGCGGTACTGGATCTCCCGGCCGGCCTCGTGGTCGCCGGTGAACTCCGAGGCATGCATCTGGTGGTGGCCGCGCACCAGGGAGCGGGTGCGGGGCTCGGGCGTGGACTCGGTGGCCTCGGCGCGTACGACGTCGACGCTGCACGCCGGGTCGGCGGCGGCGAGGAGTTCGACGGCGGTGGTGCGCAGGGCGTCGGCGAGCTTCTCCAGGGAGCTGCGGGAGGGGCGGGCCCTGTCGTTCTCGACCTGGCTGAGGAAGGGCACCGACAGTCCGCTGCGCTCGGCCACGACGGCGAGGGTGAGTTCCAGGGCACGACGGCGCCGGCGCACGGCCGCGCCCACGCGCAGGGGCTGTTCCTTGTGGTCGCCCATGGCTCCGGCTCCCTCCTTCACCCGTGTGTCCCGCGCCGAGTCCTCTGAAGAGTTCCTTGCACCCTACGCATGTTCGGCAAACCGTTTCATGCGGCCGTCACATCGCCGTCATACGCCCGTGCCCGCGACCTCATACTTCGCGCCACCGCGGGAGCGCGGACACCCGCGGACTGTGTGCGATTCAAGCTGTACCAGGTGCCGCGGCGACGGCGGAAGTACCTGGTGGGACCGGCAGGAGAGGCCCATCGGCCCTAGTTGGCCGGATTTCGGCGGCATGGAAACGGTAGGAAAGCGGCACGGAAGCGGCACGGAAAAGGGCGGGCGCCCGGCACCGTCAGATGTGCCGGGCGCCCGCCGGAATCGGGGCTGCGGTCGCTCGCTAGGCGGCCGGAGTCATCCGTTCGACGATGCCGGGGTGCTCCTCGATCCAGGCGGCGACGGCCTCCTCCTCATGGCCCTGGCCGCGGTCCTTGATCTCCCGCTCCAGGGTGCCCAGCTCCTCCTCGCTCATCCGGAAGTTCTTGATCCACTCGGTGAGCTGCGGGTAGCGCTCGGGGAACTCCTTGTTGGAGATCGTCCGGATGGTGTTCCCCTCGCCGAAGTGCTTCTCGGGGTCCTTGAGCTTGGTCAGCTCGTACTCGCTGTACGCCCAGTGCGGGGACCAGAGCGTGACGGCGACGGGCTCCTTCTTGGCGTAGGCCCGCTTCAGCTCGGCGAGCATGGCCGGAGTGGAGCCGTCGACGACCTTGTACTCCTTGTCCAGGCCGTAGCCGGGCAGCACCTTGTTCTTGAGCAGGTCCATCTCGCCGGTGCCGGGCTCGATGCCGATGATCTTCCCGTCGAACTGCCCGGACTTGCCCTTGAGATCGGCCAGGGAGTCGACGCCCTTCACGTACGAGGGCACCGCGATCTCCAGTGAGGTCGGCTCGTACCAGGTCCCCAGGTCGTGCAGCTTGTCCTTGTGCCGGTCCCAGTAGTTCTTCTGGGCGTGCGGCAGCCAGGCGTCGAAGTTGAGGTCCAGGTCGCCGGAGGCGAGGCCGGTGTAGACCGGGCCGACGTCCATCTGCTTGAGGTTCAGCTTGTAGCCGCGCCGCTCCAGGACGTTCTTCCACAGGTAGGTGACCGCGACGTCCTCGTCCCAGGGGAACCAGGCCACGTCCAGCGCGCGCTTCGCCTCGGCCGGGGTGCCGGTGTCCTGGACGGGGGCGAGCTCGTCGACGAGACCGGGGTTGCCCTTCAGCCAGGCGCGCACGGCGTCCTGCTGCCTGCCCTTGCCCGCCTTGTTGATCTCGGACTCAAGGCCGGTGAGCTGCTCCTCGGTGAGCGTGAAGTTCTTCAGCCACTCGCCGACGGCCGGGTTCTCCTTCGCGAAGCCCTTGCGGGCCAGCGTGTGCACCTCGTCGCCCTCGCCCCAGGCTTTCTTGGGGTCCTTGAGCTTCTTCAGGTCGTAGTCGCTGTACGCCCAGTGCGGCGACCACAGCGTGACGACGATCGGTTCCTTCTTCTCGTACGCGCGCTTGAGCTCGGCGAGCATGGCGGGCGTGGAGCTGTCGACGACCTTGAACTCCTTGTCCAGGCCGTACTCCTTGAGGACCTTGCTCTTGAGCAGGCTCATCATTCCGGCGCTGGACTCGATACCGGTGATCCTCCCGTCGAACTGCCCGGCCTTGCCCTTGAGGTCGTCGAGGGAGTCGACGTCCTTCATGTAGGCGGGCACGCTCAGTTCCAGGGAGGTCGGGCCGTACCAGGAGCCGAGGTCGTCCAGGCGGTCGCCGTACTTCTTCCAGTACTGCTCGTGCGTGACGGGCAGCCAGGAGTCGGTCTGGAAGTCGATGTCGCCCTGGGCGAGCGAGGTGTAGAGGGGCCCGGCGTCGAACTGCTTGGTCTCGACGTCGTATCCGCGCTGCTCCAGGATCTCCTTCCACAGGAAGGTGGAGGCGACGCCCTCGTCCCACGGGATGTAGCCGATGCTGATCTTCTTGCCCTGGCCGACGTCCTTGCCGCCCGCGACCGGCTCGGCCCTGTCGCCGCCGCCGAAGACGCCCATGCCGCCCGCGACGAGCGCGAGCACGACGACGCCGACCACGGCGACGGAGGCGCGGGGCCGGTACGACCAGATCTTCAGGCCCTGTGCGGCACGCGCCCGGGCGGCGGCGCGGCGGCCGAGCGGGGAGACCTGGGTGCCCAGCGCGCTGGTCATCCGGTCCAGGTAGATCGCGAGGATCACGATGGCGATGCCCGCCTCGGCGCCGAGGCCGATGTTGAGCTGGCCGATGGCCTCGTTGACGTCGCCGCCGAGGCCGCCGGTGCCGACCATGCCGGCGATGGCCGCCATGGACAGGCCGAGCATGATGACCTGGTTGACGCCGGCCATCACGGTGGGCAGGGCGAGCGGCAGCTGGACGCGCAGCAGGGTGTTGCGCGGGGTGGTGCCGAACGCCTCGGCGGCCTCGACGAGTTCCTTGTCGACCTGGCGGATGCCCAGCTCGGTCATGCGGACGCCGGGGGCGAGCGCGAAGACCAGGGTGGCGACGATGCCGGCGGCGGCGCCGCTGCCGAAGAAGAGGATCGCCGGGATCAGGTAGACCATCGCGGGCAGCGTCTGCATCAGGTCCAGGCCGGGCCGCACGATCGCGCTGACCCGGTTGGAGCGCGCCGCCCAGATGCCGAGGGGCACCGAGATCACCAGCGCGATGACGGTGGCGACGAGCACCAGCGACAGGGTGATCATCGCGTTCTCCCACAGGTCGAGGGAGATGACGAAGCCGAAGCCGACGAAGGTGAGGACACCGGCCAGGGCGCCGCGCAGCCAGCACGCGATCACCGCGAAGATGCCCACGAGCAGCAGGGGCTCGGGGGCCTGGAGGACGGCGTCGACGCCGTCGTAGGCGCCGCGGAAGACCTGCTCGAAGAAGTCGAACAGCCAGCCCATGTGGGTGGTGAGCCACTCGACGGAGTCGTTGACCCACGAGCCGAACTCGATCCTAGGCACGGGCCACCTCCGGGGTGCTCTCGCCGAGGAAGCCGATCAGACGGCTGCCCGGGACGACTCCGACGACCGTGCGGCTCTCGTCCAGCACCGCGACCGGGTGCGTCAGCCGGGCGCTGATCGCGCACAGCTCGGTGAACGGCGTGTCCGGGGTCGCGGTCTCGCAGCCGCTCTCGCAGCCGCAGTCGGCCTCGTCGCCGCGCACGTCGCGGTCCATGACGGCGGCGGCGGTGAGCACCCGGGAGCGGTCGACGTCCTGGGTGAAGGAGGCGACGTAGTCGTCGGCGGGGCGGACCAGGATGTCCTCGGCGGTGCCGATCTGGACGATCCGGCCGTCGCGCATGACGGCGACCCGGTCGCCGAGGCGCATGGCCTCGTTGAGGTCGTGGGTGATGAAGACGATGGTCTTCTTCAGCTTCGTCTGCAGTTCCAGGAGCTGGTCCTGCATGTCGCGGCGGATCAGCGGGTCCAGCGCGCTGAAGGACTCGTCCATGAGCAGCAGGTCGGCGTCGGTGGCCAGCGCGCGGGCCAGGCCCACGCGCTGCTGCATACCGCCGGACAGCTCGTCGGGCCAGGACTTCTCCCAGCCCTTCAGTCCGCACAGTTCCAGCGCCTCGGTGGCCCGCGCGAGCCGCTCGGCCTTGGCGACGCCCTGGACCTCAAGGCCGTAGCCGGCGTTCTCCAGGACACTGCGGTGCGGGAAGAGCGCGAAGTGCTGGAAGACCATGCTGATCTTGCGGGCGCGGACCTCGCGCAGTTCGCGCGCGCCGAGCGCGGTGAGGTCCTGGCCGTCGAAGCGGACGTGTCCGGCGGTGGGCTCCAGCAGGCCGTTGAGCATGCGCAGCAGCGTGGACTTGCCCGAGCCGGACAGGCCCATGACGACGAAGATCTGGCCGGGTTCCACGGTGAAGGAGGCGTCGATGACGGCCGCGGTGGTGCCGTCCGCGCGCAGTTCCTCCCGGTCGGCTCCGGCCCGGAGCCGTTCCACCGCCTGCTGTTCCCGCCTGCCGAACACCTTGTACAGGTGTTCGGCCTCTAGTCTCGCTGACACGGATACCTCTTGCTTCGACGACAAAGACAGCGGAGCGTGCCGGCGACGGTTGACACCGAAACGACATCGCTCCGAGGGCGCGCCTGCCCTTGATCCCCGAGGGCAAACGGACAAGTGGTCCAGGCCACAAAACTTTGCGTATGACACAACCCGTTGCGTCGGGGGCAGGACACAGCCCGTTGCGCCGGGCGGCCGCTGTCAGTGACGTACGGCATGATGCGAGGCGTGACCGGACGACTGATGCTCCTCGACACCGCCTCGCTGTACTTCCGCGCCTACTTCGGCGTGCCGGACTCCGTGAGGGCCCCGGACGGCACCCCGGTGAACGCCGTGCGCGGGCTGCTGGAATTCATCGACCGCCTGGTCAAGGACCACCACCCGGACTCGCTGGTCGCGTGCATGGACGCCGACTGGCGCCCGCAGTGGCGGGTGGACCTGATCCCCTCCTACAAGGCGCACCGGGTCGCCGAGGAGCGCGAGGCCGGGCCGGACGAGGAGGAGGTGCCGGACACCCTCTCGCCCCAGGTGCCGATCATCGAGGCGGTACTGGACGCCCTGGGCCTCGCGCGCGTGGGCGTCGAGGGGTACGAGGCGGACGACGTGATCGGTACGTTCACCGCGCGGGCCGAGGGCCCGGTGGACATCGTCACCGGCGACCGGGACCTGTACCAGCTGGTGGACGACGCGCGCGGGGTGCGGGTGCTGTACCCGCTCAAGGGCGTGGGCACCCTCCAGCTGACCGACGAGGCGTGGCTGCGCGAGAAGTACGGCGTGGACGGCCGGGGGTACGCGGATCTGGCGCTGCTGCGCGGCGACCCGAGCGACGGGCTGCCGGGCGTGCCGGGCATCGGCGAGAAGACGGCGGCGAAGCTGCTGGCGGAGTTCGGCGACCTGGCCGGGATCATGGCGGCGCTGGACGACCCGCGGGCGAAGTTCACGCCGTCGCAGCGCAAGCGACTTGAGGAGTCGCGGCCGTACGTCGCGGTGGCACCGAAGGTGGTGCGGGTCGCGGACGACGTACCGCTGCCGGAGGTGGACACCGCGCTGCCGCACGCCCCGCGCGATCCGGGCGCGCTGAAGGAGCTGGCGGAGCGCTGGGGTCTCGGGGGCTCCCTGCAACGGCTGCTGACGACGCTGGCGGTGTGAAACGGTGTGCATGCTCGTGCAGGAACGTTCCCCATCGAGTGAATGAGGTGCGGCGGACCGGGAATTCGTCCCTTACATTCTCCTTCGCGCCCTTTGCCGCTGGGGTCATTAGCCTTGTCGTAGAGGTCATTTCCCCGCGAAGGTGCTAACTTAGGTAACCCTAAGCTAATTCGAGGGAGGCCGTCATGGCAGAACGCCCTGCCCGCAAGCCGCGCAGGCTCCACTCCGCGCAGGTCGTCCGCACCGAACGGCTGACCCCGCACATGCAGCGCGTGGTGCTCGGCGGTGAAGGCCTCGCCGCCTTCGCCGCGGACACCTGCACCGACCACTATGTGAAGCTCCTCTTCGGCCCCCCGGGCGTCACCTATCCCGAACCGTTCGACCTGGACCGGATCAGGGACGAGTTCCCGCGCGACCAGTGGCCGGTGACCCGGACCTACACCGTGCGCTCCTGGGACACCCGGCACCGGGAGCTGACCCTGGACTTCGTCATCCACGGCGACGAGGGCCTCGCGGGCCCCTGGGCGCTGCGGGCGCAGCCGGGCGAGACGGTGCGCTTCATGGGCCCCGGCGGCGCCTACACACCCGACCCCACCGCCGACTGGCATCTGCTGGCCGGTGACGAGAGCGCGCTGCCCGCGATCGCCCGCTCCCTGGAGGCACTGCCCGCCGGTGCGCGCGCCCACGCCTTCGTGGAGATCGCGGGCCCGGAGGAGGAGCAGAAGATCGACTCCGACGTGGAGGTGACCTGGCTGCACCGCGACGACCGCCCGGTCGGCGAGGCCGTCGTCGAAGCGGTGCGCTCCTTCGCCTTCCCGGAGGGCCGGCTGCACGCCTTCGTGCACGGCGAGGCCGCCTTCGTGAAGGATCTGCGCCGGCTGCTGCGGGTGGAGCGCCAGATCCCGCGCGAGGACCTGTCGGTCTCCGGCTACTGGCGCCTCGGCCACAACGAGGACGGCTGGCAGGCGTCCAAGCCGGAGTGGAACGCCCGCATCGAGGCGGAACAGGAAGGCGCGCCCGCCGCGTGAGACGCAGGACCCCTCCCCCGCCCTCCCCGCTCCCCCAGCGCGACGGCGTCGACCCGGTACGGGTCCGGCTGCCCGGCGAGGGACGGTGGGCGACCGTACGGGAGCATCTGGTCGAGCGGCTCTCCGCGGGAGACGGGCTCGTTGAGCGGATGTTCGAGGAGGGGCTGTTCTTCGGGGCCGACGGGCAGCCCCTCGGCCGCGACACGGCGTACGAGCCGGGCATGTTCGTGTGGTTCCACCGCGAACGGGCCGACGAGGTGCCCGTGCCGTTCGAGCTGGGGATCGTCCACCGCGACGAGCACATCGTCGTCGCCGACAAACCGCACTTCCTCGCCACCACCCCGCGCGGCAGCCACATCACCCAGACCGCGCTGGCCCGGCTGCGCCGCGAACTGGACCTGCCCGCGCTCGGCGCCGCGCACCGTCTGGACCGCCTGACCGCCGGACTGGTGCTGTTCGTCGTGCGCCCCGAGGAACGCGGCGCCTACCAGACGCTGTTCCGCGACAAGCGCGTGCGCAAGGAGTACGAGGCCGTCGCGCCGTACGATCCCGCGCTGACGCTGCCCACGACCGTACGCAGCCGGATCGTCAAGGAGCGCGGGGAGATGGCCGCCCGCGAGGTGCCGGGCGAACCGAACGCCGTCAGCCGCATCGAGCTCGTCGAGCACCGGAACAACGGACTCGGGTGGTACCGGCTGCTGCCGTCGACCGGACAGACCCATCAACTGCGGGTCCACATGAACGCCTTGGGCGTGCCGATCCTCGGCGACCCGCTCTACCCGAGGGTCGCCGACCCCGTGCCGGCCGGTGACTTCCGGCGCCCGCTGCAACTGCTGGCGCGGGCACTGGAGTTCACCGATCCGGTCACGGGGGTCGAGCACCGCTTCCGCAGCGGACGGACGCTCGGCGCCTGGGACTCGTACGCCGACTGGGCCGGTCAGTAACCCCGCCACCAGCGCACGAGGCGGCGCAGGGCGCTGGGCCTGCGTTCCGGCTGCGAAGGCCGCGTGGCCTGC
>NZ_FLSP01000062.1 GCF_900091315.1 Streptomyces sp. DI166
GTAAGGCTTGGCTTAAATCGCTGTGACCAGCCGGTTCAACAGAGGGTGGTCGCGTGAGACACGAGGGGGCACCGTGAAGATCATCTCCGATTTCGTCGGTGCGATTAGGGTGCTGTCCGCGTCCCGGCCCGCCGCCTCCACGCGCAGGTGCAGCTGCCAACGCCCTCCCCAACGACTTGTAGAGAGTCCTTTAGCAAGGTCTGGATCTTGCCGCAGGTCCTGCATATGTTCGTCGTCCCCCGCCGGGCACCCCGCTTGGCAGCAGACGGCATAAGGAGGCCAATGCAGAACGCGCGATCCAGTCGGTGGCATAGCCCCCGAAAACAGCGACGGCGCCCTAGGAGCCACTAACTCCCGGACGCCGAACGCCAGATGGCACTCCGGGCCCCGGCAAGGGCACGGAGATTACCCACCTCACCGCACCGGACCTTTCGTACGGGCACCCCGGAGCGGTTTTCACTACGGAGGAGAGTCTTACATGCCGCCTGCCCTGCGCGAAAGGCCGGTCTCCCCGGCCGGCGCGGCAGCCACCCACCCGACCACCCGCCAGAAGACGGCGGTGTCCCAATGAGTGGGCAGGCGAGGAAGTGGGTGTGGGAGAGCAGCACCAGCCGAGGCACGGCCCGCCTGGTCCTGCTGTCGATCGCCGACCGGATTCCCGACGCCCAGTGCGTTGCCTACGCATCGGTGACCGAGCTGATGGAGCGGACGAACGCCAGCCGCAACGCTGTGCGCACCTCGCTGGCCCTGCTCGCGGACGCCGGCGAATTGGAGATCCTCAAGGGCTACGAGGGCCCGCAGCACAGCACGGTCTACCGCATGCCGCGCCCCGCTGCCTGGCTCGCGAAGGTCGCGGCGGCGCAGAAGGCTGACCCCGAGCTACGCGTCGAGGACATCGAGCCCCTCACGGACGCCGACCCCGCCCCCGCGCTGAAGGACCTGGACGAGGAGGGGCTGCGAAAACACCGCATCTGGCGCACGGCAGGGTCAGAAATGGGGCCCCGTCGTCAGATTCTGGCCGGGTCAAAATCTGCGCCCCCTCGTCAGAATCTGACCCCTCCCCGGGTCGGAAACCGACCCCCCTCCGGGTCCGAATCTGACCCCCAGAACTGTAGTGAACCGAAGGTGAACCGTAGGTACAGCAGCAGTAGGGCTGCCGAGGTCACCTCCGCCACCGACTGGCAGGTCGACGACGCCAGCCTGTCCTGGGCTCAGCAGCAGGGACACCTCGATCGCCTCGGCGAGCAGGGCCTGCAGGCTGCAGACGCGAAGTGGCGCCACTACCGCTCTACCGGCACCCCTCGTCCCGCCGCCGCCTGGGCTGCCGACTGGAAGTCCTGGATCGCCCGCGAGCACACCCCCGCATCTCAGCGCCCGAACCTTTACGCGCTGCCCGGCGGCAGCCCCGCCCCGCAGGCCAGCATGACCAAGGCCGACCGGCACATGGCCGCCCTGCTGGCCGCCGTCGACGAACCGACTGGAACGGAGTAACTATCATGAACCGACGCGAAGTTGCTGCCGTGCTCACCTACGTCGGCCGCCTGGACCCGCGCACCATCCGCACCGACGCGGGCGAGGCCCGCGACCAGCTCGCCATGTGGCACGAGCTGCTCGGCGATGTGCCCATGACCACCGGGCAGGGCTGGGATGTGCGCGAGACCGTCCGCAAGCGCATCATCGCCTCGCCGTACCCGATCCTGCCCGCCGACGTGGCTCGTGAGTGGCATGCGCACCGCCGCGAGCGTCTGGCCCGGCACACCGACCCGACCCCGAGCGCCGACCCGGACAACCCGGAAGCCTGGCGGGCGGAACTGCTGGCGGCGCGCGACGCCGTGGCTGCCGGACATGCCGCGCCCTCGGCGCTCCGCGAGCTCACCGCGGGGCGTCACCGGCCGGGGCTGAAGGACCAGCTGGCCGCCGTCGGCTCGTACATCCCGGCGACCGTCCGCGCCGAGCTGGCCCCCTACCGCCCGGCCCGCGCCGCCCGCGAGGCTGCCATCGCCGCTGGTGGCCCCGACGTCCTCGCCGTGCCGTGCGAGTGGTGTCACGCCGACAAGGGCGAGCCCTGCCGCCGCCGGCGCATCAGCCTCGAGGGCGCCGCCAGGGGCAACGCACCGCGCGCCACCGCCCACCCCTGCCGCATCGACCGCGCCCAAGCGGCACAGGCCCAGGCGCCCGCCGCCTGACGGCAGCCCGCTTCTCCAGAGAAACGATCCGCCTTGCGTACGGCCCGCCGCCGTACCCCGAGCCCGCCTCGCAACGCCCCCGCCGCACCCCAGCCACCACAGGTGCCGAGCGACCCGTGCCGACCGAGGCGACTTCCGGAGACTGTCTTGCGCCACATCACCACCAACGACACCCCGACACCGACCCTCCGGGGCATCGCCGACCACAGCTGGCAGGCCCGCGGCCTGTGCCACAACATGCCGCCCGAGGACATCGACGAGCTGTTCTTCCACGCCGCTCGCGACCGCGCGGCCATCGACGAGGCCAAGTCGATCTGCGGCCGGTGCCCGGTGAAGAAGGCGTGCTTCGACTACGCCCTCGACAACGAGATCCGCCACGGCATGTGGGGCGGGCTCACCGAGGACGAGCGCCGCCCCTGGCACGCCAAGGTCAACAAGCGCCTGGACTACGCCCGGGTGAAGGCCGCCTTCGAAGGACGCGACGTCCACCTCAGCGACGCCGAACGCGAGGCCGTCACCCGCCACGCCTACGTCCGCGGCTGGAGCCCCGAGCGCCTCGCGCACACGCTGCGCCTCAACCTCGACTGGGCGCGCGACCTGATGCGTAACGCCGCCCACGCCGTCGCCGACCGCGACCGCTACTGGGACCAGACCGATGAGACCGACCCGACCGACGACGACACCACCACCGAGGACGACGGCTCCTCGCCGGTGCAGGTGCCCCGCCAGGTGCAGACCGACTCCCTGATCGCCGCCCTCCGAAAGGCAGCATGACCAACCCCATCGCCATGTCCCTGCCGTCCGGCATCGAGCCCGTCTACATGGTCGCGGTCGGCGGACTGCTCGCCCTCGCGCTGGCTGGCTGGTCGATCCGGCGCAACCGGAACCGGGCGGACGGCAAGCGGGTCGGCACCCCCGCAGTCTGGGTCTCGGCCCTCGCCGCCCTCAACTGCACCATCTACTCCGGCGACACCAGCTGGCGGTTCGCCGCCGACTACCTCGACATGGCCGGCACCGTCGAGCGGGCCATGATGTTCAGCGCGGGTGAGGCAGCGCTGTTCGCGACCGCGCTGATGGCCCGGCAGAACCTGAAGACAACTGGAGCGCCCGGTCTGCCCGGCGCCCTGGTGTGGGTGATCACCGGGGTGCAGGTCATCCCGGCGTACGCCGAGTCCGGCTCGATAGGCGGCACCGTGCGGGCCTTCGTCGGCCCGGTCATGGCGGCCGTGCTCTGGCACCTGGCCATGGGCATCGAGCTGCGGCTGCACAAGCCAGACGCTACCTCGCACGGGCTCCTGGCCACGCTCGGACGCGAAGCACGAGAGCGCCTCCTCTCCCGCCTGGGCATCGCCACCCGCAACCGCGATGCCGCGCAGATCACCAAGGACCGCGCGACGCGACGGGCCGTGGCTCTGGCCGCCCGGCTATCCGCGATGTCGCCGTCAGATCGTGAGAAGGACACCAGAATCACACGTCGGCTCCAGTCGGCGCTTACCCGAGCCGGGGTCGGCACCGATCCTCAGCAGCGTCAGGCTCTCCTTGAGCAGCTGGCGGCCCGCAGGTACGCGGTAGCCCTGGCCACCGTCGATCTGCCTTCGCCATGGGTGCAGGACGCCGATCGCGAGGAGCGGTCCCCTCTCGTCCCGTCCCCAGTACCCCCGCCTGTGGGAGAAGAGCAGGCCGGTCGGCGGCGGAGCACGGTCCCCAACGATGGTGCCCAAGTCCACAGGGACGGGGACCGTACGGAAGCGGGGACGGGGACGGAGACCGAGGGGGACCGTCCCCACACCGTCCCCGATCCCGACGGGGACGGTGAACACCCCGAAACCGAAACCGAGACGGGGACGGGGACGGGGACGGGGACGGGAGGGTACCGCCCCCACGCCGTCCCCAACACCGACGCGGACCGTGTCCATGAGCGCGGCTCGAGCTTGCTGAGCGAGGGCACGGCGGCGACGATCGGGGACCGTGACGCCGTGCTCGCCAGGGGCGAAGAGGCTGACGCCGACGGGGACGGTAGCGCCGTGGAGGCCCACGAGAGTGGCGCTCAGGGCGGTACGGGACCGTTCCCAGCAGCCGTCCCCAGCGGCGACGAGGGCCGGGGGCACCCGGATACAGAAGCGGGGACGGAAGGCGAAGGGGACCGTCCCCACACCGTCCCCGAAGCGGGGACCGAAACCGACGAGGACCGTCCCCACACCGTCCCCAAAACGGGGACCGAAACCCAGGAGAGCCGTCCCCACACCGTCCCCGGGCGTCGGACGACAAAGGCGCAGCGGAATCGGCCAGGTAGTGGGAAGCCAAAGCGCCCTCAGCAGAAGAAGCTGAGCACCGCGCAGCTAGTCAAGATCGTGCGTCCGCACGTCGCCGCCAAGTTGGAACGGGACGGAAACGCCTCCATTAATCGGCCTCAGCTGCGCGAGATCTATCGCGACCTGGGACTTCCGGGCGGCCGGAACGAGAGCCTGACACCCGTTCTGGAACGGCTGCGCGCCCACGAAAAGAGAACGACCCGATGAAGACCTGCCACAGGTTCGCCAGCATCAAGGCTGAGTTCGAACGGGACGTCAGCTTCCTGCACGGCCACGCCGAGCGCCACCGAGGATCCGCGTCGGCGAAGACCAGCGCAAAGAACGCCGTCTCGGTTAAGCGGAACATGGCGCGGGCCCTCAGCACGCACCTCGACCGCTGCCGCGAGTGCGGCTGACACCTGCAAACCAGCAGGTCACGCGCCTGACTCCGCATTCCGCACGGTGGCCCGGCCTCGGTCGGGCCACCGCTCCTGCCAGAGGGATCGCTATTTCCGCCTACCACCCGCCTACGCACGTCCCGTCGATCGCCGAGGCCGGCGCCTGGGCGGACGTGCTCGTCCGCCACCAGTTGCTGCATGCCGCCGTACCGGCCCCTACCGGCCAGTGGCTCGTCCAGCGCCACCCCGACACCCTGTCCAGGTCCTCGCAGACGCGACCGCCATGGTCGACCTGACCGCCGAGATCCAGCACCACATCCGCATGACGAGGAACGACGCCCGATGACGAACCCGATAGCAAACCTCGCCCCCGAGCCCGGTGAGCCGGAGGCCAACTCGACCTCAGCGGGAGCAAGTTGGTGCGAGAGTCAGACTCCCGTTGGGAGTCTGACTCTCGCGTCCTCCGCCCCGGGGGTGGCGGAGGCGGCCCAGCGCCAGGGGGCACTGGACCGTGGGGATGCGACCGAGGGCGGCTCGCATCCCAACGAGGAGACGACTCACCCGTGTCACAACCCGCACTGCGCCCAGCACGCGAGTTTGCCGCCGAGCCAGCCGCCCGCACGCAATCGCAAACCGAAGACCAAATCCAGCAAGCGCAAGCATCGGATCACCAGCCGCTTCAACGACATTGAGAAGCAGTCCGTGCTCGACGCAGCGGCGGCGTGTGCCATGACGCCGTCCGGCTTTCTCGCCCATGCCGCGCTGAGCGCCGCCCGTGATCTCACCCGTACGGAAGCCGAGGTCGCCGGCGAGCGCGAAATGAAGCGCCAGCTGTTCGCCCTGGGCCCCGCGCTGAGCCGGATCGGCAACAACCTCAACCAGGTTGCGGCTGCCCTGAACAGAGACGAGCTGGCGCCGCAGGCCCGATCAGTCCTCGACGGCGTCGACCAGGTTCGCCTGGAGGTGCACGCGTTCATCCAGCACTACCTGGACAGCGAGCATCCAGCGGCATGATTCCCTCGGTCAACGACATGGGCGACAAGACCCTCGGCCTACTCATGTACCTGTACGGCCCCGGCGACGCCGAGGAGCACATCGATCCCCACCTCGTCGCCGCATGGGACAGCCTCGCCCCCGACCCCGGCCGCGACCCCGACGCAACAGAAGCCGACCTGCAATTCCTGCTCGACCAGCCCGTCACGGCCCTACCCGAAGACGAAAGGCCAGCCTTGCACGTATGGCACCTGTCCGTACGGGCCGCCCCCGAAGACCCTATCCTCACCGACGAGCAATGGGGGGACATCGCCCGCCGCATGGTCTCCGCCACCGGCATCGCCCCCGATGGCGACGACGCCGCCTGCCGCTGGGCGGCCGTCCGCCATGCCGATGACCACATCCACATCATCGCAACCGTCGTCCGCCACGACGGCCGCCAAGCCCGCATCCACCGCGATGGCGCCCGCGCCCAGGCGGAAGCCAGGCAGATCGAAATCGACTACGGCCTACGGAGGGTGAATGTCGGCGACGGTACCGCGGCCAAGCGCCCAAGCAGCGCCGAACGTCATAAGGCGAACCGCCAGGGCAAGGAGCGCACGCCGCGCGAAGAGCTGCGCGAGACGGTGCGCCGCGCCGCCGCTGGCGTCGCCAATGAGAAGGAGTTCTTCGACCGTCTGACCGCTGCCGGCCTTCTGGTCCATCAGCGCGTCGCGCCCTCCGGTGACCTGCTCGGCTACAAGGTTGCCCTGTCCGACGACCGCAACGAGGACCAGGAGCCGATCTACTATTCGGGCTCCACCCTCGCGCCCGACCTCTCCCTGCCACGCATCCGCGAACGATGGGCGGGCAACGCTGCTGAACCCGACCAGGACACCACCACGGACCGCTCCTCCGGGTCGGATCGCGTCAGGCCCTCGGACGCGCGCCGCCAAGCGACGGCGGCGTCTTGGCAGGCCGTACTCATCATCGACCAGGGTGAGGACGGGCAGGTTTCTGCCCTGATCGCCGCAGGCGGCGAGGTCCTCGACGCGCTCGCCAAGACCTCGGCCGCGCACACCCGGCGTGAATTGCGAGACGCGGCCTTCGTGTTCGAGCGGGCCACCCGCTCCCACGTCCGGGCCGAGCGCGAGCACGCCCGCGGTCTGCGGAACGCTGCCCGCAAGCTCGTCCAGGGCGGGCCGGCACTCGGGCGCGTGGAGGACGGTGCCACCACCGCCATGCTGATCGACATGGTGTTCTTCCTGGTCACTGCCGCCGCCCACTGGCACGCGATGAAGGGGCACGCCCAGCAGGCCGCTGCCGCCCGCCAGGCCGCCGAACACCTGCGCGACGCATACCAGGCAGCGGCGCCCATGTACCTGGGCGTCATGCGCGACCGTGGCCGGCGCATGTCCCTGCCCCTGCGGCGCAAGCAGACGGGCTACTTGCGCCAAGCAGTGCCGGAATTGGCCGAGCAGGTCCTCGCCGAGCCGGGCTGGTACGCGCTGGCCTCCACCCTCGCCGACGTCGAGCGTGCCGGGCACGACCCGGCCGCGCTCCTGGCCGAGGCCGCCGCGCGACGGGAGCTGGGGACCGCCGAGTCGATCAGCGACGTCCTCGTGTGGAGGCTGCGACGCATGGCCGACCTGCCTGCCGACGCGTCCACCCTGCCCGAGCACAACACCACCGCGCCCACCACAACCCGCCCTGCCGCGAAGCGTCCGGCGAGGCGCAAAGAGCGCCCCACCAACTACCGCTGAATTCAACATTCTTAGAGTTGCAGCAGGTCAGGGACTTGCGGCACTCTCCTCGGGCAGGCGATACGACAGAGATGGAGACGGCATGTTCCGACGCAACCGTGCGGACCGAGAGTTCCGTGAAGCCCAACGTGCCGGCCAGGCGCTGCTGGCCATGCACGCCGAGTGGCCCGAGGCTCCCGCCCCGGTTGCTGCGCCGACCTCGGCCGCATCGACCAACTCCAGGGTGGTGCCCGACTTCCTGCCTCCGGAGTTCCGGGCACCGTGCCGCCAGGACGTGTCGGGCTTCATGATGCGCTGGGACCTGCCGCTCGTCATCGACGGCGAAATCCACGCCTGCCGCTGCGGTGCGTACCGGAACTGGATCGTCTTCAACATGCGCGACGACTCAGTGTGGCTGCGCTGCGAGGCCGGCCACGAGACGCTGGAGACCCGGCTGGACACCGCCTGGTACAACCGCAACTCCGGTCCGGTCGACCACTTCCACCCCACTCTCGAAGACGGCCTGCGCCACCTCGGCCACTGAAGTCGCGAGACCCCTTCCCCCACTCCTGCGTTCGTCGGCACCCGGAGGGCCGACCCGGTCAGACCATCCGTCTCGCATCACCAAGGGGTTTCCGTATGCGCCGCTCCACCACAACCGGTCTCGGCCTCAGTGCCCTCTGCACCGTCCTGGCCCTCACCGGTTGCGCCGGCCATGACGAGTCCGCTGACTCCCCCGCCTCCGCACACCGGGGCGCCAGCACGCCCGCGGCATCCGCGCTGCTGTCGTCGGCTCAGCTGAACCAGCGGCTGCTGAACGAGAGCGACCTGGGCGCCGACTACACCCGCAAGCTCGAGGCCCCGCGCCACAACGACGACGTGACCGTCATCGGCTGCCCGGCGCTGGAGAAGCTCGGCGGCGACACAGCCACTGGCTCCGGTCTCACCTTCGCCCGCAAGGCGAAGGCGTCCTTCACCTACACCGGCAGCAGCACTTCCGAGGTGAGCGAGGAGCTGTACAGCGACACCGCCTCGAAACTGTCCACCGGCATCGGCAAGGTCTTCGACGCGATGCTCTCCTGCCCCTCGTACCAGGTGGCCTCCGGGAGCACGGTCGTCGACATGGCCACCCAGAAGTCGGCCGCGCCGGACCTCGGCGACGAGCAGTGGAGCCAGCTCCTCACCTTCTCCGCCGGCGGACAGCGCAGTGTCGTTAAGCAAACAGCGATCCGCATCGGCAACATCCTGGTCATCGTGTCTGGCTCGCCGGGCCTCGTGGACGCTCACTTGGACGACGCGCTCGCCAAGGTACGCACCGCCCGCTGATTCGCTTCTCCACCAGCCCCGGTGTCCCCGCCTCGAAGCAGGACAGCGGCCTTGGGGAACAATGGAACAGGCGTTGGCTGTCTGTGACAGCCAACCTTAATCGGCGCCATCCAAGTTTGAGTGGTCTGGGTCACTTGCTCGCGATCCCCCCTGCGCCAGAAGGCAGCAGGTTGGTCCGGCTGGCATGACGAGCGGCTATAGACTCGCCAGCCAATCGGTGTACCAGGATCGGAAGCCGGGGCTCACCGGCACGAAGCCGCCCCAGTCCGTATCGATCTGCCAAATCTCTCCTGTATGTGGGCCGTTCAGGATGAGTCGGGTGTAGATGCCACAGCCCTGTTCGGCCAGCATGAGCGTGCCCCGGGTCAGATCGGCGGGTGCCCCGATCGGGCCGGGCAGGGGTTCCGTGAGTGGGAACGGCTCGGCGAGGCTGCCCGGCAGCCGGTCTTCCTCCCACTCGTCGACCGCAGCCCACTCCTCGTCGGCCTCCGGGCATGGGACGGTCAACGGCATCATGCGGTGCCCGGGCCCGGCCGGGCCGTTGCCCACCTCCGCAACGAAAGACCGGTACTCCACCGGTAGCGCGATTCCGTGGGATTCCTCGAACGCCCGGATCTCCGTCTCCAGCAGCCGCGGCGCCAGCGCGTACCGATGCGTGCGCGCCCCGAAACGCTCCCGCGCAGGGTCTCGTGCGGCCATCTCCCGTATCCGTGCGCGGACGCCGTCCTCGTCCCAGTTCGCCATCCAGCGACAGTAGCAATGACCTCCGCGCCCGGACCCTATCTCGCGCCATGCGACGGTCGGCTGCGGGTTTGCGCAGCAGGGCCGCTGTGGCGGCGGTGGATGTCCAGCGGCTGCTGTACGCCGCGAGCGGATCGTCGGCGTCGCCGTGCGGGACTGCGCGGGACGGGCTGGCTCGGAGGGCCGGGTCGGGAGTGCTTGCCCATGGTCAGGAGTCGTAGGACCAAGCCCGGCCAGTCTGCCGGTATTCGTCAACGCTGATCGGCTCGACTCCGGGCCGTATCCGGGCCAGATACAGCAGCCCTTCGAGGTGGTCGATCTCGTGATGGACGAGGCGGGCCAGCCCGCGCTCGTAGACGGTGGTGACCGTAGTACCGTCCAGAGCGGTGGTCTCCACCGTGATCGTCAGCGGCCGGGGGACCAGGCCGCGCACGTCGAAGAAGGACAGGCACCCCTCGTACTGCTCGTCCGCATCCTCGTGCTCCTGGCGTTTGCCGCGGGCCTGGCCGCCTGCGACCGCGTTCTGGTCCACTCCTCCACCGCCGCGTCCTGGACCACGGCGGCGGCCGGCCGTATGGGCGTCGATCTCGCCAACAAGCTGCACGTTGTTCCCGCCCCGCGTGACGAGCGCCTGGTCCGCAACCCCGCCGACATCGAACCCCCTGACGGGGACGGCGCGGTGGGGGTGTACAACCACCGCCTCTACGCGCACTACGGCACCGCCCAGTTCACCGCCCTGGCCCGCCGCCTGGTCGCCGAGACGCCCGTGCGGCTGACGGTGATGGACCTGTTCGGCAACCGCAGCCCCGAGCGCGTCCGGCTCGATGCCAGCCCGGAACACCACCGCGACCAGCTCGCCGCCCTGCCCCGCGTCACCATCGCCTCCGATCGCGGCGACCGCGTCCGCTACCGCAACCTGCTGGCCGGCGCGCACTTCGGTATCGCGCCATTCCGCGCCGGCTGCCCGTGGTCGATGTCCGTAATCGACTGCCAGGGGATGGGCCTGCCGGTCATCGCCCCGCGGAGTGGGTGGCTGGCCAAGCACATCGACCCGGAGCTCCTCTTCGACACCGCCGAGCAGGCCCTGTCCATCGCCGCCCGGCTCGCCACGGACGCCGAGTTCTACCGGGTGCACGCCAAGCGTGCGCACGCCTCCGTCGCCGACCTCGCCCCCACCACCGTGGCCGCCCGCTACCTGGAGGCCCTGCAATGACCGGACTGTTCGACGCGGTGATGCTGTCCTACGACGAGCCGCTCGCGGACCGGCTCCACGCCCGCCTCCAGCGTGTCCTGGGCCTCCGGGTGAAGCGGCTGCACGGGGTACAGGGGATGCGCCGGGCCTACCGGCTGGCCGCCGAGATCGTGGACGCCGAGCAGTTCCTGCTCGCCGACGCCGACTTCGTCATCGCCACCGAGTTCGCCCTGCCCGCCGTCGAGCCCCTGGACGAGGGAATATCGATGCGGGTGTGGCGGGCCCGCAACCCGCTCAACGGTCTCGTCTACGGCTACGGCGGACTGAAGCTGATCCGCCGCTCGGCGCTGCGCCAGCTCGGCGAGGCCGTCGACGTGCTAGCCGCGCTGCCCGGCCGCACCGAGTTCGTGGCGGACATCGCCGGCACCACCCGGATCAACCAGTCCCCGTATCACGCCTGGAAGGCAGGTTTCCGCGAGTGCGCGATGCTCGCGCGCGGCAGCGAGTACGGCATGGACGATGCCGAGGCCGCCGAACGGATCGCCGCCTGGACGGCCGGAGGTGAGGGCGAGTTCGCCCAGTTCGCCGTCTCCGGGGCCCGCGAAGGCGTCGCCTTCGCCCGTGAAGCGGCCCGCGTCCCGGCCCGGTTCGACAAGCTCAACGACCCCGCATGGCTGTACGCCCGGTTCACCGCTGGGCACGGCGAACAGGCCATCGCCGGATGATCGCCCCGGCCCTGGTGCTTGTCGAGCCGGGCGCCCACCGCCTCGGCGGGCACCGTCACCGCACCCTGACCGCGCTCGCGACCGCGCACGGCAACACGCTGGTGGTCGCCCCGTACGGCGTCGCCGCCGAGACCCGGGCCGCCCTGGTTACGGCCGGTGCCCGGGTCACCGGCCCTGCCGGGGCGGTGAACGCCGTGCTGACGGCGGCCGGGACCGCCGCCGTGGCGGTGGCCGCGGCCGGGCGGCGGGCGTTCGCCTTCGGCCGTTGGCCTACCGTCGTCCGTCGCCTCCCGCACCAGGTCATGCTGGTCGCCCGCTGCCTGACCGAGGCCGCCTGTATCCGCACCGGCCACCACTTCGCCGGACCCGCGGCCACGGTGGTGGTGCTCAGCGCCAGCGAGGCCCTGCACGGCGCCACTGGGCTGATCGGTGGGCCGCACACCCGGTTCGTCCACGAGGTCGTCACCACCGAGGACGCCGTGCTGCGGCTGGTCGGCCGCCTGACCCGCCGCAGCGAGCGGCGGTGCGGGTGCTCACCCCCACCGCCGCCGTGCACGACGAGCTGACCACCGCCTTTCCCTGCCTGCCGGTCGAGGTACGGCCCTTCGCTGTAGCTGACGAAGGCGACCGGCTCGCCGACGCCGAACGCTCACGGGCCCGGGAGGAGTTCGGCATCCCGGCCGCCGAGGCGGCCGTGTGCCTGGTCGGCGGCTGGTGGCCGTACAAGGACACGAACGTCATCGGCGCCGCCCTGGCCCGGTTGGATGCCCCCGTGCACCTGCTGGTCGCTGGCAGCCCGCTCGACCACATGGTGCTTCACCAGTGGGGCGCCCTGCCCCACGTGCGGCTGCACACCGCGCCAGGGCCGGCCAGCGAGGACCAGATCCGCACCGTCTACGCCGCCTGCGACGCCACCCTCGTCGCCCGTCGGCCCGGGGTCGGCAAGGAATCCGGGCTCGTCATCGACGCCGTCCGCCTGGGCGTCCCGCTGATCGTCTCCGACCACGACCCGCAGTTGACCTAGGCCCTCGCCGGACGGGACTGGGCCCGCGTCTTCCCGCCTGGCGACGGCACCGCGCTGGCCGACCTCCTGCGCAAGCTGGTCTGGTCCCCGCTGCCCCGGCCCGCCGCGGACACGGCCGCCGCGCTGAACGTGCCCACGGCCGCCGAGCAGACCGCCTTCCTCACCGAGCTGAAGGAGCCGCAACCGTGCCCGCCCTGCCCCCTCTGATCGCCGTCGTCGGCCCCATCGAGCCCGCCCTGCTGACCGCCTGGGTGCACCACTACCGCACCCTGGGCATCGAGCGGTTCCACCTGGCCTGTCACTTCCCCGAGCACGTCGCCCCGGAGCGGCGCCACCAGGTGCAGGCCGCCTGCCGTGAACTCGGGATCGTCCCCGCCGCAGTGAGCTGCGGGCCGTGGCACGAACACACCAACCCTCAGCTGCGGGACGCCCTGCGCGAGCGTGCCGGCGCCGGGTGGCACCTGCTCGCCGACTCCGACGAGTTCCACTCCTACCCCGCCCCGCTCCCCGAGGTCCTGGCTGCGGCGGAGAGGTCAGGCACCGGTACGGTGGGCGGGCTGATGCTCGACCGCGTCGCCGCCGACGGCGCCCTGACTGGCTTCGACCCGCAGCAGGGCCTGGATGCGGCCTATCCACTCGGCGGCTTCCTCACCCACGACCTGCTGCGCGGCGACCCCCGCAAGATCGTGCTCGCGCACTCCAGCGTCGCCGTCGCCTCCGGCAACCACCGCGCTGAGGGTCACCGCCCCGCCAACCGGCCTCCGGTCGTGATCCACCACTTCAAGTGGCGCGAGGGAGTACGGCAGGACGTCGAGCGGCGGGCGGAGCACTCGGCAGACGGCACCTGGAAGACCGCCTCCCCGGCCCGGCTCGCCGAGGCCCGGCGCCTGCTGGACCATCTCCAGCGGCACGGCGGCCGGATCGACGTCGACTCCCCGCGCCTGCACCTCCGGCCCGTCTCGCTTGCAACGGTTCCCGACTGGTGGGCGCCGGAGGCGACGCGGCTGGTCGCCACGTGGCGGCCCCCGACGGCCGCGACGGGTCAGAAGGAGCCGGGCTCGATGATCTCCTCGCCCTCGTCGTGAGGGGGCTCGAAGCGGGCGTAGAAGTCGTCCAGCGCCGACTCGGTGACCGTCAGCGCGTTGCCGTCCTCGCGCTGGTTGCGCTCGGCAAGGCGCCGCAGCAGCTCCTCGCGGTGGACGGGGAAGTACAGCAGCCGCGGGTGCCCACCCGCCTCCTCGACGAGCTTCTTCCACTCGCTGCGGGCGGCCCGAGTCCACAGTCCGTGGTCCAGAACGACGTCCTGCCCGGCCGCGACCAACTCGACCAGCTCGGCGCGGACCTCGGCGACCACCGGCGTCTCCAGCGCGAAGTAGTCCCGCTCTGGGTAGTCCACGCCGTACCGGCCGTGCCGGGCGTGCACCCGCTCGTCCACCGACAGCCGCACCGCCCCGGCCGGCTCCAGCCGCCGCCTGGCGTACGTGGTCTTCCCCGACCCGGTCAGCCCGACAAGCAGATACACCACCGGCCCAGCCGCTGCCGTCTTCACCCGCGCTCCTCCTTCTCACGTGAGGACTCCTTCCGCCCAGCCTGCCACCCACAGCCCTCGCCGTGCGGCCGGATCGGCCGCCCCCTCACCCAGGAGGTCACCCCGTGATCCCTCCGCCCCTGCTGCGTGCTCTGCGGGCGTATGTGCGGTACGCGCCCGGCCGCCTCGGCAAGCCGCAGATGGCCGCCCAATTAAGCCACCACCTCAAGCAGCACCCGCTCACGGCGACCGCCCGCACCCGGGACGGCACGGTGTTCCCCGTGGTGACCAGCGACGTCATCCAGCGCTATCTGTGGCTGTTCGACGCGTGGGAGCCGCACCTGACCGCCTGGATGCGCGCCCGCCTCGCTCCGGGGGAGACGGTGGTGGACGCGGGCGCGCACACCGGCTACTTCACGGTGCTGGCCTCCCGGCTCGTCGGTCCCGCCGGCCGGGTTGTGGCCATCGAGCCGTCCCCCGTCTTCCACCGGGCGCTGACTCGAACCTCGCGGCCAACGGGTGCGGCAACGTCCGCACCGTCAACGCCGCCGTCTCGGAATTTTCCGGGCGCATGACCTTCTACCTGGAGCGTTCCACCAACCTCGGCGGCACCACCGCCATCCGCCCCCGCATCGTGGAAGCCTCTTTCGAGGCCGACGCGGCCCCGCTGCCCCACCTGCTCACCGAAGAAGAACTCGCCGCTGCCCGCCTAATCAAGCTCGACGTCGAAGGGGGCGAGGCGGCGGCCGTGCGCGGACTCGCCCCGCTCCTGCCCCGGCTTCGCGACGACGCCGAGCTGGTCATCGAGGTCACTCCCAGGCTGCTGACCAAACAGGGCCAAGCCGTCGACGACGTCCTGGGGCCCCTGCGCGAGCAGGGCTTCAACGTCTACCGGCTCGCCAACGACTACGCCGCGGCAAGCTACCCGGCCGCCCTCGCACGGCCCGCACCCGCGATCCGGTGGCACGGGCCCGTCACCGAAATGAGCGACCTTGTCCTCTCCCGAACCGACGCCGCCACCCTGCCACCCCGCTCCTAAACCGCGCCCTACGCTCCATGGGCCCAGCCGGAGGACGTGACGGACCTCCGACCGGGCCCCGGCCACGGTTCAGCCGCTTCCCGCCTCGCACACGCCGGCGTAAGGCGTCGCGGACGTCCAGGACCATCACGCCGTCGATCTTCTCGATCCCGCCGGAGCCGAAGCGGACCCACAGCAGGTAGGCGCCAGCGTCGCGCGTATCCCACGAACGCATAGAGGTCATCCGAGGCCAGTCCCAGCACGAACGGCGCTGCGGGAAAGGCGAGAACAAGACCGAGCTGGGAGCGGCTGTACAGCGCCTGCGCAAGGTAATCGAAGGGTTCGCGTATCGCTTCGGGCAGGTCGACGTCGCCCGGGGCCATGTCCAGGAGATCTTGGTTCCAGGGGTGCATCAGGTTCGCCGTGGCCGAGGTATGGCGAAGGCCCGGTGTTGCCGCCCTCGTGGGAGCGGCACCACCGGGTCTGGAGAAGGGGGCATCACGCCCGTCGGTCCCCGCCACGGTCGGCGGCTATATGCAGCCGCTATGCGCGGCGGACAACGGTGAGACGGTCCTCTGCCTCCTCGGGCAGCACCCGGCGCGGTACCGGGCCAGGTGCTGCGAGCGAGGAGGCGAAGGCTGCGACCAGCTCGTGTGGGGCGCTCGCGCTGAAGCTCGCGCACCACAGGTACGGGGCCCCGAGTACGGGCTCCGCCCACGCCTGCCACCCCAAAAGGTCATCGCGGGGGTCGGCGTCGTGGATGAGCGGCGGCAGAATCTCCAGCGAGACGTTCGTGGAGAAGCCCGGGTCCGTGGCGGTCGTGCGCGGGCGGTCCATGTCGCGCAGCCACCCGCGGGCGGTGAGCCCCGTGAGCACCGCCTCGGCGTTCTCGAGCCCGGCATCGGGGGTGTCGCTGGCGTCGAGCGCGAGCAGAAAATCGGTGAGCGCCTCGTACGGTACGCCGGCGGTGAAGTACGCGTTCCACTCGGTCAGCGCCGAGTCCGGGTACGGGCGGGCCGACATTTGCCAGGCAACCGGGAGGCCGCCCAGCTCGAACGGGTAGGCGGCGAGGATCCACTCGGCGCCGCGCAGGCCGTCGGAGCTCACGTACAGCAGAGAGTTGCGGGACGTCGGCCACATGCGCCAGCCGAGGTCGGTCAGCGTGCCGCTGATCCGCTCAGCGAGGACGCCGTCATCGCCGGCCAGGTGGCGGGGGGTGACCCAATACACCGAGTCGGGCGGGCTGGAGTGGGCGGGATCGATGGGGTGGTGCGAGTGCAGGGGCGCCTCCGTCAGTTCGAGGGTGAGTCAGTGGCCGTCGTTCGGCCGGGTCACGCCGCGTCGGCGACGCGGGGGTGCATCGACCGGACCCTGCCAGGCCAGGGCGACGGCCACGGCGGGCGGCAGGGGGCCGAACTGCTCGGCCTCCGGCGACTCGGCGATGTAGACCATCGGCCGACCGTGCTCGTCCACTGACTCCTCCACACCGCCCAGACGGTGAGCCATAGGGAAGAAGGGGTTGATGGCGAGACGGGCGGGTGTGTCACGGTCGAAGACGGACAGTGCGTCGATGATGTCGCCGACGGTCATCTCGGGCGAGTGCGAGTCCAAGGCGTTCTCCTTGCGGTAGCGGACGAATCCGCGCGAGCAGGGGCAGGGTACGCGGGGCGCATATATAGGGAGGGCGGACGTGCCCGTCACAGGGGCCGGGAGGAGGCCAGGATCCGGGCCACGGCATCAGCGACGATCATCGCCGGTGTCTCCGTGGAGAAGGCGATTCGGTAGCCGGGGACCTTCTCGGTACCGGTGACGGCGATGACCCAGCCCTCGCCCGTTACCCAGTCCTCGTCGGGGCCGCCGGGCCGGCCGTTCGGGAAGTAGCCGAGGTAGAACCTGCCGTCGCGCGAGCTGACGTGCACGTCGGCACGGTCGTCGACGATGTGGGTGAAGTCGGCCTGCGGGAACTGGCCGATCACGTCCATCGCCTGGCCGGCACCGAGCTTCCAGGAGCGAAGCCGCAGGTTTTCGATTGTTGTGGCGAATCCGGGCTGCGACGCGTCCAATGTAACAGTCTCACCTCTCTGACCTGGGAGTTTTCCGGAAGGTCGTTCAGGTTGACATGCTGTTGCGGCGTCCACCAGTCCTTTGGGGATGTTCCTTGTCTGCCACCGGCGAACTGTCACCCTGCGCGCCCGTGTGGGATCTCAGAATCCGTGGCCGAATCCCATGACCATGACCAACGGCCACCCAGTGGCCGTTCAGCCGCAACCAGAGACAGGTTGGTCAGACGGGCGCGGCATGGATCAGACGTCACCTTGGGAAAAGACAGTGACGGTGTCAGGGTCTGCTCCTATCTTCAGACCATGACCGTCACCGCACGGCGGGAGCTGGTGAGCCCGGCGACCCGCAACGCCTTCCGCTCTCTGGCCACGGACCTGACCATCCGGATTGTCGCCGAACTGTGGGAGAACCACGGGTTCGCGCCCATCCCGCCAGATGAGCTGAAGTACCAGGACTCAGGCCAGCGGCGGACTGAATTCATGCTCTACGCGGAGGGCGTGGACTGGTCGGATCCGAACCAGGTTCGACGTGTACTCCTGGTCTTCGAGGACTTCATCCGCGCATACCGGAACCCGGACGATCAGGGAACTCCTAAGTGGCTTGACGACATCAGGGTCCGCTTGGAGCGGGACGGCTTCGCTCTCGATAAGGAGGGAAGGATCTCCTGGTCCAGCCCGCCAGTGCTGGTCCGCGACCTCAGCACCCTCTCCGACGCCTCTGGCATCACGATCGAGTTGGAGCGCATTCGGAGGGACCTGACCACCGATCCCCATGGGGCCATCGGCGCGGCCAAGCAGCTCATCGAGGCAACGGCGAAGACCGCTCTTGGGGAGCTGAACATCGAGGTCGACCGGAACGCGGCGCTCCCAGCCCTGATCAGCACGGTCCAGAAGGCGCTGAAGCTCGACGCTGGCTCGGCTCCTAATGGTCCCGACGGCAGCAAGGCCGTGAAGAGAATCCTTTCGGGCTCGGTAAACATCGCAGTCGGCGTCGCCGAACTGCGCAACCAGGGTTTCGGCAGCGGTCACGGTCAGGCGAGCGCACCATCTGGGCTTGGAGTGCGTCATGCCCGCCTGACGGTAAATGCTGCCGTGACCTGGTGCGAGCTGATCCTCGACACTCTCTCGGACTCCGCCGCGCCGTGGCGTAAGACCAAGGTCTGATCACTTCGCGAAGAGGGCCAGGTCTCTGGGTGGAGCAGATCGCGCCACCCCGCGGGCATGACTTCAGCCCGCCAACTTGGACCTCCCGCCCACCGGTCCCGGCGGGCCGACTACACCCTGAGGTCTCGAGGAGACCCCCGAGGGAGCGACGCGCTGGTCGAAGCGGGAGCCGGCCAGGCTCTTGGGGATCTCTCCGGTCAGGAGGAGAAGACCCCCTTGGGGCCTTGCGCGGGATATCAGCTGTTCGACAACGCTGTGAGGTACGAGTCACGTGGCAGTCAGCTACCGCTCGAACGATGGTTGGTCGCTACTGGCTCCGCCGCTGGAAATCTGCTGCCCGCATGCGACTGAGGCCGCTACGTTCAGGCTGTATGAGCGAGCATCTCTCCCTGCATGCAGCCGTGTTGAAGTGGCTCGAGTACGCGGGCGGTCTGTCCCCGACACCCCAGTCAATCGTGACACTGATGCTCCAGCCCCACTGGGAGGACGTGGAGACAGCGGTGGCCGCCGCAGCGCCTAGAGAAGAGCACCCCGACCTCTACGCCAAGGTCGATGGAGACTGGGTCCCGAACTCCCTAACGCTGTTGGAGGAGTCGGGACTGGCTGAGGCGGCACGTCTCATTGCCCAGGGCGTGCCGGTTCCCGTCTCTGAGGTCGCGGACAGCTTCGTCACCTTCTGCACTGGCCCCGCACCGGTCCCCGAGCGATGGCTGCTCCTCAACGGCACCTTCCCACAGGGAACACGGATTCCGCTGGGGCAGCACACCTTGCAGACCTTCACCGCGGACGAGCTCCGTCAGACGGTCCCGATGCCGGCGCTGAACGTCTTGCAGCGCCGGAGCCGCGATCTCGACCTGATCACCGGCGCACCGTTTCTCCATGTTCCTGATCCCGGCCGTCCGGTCACGCGTCGTCCGACCTGGTTCGACTTCACCGGCCCGCGTGCGGAAGCCCAACACTGGCAGGCACTCCTTCCTCTGATGCTGTGGGACAGCGAACTTCTCCGAGTGGAATCGGTCTTCACCGTCGCGCGCGGACGCCGCTTCGATCTGGACCCCAGAGACGTGCCGACGACCATCCAGATCTATGAAGGCCGATACGGGAGAGAGGAGGAGGTTGAGATCCGCGACACTGGAGACTTCCATGTCTCGGAGGCATATCTTCCGGCCCTGGCTGACTTCTGCACCGCGATCTCGGCGAAGATCGACGCCATCATGGCAGGGGCGACCCACGAGCGGCGCATCCTCAACCGGCGCGCTCGGCGACTCGAACGCGCAGCCCGGCACCTCCTGGCCGCTTACCAGCGCACCTACAGCGACGGCGGCGTCTGGGAGGTGGAGGCCGACGAACTGCGCCTTGACTACGTCATCGCTCTGGAAGCCCTACTGATCAGTCCCAACGACACAGGCGGGCGCATCACCGCCAACATCCTCGCCCGCGCGGGTGCACTCTTTCTCACCCGGGACCATCAAGAAGAGGCCAAGGGCATCGTCCGACGTGCTTATAAGGCCCGATCCACTTATGTCCACGGCGACGTGATCAAAGACCAGACAGAAGAGGAGAAGCTGAACGAGTTGCGAAATCTCCGGCTCCTCACACTGCAGGTCATCCTGCGCTGGCTCATCCTGACCCCTTCCGACACCGAGGACCTCGCGCCCTTGCTCGATGACGCCGCACAAGGCACAGGCCGCGAAGACCACATCAGCCATCCCCTGCGCGCCTTTTTCACCACCACCCCGCCACGCAACCGGCCCGCCGACATCACCGCCACCCCGCCACGCAACCGGCCCGCCGACATCACCGCCACCTGACCCGGTGGGAAGCCGCCCGCAGCAAGGGGAAGAGCCTCGGCGGCCGCTGGTGCAGAGCGCGCCGCTGAAACCTCAGGCTGGTCGGCGCCCGCCCCGGCGTAGCCTGCTTGGGAGCACAGGCCATGACGATGCGCCTGGTTCGGCTCCACACGCTACGGAGAGAGGCAAGCCGGGCATGGCGAACAACGGGCAGACGGACACGGCCATACTGGTGGCAATGCTCAGGGAGCGCGCCGCCGTGAACGTCCGGCTGGCACTGGTCGCGGACGCACAGCAGTGGCAACTGCACCATGGCCAGGTCACCTTGGGTGACGACAAACCGGAGAAGGAGCGGGCCTGGCGCTATAGCACGGCGAGCTTCCTGGAACTGCGCCTGCCGGGCCCGACGGTCGCCGCACTGCTGCGGGGCGACGACCAGGACATCCACGGTCTCCACGTCGTCGCCCCTGGCCCGCCGCCCTCCAGCGCCTCCACCACTCGGCTGCGCGGGCAGCAAGAGTGGGACCGGGTGACCACGCCGTGGCCGCGTACCGAATGGACCATCAACCGGGACGCCAACACGCACCAGCCTGGCAACGACCTGCTGGTCGGGGACGGCCCTTCTTTCCTGAACTTCGACCAGGCCCTCAGCGCTTTCCTCCACCAGCGCCCCCACGACAGCAAAGCGCACCGCTCGGACCTGTGGCGCATCGTCCTGCCGCAACGTGCCGGCTGGCTTTCACAAATCACCATCGGGCCCGACCTGCTGACAGCCGTCGTCGACGGCGAGGCCCTGGACGGCGCGGTACTCGAGCTGAGCTGGTCGGCGAGCAACGACAGTCAGTGCATCGACGGCGCCGGCGACTACCGCTTCGCGTTGCCCAACGGGCTCGCGCACGACAGCCTGCTGATGCTCCGCCACGCGGAGCAGTGGCTGGATTGGCGCCACTTCCCAGCTCCCACGTACGGGCGCGCCCGCGATGCCTCGGTCGTCTGGGAGCAGCCCGGCCCGGAGCTGGAGCTTCTCCTAGCGAACGGAGAGGGACAGCACCTGGAGTGCAAACAGGAGGTCCCGGAAGGCGACTCGCGGAAGAAGATGCTCAAGACCATCGCCGCCTTCGCATCGCAGGACGGCGGCACTGTCCTGATCGGCGTCCAGGACGACCTGCAGGTCGTGGGCCTGCCCGAGGGATCGAACGTCGATAAGCAGATGCTCCAGGTCATCGGCATGATTCGGGACCACCTGGATCCGGTCCCGCCCTACGAGTCACGTGTGATCGATCACGATGGCAAGAAGGTTCTCGCCATCGAGGTCTCGGGTGGGGGCCAGATGCACGCCTACCGCAACGGAGCGCGCCCCGAGTTCTACGTCCGCGTCGGCCCGAACACGGTGCCAGCACGTCACCATGAGATCGCCGCCGGATTCCGGCAGACCCCGACCGCCACAGCGTTCTGAGAGCTGCCACACCGAGACACCGGTGCGGTCGACATCGTGATCACCAGTCGTCGGGGTGCTGCCCACCCGATTGTGTGGTCCGGGAACGACGTGGCGTGCTACCTGGGGTCGGTGTAGCCGTCCAGCCCCAGAGGGGTGGGAACCAGGGGGCGGCCGTCATCGGGAGTGTCGGCGAGGTAGAGCCGGTAACTCATGTCGTTGGCGGGGCGCAGGGTGACCTTGATGCCCGCGCCCCGCCCGGTGGTCAGGGCGCGCAGGACTTCCTGGCCGTTGTCGGCGCGCAGTTGGGTGTGGAACAGGTGCACGGGGCCAATGTCGAGGGTGTGCCCTCCGACGGTAACCTCGAAGCCGGGCGGACTGACGCGCACGCACTGGGGGTGGTCGCCGAGTACGGCGCGTAGAGCCGGATGGTCTTGGCCGTTGAGCGTAAACGTGAGGGTTCGGGCGAAGGGATACGCCGCACAGTGGCCCTCCACGACCAGCCGCGCGATCCGGACCTGGATGCGTTCGACGGCAGTGTACGTCAGTGGCGTGGGAAAGTAGTTCTCACAGTGCCGCTGCAGGACATCCCAGTCCGACAGGTACAGCAGCAGGTGCTCGACCTCGCGCAGCTGGTCCGGGGTGCCGCTTGACGCCAGCGTCCCGGCACCGGCGTTGCTACCGTTGACGCTGAGGCGGAACGCCCCACCGCGCAGAAGCCGCTGGTACAGCCGCGTGATCTTCAGCCCTTCCGCAGGCTCGCGGCCTTCCAGATCGAAGGAGTACCTGAGCGTGCCGGCGGCGGTGTCGTCGAAGGGCAGCATCATCTGGAGCCGGGCACCGTGGATGTCGGTGTCGACCGAGGCACCCAACCCCCCGGAGCCGACGCTGTTCAGCCGCCCGGTGTAGCGGGCGACCACGCCGCCGTCGGAGTCCAGGAAGGCTACCTCGACGGGGGTTCCGACGGGTGCAGACGTCGGTGCGGGTTTCCAGAGAACCTCGACATCGGTGACGGTCCGTGACAGCCACGAGGGACCGTCGATGGTCAGGCATTCCACTGCCTCAGAGGGCAGCGCGACGTCTTCGGCAGTTCCGAACCCGAGCGTGCGGGTGATGGCCGCGGTGAGGTCGGTGCTCATCGCCCCCGGGCGGCCGACCAGACGCAGAGAGACGGGGCTGACCTCGTGGGCCCGGGAGTGCTTGGCGCGCAGCGTCTGAATGACTGTGTCGCCGCGCCGTTGGAAGTCCCAGGTCCAATCGGGGTCCACGGTGTCGGCCCGGCCGCCCAGGGCCCGGACACGGTCGACGAGATCGTCCGCGCCCAGCAGCATGGCCTTTTCCTGGTTGAAGTCCTTGGCTGCCTCGCGCAGCAGGTCGCGGGTGAAACTGGCTTCCAGGTCAGGGTGGGCGGCAAAGTGAGAGTCCAGGTCAGAGCGGTCGAGTATGGAGACCTTCACCGCCTTGCCATCGGCGAGCTTGTTGACGAAGGCCCGCTCGGACGTCGTCAGCGTGCACGGCACTACCAACGTCCATTCCACCGGCTGGTGGGTCATGGCCCGGCTGAACGACTTCTTGATCGAAGTGCGGCGACCCTTGAGCGAACCGGGGAAGCCATCCGGGTGGTACTTCAGTTGGAAGATTCGCAGACCAACGTCAGTGGTGACCTGGACGTCGATGCCGTCGTCGCCACCTCGCCCATTGACCACGATCACCTGCCCGGCGTCATCGAACATCCGGTGCAGCAGTGCCTCGACACGCCGGTCAAAGGCCGGCTGCCCGATGCGGTCCCAGTCGATTGCCACGTCACTCGCCTCCCTCAGCATCGTCACACGCCGGTACGACAATGTGGCGGAACGCTATGCGCGAGCTCCTGCTGGTGGATCCGCTTAATCCTGTGACAGACAGGGGCGGTTCGGGCAGCATCTGGCGTCATGGTTGCTCTTCGCTCCCGCCGTCTGGAGGGGCTCTTCGGGGTCCGGCTGGACGCGGTCTCGCACGCTCAGATCGCCGCTCTGAAGACGAACGCGGTTGCCGAGTCCTACGACTTGGAGTTCAAGGGGGAGCTCTACGGCGGCAACGACAAGGCCAAGCGGGACCTGGCCAGTGACGTGGCTGCTCTGGCCAACACCGCCGGCGGAGTCCTCCTGCTCGGAGTTGCCGAAGACGACCAGGCCCGGGCGACGGAGGTCCCAGGGGTCGCGCTCAGCGACGCGGAGGTGCTGCGGATCCGCAACATCGTGGCCGACCAGGTCCACCCCCTGCCCACCTTCGACGTCAAGCAGATCGAGGACCCGGACGCACCCGGTCATGGGATTCTGATGATCGCGGTGCCCCGCAGCCCCTCCGCTCCGCACGGGGTCCTGGTCAACGAGGGCCTACGCTACCCGCGCCGCAACGGCGCCAGCATCATCTACCTGACAGAGGCTGAAGTAGCCGCCGCCTACCAGGACCGCTTCGCACGTCGCCAGGCTCGCCACGACGACGTGCTCCGCTACGAACGCGATTTGATCGGCCGCCTGGACGTGAGCGACCAGACGTACGTCGTTGTCACCCTGGTCCCAGACCTCAGCGGGGACTTCACCCTCGACACCAAGGCCCTGCGCGCCTTCGAGCAGGAGACCCGGGGCAAGGACCTGCTCGTCATCCCGCGCGGGGCATACGTCCGCCACGTCACGGTAGGCAGCCGCCGTCTGATGGCGCATGGTGGCTCCGAGCCCGCGATGGCCAAATGGATCGCGTGTGAGCTCCACCAGAGCGGCGCCGGCACCTTCGCCGCCCTAGCCGCCAACCGCACCGACCTCGCCCGACCCGGCCAGATGGACACGAACACCACTGTCAGCCGGATCGAAGACGAGGACCTGGTCCTCGACATCTGGTCGGGACTCCGGCTCTTGGCTCGCCATGCACGGGACCGAGCTGCCGCCGGAGGCACCGCCACAGTCCGCGTGACCATCGTGCCCGTCAACACCGACCTTCCGGCCGAGCTGCGCCACCCGCGCGGACATGCCAACTTCGGCGGCAGCCTTGGCACCCACCAGGTGACCGAGGCACCCCAAGCGACGTCCGTCTTCGATATCGACGACCTCGCCGAAGACGGACCTGACTTGATCGCGGCCGCCTCTGTTCTCGCAGCTGGCCTGATCCAGCATTTCGGCTACCGGAAACCCTCCAGATGACCACTGACGGCGTCATCCGGACCAAATACTGGAGTTCACAGCGTTACGGCCCTGGCGTGCAACAGTGGGCCACCCAGGCCCACGTCGACATGACGGACGACACCGTCGATTGAGCACCTCTGTCGGGAATCTTGAGGATGGCAGTCACCGCCGAATGGCCCCAACACTCCAGCTGGCCGGTTCGCCTGAACTCGCAGCCCAGCCACCCCGTCGCCAGCCTGGAGCAGGTGGGCAACGACACCCGCGGCTGCAACGCCTTGACGACCGGTTCCCCGGCGGCGCTCCGGCGCAGGCGAAGGTGTACTCCGAACGATCGTGGTGCAGCACTTCCTGGTGGATGTCAAAGGGCGGTACAGGCCGCGCACGAAACGCGACGGCCAGCCGCCCTCCCGGACTCCGATCGAGTCGCCGTATGAGGCCCAGGCACGCTTGACGCGCGGCAGCGGCACCCACTGGACCGAATACCTCTGGCACGTGACCGAGACCTGCGGCGACAAGCGGATCAGCGTCACCACCGCCGTGCCCACCGGCGACTCCAGCGCGGACTACCGCTCACGAATCTCCGAACCAAGTCACTAGGTACGGGCTACCACACGCGCACGCAGGCCCCCGAAATCGGATGATTTCGGGGGCTTGTGCGCTGTTGTAGGTCGTTAGTTCTCGTCGGTGGAGTCGTCCGTACGGCGTCGGCGAGCTACTACGAGGGCGCCTCCACCGGCGACGATCAGGAAGCCGGCACCGCCGAGCAGCCACGGCGTGGCGTCGGCGCCGGTGTGCGCGAGCGAGCCCTCGGGGGCGGGGGCCGCGGTGCTCGACACGGTCTCGTCAGAGCTGGGGGTGGCCGAGTCGGACGGGGCCGGGGTGTCCTCGTCCTTGCCGGGCTTGCCCAGGGAGGGCTTGTCGCTCGGCTTCGCGGTGGGCTTGTCGGTCGGCTTCTCTGTGGGCGGCGAGGTGGTCGCCGTCTTGGCGTTGGTCGTGGTGACCGTCACCGGATCGCCCGGCTTGGCCTTGAAGTCCTTCGAGGACTTGTAGAGGTCGTAGCCGGCGGGTGCCTTCACCTGCTTGACCCAGTAGTCGGTGCCGGTACGGGAGTTGACGGGCAGCTTGCCGGTGGCCGTGCCGTCGGAGCCGGTGGTCAGGGTGAGGAGCGTCTTGTCGCCGCTGCCGATGTTGACGGTGGATCCGGCCAGGAGCTTGCCGGTCTTGTCGTCCTTGGCCTTCAGCAGGACCGAGGCGTCCTTGAACGGGTCGACGATCGTGAGCGGTGTGTCCGTGCCGGGGGTGACGATGACGTCCTGGTCGTCAACCGTGTCGTGCAGGTTGCTTCCGCTAGAGACCTCCTTGAGGCGGTAGACGCCCGGTGCGAGGTCCTTGAAGGCGAGCTTGCCCTGGGCGTCGGTCTTGCCGTTGGCGGCTTCCTTGCCCGCAGAGTCGAAGAGAGCGAAGGCCGCGCCGGCGAGCCTGTCGCCGTCGGGGTCCTTCTTCAGGATGGCCACGCCGCCAGTCTCTGGCTCGGCCGCGTTGCGCGGAGTCGAGGCCGTGGATGCGGACGGGGTGGGGTCGGTGCTCTGAGCCGAGGCAGTCGGGGCCCAGGACAGGGAGCCGGTCACCGTGGCAGCGACGGCAACGGCCGCCGGGAGGGCGCGAGCGGAACGGATACGCAAGAAGGAACTCTCCAAGGGGTACAGGTGGGAACAGGCAAGGCGGGCGAGCGTGTCGTTGTTCAGCGAAAGCGGCCCGACACCGGGCGCGGGGGTGAAGCGGGCAGTCGACTTGTCGACCGGGTCGGTGCGGTGATCGCGTAGCGGCGGGCGGCAGCTCGTACGAGTTGCTGTAGCTGCTCAAAAGGCAGTTGTGCGATGCCAGCCAGGCCCTGGGCGGCGGCCAGGCCGAAGGGGGACATGCGGAACTCTGTGACGAGGTGGTGTTCAACGGCTGCGGAGCGAGGCCCCGGTGGTGGCTGTGGGCTGGGCAACAGGGCGGGCTGCCGGGCGGGGTGCGGCAGGTGCCGGGATCCAGAGGTGGGCGTACTGCTCGATCGCGGTGCGCAGCCCGGCGCCGTCCGCGCCGTGCCACGGCGGCTGGCTGCTGTGGGCGTGCCAGTCGCGGATGACGGCGTGGCCGTCGCGGCCGGCCACCAGGTCGCGGGCCTCATCGCGGCGGGCGAAGGTGCCGTGGTCGGCGAAGCGGAGGATCGCCGTGTCGAGGACGCCCTGCTCGGGGTGGACGACGCGCAGGCGCAGTCCGTCGTACTCGCCTTGGCGGATGGTCGGGGCGAAGTCGATCCGCAGCCGCAGGGGCGAGGTCGGCTGCGGTGCGGCGTACAGGGTGTCGCCGATGACGGCGTACTGGTGGAAGGGCAGTTCGAGGACGTCATCGAAGAACTGCTGGGCGTGCAGGGCCAAAGGGCTTCTCTCGGACGAAGGGCGTCTGGTCCCTCAGCGGCGGGGGACGGAGCGGCGGGCGGGCAGGGCTGCCGACGGGGTGGTCGTGGTGCTCCAGCGCGGAACGCTGCGCGTGGTCAGCGCGGGCGCCCGACGAGGAGCGCTACGGCGGACGTCGAGCGGTGTGGGAACCGAGGGCGGCGGAGGGGTGACGGGCACGAGCTGGGCGGTCTCGCGCAGGGCGCGCAACATTTGGTCCTTCCAGCGGGGCAGGGGCGCGGGGTCGGACACGCTCTCGGTGATGGCCGTGACCAGTGAGATCGGCGTGTTCGTGGACGCGGTGGCGTACCACCGGGCGTATCCGCTGGTCGGGCCGCCCTGCAGATACCAGCGGGCCTGAAGGGTGGTGAGTTCCTTCTCCGGATCGAGGCGTCCGGTGGCGAATTCGAGTCCGGCCATGCCGTCGGTGGTCTGCAGTTCCATGACGCCCCACCGCCTCGGCTGGATCTTCCAGCCGCGGTTGATCAGCGGGACGATCGCGTTGAAGGCGACGAGTTCGGGGTCGGCGGGGTTGGGGCGGGCGAGGTAGCGCTCGGGGCCGGCCTGGTACGCGGACGCCAGGGCCGTGGTGAAGGCAGTGACGAACTCGGTGGGGCACATGTCGTTGAAACTGACGCCCCAGGTGGGCGGGCCGAAGCGGTCTTCGTAGGCGTTGATGCGCCACAGCCCGTCGTCGCCGCCTTCTGGTAGGTGACCGAGGCGGATCTTGCGGTCAGGAGCCGTGACGTAGACGTTTCCGAGGTCGTCATCGGTCAGTTGCCAGCCGAGCGCCAGCAGGGGCTCAAGGGCGGGGTCGCCGGTGTAGGTGCTGCCGGCGAGATAGCGGGGGAAGACGTAGACGTCGCCGTCTATGTCTGCATCGGGATCGTTCAAGGAGGCATCCGGATACAGGTCGGGCGCGTGGTCGCGTCAGGCGGTCTCAGCGGGGGTGACCTGGACGGACAGGTACCGGTACGCCTCGGTGGAGCGGGCCTGCGCAACCTTGGCGCTGGGTCCGGTGGTGATGAGGTAGCCGATGCGGGCGCTGAACATGTCGCCGTCCGGTGGCAGCACGAGCCGGTCGCCGGCGTCGCGGTGGAAGGTGACGCGCTCGAGCCAGTCGGCGTGGTCGGTGAACTCGGCGTCCAGGCGGCGCTCGGTGAGGGTGCCGGAGTACACCGGATAGATCAGCCGGATCGCCGCTGACTGACTGCGCGTTGGGGTGAGGTCGGGCAGCATTCCGCAGGCGATGTCGGCGGCGGCGCGGGCCAGGTCGACGCCGGTCGCGAGGTGGACGAGGTGGCCGATCATGTCGCCGGCGATGCGTGCGTTGACCTCGATCAGGCGCGGGCGGCCATCGACGATGCGGATCTCGACGTGGCTGACGCCGTCGGTGACGCCGACGGCGTCGAGGGCCGCGACGGCGACCGGCGCCACGGTCGCGAGCAGCTCGTCGTTCGCGTCGACGACGTGCGCCAGCTCCTCGAAGTAGGGCGGCATCCCGACGGTCTTGCGGGTGACGGCGACCACGGTGGTCTGCCCCTGGAAGGTGACGCACTCGACGCTCACTTCCTCCCCGTCGAGGTACTCCTCGACCAGGACCTGGGTGCTCTCCACGCCGTGGCCGGCGGTCTGCGCGGCGAAGGCGTACGCGGCGGGCAGTTCGCTTGCGTTGTCGACGCGGATGACGCCCATGCTCGCGGCGTGCGCGGCGGGCTTGAGGACGACGGGATAGCCGATCAGTGCGGCGGCGTCGGCCGCCTCCCGCTCGGTGCGCACGCTCACGGAGATGGCGGAGGGCACCCCGTGGCGGGCGAACAGCGTGCGGGAGGTGTGCTTGTTGCGGCAGCCCTGGAGGGCTTCTGGAGTCGTCGTGGGCAGGCCGAGCTGGCGTGCGAGACGGGCGACGGGGACGAGGTACCACTCGGTCCACGTCAGCACGCCGGCCAGCTCGTGCCGCTCGGCGAGCGCGTGCCCGGCCGCGGCCAGTGACGCCTGGTCGGTGGGGTCGGCGACGGCGTAGTCGACGACGAACTCCTTCTCCCAGGTCGGCTCGGCGCCGGAGATCAGGACGATGTCGTAGTGGGCACGGACGTTTTCAAGGCAGTACGCCCGATACGCGTGCGCCTCCATGTCGGCGGCTGCGACTACCAGGACGACGGGGCGAGAGGACAACAGGGCTCCAAACAGTGGCAGGGCAAGATGAGTTGAGGCAGGCGGCCGGGGTTCAGGGGGTGCGGCGACGGCGCAGCTCGAAGGCGGACGCCCAGTGGGGGTGGTCTGCGATCAGCTTTCGGGCGTACAGGGCGGTGAAGTTGTTGTTCAGGCCGCGCACGCCTGGGGGCAGCTGCCAGCGCAGGTCCTCGAACAGCGCCTTCAGCCCGACCCGGGTGGCTCCGGTGGCGAGCCGGTCGGCGGTGAGGCGTTCCAACGCGCGGTAGACGTACGGGTGCTCGGCGTCGAAGGCCAGGAACCGGTCCATCAGGGTGGGCCGCGATCCTGCGCGAAACGACGGTCGGGATATCGGAAGGATCATCTGGTCGGCCGGGGCGTGGGACGTGGGCATGGCGGGGCTCCGTGAGGTGTGCAGGCAGGCGGTCAGGCGAAGGAGGTACGCAGGGCTGGCGTGGTGCGCAGCCGGGCGAAGGCGGTGAACAGGCCCGCTGCCTGGAGTACGGCGCAGAGCGCGATGACGTGGCCGAGCTGGGCGGGCGGCACGGCGGCGACGAGGACGCCGGCCAGCGGGAAGGGCAGCAACAGCAGCAAGATCGTCAGGGAGAGAGTGGCGCCGAACACGTCGGCGGGGATGAGGCGGGAGCGCAGGGTGCGCAGCACGACGGTCATGCCGCCTTCGCCGGCCATGAGGACGGCGATCAGGGCGAGATACGCGTGGTAGGTGTCGGCGAAGGAGACGGCCAGGCAGGCGGTGGCGGCGATCGTGGCGGACACGACGCCGACCGGCCAAAGGCCGAGACGGTCAATCGCCCGACGGCACAGGGCGACCGCGCCGAGCGTGGCGACCGCAGCCACCGACCAGATGAATCCGACGTCGGCCGTGGAGTGGCCGAGCTGCTTGACGATGATCACCGGGGCGGCGGCCTGCAGCAGGCCGACGGCCAGGTTGGACACGGTCAGTCCGGCCACCAGCCAGCCGAGCGCCGGCAGGGCCCGCAGGGTCGACCATCCGGTGCGCAGCCCCTTGCCGACCGGCTGCGCGGCGGAGGGCTGCGGTCGACGGTACTGGCGCGGAGCGAGGACGCTGGTGAGCAGTGAGGAGACGGCGATCACCGTCAGCATGCCGGTGGCGCCGGTCCACTGGAGCAGGAGGCCGGCCAGTGCCGGGCCGGTCAGGGTGGCGACCTGGTCAATGCCGAGGAGCACCGACTGGACCCGGTGGGCGCGGGCGCCGGCCTCGCGGCTGGCGACGCCGCCCGCGGTCTCGGTCGCGATGTACGAGCACTCTGTGAGAATCCCGGTGGACGCGGCGAGCACCATGACGGTGACGGTCGCCCCGAGTCCCGCTTCCTGCCGGGGCAGGAGGAGTGCGGCGGCCAGGACGACCAGGGCGCGGGCCACCGAGGCGTAGCGGAGCACGGCTGTGGTGCCATGGCGGTCGACCAGGGCCCCGGCGAACGCGAACGCACCCAGTCTTGGGATCCATTCCAGCGCGAAGGCGAGGCCGGTCAGGGCTGCGGAGTTGGTGGTGGCCAACACCAGTAGCGGGATGCCGTAGGTGGCCATGGCGAACGCGGCGGCGTCCGTGCTGCGCGGCAGGTAGATGCCGCGCAGCACAGTGGGGACCGGGCGGCGGGCATGCCGCGGTCCGACACGGGATCTCACGCAGCGCGCCCCGCTTCCGCCGGCGGCTGCGCGCAGCGGGCGTCGGCGTGCTGCAGGACGCGGGGGTACGCCTGCAGAAACTCGGCCAGGACCTGGTGCGGTGCCGACGGCTCCAGGCTCGAGCCGGTCGCTTGCGGGCTGCGGCTCGACAGCTGGAGGGGGTGCTGGACGCGGGTGACGAAGTCGCTGCTGGTGTCGGGAAACTGACGGGCACGCGCCCAGCGGGCCGCTGTGTCGTACACCTCGGCCAGGGCCTCGCCGCTCGCGGTGAGCCGGTAGCGGTCGGGGGCCTGCTCGTCGGCGTGGACCAGGCCGAGGTCACGGGCGACGTCGATGGCATAGCGCAGCTGCCCGGCGGTGAGGTCACCGAAGGCGCTCTGCAGGCTGCCCTTCTGGTGGCTGATGGGGCCGTTGTCGTCGATCTCGGTGACCAGGCGGATCAGGGCCAGCAGGGTCAGGGTCCGGATCGCGCGGCGTTGGTGCAGGAGGGCCTGGGGCAGGGAGCGGTTCATCGGCGCGGGCCTCCTGCCGGGGAAATCGGGCGGGCGGGTATCTGGTGGGAGAAGAGGTCTCCGGGCCTCCAGGCCGGACGGTCCGGGGGCGTGGTGGTCAGTGCGGGACGCGCCGCCGGTGCAGCCGGAACCGCAGGCGCAGGAAGACGAGTCGGAGTGGTGGCCCACGGGCCGGAACGGTTCTGCGACGGGGCGGCGCCCTGCCCCGGGGTCCGACGGGCATCAGCCTCGGGGGCAGGGGCGGTGGCCCAGGCGGAGATCGCCTGGAAGACGGGGGCGAGAGCCCGGCCGCTCGCGGTCAGCTGGTAGCCGCCGGTTCCGCCGACGATGACGAGTCCGTCGGCGACCAGGCGTTCCAGCGGCTTGTAGACGGCGGTCAGCCCGTAGCCGGGCATGGCCTCGGACGCCAGCGTCTTGGCGGTCGCCGTGCCCCGGGTCTGCAGGCAGAGCAGGATCGGGGTGGCATGTCGGGGCGCGAGCAGCGCCACGGCGTCGTCGATGTTCTGGGCTGGCGCGATCCGCTCGGGTTCCATCGCGCCGGTGTGCTTGTTGGCGACCAACTCCTTCTCCAGATACGTGTCGCCCCAGGACGCGATCACCGTGAGGACGGGCAGCAGCGCCGAGCCGCGGCTGGTGAGGCCGTACGTGACGTGGCGCGGGGCGTACTCCGTGCGCTCGATGACGCCGGCGTTGGTGAGGTGACGCAGCCGGGGGTGGAGCTGGCCGTCCGCCAGCCACGGCAGCCTCGGCTTGAACTCGGCGTAACGCAGCGGCTGGGAGGAGACGGTCATCAGCACCCACACGCTCCAGCGCGGGGCGAGCAGGTCCAGGGTCTTGGTGACGCCCAAGAGATCGGTCGGTGTGGCGGGCGACGGCGCGGTGGTGGCCAAGAAGGTGGCTCCTCAAGCGGTACAGGTGGATCAGCGGGTGCGGGAGGTGGTCGCCGTCGGCGTGGCCGGGAGCGGCGCAGCCGGCGGGTGGGTGTCCGGTGCGGACACCCGGCGCAGACCGCCCAGGACCGCGCTGGTGCTCTTGGCGTAGGCGTCGCGGGTGGCGACGGACTCGGCGATGCGGCGGGCGCAGTCGAGGATGTGACCGGCGGCGAAGCCGCCGATCTCCCGGTCAGGGGCGGTGAGTTCACGCAGTCGCTGTAGCTGGAAGGCGATGTTGCGTTCGGCGAGGGCCAAGTCGCTGTGGGTGCCGGTCAGGGCGGCGAGCAGCGTGGTCTCGGGGGTCGCCTCGGCGAGGGCTTCGAGTTCAGCGAGCGGCTGTCCGTACAGCGCCTCAATGCGCTGGGCGACGAGCTGGGAAACGGCGGGGGACGGGGTGTCGGACTGGGGCAATCGGTGGACTTTCAGGGACGTCTGGTCCGCACCGCCCCGGCGCGGGATGCTGCCGGGGCGGGCGGAGCGGTGGCGGCGATCTTGGGACTCACCGCTGCGCGCGACACCGCTACTTGGTTCGGCGGGGGCATAGTGCGCAACAGCTCGTCGAGTGCGGCTGTGTAGCCGTCCCGGCCGGCCAGAGCCGCCTGAAGCCAGTCCGCGTCCCACCGCAGGTCCTCGGCGGACAGAGCGTCCATGTCCCCGTCGGCTGCCGTCGCGGCATGGACGCGGTCACGGACACGGGCCACCTGCTCCTCGGCGACCGCGAGGAAGCTGCGCAGTTCCAGCGCCCGCTGGAGTGCAGCACTCGCCTCGCCGCGGGTTGCATGCGCGTACAGTTCGGCTACTTCGGCACCGAACGCTTCCTGCAGTGCCGCATCACGGCTGCTGGACCTTTGAATGACGCTCACCGCGTGGCCCCGCGCGCCGTAGCGTTCCGCGCACTGGGGAGCGTGGGCGGAGAGGTAGGCAGGGCCGGAGCGCGACGGACGGCGGGAGACGCGCCGCGCCACACCCCGGGTCCGCGCTTGCCGGGGGCGTTGGGGTCGAGGAGGTACTTCACGACCATGGCGCGGCCGTCGCGGGAGGCGACAGCAGCGTTGACCTGGTGGGCCAACTCCACGACGGGATCGTCGAGTACGTCGCCCGCGTGCGTGCCCAGTGCCTCGACGAGCGCGTCCTCGGCGGTGTCGAGCGCCTGCTGCGTCTCGGCGAGCAGGCCGTACCAGTGCACGACGGTGGTGGCCTCGGGATTGGCCTGCGGTGCCGCCTCAACCGCTCGGCGCAGATCAGCGAGCGGCATCTGGAATCGGCCCTCGATTCGCTCGGTGATGACACCCATGACGTCTTCGCTGTCATCAAGCACGAAGTAGCTCCCTTCTATTCGGGAATGCCGGTAGGGGATAGGGAATTGGCGTTACGGCGTGGAGAGGGAATGCGGAAGCAGCCCCAGGCGAATGCCGTGCGGGCTGAGAACAAGAATCCGGAGAATCCCCGGTTTCGGTAACCGGGGATTGCGTGCTATGTTCCGCACCGCGTCCAGCCCGGCAGAAGGAAATCCGCCCTGGGCGACAATCCAAATACCGTTGGATGAGCGGGAGTTCAGCGGCTGGGGCCGCGCGGAGGCGCGGGCCGCGCCGGCAGGCCCGGGACGGCGGTGGCCCGCGTCGCCGGCGAGGCCGTCGGCAGCTGCGGCTTGTCGCCGTTCCAGTGCGCTTCCCACCACTGGGTGGCGGCCTCGAAGGTCGGGAAGCCCCCCTCACGCAGGGTGTGCGTCCATGCGGTCGTGTCGACCTCTTCGAGGAGCACGCGGAAGGGCAGCGCCGCCTTCTCATCAAGCGCACGCAGCATCACGGTCGTCTGTACCGGGTCGTCATCGTTGGTGTAGCTGGTGAGCAGAGCGAAGTGATCGCCGTCGCTGCGCAGCCGCTTCTCCAAGGCGCTAGTGGCCTCGTTCGCGGGCGCGGTGCCCATGCCATCGGGCAGGAGGATGGCCTCCTCGGGGCAGCCGCGGGCGATCAGCCAGGACTGGGCCATGGACGGCAGCGGCAGTTCCGCGTGGTCGAACTGGTAGGTCCGCGCGGCATGGTCGCGTTTGAGGTGCAGGGCGACGAGCCGCGGCTCCCCGGGGATGCCCCAGGTGACGGCGCGGTTATGCATCACAAAGAAGCTGTGCCTGGCGTCGGCACTGTGGTGCTCGGCGAGAACGGTCATCGAGTCCTGCTCGATGCCGATGTGGCTCCAGAACTGATCGGCGACGTGGTCGTTGACGGCTTCGTATCCGTCGAGGCGGAAATCGGGTTCGTATTTGGACATTGATGCTTTCGGTGATGGCGCCTGCGGCTTCCTGCGCGTGGCACGGATGCCCTGTTCAGCGGCGACTTCGGGAGACGACAGGGAAGCCCGGCGGGACAGGCGCGGGCCTGGTGCCGGGCGGACCGGAGCGGCGGGGTGCGGTCAGCGCGGCGCGGCCGATATCGGTGAGGGCGACGGGCTGACCGGCCTGCACGGGATGCGCCCTGTCGCGCTCCACCAGGCCCATCGCCTCCAGGCGTTGGAGCTGGGCGTAGGAGATCCGGGTGCGCGTGGGGGTTGCGACGGCGAGACGGCGGGTGACGAGGTGCTCGTGCAGCTTGGCGCCCTGGGCGATGGCGAGCAGGGCCGCGACGTCCGTCGTCGCAAGCTGCGGTGGCGCCTGCTGGGGAGCCGCGGTCTCGATCGGCTCCAACGCCACGGCTGCGACGGTCTGCTTCGCATCGCGTACGGCGGCGGCCTTCGCCAGCTGGTTGAGCGTGCGGTCGATCCGCGCGAACAGCGCCTGGTCAACCGGGAGTTCGCTGGAGGCGAGGCGGGCGAGACGCACACGGTAGAAGGTGACGTCCCGCTCGGCCGCCGCCAGGTCGCGGTGCGCGTCGGCCAGGGCGGCGTGCGGAGCGTCGAGGAGTCCGCCGTCGCGGTGTCGGCGCAGCTCCTCGACGCCGTATCCGACGGCGGCCTCGATCCGCTTGTCAAGGGCGGTGGGCACCAACCCGTCGAGAGGGGGTCGAGTCATGACGGGGTGATTTCTGGATCCGGGGCGAGCGCGTCCAGGGCGACGCGGACCTCGACGTACGGGCCGTCGCGGGTGTGCGACTTCGGGCCGAGCCGATCGAGGAGCCGGAGCATGGGCGCGTTGGACGCCTGGGTGAACGCGGAGAGGGTGTGGGCCCCGCGCGCGCGGGCGAGGCAGGCGGCTTGGCGAGCCAAGGCCGTGCCGATGCCCTGGCGCTGGCGGTGGTCGACGACCTGCAGGCCAAGATCGACGACCCCGGGCTCCCGGGTGACGAGCCCGGCGCAGACCAAGGCCAGGGGCCGCTTGTCTGCGCCGAGCCCGATCCAACAGTCCGCGTGGGTGAGGAGCCGGGACAGGTCATGGGGTGTGATGCGGATGCGGCCCCAGCGGCGCAGCAGGTTCTGCTCGGAGCACTGGGCGTGGAGGGCGGCGACCAGGCGCCAGTCCGCCTCCGTCACCCGCCGGGTGTGCGCGAGGGCGGGATGCCTCAGCAGGAGCAGGTCGGGCGGGCCGCCAGCAGGTCGGCGCGCCGGTAGGCCCGGTAGCGACTGCCGTCGGCCGCGCGCGGCTTGCAGGGCTGAACGCCATAGCCGCGCAGGAGCAGACCCAGCCGCAGCGGGGTGAGGTCGGCGTAGCTCCAGCGCCCGTCGGCCTGGCCGGGCAGATCGCGCAGCCGCTTGACCAGCTCCGCGGTGCTCACGTACTCCGGGGCGCCCTCGTCGTCGAAGACGGTGAGGCAGGCATGGACGATCGTCTGCGGGCGACTGGGGCAGGACAGGAACTCTTCGCTTGTGTCCGCGTGGAGGTCGTCGAAGTCCTCCCGATCGTCCGGCTCGTCGAAGTCGTACAACCCGTCGAAGCCCGAGTCGAAGTAGGGCACTTCGTCGTCGAGCGGTTCGTACTCGGCCGACGGATCGGCCTCGTACGCGGCTGCGCAGCAGCAGGAGGTGGCCAGGAGTGCACTCAGCTCGGCACCGGCTGCCATCCGTTCGACCAGCAGGTCGGTCAGGGTGTTCAGCTGCTCAGTGGGGCTGACACCGGGCAGTTCGGCTCCCGCTAGCTCGGCGAGCTGGCGGTCGAGTTCCTGGATCTCGACGAAGGCGTCGAGGATGGCGCGGTGGTGCGGGTTCTCGGTGACCTGGGCCGGCGCCAGTACGGCGGCGGCGACCTGGTCGATCAGGCTGGGGAACTGCGTCAACGAACGGGGCCCTTCAGGGTCGGGGGCAGTGCGGGTTGGGGAAGGCCGGGCATCGCGTAGGGCGGCGGTCCCGGCTTGGGCACGGGTGGGCGCGTGCCCAGCTGCGGCGAGCGGGTGCGGGCCGCGTGGGTGCGCTCGCCCAGCGGGCGCCGACGGATGCCGAGGCGGGCGCGGGCGGTGTCGTACACGTCGTGCGCCTCGCGCAGGCGAATGGCCACGACGTGGATCTCGGTGGTGTGTGTGGAGTTCGCGGGCGCCGGCCGCTGGGCGTAGACGATGCGCCACTGCGCCCGGTGATCGAAGTAGACCTTGCGGCATCCGGCGAGGTCGCGGGTGAGTTTGGCGCCGTGCAGGCGGGCGTTGACGATGTCCTGAAGCTGGGCGAGTGCCAGGTCGCGGATGTCGCCGGGGGCTTGCAGGAGGTCGGTCAGAGCGCGGGGGTCGAAGGACAGGGCGTACGCCGGCCGGTCCTCACGGTCGGTCATCCGCTTGCCTGGCCCAGCTCGCCGCTCTCCCCGTGGTCCCCGCGCTCCCCGGGCTCGTCGGGCTCCTCGATCGCGGAGGTGGTTCGGTTCGAGGGACGGGGGCCGGGCAGCAGACGGTGCGCGGGGCGGTCCGGGTCGGTCATGCACGCGGACAGCGGGCCGCCAGCAGCGCGGACAGTGGCCATGGCATGGGTGAGGAAGTCTCGGTGCCATACGAACAACCCGGACAGCCCGGCTTCGGCTTCCTTGTGCTGCTGGTACGCCAGCCACAGGGCGTGCAGCCAGGCGACGACGTCGGCGTGCTCCTGCCACTGCTCGCACCACGGGGCGGCGGTCGTGACCTCCGCCCCGTAGACCCGCATGAGGAAGTCATCGACCCAGTCGGACAGGGCGTCGAGTTCGTCCTCGTACTCCTCGTCCTCCAGCTCGAGGATCGGACGCGGCTCGGGGGGCGCCGGCGCGGGCGGCAGACCCGCGAAGCCCGGCAACCCGTAGGCGGCGAAAGGCGAGTCCGGTGTCGGTGGCGCGGCCGAGAGGTCGTCGAGCTGGCGCTCGTGCTGCGCGGCGAGATCCATCAGTTTGGCCATGTCCGCCTGCATGCTCGCCAGACGGGAGTCCGGCACCCGGACCGGCTCCATCTCTCCGCCCTCCGAGCGGCGAGGGTCTTCGGGTGTCCAGACCGGATCCGTCTCCGCATCCTCCGGGGGGTTTATGGATTCAGGCACGAAAAGGGGCCTCCTTGGGCCGCAGCCATAGGGCGTCGATTGCGCTCCAACCATCCGGAGAATCCCCGGTTTCGGTAACCGGGACTTCGCTGCTATATCGCTGCGCGCGGCACGACGCGAACACGCTCGGAACACGCCGTACGCCGCGCCGCAGAGTCACCCTCAGACGACAAGCGTCAAGTCATCCTGGGAAAGGGTCTGTTGCAGCGTCTCGGTGAGGCGGTCGGCGGCAATCTCGGCGTACTGCTTGGTCTTCTCGACGCCGATGAAGTCGCGTCCCTCCAGCAGCGCCGCGACCCCGGTCGACCCGGATCCGCAGGTGAAGTCGAGCACGGTGCCGCCCTCCGGGGCGATCTGGACGAGCTCGCGCATGACGGAGACGGGCTTCTGCGTGATGTGCTGACGCGCCTTGCCGCTGGGCTGCGAAGCGCTGTAGAGGCCCGGCAGGTAGACCGGGTTGCGGGCCGCGTCGATCGGGCCGTTGGACGCCCAGACGATGAACTCGCAGTTCTGGGTGAACCGCCCCTTTTGGGGCCGCGCCTGCGGCTTGTGCCAGGCGAGGACACCCCGCCACAGCCATCCGGCGGCCTGGATGGCGTCCGTGGTGATCGGCAGCTGCCGCCAGTCGGTGAAAAGGAGCGCGGTGCCGCCGACCTTGGTGAGCCGGTGCGCCTCGGTCATGATCTGGGTGAGCCAGAAGCCGTACGACCTCTGATCCATGTTTTCGCCGGTGAAGTCCGGCAGCTCGTGGCGGGCGTCGGCCGAGGTGTACTTCTGCTTCGCGGACCGCGAGGTGCGCTCCTTCGCCGTCCGCCCGCCGCTGTTGTACGGCGGATCGGTGATGACGGAGTCGACGCAGTTGTCCGGGAGCTCGGCGAGGACGCTGAGCGCGTCGCCCTGGTGCAGGGAAAATGGCAAAGAGATATTCCAATTCGGGTCGCGTGAGAGATGAGGGAGAGACGCTCCAGCTCGCCTGGGTGACCCCACAGGACCGAATGCGGGCAGACGGCTCCGCGGTCTGCGACGTGAGAGGGCGAGGGGAGGAGCCAAAATTGTAGAGCACGATCCCCGGTTGAGCGCTATCGCCGCCGAAATCCCCGAAGTTGAGCCTTGATCACGAACGATTTCGGCAACCGGGGATCCGCCCTTACTGTTTTGGAACTGCCCGGCGGACACCGCCGATGGCACATCCCCGCCCCCGCCTTCAAGGAGGTACCCCCATGTCCTGGCACACCTGACCCGACGCCCGTGCCGGTGCGAGCGGCAACTCGCACAGGCACCTGGGCCACCCGAATTGCCCACCACCCAGCGTCGCGCCCTTTCCTCAACGACGCACGCGCCGCTGGGACTTCAGCAAGGGTTCTCGCTGTGACATCGCTCTACCCTCCCCTGCCCGCGATCCGTCCGCCGGCCCGTGACCACCTTCCGGGAGGCGGCACGGATTTAAGGGCATAGCCGCCGGCATCGGCGTCGTCGTCCTCTCCCCGCTCCTGCTCGCGGGCACCGCCATGATGATGGCGTCCTCCAGCGAAGCCGCGACCACCTCCTCCTTCAGCGGATGCCTGACCGGCATCGACACCGCCGAGGTGACCAAGGAGGTCGCCAAGCTCCTCGACGGCGCGTCCGCCAAAGACGTCCACATCCAGGGCCTGGACCTTCCGGCCGAACAGATTCCCAACGCGCAGACCATCGTGGCCACCGGCATCAGCCTTGACGTGCCCAAGAAGGGGCAGATCATCGCGATTGCCACCGCGATGCAGGAATCGCGGCTGCGCAACCTCAACTCCGGGGATCGGGACAGCCTCGGTTTGTTCCAGCAACGGCCCAGCCAGGGGTGGGGAACCGCGCAGCAGATCCGTGATCCGGTCTACGCCTCCGAGCGCTTCTACAAGGCGCTGCTGAAGGTCGACGGCTGGCAGCAGATGAAGGTCACCCAAGCTGCCCAGGCCGTCCAGAAGTCCGGCTATCCGGACGCGTACGCGCAGTGGGAGGACCTGGCCACCGCGCTGCAGAAGGCCATCGCCGCCACGTTCCCGAACGCCGACAAGGACAAGCCCGCCAAGGACTCGGACAAGGATGCCGAGCCCAGTGCCGGAGGGTGTACTCCGGACAAGGACGGCACGTCCTTCGGGCGGATTCCCGAGGGCAGCGTCCCGAAGGGATACAAGATCCCCAAGAGCGCCGATCCGAAGGCGCGTAAGGCCATCGAGTGGGCCATGCACCAGCTCGGCACGCTCTACCAGTGGGGCGGCTCGTGCACCGACGCCCACGGCCCCGACCCGATGGGCCGCTGCGACTGCAGCTCGCTGATGCAACAGGCGTACGCGCACGCCGACGTCCACCTCACCCGCACCACGTACACCCAGGTCAACGAGGGCAAGGCCGTCTCGGCGAAGAACCTCAAGCCTGGTGACCTGATCTTCAGCCGCGGCACCGCTGCCCGGCCCGAACACGTCGGTCTTTACATGGGCGAGGGCCTCGTCATCGAGGCGCCGCGCACATCGAAACCGGTCCGGATCACGCCGATCAAGGACTGGGAAATTTTGGCCGTCCGCCGGGTCCTCTGACGCCGAGCGCCGCCCGGACACCTCCCGGGCCGCGCCCGCCGGGCCCCCTTCTCGCGCCGCGAGCGCACTCCTCCTCTCTCTCTTTCCCTTTCGCCGGCCCCTGCATGGCCCGCGCACGCAAGGAGCCCCGCCACACCTATGCCCATACCTCTCGCAGACCGCGCCGCCGTCCTCCTCGCCTACGACCCAGGCATCTCGCCCAAGGGCGGCGGCCTGCCCGGCCTGTCCGTGCTGAAGAACGTCGTCAACAGCATCAACATGTTCGGGATCATCGCCGTCGTCGGCGCCCTTGCCGTCTCACTAGGTGTGTGGGCCTGGGGCCACCACACCGGCGGTCACCAGGCCGAGGCCAACGGAAAGAAGGGCGCGGTCGTAGCGGCCGGCGCCGCGCTCGGCCTCGGCGCCGCGAACGGAATCGTGGCGTTCTTCTCCGGCCTCGGGGCTCAGGTCCACTGATGCCGAATCGACTCCCCTCCCTGTCCGGATACGGCGTGACCTGGTCGACCAACAAACGCGTCACGATCGTCGCTCTGGTCATCACCGCGCTGCTCGTCGTCGCCGCGACCGCCGCCTGGTTCACCGACCGCGGTGAACACCACGACAACAGCAACACGTCCTCGCAGGCGAGCAGTTCCTCACCCACCGAGGCCACGCCGAAGCCTTCGGCCGGGTCGGGGTCGGTGCCCAAGCCTCCACAGATCGCCGAACCGGTCGCCTTCGCCAAGGCCGCGGCGGCGATGCTCTGGTCGTACGACACCCGCGACACCAGCCGCGACCAGCAACTCGCGGGCATGCGGGCGTGGATGACCAAGGAGACCAAGTACAACGACTGGGCCTCCGTGTCCGGTCAGGTCCCCGACCCGCTGCTGTGGTCGCGCATGGCCGACCAGGACCAGCACGCCAGTGCCATGGTCACCGAAGGCCACTACCCCGGCGCGTTCAAGCAGGCCCTCGCCGAGGACCCCTCCGCGATCACCGAGGCGTACATCTACGTCGTCACCGTCAACGGCAAGCAGCAGATCGAGTGGAAGAAGGGCGGCGGCGGAGCCGAGGACCGTGCCGTGACCCTCGCCGTGCAGTGCCGGCCCAACCACGACTGCGCCCTCGCCGCCATCGCCCCCAGCGTCACGCAGTGACCCACCTCACCGATAGATAAGGAGGCCACCTTCCCTTGGGTTTCTGCGACTTCCCCGTAGCGGACAAGCTCTGCGCCGTAGGCGAGGCCGTCGACTTCGCCTCCGATCCCGGCAAGGCGATCGGCGACTGGATGGCCAAGAGCGCCGGTGAACTCGCCGCCGCCGCAGCCGACCTGGCCGCCAAGGCGGTGGACGCCACTACCAAGGTCGACTTGAACGCCGGCTGGTTCCGCGACAACTACGAGATGCTGCTGCCGATCGGCCTGGTCATCCTGGTCGGGACATTCTGTGCACAGCTCATCCGAGCCGCCGTCAAACGCGACGGGCAGGCCCTCACCCAGGCGTTCACCGGCACAGCCTCGGGCGTGATCTTCGCGTTCGCCGCCATCGCCCTGACCACCGTCGCCATCGAGGTGGTCGACGCCTTGTCCGCCGGGTTGTTCAAAGCCTCACACCTGTCCATCGAATCGGCCGTACGCCGCATCGTGAAGGTCTCCCAGATCCCCTCCTTGGCGGGCCTGGGCTGGCTGGTCGCCGTGTTCACCGGGCTCGGCGCCGCCGTCGGCGCGTTCCTCTACTGGTGCGTGATGATGGTCCGAAAGGTCGGCATCCTCGTCATGGTGACCTTGGCGGTCTTCGCCGGGGCGGGCGGAGGCTGGGAAGTCGCCCGCCGCTGGCGGCGCGGCTGGATCGAGGCCACCGCCACCCTCGTCGTCAGCAAACTGCTGATGACCATCATCTTCGTCCTCGGCATCGCCGCCATGGGCAAGACCGAGGCCAAGGACGGCCTGGGCGCGCTCGCCGACGTCATGGCAGGCATCGTGATCATGGTGCTGGTGCTGCTCTGCCCGTACGCCACCTTCAAGTTCGTCCACTGGGCAGCCGAGGGCACCGACGGAGAATCGATTCACCGCGCCGGTGGCGCCGGCGCCCAGCTCGCCCGGCAGCACGCCGAGAAGGCGGGACGCAAGGCCGCAGCCCTGGCCGCCACCGCCGCAACAGGCGGCGCGGCAGCCGGCGCGGGCGCCGCAGGACCCGAGGCCGCCGGCGGCGGATTCCCCGGCGACATCGCCGCCAACCCCACCGGAGGCGGCGGCCAGGAGAGCCAAAGCTCCCCGGCTTCCGGAGGCGACGGGATCAACTCCGGTCTGGAGAAGGCCGTCCAGCCGCCCCCGACCAGCCCCAGCGATGACACCAGCGGCCAGGTAGGCGGCGCTCCCGGAGGCGGCGGCGGTTCCGCATCAGCGCCCAGCGGCGGCAGTGGATTCATGTCGCAGCCCGGCAGCGGCGCCTCAACGCCCCCGCCGCAGGGCACCCCGCCGGGACCGAACTCGGCCGCCATCAGTGGGACCGGAACACCGCCGCCCTCGCCCACCGGCCTGTAGCTCCTGCCCGACTCCGGGGCGGCACGCGCCGAGCGGTTCTTCGCCGCGTGCCGCCCCAGCCACCGCCCCGCGCACCCCCGGAACGGCCCTTGTCTGATCTCACCGTCCAACCGCTCACCGTCAAGTTCCCCCACCGCTCCCGGCGCGGCATCCTCCTCGGGCTGTCCCTGCCGCAACTCGTCCTGGTCTCCTGCGCGTTGGCGCTCCTGCTCGGAACGGTGGTGTCCACCGGGCTGCTTGGCGTCATCGCCCTGACGCCGCTGTGGGCCCTGATTGCCGCCCTGGTCGCCATCCGCCGGCACGGCCGCTCGCTGATCGACTGGGCGCCGATCGTCCTGCGCTTCGCGCTACGTCGCCGCACCGGACAGACCCTGTGGCTCGCCCGGCCCGTCACCCGCCCCCGCCAGGACGGCATCCTGCACCTGCCCGGCACCGCCGCCTCGCTGCGAGTGGTCACCCCCGGCGACTCCGCCAATGGCGCCGCCGCCGTCCACGACCCGCACCACCAGACCCTGACCGCCGTCGCCCGCGTCTCCAGCCGCGCGTTCGCCCTGCTGGACCCCGCGACCCAGAACCACAACGTCGCTGGATGGGGCCGCGCGCTCGCGGGCATCGCGCGCACCGGACACGTCGCCACCATCCAGGTCCTGGAGCGCACCGTCCCCGACAGCGGCGACACCCTCGCCCGCCACTGGAGCCAGCAAGGCCACCCCGAGACACCGGTGGCCGGACAGGTGTACAGCGAACTGGTCGCCTCCGCCGGCCCGGCAGCCGCCCCGCACGAGGCGTACCTGGCGATCTCCCTCGACCTGAAGGCGGCCAAGCGGCTCATCTCACAGGCCGGCGGCGGCCTTCCCGGTGCCTTCACGGTGATGGAGCAGACCACCAGCTCAATCGCCCAGGCGGCGCGCAGCGCCGGACTGATGGTGACCGGCTGGCTCTCGGCGCGCGAGATCGCGGCCGTGATCCGCACCGCCTACGACCCCAAGGCGCTCTCCGGACTGCAGCAGTGGTCGGAGTCCGGGCGGGGCCAGGCCGACCCGGCCGCCGCCGGTCCGGTCGTGCAGGTCGAGGAGTACGACCGGCTCGCCACTGACTCCGCGCGGCACGCCACCTATTGGGTCGAGGACTGGCCGCGCACCGAAACCTCCGCAGGCTTCCTGCACGGGCTCATGTTCACCGCCGGAGTCCGCCGCACCCTTTCCCTTATATACGTGCCGCAGGGGCTCGAGTCCGCGATGCGCGACGTGCAGCGCAAGAAGGCCGCGATCATCGCCGACGCGAACGAGAGGTCGCGGCGCGGGCAGGTCGACTCCGAAGCCGACAGCGTCGAGTACGCGGACGTCAAGACCCGCGAGCGTCAGCTGATCGCCGGTCACGCCGACGTCGCTCTGACCGGGCTGCTCACCATGTCCGCCGAGACCGACGCCCTTCTCGACGCCGCCTGCGCGCAGATCGAGACCGCCGCCGTCACGGCCCAGGTTGACCTGCGCCGCCTGAACTTTCAGCAGCCCGAGGCGTTCACGCTCAGCGCTCTCCCTCTCGCCCGCACCGCCCTGTAACACCCCACCCCCCGGCCGACCGCCGACGTCCTGCCGCCGCGGAAGGAAGGAACCTTTCCCCTTTGACCTCTGCCATCCCCGTCGGAGAGGCGTACCCGTACCTACGGGCTGCCAGCGCCGGCATCCGCCATCACGCGCGCGCCCTCGCCGCGCGCGCAGATCACCCGGCCACGGCCGCCGACCGCGCGCACCTCGACGTGCTGCATGCCCATCTGACCGCGCTGCACCAGTTGCTCGACCAGCTCGACGAGACCACCCGGTCCCCGCATCCCGCCGCCGGACGACAGCTCGCCACCGCGCACACCCGGCTGTGGCAGGCCACCGCCGCCGTTCACGACGCCTTCCACCTCCTTCCCGTGGCCGACGAGGCAGGCACCGAATGCCACCCCGAGCGCCTCCCCGAAGGACCTCCCGTCCTGACCATCTGCCAGCGCCACCTCGCCGCCGGCCACGTCGTACGGCGCAAGACCACGCCGACCGACCTCAACGCCCCGGTCCCCGGTCGCACCACTACCTGCGCCCAGTAAGCCTCCATCACCGAAAGGCCCTGCATGCACAAGCTCAAGCGCTCCGCATCCACCGCCGCCATCGTCGCCACGCTCGCCGGCACCGCCGCCCTGGCCACAGCCACGCCGGCTTCCGCCGCCAGCTACCACTGCACGACCAGCAGTTACACCGTCGACGACCCGTCGTACAACGGACCCGACTCCGACAACTGGGACTTTGACGTCCAACTCTGCGCCAAGCGGAGCGGCGGCTACATCTACACCACCGCCACGGTCTACTGGGACGGCCCCTACGCGAGCAACCAGCACACCAGCCTCACCTTTAACAAGGCCCGCTTCCACCTGCAGACCAAGAAGTCCACCGCCGGCACGGACCCGGTCGTGAAGTACGCCAACTACACGTACCTGGAGCACGCCCTCGAACACAGCAACGGCAACGGCTCCTACAAGACGGGAACGCTCAAGACCAAGGCCAGCGGCCGGTACCAGTACCTCGCAGACGGCTACATCGAGCTGGACTGGTCCGGCGACGGCACGGGCTACCGCAAGCCCCTCCTGTTCAGCGCCTCCCCGCGCGTCTGACCTGCGCAGTGCGTCCTGACCTCCGTCACGTGAAAGCCACCCCGTCATGAGCCACCGGCCCGCACGCCGTGCCCGCCGCGCCAGCGCCAGCCCGCTGTTCACCCCGCACGGCACCGACCGTGCCTCGCGCAAGGCCGCCCGCCGACAACTCGCCGAGGCCGCCGCGAAGGCCCGAACTGAAGCCGCCGCCCACACCCGCGGGGCCGACGTGGCCGAGCACGAGATGCCGGCACCGCTCTTCCCGCCGGCCGGACGCCCCGGCCCCGCGTCCTCCCGCAACAACAAGATCAAACTGCCTGCCCACCGCATGACCACCGCCACCGCGTCCGGGGCGTACCCGTTCCTCGCCGAGGGCGGCCTGGGCGCCGAGGGCATCTACATCGGGCGCGACGTCCACGCGGAGGCGTCCTTTTGTTTCGATCCGTTCGCGCTGTACGGCAAGATCGAGGGATTCACCAACCCGAACGTCCTGCTGGCCGGGGTGATCGGGCAGGGCAAGTCGGCGCTCGCCAAGAGCTTCGCGCTGCGGTCGATCGCCTTCGGCTATCGCGTCTACGTGCCGTGTGATCCCAAGGGTGAATGGACGCCCGTGGCACAGGCGTTGGGCGGCACCTCCATCGCCCTGGGACCGGGACTGCCCGGAAAGCTCAATCCGCTGGATGCGGCGCCCCGACCCAACAGCGTCTCCGAGACCGACTGGGCAGGCGAGATCCGCAAGAGGCGTCTGCTGCTGCTCGGCTCCCTGGCCCGCACCGTCCTCGGGCGGGACCTGCTACCGATGGAACACACCGGCCTCGACGTCGCCCTCGACGCCGTCGTCACCCGCGCCGCCGCGAGCGGACGCACCCCGTTGCTCGGCGACATCGCCGCCACCCTCAACAACCCCGACGAACTCGACCGGGTCGGCGGCGTCATGTCCGGCCGCCTCGGCGACGCCTCCCGCGACCTGGCCCACGCCATGCGCCGATTGGTGCACGGCGACCTCGCCGGCGTGTTCGACGCCCCCAGCACGGTGGCCTTCGACCCCAACTCGCCGATGCTGACCATTGACCTGTCGCGCCTGGGCGGATCGGGCGACGACACCGCCCTGGTGCTCGCCATGACCTGCGCCTCCGCGTGGATGGAATCCGCGCTGTCCGACCCGAACGGCGGTCGGCGCTGGATCGTCTACGACGAGGCATGGCGCCTGATGCGTCACCCCGGCCTGCTCGCGCGGATGCAGTCCCAGTGGAAGCTGAGCCGCGGCCTGGGCATCGCCAACCTCATGGTCATCCACCGGCTGTCCGACCTGCTCACCGCGGGCGACGCCGGATCCCGCGGCCGGGCGCTCGCCGAAGGTCTGCTCGCCGACTGCTCCACCCGCATCATCTACCGGCAAGAAACGGACCAACTCCACGCCGCCGCAGCCCTGTTGGGCCTCACGTCGGTGGAAGCCGACGCAATCTCCCACCTCAACCGCGGCAGAGGGCTCTGGAAAGTCGCGGGCCGCAGCTTCATCGTGCAGCACCTCCTGCACCCCCACGAGCTGGCGCTCTTCGACACCGACGCCCGTATGCACTGACCCCAAGATTTCCGACCATACCGGCTGCCACCTGCGACGTTTCAGCCCTCACCACCGGGAACCCATGCCCCCAGCGCGCACCCACCTGAACACCTTCGCCACCGACCTGGCCTTCCTCCTGCCCGGCCTCTGGAGCCACGAGTACCACGGCCGCGTCGCGCACGAGGACCAGTACCTCATTGCCGAGCAGCTCTGGGACGTCGGCCATGTCAGTTGGGTGGTCAACGAATTCGCCCTCTCCCGCTGCTCCGTCCTGAACACCCTGGAGGGCCAGCGCCTGCTCGTCATCGACCGACCGCGCCATCCGCACCAGTTCGTCGTCGCCCCGCTCGTCCCGGACGAAGACCGCCTCAAGGCACACCACTTCGACGGCGTCGACGAGCCGAACGGCATTACCGTCTCCAACGACCCCCGTCGGGCCGCGGACCAGGTCGAGCGTCGCCTGCTGCCCCGCTATGAGCGAGCCCTCAAGGCCGTCCGCCGCAACGCCGCAGAGGAGCCCGAGCCGCCTCACCGCCCGGCTCCGCCGCACGTCGCCCAGGTGGTGACGCTGACCTGGTATGCCGACGGAGCGCTCGGGACTCCGTACGCGAGCGTGCCGAAAGAGGCGCGGATGACGCTGTACGCCCACGGCTTTCCCACCCGCGCCAGGCGGCGTTCCTGCTTCCCGAAGCGTACGGCGAGGACGGCCGCGCTCTGCGGATCCAGTCGGTGGCCCGCCGCCTCGCCGAGCAGGGCATCGGCGTGAACCTACGCCGCGCCACACCGACCACGACCGCTGTGCTGCCGCCCGCGCTGCCCACGGCCGTCCGCAGCCATCACCGCTGACCGCTCCGTCGCCCGGACGGTCTGCGGCGGCGGCGCCGGGGAGGTGCACCGTGCGCTACCTCGGCACTCCCTCGGGGCCTGACATACGGGCCGCGATGAGCGCGGGACGCCTCGGCTGTATGACCACCCCGGCGCAAGGCAGCCGCATCCCCGAGGGCGTCCTGTACGCCTGCGACAACTCCAAGTTCGGCAGCGACGGCAAGGGCCGCTACTGGCCCGGCGCCGAGGCGTGGTTCGCCTGGCTGTCGCGGACCGTCGAGAGGTACGGGCCGGATCGCTGTCTGTGGGCGCTCGCCCCGGACCAGCCGTTCGACGCCACCGGCACGCTCACCGAGTCGCTGCCGTGGCTGGCCCGCATTCGTGAGCTGGGCGTCCCCGCTGCCTTCGCGGCGCAGGACGGCTGCGATCAACCCGGGCTGCTGCCCTGGGACAGCTTCGACGTCCTGTTCCTGGCCGGATCGACCGAGTGGAAACTCGGCCCGGTCGCCGAACGGCTGGCCCGCGAGGCAAAGGCCCGCGGCAAGGGCGTGCACATGGGCCGCGTCAACTCCCGGTCCCGTCTGAGGATCGCCGAGTGGTTCGGCTGCGACAGCGCCGACGGCACCTACCTCGCGTACGGGCCCGACAAGAACCTGCCCAAGCTCCTCAAGTGGCTCGACGAACTCGACGGCACCCCCTCCCTCCTCGGCGGCACGCACCCCTTCGGCGCTCCCGACGCGGTACTGAGAGCCTCACCCGCCCGCAGGGACACCCGCTGCTGCGGTACCGCGGGCCGGACGTCCCGGCACCCGAACCCGCTGACCGTACCGGCACCCGTCGCACACTTCCAGGAGTCCATCTGCCCTTCCCTTACGACCAGGTCAGCCAGCTGCACTCGCTGGCCGAGCGCATCCACAGTGCGGCCGACGAGCTGCCGCTCACCGACTCGGTGCACTCCGGCGCCGACAACCTCGATGACCTCGATGACCGGACTCGCGACGTCGCCGGACTGATCACCCACCTCACCACCGCGGCAGCCTTCGCCGCGCGCACCGTGCGACGCGGGCGCGACCCGGAATCCGACATCACCCGCCGTACGGTCGCCCAGCTCACGCGCACGGTGGGCACCCTGGGGCACGCCCTGGCCGACCTCGGCGAAGCCGTCGCCCATGCCGGCGCCCTCCACCAGCTCGGCTCTCTTCCCCGCTCCGCGCAGCGCACCACGGCCATCGCGTCCGAGCGCTCCCAGCTGCACGCCCGGATCGACAGCACGCGCAGGCGGCTGAACCAGGCCGGCGGTCGGCTCCATCAGCAGGCCGACCGGCTCGGCGCTGCGCCGACGCCGAGCCGCAGCCTCAGCACGACGAGCACGATCCCTGTCACCCCGCCCGGCCCTGCGATCTCCCGCAGCCGCTGATCCCTTCCCGACCAAGACCCTGGAGCACACCCATCCACACCACCCGCCGTGTCCTTCCCCTGCTCGTCTGTGCCGCGCTGCTCGCCGGGGCCGCCGCCTGCAGCAGCGACGACGTACCGTCCGCGAAGAAGGGCCCCACCGCGCCCGCCGCGCCGAAGCCGGTGCCCGCGCTCAGTGACGCGCAGGCCCGCGCCGTCATCGCCAACTACTCGAAGATCAACAACGAGGCCAACGCGCAGCGTGACCGGACCCTGCTCGACACCGTCGAGGACGGGCCCATGTACGCGATGTCCGTCTCCGACTACACCGAGACCGAGGGCCTGCCCAAGGCCGACCGCAAGCCGTACAAGCCCTGGTCGTACGACACCTCCAGCGCCAAGCTGTACATCCCGCGCTTCACCACCGGCCAGAACCGCTGGTTCGCCGCCGCGCTCTCCGGTGAGAAGGGCAAGGACCCGAGCCGCATCGCCGTCTTCGCCGAGCAGCCGAAGGACAAGCGGTGGGAGCTGGTCTCCGTCGTCGGCCTCGCCGGCGCGACGCTCCCGGACATCGCCCTCGACAAGGACGGCTACGCCACCGCGGTCGCCGCCACCGGCAATAAGGAGCTGGCGGCCGACGCCAACCTGCTGCGCACCGCGGTGATCGACAACTTCGCGACCGGCGGGACGAACACTGGCACCAAGGTCTTCGACCCGACCAAGGCCAGCCAGCAGCAGATCAAGGTCCACGACGAGACCACCCGCAAGTTCGGGAAGCTGGGCACCACGGTCTTCGCCGGCGGCACCAACCGGTTCAAGGACGCCTACGCGCTGAAGACCAGCGACGGCGGCACACTGGTGCTGTTCGCCCACACCCACACGCAGACTGACGCCGTCGCGCACTCCGGGCTGCAGATCAACCCTGGCAAGGACGACAACGCCTGGCTCCACGGCATCCCGCGCACGTCGGTGACGTACACGTTCGTCTGCTCCGACGCCGCCACCGTGCCCGCGAAGGCCGCCCCGTCCCGCCTGATCGGCTACACGTGCGCCCGCACCGACGCCTCCGGCCCACCCGTCGGCTCCGCGCCGACGGACCGCACGTAGCCGACCGGAGGAGCCCCTTGTCCCTGCCACACCCCGACTTCGAGCTGTACGACAACGTCGGCCGCACCATCGAGCAGATCACCGCCCATCGGGACGACCGGCCGACCGCCGACGACCTGCATCGCTGGGCCGCCCACGACGCCAGGGAGTTCAGCACCTCGCTCCCCGACGAAGAGGCTGGTAAGAGCATCATCGACTGGACCCGTCAGCTCTACCGGGCACGCACAGCAGCCGAGTTGAACACCGTTGCGCAGGCCGTCCTCGGCGACGGACGCAGTGGCCTCGCCGAGCTGCACACGTTCCTGGAGACCGCGGCCGAATGGTGCGACCACAACCAGGAACCAGGCATCGCCGTTCGCTACCGCCAGCACGCCGAGGAGCTGTCAGCACTCGGTGATCGACTCGCCTACTTGAGCGAGGACCATCTGGCCAGCATCTACCGGCGAACGAACCGATCGGCATCCGCGCAGCCCCCGCGGGCCGTACCGGCGGCTCCTGTCACGCCGCCTGGGCCCGCGCGCCGATCCGCCCGCTGACCCCGCCCACGACAGGAAGATCCTCTGTCCACTCGCTCTGTCATCGCCCGGCCCACCGGCACCGGATACGTCGGCACGTACGTCCACTGGGACGGCTACCCCAGCCATCACCTGCCCCTGCTGCTCGCCGCACACAAGCATCGCTTCGCCGGGGACACCGACGCTTTGACCGCGTACCTCATCGACGAGGCGCCGGAGGGCTGGTCCATCCTGGGCACCGACCTCCTGGAAGGCGCACCCGATGCGCTGCGCGAGCACCTGGCCGGCGGGCGTAACGAACCCGGCCGCCGGTATCCGGCGCACCCGACGTTGCCCCCGTTCACCTGGACCGAGCGAACGGCGTCCCAGCTGAGCTGGGGCTACGTCCTCCACCCTCAAGGGATCGAAGTGATCAGCGCGCCCAGCGCGGCACGCGGTCCGGTCGTCGCGTGGGCAACCGACCCCCGCACGCGGTTCCGTGACACCGCCAGCCTGCGGGCGCCCGACCGGCCGATCCCGGCCAGTATCCCGCCGAAGACCACCGCGCACACTGCGCCGCCCGGCCCCACGCCGTCGCCCATCGCGGCAGTGCCGACGCGTCCCCGCGCGCACTGACACCCTCACTTCAGGAGACCGACCTGTCCACCCGCTCTGTCATAGCCCGCCCCACCGCCGACGGCTACGCCGGCATATACGTCCGCTTCGACGGCTACCCCGACAACAAGCTCCCGCTGCTCCCGGCCGCCTACCAGCACCGGTTCGCCAGCGACCTGGAGGCCATGGCCCGCCACTTGATCGACGACGTGGGACACGGTTGGGACGAGCTGGGCACCGACCTCCTCGACTGCGCTCCCGCCGCCCTGCGCCGCTCCCTGACCGGCTGCGATGAATACCCCAGCCGTCAGATGACCAACGTGATCAATGCGGACGGCAGCCCGGCCGCACGTGAGCTGATCACGCAGGACGGCACCGGCGACCTGGAGTGGGCGTACGTCCTGCACCCGCACGGCATCGAGGTGATCGCCCTGCAGGCGTACGACCGCGGGCCCGTCGTCGCGTGGGACACCGATCCACGCAGCCGAGTCACGGCGAATCCGAGCGCTTGGCACCCGGACACACCGGCTCCGATCGTTGCGCCGCGCACCGCCCCGCGCCTGTCCATGACCGCGTCCGCGCCGACGCCGACGCCCCGCAAGACCGCCCGCCGCT
>NZ_FLSP01000063.1 GCF_900091315.1 Streptomyces sp. DI166
CGGGCGCGGGATCCACTCCCCGGTCAGTGCGGCCCCGGCGTCCGGGGGTGTGCCGCGCAGTCCGGCGCCGGTGGCCTTGTGGCCGGTGGTCATGCCCCGGGTCCAGGACGGCAGCCGGGCCTCGCCTCCGGACGGGTCCGGCGGGACCGGGTCCGGGCGGGGGGTGAGGACGGTCGGCACGTACGCGGGTGTGCCGCGGCCGAGGGCGATGCGGCGGCCCACCTCGCGGGCGTCGTAGGGGCGGTCCTCGGGGCGTTTGGCGAGCAGGTGCAGGATGATCCGCTCCAGGAACTCCGGGAGTTCGGCGCGGTGTTCGCGGGGCGGGCGGGGCGGGGTGTCGCGGTGGCCGACGAGCACCGCCCAGGCGTCGTCGAGGTCGAAGGGCGGTACGCCGGTGGCGAGTTCGTAGAGCACACAGCCCAGCGAGTACAGGTCGCTGCGCTGGTCGACCTCGTCGCCGCCGATCTGCTCGGGGGACATGTAGTGCGGGGTGCCCATGGCGATGCCGGTGCCGGTGAGGCGGGAGGTGAAGCCGATGTCGGCGCCGAGGCGGGCGATGCCGAAGTCGCAGATCTTCACGGTGCCGTCGGTCAGCCGCACGATGTTCGCGGGTTTCAGGTCGCGGTGCACGATGCCCTGCTGGTGGGTGTAGGCGAGGGCGGCGGCGACCTGGTCGGCGATGTCGAGGACCGCGGGCACGGGCAGCGGATGGTGCCTGTTGTCCTCCAGCAGCTGACTGAGGTTGCGGCCCTCCAGCAGCTCCATGACGAGGTAGAGGACGCCGTCGGACTCGCCGAAGTCGTGCACGACGGTGATGCCGCGGTGCTGGAGCGCGGCGGCGACGCGGGCCTCGCGGCGGAACCGTTCCCGCAGGACGCGGGTGAAGGAGTGGTCGTGGCCCGGGTTGAGCGGCTTGAGACATTTCACGGCGACGTGCCGGCCGAGCGATTCGTCGCGGGATCGCCACACCTCGCCCATGCCGCCGCGCCCGATCAGGTCCAGCAGCCGGTACCGGCCCTGGATCAGCCTGCTCTCCCCCACCCGCGTCGCCCCCGTCGCCGTGGTCCTCCCCCGCCATGCCCTGGCTCGTCCAGTATGGCGAGCTATCGTCCGAGTTTGTACCGTGCGGGACGCGAGCCGGGTCCGAGCCGTTCCATCGCCCGGATGATGTGTTTGGGCGGCAGTTGCCAGCGCAGCCGGTCCGGAACGGCCCGCAGAAGACGGCCCGCGGCCCGCAATCGCCGGTCCACGACCGCCGGTTCGGGGGCCGGTCTGCCGTACAGCTCGTGGGCGTACGGGGGCAGCGCGGCGTACGCCAGCCCGGCCACGCGCCGCCACACCAGTGCGCGCGCCGAGACCAGGAGCCGGGGTGTGGGCGGGCGGAGCAGGAAGTCGTCGACCTCTCGTGCCTCGGGTCCGGCGGCGAGTTCGGGGCGCACCTTCTCGAAGTAGGCCGCCATCTCGGCCCGGTCGGCGGGGACGGTGTCCGGGTCGAGGCCCACCAGGCGGGCGCTTGCGCGGTGTTCGCGGATGTACCGGTCGGCCTCGGCGTCGGTGAGCCGGAGCCCCGAGCGGCGCGCGACGGTGAGGTAGGAGTCGATCTCGGCGCAGTGCACCCACAGCAGCAGCGCGGGTTCGTCGACGGGGTACTCCTCGCCGGTGTCGGGGTCGGTCGCGGTCAGCTTGGAGTGGATCTTCCGGACGCGGGCGCCGGCCTTCTCGGCGGCCTCGGTGGTGCCGTAGGAGATGGTGCCGACGAAGTTCGCGGTGCGCATCAGGCGGCCCCAGGCGTCGTGGCGGAAGTCGGAGTTCTGCAGGACGCCGCGGACCGCCCGTGGGTGCAGGGCCTGGAGGTAGAGGGCGCGGACACCGGCGATCCACATCATGGGGTCGCCGTGCATCTGCCAGGTGACGGAGTGCGGTGTGAAGAGCCCGGGATCTCCCATGTCGGCAGGCTAACGCCGGACGCGCGGCATCCCCAGACCGATCCAGGAGATGATTTCCCGCTGGATCTCGTTGTTGCCGCCGCCGAAGGTGAAGATGACGGCGGAGCGGTAGCCGCGCTCCAGCTCGCCGTGCAGGACCGCGCCCGCCGAGCCCTCCTTGAGCGCGCCGGGTGCGGCGACGATCTCCATGAGCGCGGCGTAGGCGTCGCGGCGGGCCTCGGAGCCGTAGACCTTGACGGCCGAGGCGTCCTGCGGGGTGAGGGTGCCGTCCTGGACGGCCTGCACCATCTGCCAGTTGAGGAGCTTGAGGGCGTCCAGGCGGGCGTGGGTGCGGGCCAGCAGACGGCGGACCCAGGGCAGGTCGATGACGCGGCGGCCGTCGGCGAGCTTGGTCTCCGCCGCCCAGCGCTGGACGTCGTGCAGGGCGCGGATGGCCATGGTGCCGTGGGCGGCGAGGGTGACGCGTTCGTGGTTGAGCTGGTTGGTGATCAGCCGCCAGCCCTGGTTCTCGGAGCCGACGCGGCGGGAGACGGGGACGCGGACGTTCTCGTAGTAGCTGGCGGTGGTGTCGTGCCCGGCGAGGGTGTTGATCAGGGTGCAGGAGTAGCCGGGGTCGCTGGTGGGGACCAGGAGCATGGTGATGCCCTTGTGGGCGGGGGCGCCCGGGTCGGTGCGCACGGCGAGCCAGACCCAGTCGGCGGTGTCGCCGTTGGTGGTCCAGATCTTCTGCCCGTTGACGACGTACTCGTCGCCGTCGCGCACCGCGCGGGTGCGCAGGGCGGCGAGATCGGTGCCGGCGTCGGGCTCGCTGTAGCCGATGGCGAAGTCGATCTCGCCGGACAGGATCCGGGGCAGGAAGTACTCCTTCTGCTCCTCGGTGCCGAACTGCATGATCGTCGGGCCGACGGTGTTCAGCGCCATCAGCGGCAGCGGTACGCCCGCCTGGGCGGCCTCGTCGAAGAAGATGAACTGGTCCATCGCGCTCAGGCCGCGTCCGCCGTACTCCTTCGGCCAGCCGACGCCGAGCCAGCGGTCCGCGCCCAGGCGGCGGATGGTCTCCCGGTAGAACCGCTTCTGGGCGGCCGGCCCGGTGTGCCGGCCGCGTGCGTCGTCGGGCACCAACTCGGCGAAGTAGGCGCGCAGTTCGGTGCGCAGCCGGTGCTGCTCGGGCGTCTGGTCCAGATGCACGGCGCCTCCAGGTTCCGTTCGGCCGGTCCTGTCGGCGCACACGGTAGAACGCGTTTCAGTAATAGGGAATGCCCGTGGGCGTCCGTACCCGGGGTCAGTCCAGCGTCGCCAGGAAGTCCGTGCACGCCTGTGCGCACTCCCGGCACGCCTTCGCGCCGTCCTCCGCGCCGGGCTGCCCGTCGAAGGCGTTGGCGCATTCCAGGCAGACGGTGCGGCACCACTCCAGTTGGACCCGGATGCCGTCCTCGTCGGTGAGGCCGTATTCGGACAGCACCCGGCAGGTGGCGTCGCACACCTCCGCGCACATGATGCCCTTGCGCCGTACGAGTTCCTCCTCCGCCGTCCCGTCCGAGGCCGCCATGCTCGCGCGCAGCGCGCAGGCTCGCGCACATACCGTGCACGCCTGGGCGCACGAGAAGCGGTCCTCCAGGTACTGGAAGAGCTGCTGCTGCGATGTCGTGGTCACACAGTGCGGGTAGCCGGGGTGCGGGGCACCAAACACCCGGAACCCCCGGTTCACCCGAGGCGGCCGGGGTACTCGCGGCCGCATGAATACGACCTGGCTGAACATCGCCGCGGACAGCGGCGCACCTGGTGTCGGACTGATCATCGCGGGCTTGGTCGTGGTGGCGGTGCTGATCGGGGCCTTCGTCCTGGGCATCCGCGTACGCCGCCGCGAGCCGGGCCCGCCCCGGCGCGCGGACCAGCCCCGGGTGCCGGAGAGCGGGCCGGTGCGCGAGGAGAGGGAGGTGCGGGAGACGAACGAGATGCCTCAGGGCGACCGGCGTATGACCCCGCACGAACTCGGCTCGCACAGCAGCCGGCCGAGTACGTCGAAGGAACGGCCGCGCTGGGACGACGGCCGTGGCGGCTCGTTCGGCAGTGGCGGCCCGGGCGCGACCTGAGGCCCGGACCTGTGACCCGATCCCCTGGGAAGTGAGCATCATGACCGACCCCGCCCGTGACGCCCTGCCGCTGCCCGACTACGACCACCTGCCCATCGGCGGTCTGCAGAGCCGCGTACGGTCGCTCTCCACGGCCGAGGTGGAGGAGTTGCTGGCCTACGAGCGCACCCACGCCGACCGTCTGCCGGTGACCGAGGTGCTGACCACCCGTCTGGACCAGCTCCGGGCCGGGGCCGAACCGACCTCCGGCGACCCCGGCGCACTGCGCCCCGAGCAGGGCGAGGGACGGCGGGGCTCCCCGGTGTCCCCGGCGGCCTCGGCGCACCCCTTCAGCCCGCCCCCGCACGGGACCCCGGACCAGCGGGGGCGGCCGAAGGGGGACCGCAGGGAACCCTGAGAGTCCTCACCTGCTGTCGCTGCCCTCCGCCCGGCCGATCAGGGCCGCGCGTCCCGCCTCCAGACGGGCCGCCGGGATCCGGAACGGCGAGCAGGAGACGTAGTCCAGGCCGACCCGGTGGAAGAAGTGGATGGACGCCGGGTCGCCGCCGTGCTCGCCGCAGACCCCGGTCTCCAGATCGGGGTTGGCGGCGCGTCCGGCCGCCGCGGCGATCTCCACCAGCCGGCCCACGCCGTCCTGGTCGATCGTCTCGAACGGCGAGACATCGAAGACGCCCTGGTCCAGGTAGAGCGGGAAGAAGGATGCCTCCGCGTCGTCGCGGGACAGGCCCCAGGTGGTCTGGGTGAGGTCGTTGGTGCCGAAGGAGAAGAAGTCGGCGGCCTCCGCGATCCGGTCCGCGGTGAGCGCGGCGCGCGGCAGCTCGATCATCGTGCCGATCGGGCAGTCGAAGGGGGTGCCGGTCTCCTCGGCGACCTCGGCGAGGACCCGTTCCACCTCGGTGCGGGCCAGCCGCAGCTCCTCGACGGTGCCGACGAGGGGGATCATGATCTCGGCGCGCGGGTCGCCCCCGGCGCGCAGCCGGGCGGTGACGGCCTCGGCGACGGCCCGTACCTGCATGGCGGTGAGGCCGGGCACGGCCAGACCGAGGCGGACGCCGCGCAGGCCCAGCATGGGGTTCTGCTCGTCCATCCGCTCCACGGCCTTGAGCAGGGCCCGGTCACGCGGGTCCGGGTCCTCGGCGGCCGCGATCCTCAGCGCCAGTTCGGTGCGGTCGGGCAGGAACTCGTGCAGCGGCGGGTCCAGCAGCCGGATCGTGACCGGCAGCCCGTCCATCGCCTCCAGGATTCCGGTGAAGTCCTCCCGCTGGAGCGGCAGCAGCGCGGCCAGCGCCTGTTCGCGGGCGGTGTCGTCGTCGGCGAGGATCATCGCCTCCACCAGCGCCCTGCGCTCGCCGAGGAACATGTGCTCGGTACGGCACAGGCCGATGCCCTGGGCGCCGAGCGCGCGGGCGCGGGCGGCGTCCTCGGGGGTGTCGGCGTTGGCCCGCACCTCCAGGCGGCGCAAAGAGTCGGCGTGCCGCAGTGCGCCCAGCACCGCGTCGGTGAGCGCCCCGGTGGAGGTGCCCGACTGCAGTGCGCGGCCCACGTCGGAGGCGGTCAGCGGCAGCTCGCCCAGGTGGACGGTGCCGGCGGTGCCGTCGACGGAGAGGGTGTCGCCCTCGGTGACGACGGTGCCGTCCGGGGCGGTGAACCGGCGGGCGGCCGGGTCGACGGCGAGGGACTCGGCGCCGCACACACAGACCTTGCCCATGCCGCGGGCGACCACGGCGGCGTGGCTGGTCTTGCCGCCCCGGCTGGTCAGCACGGCCTCGGCGGCGATCATGCCGGGCAGGTCGTCGGGGGTGGTCTCACGGCGCACCAGCACCGTCCTCTCCCCGGCCGCGGCGCGCCGTACGGCCTCGGCGGAGTCGAAGACGGCGACGCCGACGGCCGCGCCGGGGGATGCGGGCACGCCGTGGGCGATCGGTTCGGCGGCCCCGGCGGTGTCGAAGCGGGGGAACATCAGGCGGGTCAGTTCGGCGCCGTCGACCCGCATCAGGGCCTCGTCGGCGCTGATCGTGCCCTCCTCGCCGAGGTCGTGGGCGATGCGGAAGGCGGCTTCGGCGGTGCGCTTGCCGACGCGGGTCTGCAGGATCCACAGCTTGCCGCGCTCCACGGTGAACTCCACGTCGCACAGGTCGCGGTAGTGGTTCTCCAGGGTGCGCAGATGGCCGCCGAGTGCGGCGTACGCGCGCGGGTCGAGGTGCTCCAGTTCGGTCAGCGGCAGGGCGTCGCGGACGCCGGAGACGACGTCCTCGCCCTGGGCGTCGGGCAGGTAGTCGCCGTAGACGCCGCTCTCGCCGGTGGCGGGGTCGCGGGTGAAGGCGACTCCGGTGCCGGAGTCGCCTCCAAGGTTGCCGAAGACCATCGCCTGGATGTTGACGGCGGTGCCGAGGTCCTCGGGGATGTGTTCGCGGCGCCGGTAGACGTGGGCGCGTTCGCCGTTCCAGGAGTCGAAGACGGCGCGGATGGCGCGGGCCAGCTGGTCGGCGGGGTCCTGCGGGAACTCCTCACCCGTGGCCTCGCGGATGATCGCCTTGAAGTCGTCGGTGAGCTTGACGAGTTCGGTGGTGTCCAGCTCATGATCGGTGGCGACGTGGCGCTGGGCCATGTGGTCGCTGATGGCCTGTTCGAACAGGTCGCCGTCCACGCCCATCACGGTCCGGCCGAACATCTGCACGAGCCTGCGGTAGGAGTCCCAGGCGAACCGCTCCTGCCCGGACGCCTTCGCGAGGCCGGTGACGGAATCGTCGTTGAGCCCGATGTCGAGGATGGTCTCCATCATGCCGGGCATGGAGAAGCGGGCGCCGGAGCGCACGGACACCAGCAGCGGGTCCTCGGGGGCGCCGAGCGAGCGGCCCATGGCGCGTTCCAGGTCGGCCAGCGCGCGAGCCACCTCCACGCCGAGCTCGTCGGGCTCCTCGCCGGTGGCGAGGTAGACCTTGCAGGCCTCGGTGGTGACGGTGAAGCCGGGCGGCACCGGCAGTCCGAGCCGGGTCATCTCGGCGAGCCCGGCGCCCTTGCCGCCGAGCAGGTCGGCCATGTCCCGGCTGCCCTCGGAGAATGCGTACACGTACTTGGTCGGCGCGGTCATCGTCGATCGGCCTCTCATTCGTGGGGTACGACGGCCACGGGGCAGCCGGCGTGCTGGATGGCGGCGTGCGTCACGGGTCCCGTGCGCGGTCCCGCGGGACGCTCCGTGGTGCGGCGTCCCACGACCAGCAGGCTCGCCCCGGAGGCGGCCCGCACCAGCGCGGAGCGGGCGCGTCCGGCGGTGACCCGCTCGACGACCTCGACGTCCGGGAACTTCTCGCGCCACACCTGGAGCACGGCGGTCAGGAAGCCCCGCCACTCCTCGGCCTGCCGCGGCCGCTCGGCCAGTCCGATCTCACCGGGGCCGAGGCCGCCGAGCGGGGAGGCGGGCTGCCAGGCGTGCACGACCTTCAGACGGGCGCCGCGCAGCGCGGCGGCCTCGAAGGCGAAGCGGATGACCTCGTCGCTGGGGTCGCCCAGGTCGAGACCGAGGACGACGTCGCGGTAGCCGGTGCGCACGGACGGGCTGCCGTCCGCCGCCGGGAGGTGCTCGTCGGCGGCCTCCTCACCGGCCCGGACGAGGACCACGGGACGGGTGGCGCGCGCGACCACGCCGAGGGCGACCGAGCCGACCAGGAACCCGGCGAAGCCGCTCAGGCCGCGGGAGCCGAGGACCAGCAGTTCGGCCCCGTCGGCGGCGCGCAGCAGGGCGGTGGTGGCGGGGCCGTCGACCTGCTCGTCCTTCAGGGTGACGGCGGGGTTGGTGCGGCTGACGCGCTCCTCGGCCTCGCGCAGGGTGCGCCGGGCCAGGTGCCGCTGGGCGGCGGTGGCCAGATGGCTGCCGGCCTCCTGGCCGGGGTGCCAGGCGCGGGCGTGGAGGAGACGCAGGGGCCGCCCCCGGCGGACCGCCTCCCGGGCGCCCCATTCAGCGGCGGCGAGACTCTCGGCGGAACCGTCGACTCCGGCGACGACGGGCAACAGCATGGCGCGCACCTCCCGTGCTCGGCCTGCTTCTCCTGTCCAGCTTCACCCCGGGTGCCGCACTCCCGCATGGGCCGCAGGGCGCCGCGGCGGGGTCCGTTCGGCCCCTGCCGCGGGACGGGCGGGGCGATGAGGCTGGACCTGTCGGGGCGTCGGGTTCCCCGGCCGGGAGGCGGCAGACCATGGAGCGAGAGATCATCACCGGGGTCGACGGGTCGGCCCCGAGCCGTACGGCGGCCGAGTGGGCCGCGGGCGAGGCAGTACTGCGCGGGGTGCCGGTGCGGGTGGTGCATGTGACGTGCGCCGAAGCGGCGGCCGACGACGTGGTGGCCGAACTCCTCGACCGGCACCCCGGTCTGACGGCCCGTGGCGAAACTCTCACCGGACCCCCGGTGGCCGCCCTGCGGACCGCCGGCGCCCGGGGTGAGCTGCTGGTCGTCGGGGTGCGCGGACGCTCTCCGGTCGCCGTGGGAGCGACCGCGGCGGCGCTGGCGGCGACGGCGGACGGCCCGGTGGTCCTGGTGCCCTGCACCACCGACCCGGCGCGGCGTCCCGACCGCGTGGTCGTCGGCGTCGACGCCCGGGACCCCGCGGTCGACGCGCTGGACTTCGCCTTCCGCGCGGCGCGCCGCTACCGCACCGTGCTGCACGCGCTGCACGCCTGGCGGCTGCCCTCGAACCGGGTCTGCCTGCCCTGGCCCGTGCCCGAGGCGACCCGCGCGACCTGGGAGGACTACGAGGTCCAGTTGCTGTCCGACGCGTTGCGGCCCTGGCGCGAGAAGTATCCGGACGTCGAGGTCCTGGAGGACGTGGTGCTGCTCCCCGCGGCGGAGGGGCTCGCCCACGCCGCCGGGGAGACGGGCCTCGCGGTCGTAGGCCGCCGCTCCGGGACTACGGCACTCGCGCTGGTCTGGCATGCGCGCTGCCCGGTCGCCGTGGTGCCCTCGTAGAGGGCGCACCGGCCCCGGCAGGTGGGTCCTTCGGCCCCTTTGGGGCGGGGCGGACCCGGACCAAGGTGGAGCCATGGGCAGGAGTGCGCGTACCGCCGTGATCGGCGTCGGGAACGACTTCCGGCGCGACGACGGCGTGGGCTGGGCGGTGATCGACCGGCTCCGGGAGCGGCCGCTCGCGCGGCACACCGTGCTGGCCACCTGCGACGGCGACCCCGGGCGGCTGATCGGCCTGTGGGAGGGCGCCGGGCTGGCCGTGGTCGTGGACGCGGCCCACGCGCACCCCTCGACCCCAGGCAGGGTGCACCGCCTCGCCCTCGACGCCGGCCGCCTGCCGGGCCCGTCGGCGACCAGTTCGCACGGCCTCGGCCTCGGCGAGGCGGTCGAACTCGCCCGCCTGCTGGGCCTGCTGCCGCAACGGCTGGTCGTCTACGCCGTGGAGGGCGCCGACAGCGACTTCGGCACCGGCCTGTCCCCCGCCGTCGCCGCGGCCGTACCGGAGCTGGTGGCGGCCGTGGAGAGCGAGATCGCGGACGCCGGGCGCGGGGCCGCCCGCCGGAGGCCGTCGTGACCCCCGCCCTGCACTTCCGTGTCGACGGCGTCGTCCAGGGCGTCGGGTTCCGGCCGTTCGTGCACCGGACCGCGTGCGCGCTCGGGCTGGACGGGTGGGTGGCCAATGTCAACGGGCACGTGGAGGGGGAGATCGCCGGGCCGGCCGCCGGGATCGAGGAGTTCGCCTCCCGGCTGCGCGACGCCGCGCCGCCGCTGGCGCGGGTGCGCCGGGTGCGGCTGACACCGGGCGCGGCGGAACGGGCGTACGGCAGGGGCTTCGAGGTGCGCGCCAGCGCACCCGGTTCCCCCGAACCGGCCGCCCGCGAGATCCCGCCCGACGCCGCCCTGTGCCCGGCCTGTCTGCGCGAGCTGCGCGACCCGCGCGACCGGCGCTTCCGCTACCCCTTCATCAACTGCACCGACTGCGGCCCGCGCGCCACGATCATCGAGGACCTCCCCTACGACCGGACCCGCACCACGATGCGCCGCTTCCCGCTCTGCCCCAGTTGCGCGGCGGAGTACGCCGACCCCGGCGACCGGCGCTTCCACGCCGAGCCCGTCGCCTGCCCCGTCTGCGGGCCCCGGCTCGCCTGGGACGACCTGCGCGGCGAGGAGGCGCTGCGGGCGGCGGTGAAGTGCGTGGCCGACGGCGGCATCGTCGCGCTGAAGGGGCTGGGCGGCTACCAGTTGGTGTGCGACGCGGGCGACGCGCACGCCGTGACGGAACTGCGCCGCCGCAAGCGGCGGCCGGCGAAACCGTTCGCCGTGATGGTCCCCGACCTGGTGACGGCGCTGCGGCTGGCGACGGTCAGCGCCACCGAGCAGACGGAACTGCTCTCCCCCGAGCGCCCGGTGGTGCTGCTCGCCCGCAACCGCCGCAGCGGCAAGGGCATGCTCGCGCCGCAGGTGCATCCGGGGCTGCACCGGGTGGGCCTGTTCCTGCCCACCACCGGACTGCACCACCTCCTCCTCGACGAGCTGGCCCGCCCCCTCGTGGTGACCAGCGGCAACCTCAGCGACGAGCCCATCGCCGTCGACGACACCGAGGCCAGGCGCTCGCTGGCCGGGATCGCGGACGGCTTCCTCACCCACGACCGGCCCATCCGCAGCCGCTACGACGACTCGGTGGCGCAGTTCACCGGGCGCACCCGGATCACGGTCCGCCGGGCCCGCGGGCTGGCCCCGGCCGCGCTGCCGCTCGCCGTCCGGCAGCCGGTGGCGGGGGCCGGGGCACAGCTCAAGCACACCTTCGCGCTGGCCGCCGACGGCCGGGCGCTGCTCGGACCGCACACCGGCGACCTGTCCGACCAGCGGGCCTACGACGCGTTCCTGGCCTCCTACGCGCACCTCCGGCGGCTCAGCGGCATCGAGCCGGAGGTCCTCGCCCACGACCTGCACCCCGGCTATCTCTCCACGCAGTGGGCGAAGGCCCAGCCGGCCCGCCTGATACCCGTGCAGCACCACCACGCGCACGTGGCCGCCTGCGCGGCCGAGCACCAGGTGCGGGGCCCGTTCGTGGGCGTGGCCTACGACGGGCTGGGGCTCGGCGACGACGGCACGCTGTGGGGCGGCGAGATCCTCGTCGCCGATCTGACGGGCTACCGCCGCGTCGGCAGGTTCGCGACCGCGCCCCTGCCCGGAGGGGACGCGGCGGTACGCCATCCCTCCCGCACCGCCCTCGGGCACCTGCTCGGCGGCGAGCTGCTCGGCTCCCCGCGCCCCTATCCCTGGCTCGTCGACCCGTTCACCGACCGTCTCCCCCCGGACGAGGTCACCGCCGTCCGCGCGATGGTCGCGCAGAACGTCAACTGCCCGCGCGCCTCCAGCGCCGGACGCCTCTTCGACGCGGTCGCCGCGCTGCTGGGCCTGGCCGACGAGGTCAGCTACGAGGGCGAGGCGGCCGTCCTGGTGGAGGCGGCGGCGGGCGACACGCACGCCGTTCCGCTCGCCCACCGCGTCGTGCGGGCGCGCGGGCTGTGGGTGTACGACTCCGCGCCCACGCTGGCCGATCTGCTGGCAAGGCGGCTGGCCGGGGAGCCGGTGGGGCGGCTGGCGGCGGCCTTCCATCTGACGCTGGCGATCGTCACCGCGGACCTGGTGGAACGCGCCGTGGCCGACGGCGCCCCGCGCACGGTCTGCCTGGGCGGTGGCTGCTTCGTCAACCGCCGCCTGCTCACCGAGGTGCGGCGCCGGCTGCGCGCGAAGGGCCTGCGGGTCCTGGTGGGCGGCCAGGTCCCGGTCGGGGACGGCGGCATCAGCTACGGCCAGGCCGCGATCGCCGCCGCCCGGCTCTCCGGAGAGGGGTGAACGCGGATGTGCCTGGGCATTCCGGGGCGGGTCCTGGAGATCCACGACGACGCGGGCCTGCGCATGGCCACCGTCGACTTCGGCGGCGTCCGGCGCGAGGTGTGCCTGGACTGCACGCCGGGCGCGCGGGTCGGGTCGTACGTCATCGTGCACGTCGGTTTCGCCATCACCGAGATCGACGAGACCGAGGCCCGGCGGACCCTGCAGGTGCTCCGCGCCATGGCCGACGCCGTCGAGGGCGAACTGGGGGAACCTCTGCCCTGACCGTGCCCCGGTCGGCCTGTCAACAGGGCCGGTCGACCTCTGCCGTACGAGACTGGCGGGCCGGAAGCTGACGGTGGAGGCGCACGCCCGAGGAGGTCTGACATGACCGACACCCAAGGCCCTGCCGTACTGGACCGCGACGGCCTGAACGCGCTGGTGGCGGAGCTGGTGGCGCAGGGGCGCACGGTGATCGGGCCGACCGTGCGGGACGGGGCGGTCGTGCTCGCCGAGCTGGAGTCGGCCGACGACCTGCCCTTCGGCTGGGGCGTCGAACTGGACGCCGGGCGCTACCGGCTGGTGCGCCGTACGGACGGGGCCGCCTTCGCGCACAGCGCGGGCCCGCAGTCCTGGAAGAACTTCCTGCACCCGGCCCGGCAACGCCTGTGGAGCGCGGATCGCACGCCCTCCGGCGGTGTCGACTTCACCGCCGACGAGCCCGCCGCCCCCTCGTACGCCTTCCTCGGCGTGCGGCCCTGCGATCTGCGGGCCATCGCGATCCAGGACCGGGTGCTGACCGGCGGGCGGTACGAGGACACCGGGTACGCGCGCAGGCGCACCGGTGCCTTCCTGATCGCCGCCGAGTGCACCGAGCCCGGCGCGACCTGCTTCTGTGTCTCCACGGGCGGCGGACCGGCGGCCGACCCCGGGTACGACCTGGCGCTGACCGAGGTGGACGGCCGGTTCCTGGTGCGGGTCGGCAGTGAGGCGGGCGGGGAACTGCTGGCGCGGCTGCCGCACAGCGCGGCGGACGAGGGGACCGAGCGGGCGGCGCACGCCGCCGTGGACGCGGCACGCGACCGCATGGGGCGCGCCCTGCCCCCGGTCGACGTCCGGGCGCTGCTCGCCGGAAGTGCGGACGCCGAGCGCTGGGACGATGTCGCCGAGCGCTGTCTGACCTGCGGGAACTGCACGATGGTCTGCCCGACCTGCTTCTGCGTCACCACCGAGGAGGTCACCGACCTCACCGGCGACCACACCGAGCGCTGGCAGCGCTGGGACTCCTGTTTCGACCTGGACTTCTCCTACCTGCACGGCGGCCCGGTCCGCGCCTCGGCGCGCAGCCGCTACCGGCAGTGGCTCACCCACAAGCTCTCCACCTGGCACGACCAGTTCGACAGCTCCGGCTGTGTCGGCTGCGGGCGCTGTATCTCCTGGTGCCCCGTCGGCATCGACATCACGGAGGAAGTGACCGCGCTGGCCGCCGAGGCCGGCACCGGCCCGACCGCGTCCGCCGACCCCCGAACGGAGTCATGAGATGTCTCCCTCGATGGCCCTGCGCCTGAACCACGCCCTGCCCGGCGAGCACCGCGACCGGCTGCTGCGCATCGGGCGCGAGGTGCGGTTCGCGCCGGGCGCCCGGCTGTTCGACGAGGGCGGGCGCGCCGACCGCTTCTGGATCCTGCGGGACGGCACCCTCGCCCTCGACCTGCATGTTCCGGGGCGCCCCGCGCCGGTCGTCGAGACCCTCGGCGCCGGTGACCTGGTCGGCTGGTCCTGGCTGTACGAGCCGTACGTCTGGCAGTTCGGCGCCCAGACCGTGACGCCGGTGCACGCCTACGAGTTCGACGCGGTCGCCGTCCGGCTGATGTGCCAGGACGACACCGCCTTCGGGCGGGCCGTCGAGCACTGGGTCGGCCGGGTGCTCGCCCACCGGCTGCGCGCGGCCCGGACCCGGCTGCTGGACCTGTACGGCCCCGCCTCGGGCGGAGGCGCGCCATGACGAACCTCCCCGTCCCCTACCGCGTGGTCGCCCGCAGACCGGAGACCGCCGACACGGTGACGCTGCGCCTGGAGCCGGTCGCGGACGCGCTCGGCGACTTCGCGCCGGGGCAGTTCGCGATGGTGCACTGCTTCGGACGCGGCGAGATCCCGGTCTCGGTGAGCTCCGTGCAGTCCACGGGCGGTCTGGCGCACACCGTAAGGGCGGTGGGCGCCGTGTCGGCGGGGCTGTGCGAGGCGCGGACCGCCGAAGTGGTCGGCATTCGCGGGCCGTTCGGGACGGGCTGGGAGCTGGAGCGGGCCCGGGGCCGGGACGTGGTGGTGGTCGCGGGCGGGATCGGGCTCGCGCCGCTCAGGCCGCTGATCCTGCGCGCGCTGGCCGAACCGGAAGCGTACGGCAGGGTCAATGTGCTGATCGGGGCGCGCACCCCGGCCGATCTGATCGGCCGCGAGGAGGTGGCCGGCTGGCGGACCGCGTACACCGGCGTGACCGTGGACCGGCCCGACGAGGACTGGCGCGGGGATGTCGGCCTGGTCACCGATCTGCTCGGGCGGGCGCACCTCACGCCGTCCGACGCCTGGGGGTTCGTGTGCGGTCCGGAACCGATGATCCGGGCCACCGCCCGCGAACTCGTCGCCCGCGGCATGCCCCCGGACCGGATCAGGGTCTCGCTGGAGCGGAACATGCGCTGCGCCACCGGTCACTGCGGGCACTGCCAGCTCGGGCCGCTGCTGCTGTGCCGGGACGGCCCGGTCGTGGACTGGCAGCGGGCCGAACCGCTGCTGTCGGTGAGGGAGTTGTGATGGCACCCACGCTCGCCGTGTTCAAGCTGGCCTCCTGCGACGGCTGCCAGCTCACCCTGCTGGACTGCGAGGACGAACTCCTCGCGCTCGCGGGCGAGGTGGAAATCGCGCACTTCCTGGAGGCGTCCAGCGCGGTCGCTCCCGGCCCCTACGACCTGTCGCTGGTCGAGGGCTCGGTGACCACCGCCGAGGACGCCGAGCGGGTCCGCGCGATCCGGGCCAACTCCCGTCACCTGGTGACGATCGGCGCCTGCGCGACGGCGGGCGGCATCCAGGCGCTGCGCAACTACGCCGACGTGGACGAGTACCGGCGGGTGGTCTACGCCCACCCCGAGTACATCTCCACGCTCGCCACCTCCACCCCCGTCTCCGCCCATGTGGGCGTCGACTTCGAGCTGCGCGGCTGCCCCATCGACCGGCGGCAGCTCATCGAGGTGATCACCGCGTTCCTGGCGGGCCGCAAGCCGGACGTGCCGAACCACAGTGTCTGCTTCGAGTGCAAGCGGCGCGGCACGGTGTGCGTCACCGTCGCCCACGGCACCCCCTGCCTGGGCCCGGTCACGCACGCGGGCTGCGGGGCGCTGTGCCCGGCGTACCGGCGCGGCTGCTTCGGCTGCTTCGGCCCGTCCGGGTCGGTGAACCTGCCCGCGCTGATCCCGGTGCTGCGCCGGGACGGCATGGACGACGCCGCGGTGGAGCGGTTCCTGCACACCTTCAACGCCCCCGCCTTCGACGAGGAGTTGAGGTCATGACGCATCGAGGCTCCCGTGTGCTGCACGTCGGCTCGCTGTCCCGGGTCGAGGGCGAGGGGGCGCTGTACCTCGGGGTGCGCGACGGCACGGTCACCGAGGCGCGGCTGAAGATCTACGAACCGCCCAGGTTCTTCGAGGCGCTGCTGCGCGGCCGGTCCTACACCGAGCCGCCCGACATCACCGCCCGGGTCTGCGGGATCTGCCCGGTCGCCTACCAGATGAGCGCCTGCGCGGCGATCGAGGACGCCTGCGGGGTGGACGTCGGCCCGGTGATCCGGGACCTGCGCAGGCTGCTGTACTGCGGGGAGTGGATCGAGAGCCAGTCCCTGCACATCTACCTGCTGCACGCCCCCGACTTCCTGGGCCGGGCGGGCGCGATCGAGCTGGCGCGCACGCACCGGGCGGAGGTGGAGCGCGGACTGCGGCTGAAGAAGGCGGGCAACGCGCTGATGGAGCTGCTGGGCGGGCGGGCCGTGCATCCGGTGAACGTCCGGCTCGGCGGCTTCCACCGGGCCCCGTCCCGGACCGAACTGCGGGCGCTCACCGAGGACTTGCGGCGCGCACTGGACGACGCGTGGGCCACCGTGCGCTGGGTGTCCGGCTTCGACTTCCCCGACGCGCACGTCGAGGCGGACCTGCTGGCGCTGGCCGCGCCGGACACGTACGCCATCGAGTCCGGCACCCCGACCGTGCTGCGCGCCGACGGGAGCCGGGACTCCTTCCCGGTGCGGGACTTCACCGAGCGGGTCCGCGAGACCCATGTGCCGCACTCCACCGCCCTGCACTCCCGGCTGGACGGCAGGCTCCATCTGACCGGCTCCCTCGCCCGGTTCGCGATCGGCGGGGCGCGGCTGTCGGAGGTCGCCCGCCAGGCCGCGGTGGAGGCCGGACTCGGCGACCCGTACTCGGGCGCCGTGTGCCGCAACCCGTTCCGGTCCATCCAGGTGCGGGCCGTGGAGACGCTGTACGCGGTGACCGAGGCACTGCGGATCATCGCCGCCTACGAGCCGCCCGAGCGTCCGTACGTCGAGGTCCCGCCGGTCGCCGGAGTCGGACACGGCGCGACGGAGGCCCCGCGCGGAGTGCTCTACCACCGCTACCAACTCGCCGCGGACGGAACGGTGACCAGCGCGCTGCTGGTGCCGCCCACCGCGCAGAACCAGGGCGCGATCGAGGACGACCTGCGACGGCTCGCCCAGCAGGCGATCAGCGAACACGACCCCGATGACGCCGAGTTGACGGACCTGTGCGAGCGGGCCATCCGCAATCACGATCCGTGCATCTCGTGCTCCACCCATTTCCTCGACCTGACGGTCGTGAGGACCTCGGGCCGCACCCAAGGAGGCGGACATGACTGAATCGCCTTACCGAGTCAGCGATGTGATGACGCACACCGTCGTCGCCGTCGGCAGCGAGGCCCCCTTCAAGGAGATCGTCTCCCTGCTGGACGAGTGGAAGGTCAGCGCCCTGCCGGTGCTGGCCGGTGAGGGGCGGGTCGTCGGGGTGGTCTCCGAGGCGGACCTGCTGCTCAAGGAGGAGTTCCGGGACACCGAGGAGGGCGATCTCGCGGACCGGGTCAAGGCGGGCGGGGTGACCGCGGGCGACCTGATGAGCACGCCCGCCGTCACCGTGCACGCGGACGCGACCCTCGCCGAGGCGGCCCGCATCATGGCCCGCCGGCACGTCAAGCGGCTGCCGGTGGTGGACGGGGTCGGCCTGTTGCAGGGCGTCGTCAGCCGCAGTGACCTGCTGAAGGTGTTCCTGCGCACCGACCAGGAGATCGCCGAGGAGATCCGCTCCACCGTGCTGGGCCACCTGCCGTTCACCAGCCCCCTGACGGTGAACGTGAAGGAGGGTGTGGTCACCCTGGGCGGCTCCCTGCCCGACCGCACCCTCGTGCCGGTGCTGGCGCGGGCGGTGCGCGCGGTGGAGGGGGTCGTGGACATCCGGCTCGACCTGACGCACCGATGAAGTACCTCGACGAGTACCGCGATCCCGCGCTCGCCCGGCGCCTGCTGGCCGAGCTGCGGCGGACCGCCACCCGGCCCTGGCGGATCATGGAGGTGTGCGGCGGTCAGACCCACACCCTGGTCCGGCAGGGCATCGACGAACTGCTGCCGGCCGGGATGCGGATGATCCACGGCCCCGGCTGCCCGGTGTGCGTGACCCCGCTGGAGACCCTGGACCGCGCCATGGCGATCGCGGCCCGCCCCGGCGTCGTCCTCACCAGCTTCGGCGACATGCTGCGCGTGCCCGGCACCGACACCGACCTGCTGTCCCTGCGGGCGCGCGGCGCCGACGTCCGGGTGGTGTACGCGCCGATGGACGCCGTACGCCTCGCCGCCGAACTCCCCGACCGGGAGGTGGTGTTCCTCGCCGTCGGCTTCGAGACGACCGCGCCCGCCAACGCGACGGCGGTCCTGCACGCGGCCCGCCTCGGCCTGACCAACTTCTCCCTGCTGGTCAGCCATGTGCTCGTACCGCCCGCGATGACGGCACTGCTGGAGGACACGGACTGCGAGGTGCAGGCGTTCCTGGCGGCCGGGCATGTGTGCGCGGTGATGGGCTGGCGCGAGTACGAGCCGATCGCCGCCCGCTACCGGGTGCCGATCGTGGTGACCGGGTTCGAGCCGCTGGACCTGCTGGAGGGCATCCTCATGGCGGTCCGGCAGCTGGAGTCCGGCCGCCACGAGGTCGAGAACCAGTACGTGCGCGCCGTGCGCCGCTCGGGCAACACCGAGGCGCAGGACGCGGTCCGTGAGGTGTTCCGGGTGACCGACCGGGCCTGGCGCGGGATCGGGGCGCTGCCCGGCAGCGGGCTCGAACTCACCGAGAAGTACGCGGATTTCGACGCCGCCCGCCGCTTCGACGTGGGCGCGCTGAGCCCCGTGGAGGACCCGGAGTGCATCGCCGGGGCGATCCTCACCGGGGCGCGGCTGCCCACCGACTGCCCGGCGTACGGCACCCGTTGCACTCCCCGCCATCCCCTCGGCGCGCCGATGGTGTCGTCCGAGGGCACGTGTGCCGCCTTCCACGCGGCCGGACGCATCCCGACGAGGAGCACGCCATGACGCTCGACTGCCCCACCCCGCACCACGAGGACGAGTTCGTCCTGCTCGGCCACGGCGCGGGCGGGCGGCTGACGGCGGAACTGCTGGACCGCCTGGTCCTGCCCGCCCTCGACGCCGGGAGCGGTCCGCTGGAGGACGCGGCACTGCTGCCGGGGCGCCCGGACCTGGTGATCAGCACGGACAGTTTCGTGGTGAGCCCGCTGTTCTTCCCCGGTGGCGACATAGGTTCCCTGGCCGTGCACGGAACGATCAACGACCTCGCGATGCGCGGGGCGTGGCCGCTGGCCCTGTCGGTGTCGCTGATCGTGGAGGAGGGCCTTTCGCTGACCGAACTGCGGGCGGTGATGGAGTCGTTGGGGAAGGCGGCGCAGGAGGCGGGCGTGCCGGTGGTCACCGGCGACACGAAGGTGGTGGGCCGGGGAGCGGCGGACCGTCTGTTCGTGAACACGACGGGCATCGGAGAGCGCCACGAACTGCTGCGCCCCTCGGCGGCCTTGGCCCGCCCCGACGACGTGGTCCTGCTTTCGGGCCCGATCGGCCTGCACGGCACGACGGTGCTGAGTACCCGCGAGAACCTGGGCTTCGCGACGGACATCGCCTCCGACTCCCGCCCCCTGCACCGCCTCGTACGGTCCCTGGCCCCGCTGGGCGAGGCCGTGCACGTACTGCGCGACCCGACCCGGGGCGGCCTGGCGGCGGCCCTGAACGAGATCGCCCGGGACTCCCGGGTCGCGGTGGAGATCGAGGAGAGCGCGGTCCCCGTGCCGCAGCCCGTGGCCTCCGCCTGCGACCTCCTGGGCCTGGACCCGCTCGTCGTCGCCAACGAGGGCTGCCTGGTCGCCTTCGTGGCCCCGGAGGCGGCGGAACCCGCCCTGGCGGCCCTGCGCTCCCGCCCCGAGGGCGAGTCCGCCGTCCGGATCGGCCAGGTCCTGCCCGACGGCCCGAGCGGCCGGGTCACCCTGCGGACCCTAGTGGGCGCCCACCGCATCGTGGACATGCCGCTGGGAGAGCAACTGCCGCGCATCTGCTGACGGAGCGGGCACCAGCACGTCGGAGGTCGGGCGGCGGGGCGTGGGCGGGCAGGGGCGGTTGGTGCGGCCCAGACGGAGGACGGCCTGGGGGTGGCGGTCCGGGGTGATGTGGGTGCGCAACTCCGTGCGCAGGTCCGGGAGTTCCAGGGGCTGGGTGTGGAGTGTGGCGGTGAGGCCGGCGGCCGTGCTGTGGAGCAGGACGCGCTGGAGGGCCTGGCCCGCGCGCAGCCAGTCCGTGCGGTCGTCGCGCGGGGTGGTCAGGACGAGGACGGGGCTGGTGCGGTCGCGCCATCTGCGGCGGGCCGGGAGGGAGATGCGCCGGGCCAGGCCCAGGTAGTCGCGGCCGGGCAGGAAGGTGCGGTCCGGGTGGTTGGCGCAGGCGTCGTAGGGGACGCCGTACCCGCCCACACAGCGGGTGATCTCGGCGACGTGGGCGTAGTCCGTGCGATGGCGTTCCTCCCCCGCGCGCACCAGGTCCGCCAGCAGGTCCAGTCGGGCGGAGTCGTCGATGAGCTGGAGGTCGGCGCCCTCCGCCCTGGCCTGCTCGCAGAGTTCGTCGAGGAAGGGCTGCGGGATCTCCGCGTGTTCCGGGCCGAAGGGGCCGCGGTGGGTGTGGCGGCGCGGGATCGCGCGGATCAGGCGGGTCTCCGCCGGGGTGGCGGGGGCGTACGCGGCGTAGCGCACGTGGGCCAGGAAGGCGGAGTCGCGGCTGTCGGGGAGCAGGGTCACCACGGGTCGGATGCCCAAATGCCTTACCGCCAGGCGGACGTTGAACAGCGCGGCGCCGCAGGCGATGACGGCCTCGCGGCCGAAGGGGTCGGTGAGGACCAGGCGGCGGCCCCGGTCGAGGTGGATCTCGAAGCCGTGGTCGTGGCCCTCCTCGGCGAAGAACCACGGCTGGGAGTTGTGCGGTGACGGCGCGAGTCCGGCCGCGCGGGCCAGGTACCGCGCCGCGTGGCCGGGGCCCGGGTGGGGCGAGCCCATGAGGTACCCCCTCTTCGTGGCAGGCTCAGCCATGGTTCAGTTCGGCGGCGATGCCCGCCGCCCACTTCTCGATGTGGTCGAAGTCGCGGAAGTCACCGCCCTTTCCGTTCCGCAGGATCATCTTCGCGACAGCGCCCTTGGCGCCCTCGCGCAGGCAGCCGCCGAAGGTGACGTGCTGCCGGGCGTCGAGGCGGGTCATGGCGCGGCGCAGGCCGGGGACGGGCGGGATGTCGCGTTCGGAGGCGGAGGGGTCGAGCGGACCGCTGCTGAACAGCCACAGCGGCCGGTCGTCGAGCTCCGCGCGGTGCCGGCGCAGGAAGCGGCGGGCGTCCTTGTGCCAGCGTCCGGCGTACAGTCCGCCGCCGACGACGACGGCGTCGTATCCGGTCAGCCGCACGACGGCCGCGGCGGGCAGGGCCTCGGCGGTGCAGCCCTCCTTGCGCAGCACCGCGGCGACGGCTTCGGCGATCTCGGCGGTGGATCCGTTTGTCGACCCGTAGGCGACCAGCACGTTGGCGGTCATGGCGGGCACCTCTTCTCGGTTCACAGCTTGCGCAGCCAGTCGTCGGCGATGCCGTGCAGGGCGGGCTCGTCCGGCCGCAGCCGGGAGTCGTCCAGCCGGTGGGTGAGGTGGTCGACGACGGCGACCACGCCGTCCATCTGGCGGGTCATGGAGACGGCGATCTCCGTCTCGCTCTTGCGTTCCAGTTGGCCGGTCAGGGTGACCACGCCCTCGGTGACGGAGACGTTCACGGCGTGCGGGGGCAGCCACAGGGTCCGGACCAGGACCTCGTCGACGACCTCGGCGCGGATCTCGGAGTCCGGCCGCAGGAAGACCTTCAGCAGGTCGCGGCGGGTGACGATGCCGACGAGCCGGTCCTCCTCGTCGAGGACGGGCAGCCGCTCCACCCTGTTGCGGGCCATGGTGCGGGCCGCCTCGACGATGGTGTCGTCGGCGTGCACGGTGATCGGGGGTTCGGTCATGAGCTGACCGGCCGTGCGGGCCTCGGCCTTGGCGGCCAGGGTGCGGCCCTCGCGGGTCAGGCGCGCGAACCAGGAGCGCTTGCGCGGCTCGTAGGGGTCGGGGGTCTCGGCCTGCCTCACGAGCAGGTCGCTCTCGGAGATGACGCCGATGACCCGGTCGTCCTCGTTCACCACGGGCAGTCCGCTGATGCGGTGCTCGCCGAGCAGCCGGGCTACTTCCTTGAACGGGGTGCCGTACGCGGCGCGGACGACGTCCGTGCTCATCACCGAACCGACCTTGTTGTGCTTCATGTCCGTCCCTCCTCAGCGGAGCCTGCGCAGATAGGGGTCCTGGGGCCTGCGCGGCACCAGGCGGATCCGTGCGTCGAGCACGGTGACCGCTTCCGGTGTCGCGAGCACGGGGTTGAAGTCGGCCTCGGCGAGCTGCGGGAGATCGCTCGCCATGCGGGACAGCCGCAGCAGGAGCTGTTCCAGTCCGCCGAGGTCGACGGGGCCGCCTCCTTGCGCGCCGAACAGCAGCGGGGCGCAGCGCGGGGCGGTGATCAGGTCGTGCACGTCGTGGTCGGTGAGCGGGGCGAGGCGGGCCGCGTGGTCGGCGAGGACCTCGGTGGCGGTGCCGCCGAGTCCGAACAGGACCAGGGGGCCGAAGACCTCGTCCTGGACGACACCGGCGAACAGTTCGGTGCCGCGCGGGGCGAGCGGCTGGATCACGACGCCGGTGAGCAGTCCGGAGAAGCGGGTCTCCAGGTCGCGGAAGGCGGCCCGGACCTGGTGGTCGCCGCGCAGGTCGAGGTGGACGGCGTGCTGGGCGCTCTTGTGCAGCAGGCCCGGCCAGTGGCCCTTCATCACGACCCGGCCGTCGGCGCCGCGCAGCCGGTCGGCGGCGAGGACGGCGTCGTCCTCGGTCTCCGCCCAGGCCCACGGGAGTTGGCGGATGCCGTAGCAGTCCATGAGGTCGGCGCACACGCGGGGTTCGAGCCAACCTCCGTCCGCGTGTGCGTCGAGGTAGGAGTCGACCAGGGCGCGGGCGCGCGCGGTGTCGACGCCGTCCAGGTCGGGGACGGTGCCGACGGGCCGGGCGAGCCAGGCCGCGCGGTGGGCGGCGTGGGCGAGGGCGCGGGCCGCCGCCTGGGGTTCGGCGTAGGCCGGCACGGTGCCGTCGCCCTCGGTGGGCAGCAGCTCGACGGGCAGGGCCTGTTCGAGGCGTACCGCGACGACCGGCTTGGTCCGTGGGGTTCCGGCGCGGGTCAGGGCGCGGACCAGGTCGTCGCCGGTGGCGACGGCGACGGCGGTGGGCACCAGGGCCACGAGGACGGCGTCGATTCCGCCGTACCGCGTGATCCGGTGGACGGCGGCGGCGAGTTGGTCCTCGGAGACGGCGGCGGTGGCGTCGACGGGGTTGCCGACGGCGGCGCCGTCGGGGAGGACGGCGAGCAGGTCGTCGACGAGTTCGGGGGTCGGCGCGGGCAGGGCGAGCCCGGCTTCGGCGCAGGCGTCGGCGGCGAGGACTCCGGCGCCGCCCGCGTTGGTGACGATGAGGACGCGCGGTCCGGCCGGGAGCGGCTGGGAGTGCAGGAGGGCGGCGGCTTCGAGGAGCTCGCCGCAGGAGCGGGTGGCGGTGATGCCGGCCTGGGTGAACAGGGCGGCGCGGGTCATGGTGCGGGTGGCGGCGGCCGCGGTGTGCGAGGCGGCGGCGCGGCGGCCGGCGTCGGTGCGTCCGGCGTCGACGGTGAGCACGGGCATGCGGCGGGTGACGCGGCGGGCGGTGCGGGAGAAGGCGCGCGGGTTGCCGAAGGACTCCAGGTGCAGCAGGGCGAGGTCGGTGCGGCCGTCGCTCTCCCACCACTGGAGCAGGTCGTTGCCGCTGACGTCGTACTTGTCGCCGAGGGAGGCGAAGGTGGAGACGCCGATGCCGAGCCGGGACAGTCCGTCGAGCAGGGCGATGCCGACGCCGCCGGACTGGACGGCGACGCCCGCGGTGCCGGGCCTGGGGGCGTCCGCGGCGAAGGTGGCGTTGAGCCGCACGCCGGGGTCGGTGTTGCTCAGGCCGAGGCAGTTGGGGCCGACCAGGCGCATGCCGTGGGTGCGGCAGGCGGCGAGCAGGGCGCCGGCGTGGTCGGCGGTCAGGTGGGCGCTGACGACGAGGAGGGCGCGTACCCCGGCCTTGCCGCACTCCTCGGCGACGTCCGGGACTTCGTGGGCGGGTACGGCGACGACCGCGAGGCCGGGGGTGACGGGCAGGGCGCCGACGGAGGAGTAGCAGGGCACGCCGAGGATGGCGTGGGCGCCGGGGTTCACCGCGAACAGCCGTCCGGTGTAGCCGCCCGAGCGGATCTGGTGCAGGATCGCGCGGCCGACGGAGCCGGGTTTGCGTCCGGCGCCGACGACGGCGACCGATGCGGGCCGCAGCAGGGGCCGGAGGCTGGCGACATCGGCGGCGCGGCCGCGTTCCTCCACGGCCGTCAGGTAGCTGTCGCTGGGGTCGAGGGCGATGGTGCAGCGCACCTCGGGGCCCTCGAAGCGGCGGGCGGTGCGCAGGCCGAGGTCGGCGAAGAGCCGCAGCACCTCGTGGTTGTCGCTGAGGGCGTCCGCGGTGAAGGACGTGATGCCCTCGGCGCGGGCCGCCGAGACCAGGTGCTCGACGAGGAGGGTGCCGACGCCCCGGTGATGGAGTCCGTCGGCGACGGCGAGGGAGATCTCGGCACTGTCGCCGGTGCCGCCGGTGTCGTACTCGGCGATCCCGATGAGCTGTCCGGAGGTCTCGGCGAGGAGGGCGCGGTAGCCGGGGCGGGGGGTGCCGCAGGCCCGGTCGGCGGCCAGTCCCGCGGAGTGGCGGCTGGGTGAGAAGAAGCGCAGCCGCAGGTTCTCCGGGGACATCTCCTCGTACAGGCCCTGGACCTGGTCGTGGTCGGAGCGCCGGGCCGGGCGGATGCACACGGTGGTGCCGTCCGCGAGCAGAGCGTGGACCGGGGGCCTGGGGGGATCGTCGTCCGTCATCGCGGTCTCCTTGGCGTCTTCCTCGACACTTCGAGCATCCGCCCGGGGGGTCGACGCTCCCATGGGCTGTCCGGGGGCGGAATCAGGGCCGGTCGGCCCCCGTTTCCGCCCCCGTCGGCGCGGAGTTACGCGTGCCAGCTCCACTCCGCGATCTCCGGCATGTCGGTGCCGTGCTCGCGGATCCAGGACTGGTGGCGGGTGCGGGCGTCGGCCATCTCCTGGCGTACGGCGGCGGCCCGGACTGCGAGGCCGGGGACGCGGTCGATGACGTCCATGACGAGCCGGTAGCGGTCGAGGTCGTTGCGGACGACCATGTCGAACGGGGTCGTCGTGGTGCCGGACTCCTTGTAGCCGCGCACGTGCAGGTTCTTGTGCCCGGTGCGGCGGTAGGCGAGCCGGTGGATGAGCCACGGGTAGCCGTGGTAGGCGAAGATGACCGGCTTGTCGGCGGTGAACAGGCCGTCGTACTCGAAGTCCGTCATGCCGTGCGGGTGTTCCTCGCGCGGCATGAGGCGGGCGATGTCGACGACGTTGACGACCCGGACGGCGAGGTCCGGCAGGTGCCGGCGCAGCAACTGGGCGGCGGCCAGCACCTCCTGGGTCGGCACGTCACCGGCGCAGCCGAGCACCACGTCGGGTTCGCCGCCGTTCTCGCTGCCCGCCCAGTCCCAGATCCCGGCGCCGCGGGCGCAGTGCACGCGGGCCTGGTCCATGGACAGCCAGTCGAAGCAGGGCTGCTTCCCGGCGACGATGACGTTGACGTAGTCGCGGCTGCGCAGCACGTGGTCGGCGACGGAGAGCAGGGTGTTGGCGTCCGGCGGCAGGTAGACGCGGACGACCTCGGGGCTCTTGTTGAGGACGTGGTCGACGAAGCCGGGGTCCTGGTGGGAGAAGCCGTTGTGGTCCTGGCGCCACACGTGCGAGGTGAGCAGGTAGTTGAGGGAGGCGATGGGGGCCCGCCAGGGCAGTTCGCGGGAGGTCTTCAGCCATTTGATGTGCTGGTTGACCATGGAGTCGACGATGTGCACGAACGCCTCGTAGCAGGAGAACAGCCCGTGCCGGCCGGTGAGGAGGTAGCCCTCCAGCCAGCCCTGGCAGGTGTGCTCGGAGAGGATCTCCAGGACCCGGCCGTGCCGGTCGAGGTGCTCGTCGACCGGCAGCACCTCGGCCTGCCAGGCCTTGCCGCTGCCGTCGAAGACGGCCTGGAGCCGGTTGGAGGCGGTCTCGTCGGGTCCCACGACCCGGAAGTCCCGGCGCTCCGCGGTGTCCTGCATGACCTGGGCGAGCAGGTCGCCGAGGACCCGGGTCGGCTCGTGCAGGGTGGTGCCGGGCTTGTCGACGGGGACGGCGAACCGGTCGAGGTCGTCGATGGGCAGCTCGCGGGTGAGCAGTCCGCCGTTGGCGCGCGGGGTGGAGCCGAGGCGCCGGGTGCCCTCGGGGAGGCAGGCGAGAACGTCCGGAACCGGTCGCCCCTCCTCGTCGAACAGCTCCTCGGGGCGGTACGAGCGCAGCCAGCGCTCCAACTGCCGCAGGTGCTCGGGGTTCTCGCGAACGCCGGCGAGCGGGACCTGGTGGGCGCGCCAGGTGCCCTCGACGGGCAGCCCGTCGACCTCGGCGGGCCCGGTCCAGCCCTTGGGGGTGCGCAGCACGATCACCGGCCAGCGGGGACGCTCGCTCGCGCCGTCCTTGCGGGCGGCGCGCTGGATCGCGGCGATGCGGTCCAGGGCGGTGTCGAAGGCCTGCGCCATGGCCTGGTGGACGGCGGCCGGGTCGTCGCCGGTCACGTGGATCGGGTCGTGGCCGTAGCCGCGCAGCAGGTCGTCGAGTTCGGCCTCGGGCAGCCGGGCGAGCACGGTGGGGTTGGCGATCTTGTAGCCGTTGAGGTGCAGGATCGGCAGGACGGCGCCGTCGTGCACCGGGTCGAGGAACTTGGTGGAGTGCCAGGAGGCGGCCAGCGGCCCGGTCTCCGCCTCGCCGTCGCCCACCACGCAGGCGACGACCAGGCCGGGGTTGTCGAAGGCGGCCCCGTAGGCGTGCGAGAGGGCGTAGCCCAGCTCGCCGCCCTCGTGGATGGAGCCCGGCGTCTCGGGCGCCACATGGCTGGGCACCCCGCCGGGGAAGGAGAACTGCCGGAACAGCCGCCGCATGCCGTCCGCGTCCCGGCCGATGTCCGGGTAGGTCTCGCTGTAGCTTCCCTCCAGCCAGGAGTTGGCGACCACCGAGGGTCCGCCGTGGCCGGGGCCCCAGATGCACAGGGCGTCCAGGGAGCGGGCCTTGATCACCCGGTTGAGGTGGGTGTACACCAGGTTGAGGCCGGGCGAGGTGCCCCAGTGGCCCAGCAGCCTCGGCTTGATGTGCTCGGCCCGCAGCGGTTCGCGCAGCAGCGGGTTGGCGAGCAGGTAGATCTGTCCGGCGGCCAGGTAGTTGGCCGCGCGCCAGTGGGCGTCCAGGGTGCGCAGCTCGTCGTCGGTCAGTACGGTGCTGTTCTGGTGTTCGACCTTGGACATGGAGTGACTCCTAGGGCATCGACAGGGTCGACGGGTGGCGGGAGACGGCATGGCGGGCGAGAAGGCGGAGAAGCTGCCGCGCAGGACGTACGAGAAGGAACTGCTGCGTCTTCAGACCGAGTTGGCGAAACTTCAGGAGTGGGTGCGCTCCGAGGGGGCCCGTCTCGTGGTCATCTTCGAGGGGCGGGACGCCGCGGGCAAGGGCGGCACCATCAAACGAGTCACGGAGCATCTCAATCCCCGGGTGGCGCGGATCGTGGCCCTGCCCAAACCGACCGAGCGGGAGCGCACGCAGTGGTACTTCCAGCGGTACGTGGAACATCTTCCGGCCGCCGGGGAGATCGTGCTGTTCGACCGCAGCTGGTACAACCGGGCCGGGGTCGAGCATGTGATGGGTTTCTGCACCAAGGCCGAGTACCAGCTCTTCCTGCGGCAATGCCCGATCTTCGAGCGGATGCTCGTGGAGGACGGGATTCTGCTGCGCAAGTACTGGTTCTCGGTCAGTGACGCCGAGCAGCAGGAGCGGTTCCGGCGCCGTCTGGAGGACCCGCTGCGGCGCTGGAAGCTCTCCCCGATGGACCTGGAGTCGATCGCCCGTTGGGAGGACTACTCCCGGGCCAAGGACGAGATGCTGGTCCACACCGACATCACCGAGGCGCCCTGGTACGTGGTGGAGAGCGACGACAAGCGGCGCGCCCGGCTGAACATGATCGCCCATCTGCTGAGCAGCGTGCCCTACCAGGACACGCTGCCGCCGGTGCTGGAACTGCCGGAGCGGCCGCCGTCGACCGGGTATCAGCGCCCGCCGCGCGATCTGCAGAGGTACGTCCCGGACCACGCGGCGAGCCTGTAATCCGCTCACTCCGGGTGCGGCACGACCGCGACCGGGCAGGCGGAGTGGTGCAGGGCCGCGTGCGCGACCCGGCCGAGCTGGAGTCCGAAGCGGCCCTCGGTGCGCCGGGCGCCGACCACCAGCAGGTCGGCGCGGTGCGAGGCGTCCACCAGCACCTGCCGGGCGGGCCCCTCGACGGTGCGGCGCACCACGTCCACCGCGGGCGAGAGGTCGTGGAGGGCCTCGTCGAGCGCCTTGACGGCCTGCTCCTCGTGCACCTGGGCGGGGGTGTCCGCGAGCCGCGGGTTGTCGGTGGTCTCGATCGCCGGGCACCGCCAGGCCCGTACCGCCAGCAGGGGCACCTGGCGGCGCAGGGCCTCCGCGGCGGCGAACGCCACGGCCGCCGAGTGCTCGGGGTGCTCGCCCACGCCCACCACGACCCGGCCGTGCACCGGAGGGGTGACCTGGTTGTCGTGGCTGCCCCGCAGCACGATCACCGGGCAGTCGGCCTGTGCGGCCACGGTCAGGCTGACCGAGCCGAGCAGCATTTCGGCCAGTCCGCTGCGCCCGCGGGTGCCCACCACCACGGCGGCGGCCTCGCGTCCGGCGTGCACGAGCGCGTACTCGGGCGCGTCGAAGACGACGGCGGAGGTGACCTCCAGGGCGGGCTGCCGGGCCTGGGCGCGGCGGGTGGCGGCGCCGATCACGTCCTGCGGGGTGGGCCGGCCGTCGGTTCTGCCGAGGTCGTGGGCGAGGGAGGCGCCCTCGTAGCGGTCCCACAGGCAGGCGTAGACCAGCTTCAGCGGGACGCCGCGCACGACCGCCTCGTCGGCGGCCCAGTCGACGGCGCGCAGGCTGGGTTCGGAGCCGTCGACGCCCACGACCAGGGGGCGCGTCCCGGCGTTCACTTGGCGGTCCCGAGGTCGAAGACGATCCGGGCGGGGACCTGGCCGCGCAGCACGTCCTCGATGGACTCGTTGACCGAGTCGAGCGGACGGGTCTCGCGGATCACCCGGGTACGTCCGGCGGCGTGCAGCTGGAACACCTCGGCGAGGTCCTGCCGGGTGCCGACGATGGAGCCGATCACCGAGGTGCCGTTGAGGACGGTGTCGAAGATCGGGACCTGGATCGTGCCGTGCGCGGGGAGGGCGACCATGACCAGCTTCCCGCCGCGCCGCAGACCGGCGTTGACGGCGGCGAACGACTCCTCGTTGACGGCGAGGGCGATGGCCGCGTGGGCGCCGCCGTGCCGCTTGAGGACCTCGGCGACATCGTTCTTGCGGGCGTCGATGACGAGGTCGGCGCCGAGTTCAGCGGCCAGTTCCAGCTTCTCGTCGGTGATGTCGATCGCGGCGACCGTGGCCCCGGCGATCTTGGCGTATTGCAGGGCCAGATGGCCGAGTCCGCCGATGCCGGAGATCGCGACGAGCTGTGTGGGCCGTACGTCGGCGACCTTGAGCGCCTTGTACGTGGTCACGCCGGCGCAGGTCAGCGGGGCGGCGTCGACGGGGTCGACGCCCTGGGGCACGGGCTGGGCGAAGTCGGCCCAGGCGAGCATCTTCTCGGCGTAGCCGCCGTCGCAGCCGTAGCCGGTGTTGATCTGCTGCTCGCACAGGGTCTCCCAGCCGGACAGGCAGTGCTCGCAGCGGCCGCACGCCCTGCCGAGCCACGGCACGGCGACCCGCTGGCCCAAGGCCAGGTGGGTGACGCCGTCGCCGAGCTTCTCGACGAGGCCCACGCCCTCGTGGCCGGGCACGAACGGCGGGTTCGGCCTGACCGGCCAGTCGCCGTGGGCGGCGTGGATGTCGGTGTGGCACAGCCCGGACGCCTCGACCCGGACCCGGACCTGTCCGGGGCCCGGCTCGGGGTCGGGGCGCTCCTCGATCACGAGGGGCTCGCCGAAGGCTCGTACGACCGCTGCCTTCATGGTGGTCACTCCTAGTGCAGTGGGGTGGGTCGGTCAGTCGTGGGCGACGACTGCGACGGGGGCGGTGGAGTGGTGCAGGACCGCGTGGGCGACCGGGCCGATGTGGGCGCCGAACGGCCTGCGCCGGATCCGGCGGCCGATGACGACCAGGGACGCCTCGTGCGCCGCGTCCACCAGGCGCACACCGGGGCTGCCGGCCGGGCTCTCCTCGACGACCTCGACGTCCGGGTACTTCTGCCGCCACGGCCGCAGTGCCTCGCGGAGCGCGGCGGACTGCTGTCCGACGATCTCGTCGTGCAACTGGGCGTCGGCGGTCAGGCCGTAGACGTAGTACGGCGGGAGGTTCCAGCCGTGCAGGACGCGCAGCTTGGTCTCGCGCCGGGCGGCGGCCTCGAAGGCGAACTCGATGACCGCGGCGTCCGGGTGGTCCGCATCGAGACCGAGGACGACGGGCCGGTACGGCGTGGACGCCGACGGGATGCCGGACGGGTCCGGCGCGTGCTCGTCGGTGGCCTGCTCACCAGCACGGACCAGGACGACCGGGGTCGTGGTGTGGGCGACGACCGAGAGGCCGACGGAACCGACCATGAACCCGGCGAGTCCGCTCAGTCCGCGGGATCCGAGGACCAGCATCCGCGCGCCCTCGGCCGCCTTGGCGATGGCCTCGGCGGGCGGGCCGTGGAGCTGTTCCGTGGTCACCTCAAGTCCGGGGTGACGCGCGCGCAGTCCGTCCGCGGCCTCGCGGGGGATGCGCTCGGTCCAGTGCTGGTGCGTCTCGGCACCGAGCAGCGGGGCCTGGGCGAGCGGTTCCGGAACCGGCTCCCAGACCTGGACGATCTTCAGCGGCAGGCCGAGCAGCTTCGCCTCGCGTGCCGCCCATTCCGCGGCGGCCCTGCTCTCGGGCGATCCGTCGAGACCTGCGACGACAGTGCGAGTCATGGTCGTGCCTCCTGATCTGTTTCCCTGTCTCCAGCGTCGGCCGGAAGCGGCCCCGCGGGCAGGGGCCGCAGGTCCCCGGACCGGGCCGACCGGCCCACAGGACGGGCCCCTCATCGGGGCCCGTCGCGGTTCGCGGTGGTCACTTCAGCCAGGGGTTGCGGCTGACGAAGGGGAGCTTGGCCCAGACCTTGCCGAGGCCCCAGACCGCTCCGGCGCCGGTGGCGGCGAGGGCGATGAGGACGACGGCGTAGATCAGGTGGTAGTCGACGAAGGGATTCGTCGACATGCTGGGCGAGCCGTCCGCCAGGTGCTGGGCCGGCGGCCACTCGGCGATCCACATCAGCGCCATCATGACGGTGCCGGCGAGGGCGGCCAGGCGCAGTCCGACGCCGAGGACCAGGGCCAGTCCGATGCCGAGCAGGCCGAGCATGAACAGCCAGTCCGCCCAGGCGTCCCCGGCCCAGGAGTGGAAGGTGTCCTGCATGGGTCCGACGGCCACGTGGCCGAGGAAGCCCTCGGTGGGCGATCCGCCGTCGATCCAGGCGTTGGAGGACTGGGTGGCGTAGCCGAACCCGAAGGTCTTGTCGAGGAACGCCCACAGGAAGACGAACCCGGTCAGCAGCCGGAGGGACGCCAGGGCGTAGGCGGCGGGCGACACCACGTCGGCGGTCGCGGACGCCGCACGGTTCCTGCGGAGCGCGGGGAGGTGGAACCCGCGGCTTTGGTGAGGGTGCTCGTGCACGGCCATCGTCTTGTCCCTTCGAGCGGATCCTTGGTGCTGACGAGAACACTGTCGCGGTACGGCCGAGGGGGGCGCCGTGCGCCGAAGGTCGGGCGTCGCAGGGCTGAACGTCCCTTTCCCGGGGCCCGGTTGGGGCGCTCCCCGTCCGCCCCGGGTTCCGGCACGCGCGAGGGGTGCCGAAGGTCCGCCGGTGGGGGCCGGGTGGCCCATGGCCCGGGGCCTGGCCCCGGCAGAGGCTGGAGTTGGTAACTCCGGTACGCCTGAGTGGAGGCCCGCCATGAACGCTCCTGTCACCACGAGCCTGCCGAGGGCACTGCCCGCCGAGCACCGGCAACGGCTGATGGCGATCGCCCGCGAGGTGTCGTTCCCGGCCGGGACGCGGCTGTTCGAGGAGGGCGGTCGCGCGGACCGCTTCTGGATCATCCGTACCGGCACGGTCGACCTCGACATGCGGGTCCCCGGCCGCCGGCCCGCCGTGATCGAGTCCCTCGGCCACAACGAACTGGTCGGCTGGTCCTGGCTGCTCACCCCGCACGTGTGGCACCTGGGCGCCGAGGCCGCGAGCCCGCTGCGCGCGTACGAGTTCGACGCCGAGGAGGTCCGCGAGCTGTGCGAGGAGGACCCCGAGTTCGGACGCGCCGTCGCCCGCTGGGTGGGCGAGGTCGTGGCCCACCGGCTGCACTCGGCCCGCACCCGGCTGCTGGACCTGTACGGGCCGTACGGCAGCGGTGTGCGGCGCTGAGGCGCCCTTCCCTCCGGAACGAGCACGAACGAGAACGAGGAGTCACCGTGCACGCAGCCCCGCACGTGGTCAGCGACGTGATGACGCGTGATGTCGCCGTCGTCCGCCGGGACACCGTCTTCAAGGACATCGTGCGCACGCTGCACGACCGGAAGGTCAGTGCCGTGCCCGTGGTGGACGGCGGGCGGCGGGTCCTCGGGGTCGTCTCCGAGGCGGACCTGCTGCCGAAGGAGGAGTTCCGCGACAGCGACCCGGACCGCTACACACAGCTGCGCAGGCTGTCCGACCTGGCGAAGGCCGGTTCGGTGACGGCCGGTGAGCTGATGACCTCCCCCGCCCTGACCGTTCGCGCGGACGCCACCCTGGCGCAGGCCGCGCGGATCATGGCCCGGGCCCGGGTCAAGCGGCTGCCGGTGGTCGGGGACACGGATCGGCTGGAGGGGCTGGTCAGTCGGGCGGATCTGTTGAAGGTGTTCCTGCGGGACGACGAGGACATCGCCGAAGAGATTCGGCGGGAGGTCGTCGCGTATCTGTTTCCGCCGCCGGCCTCGTCGGTGCGCGTCACCGTTGAGGACGGTTCGGTCCGTCTGTCCGGACGGGTGCGGGACACCTCCCTGGTTCCGGTCGCGGCTCGCCTGGCGCGGGCGGTGGAGGGTGTGGTGGATGTGGACTTCTCGCTGGATCATGGGGCGGCGGCGGTTTAGCCGGGTCTTTTGTCGCCCCCGCCGCCCCTACCCGTTCCCGTCCCCGGGGGCTGCCGCCCCCGGACCCCCGCTGTCGGCCCTGGACGGGCCTCGTCCTCAAACGCCGGACGGGCTGAAAGCAAGCCGCCGGACGGGCTGAACAGACGGACCGGCTGAAGAAACGGTCCCCCTCTCACTAGGGCCCATCGGCCCTGGCGTCCCGGCCCTCCAGGCGTGACGATCGTCCTATGGGACCCAAGGGGGCGAGATGACCGAGCCGCGTGCCTTTTCCGCGCAGGATCCGATTCGGGTTTTCCTGCTCGACGATCATGAGGTGGTGCGGCGCGGTCTGTCCGATCTGCTGGACGCCGAGCCGGACATCTCCGTGGTGGGCGACGCCGAGAACGTGGAGCATGCCCTCGTGCGCGCCCCCGCCGTGCGCCCCCATGTGGCCGTGCTCGATGTGCGGCTGCCGGACGGCAACGGGATCACCGTCTGCCGTGAGCTGCGCAGCATGATGCCGGATCTGGCCTGTCTGATGCTGACCTCGTTCGACGACGAGGACGCCCTGCTGGACGCGATCATGGCGGGCGCGTCCGGGTACGTGCTGAAGCAGATCCGCGGCTCCGACCTCGTCGCCGCCGTCCGTACCGTCGCCTCCGGGCAGTCCATGCTGGACCCCGCGACGACGGCCCGGCTGATGAAGTCCCTGCGCACCGAGCCCGCGGAACAGCCGGCCGAGGCCCCCGAGCTGGCCGGTCTCTCGCCGCGCGAGCGGGAGATCCTGGCGCTGATCGGGGACGGGCTGACCAACCGCGAGATCGGCAAGCGGCTGTACCTGTCCGAGAAGACAGTCAAGAACCACATCTCCCGGCTGCTGGCCAAGCTGGGCGTCCAGCGCCGCGTACAGGCCGCGGTGCTGGCCACCCACCTCGACCAGCCGGAGAAGGCCGAGCGGCCCGCCCTCTAGTCCCTCCGGGGCCGGAAGGCGCGTACCGCCAGCTCCACCAGCAGCACCGTCGACGCCGTGCCCGCGCACGCCGCCCACTGGGCCGCGTTCAGCGGGACCGTGCCGAAGACGCTGCGTGCCCACGGCAGGTGGACGGCGAGGATCTGCACCACCAGGACCGCGCCGAGGCACAGCCACAGGGTGCGGTTGCGCAGCTGGTGGCGGCCCAGCAGCGGGCCCCCGTCCACCCGGGCGCTGAGCGAGTTGACCAGCTGGAACAGTACGAACGTGGTGAACGCCATGGTCAGCGCGGTGTCCGTGGAGACCTGTTCGCGGGCCAGGGCCAGCAGTCCGACCGTGCCCAGGGCCATGACCGTGCCCGCCCGGGTGATGGCGAGCAGCCTGCGCCGGTTCAGGATCCGCTCCGCGGGATCGCGCGGCGGCTTGCGCATCACGTCGTCGCGGGCCGGGTCGACGGCCAGGGCCATCGCGGGCGGACCGTCCATGATGATGTTGATCCACAGCAACTGGGCCGCCGTCAGCGGCGCGGGCAGCCCGGCGAGGGTGGCGCCGAGCAGGGTCAGGATGGCGCCGACGTTGGTGGACAGCTGGAACCGTACGAACTTGACGATGTTGTCGTAGATCGCCCGGCCCTCGCGCACCGCCCGCACGATCGTGGAGAAGTCGTCGTCGGTGAGGACCACCGCCGCGGCCTCCTTGGCCACGTCCGTGCCGGTGCGGCCCATCGCCACGCCGATGTGCGCGGCCTTGAGCGCCGCCGCGTCGTTCACGCCGTCGCCCGTCATGGCGACGATGTGCCCGCGCTCCGAGAGCGCCCGCACGATGGTGACCTTGTGCTCGGGGGCCACCCGGGCGAACACCCCGATGCCGTCGATGCGTTCGGCGAGTTCCTCCTCGCTCGTGCGCTCCAGTTCGGCGCCGGTCACCACCTCGCCGCGGATGTCCAGTTCCCGGGCGATGGCGGCCGCGGTGTCCGCGTGGTCGCCGGTGATCATCTTCACCTCGACCCCGGCCGACCGGCACAGCGCGATCGCGTCCCGGGCCTGCGGCCGTGGCGGATCGGCGATCCCCGCGACCGAGACCAGGGTGAGCGGGGGCAGCGCGGTGGGGTCGGGCGGTCCGTCGAACACGGCGGTGGCGGCGCCCAGCACGCGCAGGCCCGCCCGGCCCAGCTCCGACGTCACGGCCAGTACCTCGGCGCCGAGCACGGCGTCCAGGGGCTGTACGCCCTCGTCGGTGAGCACCGCCTCGCACCGGTCCAGCAGGACGTCCACCGCTCCCTTGGCGTGGACGCGGGTACGGCCGTCGGGCTCGGTGTGGAAGGTGGCCATGTATTTCGTGGCGCCGTCGAAGGGCACCTCGGCGATCCGGGGCCGCTCGGCGCGCAGTCCGTCGGCGTCCATGCCGGTCTTGGCGGCGAGGACGACCAGGGCGGCCTCGGTGGGGTCGCCGACGAACCCGTCGTCGGTGAGCCGGGCGTCGTTGCAGAGCGCGAACGGCAGCACGGCCTCGCGCAGTTCCTCGGCACGGTCGGTGCCCGCTCTGTCGCGGACGGCGCCCCGGGTGTCGTAGCCCTCGCCGGTGACCTCGTAGCGGCGGCCGGCGGTCCACAGGGACCGGACCGTCATCTCGTTCATGGTCAGGGTGCCGGTCTTGTCGCTGCACACCACGGTCGCCGAGCCCAGGGACTCCACCGAGGCGAGCCGTTTGACGATGGCGCCGCGCCGGGCCATGCGGTACACGCCGAGGGCGAGGGTGAGGGCGAGGACGGCCGGCAGCCCCTCGGGGATGGCGGCGACGGCCAGCGCCACCGCGCGCAGGCCCAGGTCCGCGAGCCCCTCGCCGCGCACCAGCGCGACCAGCGCGTACGCGGCGACGGCGACCCCGCTGAGCAGGGCCAGGCGGCGCCCGAGGCTGTCGAGCTGGATCTGGAGCGGGCTCGGCGGTTCCGCGCCGGTGCGCAGGGCCTCGGCGATGGCGCCGAGTTCGGTGCGCATGCCGGTGGCGGTGACGACCATCTCGGCGCGGCCGCGGGTGAGCGCGGTGTTCATGAACAGCATGTCGGTGCGCTCGGCGAGCGGCACCGGGCCGGTCGGCTCGACGCTCTTGGCGACGGGCTGGGACTCGCCGGTGAGGGCGGCCTCGGCGACCTCCACGGTCTCCGCGACGGTCAGCCGTCCGTCGGCCGGCACCCGGTCGCCCGCCTCCAGCAGGACCACGTCGCCCGGGACCAGGGTGTGCGCCTCGACCTCGCGCTCGGCGCCGTCGCGGCGGACCCGCGCCGTGGGCACGAGCATCCGGCGCAGCGCCTCCAGGCTGCGTTCGGCGCGCCGCTCCTGGAGGTAGCCGAGGACGGCGTTGATCTGGAGCACGACGGTGATGATCAGCGCGTCCTTGACCTCGCCGATCACGGCGGCCACCACGGCGGCGATCAGCAGGATGCCGATCAGCCAGTTGCGGAACTGGTCGAGGAACTTCAGCCACTCCGGCCGGCGGGCCGGTTCGGCCAGCTTGTTCGGCCCGTACTCGGCCGCGCGGGTGGCGGCCTCGGCGCCGCTCAGCCCGGTGGCCGGGTCGACGCCGAGCCGGGCGGCCACCGCCTCGGCGGTCACTTCGTGGACGTCCTCCCCCACGACCTGTCCGGTCGTTCGCCCCTGCATGGCTACTCCTCTTCGGCCCGTACGACGGCGACGGGGCACTGGGCGTGGTGCAGGACGGCCTGGCTGACCGAGCCGAGCCGGAGCCCGGTGAAGCCGCCCCGGCCGCGTGCCCCGACCACCACGACGCCCGCCCCGGCGGTGGCCTCGATCACCGAGTGGCGGATCCGGCCGCGCACCAGGCGGCGCTCCACCTCGACGTCCGGGTACTTCTCGGTCATCCCGCTGATCGCCTCGGCGAGCAGCCGCTCCTCCTCGTCGCGCAGACGGTCCTCGTCGTAGGTGACGAAGGGCGGGTCGCCGGGGGCGCCGTAGGAGCGTTCGGTGTGGGTGTTCCAGGCGTGCAGCGCCCGCAGTGGGGTGCCGTGCAGCGAGGCGTACGCGAAGGCGAACCCGACGGCCGCGGCGGAGCGGGGCGAGCCGTCCACGGCCAGCAGGACGGGTCCGGCGGGTTCGGGGCGCCCGCGCATCACGAGGACGGGGCAGCGGCCGTGTGCGGCGAGGTGTCCGGCGGTGGAGCCGAGCAGCAGGCTGCCGAAGCGGTTCAGGCCCCGGCTGCCGACGACGGCCAGGGATGCGGTGCGCGTCTCCAGTTCCAGCACCATGACCGGTTCGCCGACGACGACCTCGCGGGCGATCTCGACGTCGGGTGCGATCGTGCGCGCCCGCAGTTCGGCGTCGGCGAGGGTGCCGTCGACCATTTCGCGTACCCCGGTGGCGCTCCACGGCGGTGCCTTGAGCGGGGTGTGCACCGACGGCCAGCCGAAGGCGTGCACCAGCCGGAGCCCCACACCCCGCAGGGCGGCCTCGCGGGCGGCGACGGCCACGGCGGTCAGGCTCGACTCCGATCCGTCCACTCCCACGACGACAGGACCGCTCATCACGGTCTCCCTTCTCCGGGCTCCGTCGGGGTCCGTGTGTCACACAGGAGCCGGGTTTCCAGGCTCTCCCCATCCGGGATTTCCCGCACAGGGCCGTCCGGCCCGCGCCGGGCTCCGGTAGGCCCCGACCGGATCAGTCCGGCAGCACCAGCCGCCGGGTCTCGCCGGGCTGGACGACGACCGTGCGGCCGGGCAGCCGTACCTCGATCGGGGTCTGGTCGGAGGACGGTACGGCGATGTCCAGCTCGCCGCGCTCCAGGTGCAGGCGTACGCCCCAGTTGCCCTGGTAGCGCACGGCGAAGCCGTAGGAGGACAGCTCCGGCAGCGGTACCGGGTCCAGCCAGAGCGCCCCGTCGCGGGTCTCCAGGCCGGTCAGTCCGCGCTGGACGAGGTCGAGGGTGCCGGCCATGGCGCCGAGGTGGATGCCCTCGGCGGTGGTGCCGCCCTGGACGTCGGCGATGTCGCCCTGGAGGGCCTCCTGGACGAACTCCCACGCCTCCGCGCGCCGGGCGCGGGCGAGCACCCAGCCGTGGACCAGGCCGCTGAGGGTGGAGCCGTGGCTGGTGCGGTGCAGGTAGTAGTCGACGGTCCGGTGCCAGATCTCGTCGTCGAGCCGTACCCCCAGCCGGTCGAACAGGCCGCGCAGTTCGGCGGGTGAGTAGAGGTAGCCGAGCATCAGGACGTCGGCCTGTTTGGAGGCCTGGTAGCGGTTGACGGTGTCGCCCTCGGCCTCCAGGATCCGGTCCAGGCGGCGGATGTCGCCGTAGCGCTCCCGGTACTTGGCCCAGGGGAGTTCGTCGAGGGCGCCGTAGCCGTCGAACTGGCTGATCACCCCGTCGTGGAAGGGCACGTACAGCGTGCGGGAGACGTCCTCCCACCGCTCCAGTTCGCCGCGGTCCAGCCCGGTGCGCTCGGAGAGTTCGCGGCGCCGGGGCTCGGGCAGGGCGTCGATGAGTTCACGGGCGCGCATGAGCACCCACGCGGCGGTCACGTTGGTGTAGGCGTTGTCGTCCAGGCCGGGTTCGCTCGCGTCGGGGTAGGCCTCGTGGTACTCGTCCGGGCCGACCACGCCCTTGATGCGGTGCCGTCGCAGGGTGTCGTCCCAGACGGCCGCGTCCGCCCAGAACCGGGCGATCTGGAGCAGCGTCTCGGCGCCCTTGGTGTGCAGGAACTCCATGTCGCCGCTGGCCTCGCAGTACTGCCACACGTTGTACGCGATGGCCGAGCCGACGTGGAACTGCAGCCGGGAGTGGTCGGGCAGCCAGCGCCCCGAGCGCGGGTTGAGATGGAGTGTCTGGGGTCTCCTCGCGGCCGTCGCTGCCGGACTGCCAGGGGAACATGGCGCCCTTGCGGCCCGCGGCCTGCGCGGAGACACAGGCGCGTTCCAGGCGGCGGTGCCGGTAGCGCAGCAGGGCCCGGGAGACCTCGGGGAAGTGCAGGTTGAGGAAGGGCAGCACGAACAGCTCGTCCCAGAAGACATGGCCGCGGTAGGCCTCCCCGTGCAGGCCGCGGGCAGGGACGCCCACGTCGAGGTCGGCGGTGTGCGGGGAGAGGGTCTGGAGGACGTGGAACAGGTGCAGGCGCAGGATGCGGCCCGGTTCCCCGGCGACGTCGAGGGCGGCGCGGCGCCAGAGCTGGGCCCAGGCGGTGCGGTGCGAGGCGAGCAACTCCTCGAAGGTGCCCGCGCGGCCGACCCGGTCGACGGCGGCGTGCAGGGGGTCGCTGATGGCCGGGTCGCGGGAGGTGTGCAGGGCGATGGTCTTGTCGACGGTACGGGTGTGTCCGTCGGTCAGGTCGAGCAGGGCGTGCTGGGTGGTGCGCGGGTTCTTGTTGCGGACGGTGACCGGGGCGTCGGAGGTGAGCCGGGAGGCCATGCCGACGCGGATGTCGGAGGTGCGGGTGCGGCAGCGCAGCCATACGGTCTCGGGGGTGACGGTGCCCGCGTGGACGTGGATCAGGTGGTGGCCGTCCAGGTCGCGGTAGCGCGCCACGCCGGAGTTGGTGACGCCGCCGTCGAGAAGGGCCTCCACCTCCAGTTCGCCGGAGAAGCCCTCCGCGGTGAACTCGGTGCGCAGGGCGCCGAGATGGGGGTCGCCCATGTGCGCGATGCGCTGCTGGCGCACCGCCAGGACGCGTCCCCCGCCCAGGTCGAAGCGGGTACGGCGCTCCAGCACGCCGCAGTCCAGCAGCAGGGTCATCCGGTGTTCCAGCAGCGGCGCGGTCTCGGGGGTCAGCCACTGCCCGTCGCGCAGGCGGAAGCGCAGGGGCAGCCAGTTGGGCAGGTTGACCATGTCCTCGTTCTCGACCTGGCGCCCGGACACCTTGGAGGTGAGCCGGTTGTAGCAGCCGGCCACATAGGTGCCGGGGTAGTGGATGTCGTCGGCCGAGCACTCGGGCAGGGCTCCCCGGGTGGCGAAGTAGCCGTTGCCCAGCGTGCACAGGGACTCGCGCAGCCGTTGGTCGGCGGGCTCGTAGCCCTCGTACTCCCAGGTCCATCCCGTCACTTCGGCTCCTCACCCAGCAGTTCCGCCAGATCCCGTACGACGATGTCGGCGCCGTGCCGGCGCAGTCTGTCCGCCGAGTCCCCCGTGGCGGCCCGGTCCACGCCCACCACCAAGGCGAATCCACCCCGTCGGCCCGCCTCCACGCCGGCCAGGGCGTCCTCCACGACGGCGGCCCGGTCGGCGGGGACGCCGAGCCGGTCGGCGGCGGTGAGGAACAGGTCGGGGGCGGGTTTGCCCTTCAGGCCCAGGCGGGCCGCCTCGCCGCCGTCGACGAGGACGTCGAACAGGTCGCGCACCCCGGCCCGGGTGAGCAGCTCGCCCGCGTGCCGGGAGGCGGAGGCCGCCGCCAGGGAGGTACCGGCCGCGCGCAGGGCGCGTACCAGGCGGACCGTGCCGGGGTAGGCCTCCACGCCCTGTTCGCGCAGCCGCCGGGTGAAGCGTTCCTCCTTGTCGGCGGCGACTTCCCGGACGGCCGCTTCGGAGGTGTCGGCGCCGCGCGAGGCGAGGAAGGCGGCGGCGCCGTCGAGGCGGGACTTGCCGTCGACGTGGCGCAGGTAGTCGTCCTGGACGTCGAACGGGCGCCGCTGTGCGGGGTCGGCGGGCGGATGGGCGCGCAGGTAGGCGTCGAAGGCCTCCTTCCAGGCGGCCGCGTGGACCCGGGCCGAGTCGGTGATCACGCCGTCGGTGTCGAACACGACGGCGCGCACGTGGTCCAAGGGGGTGTCGCTGCTCTCGGGCTGCTCCATGGTCACTCCGGCTGGGGGACGACGGCTACGGGGCAGTACGCGTGGTGGAGGAGGGTGTGGCCGACGCGGCCGAGCTGGAGACCGAAGCGGCCCTTCCGGGGCCGGGCCCCGATGACCACCAGGTCGGCGGCGGCCGACCGGTCCAGCAGCACCCGGCGGGCCACGCCCTCCACCGTGGCGGGCCGCACCCTTACGTCGGGGTGGTCGGCCGTCGGGGCGCGCAGAACGGCCTCCAGCAGGGCGGCGGCGCCCTCCTCGTGGTGCTCGGCCGCCGGGTGCGCGGGGCGGCGCCAGGCCCGTACGGCGTCCAGGACGCAGTGGCGGACCGCGGCCTCGCGGAAGGCGAACCGGGTGGCCGCGCCCGCGATCGCCCGGTCGGCGGCGCCGAGCAGGATCCGCTCGTGGGTGCCGGCGAGGCCGGCCGGGTCGCCGCGGACCACGATCACCGGCGCGGTGGCGCGGGCCGCGACGGTCAGCGACACGGAGCCGAGGAGCAGTCCGGCGAGTCCGCCGCGCCCGCGCGCCCCGGTGACCACGGCGAAGGCCCGGTGCGCCTCGTCCAGCAGGGCGTCGGTCGCCTCCTGGGGGACGACGTCGACGGTGACCTCGACCTGCGGGTCCTTGCCGCGTACGCGCTCGGCGGCACCCTCGACGACGGCCTCGGCGGCAACCGGCTCCTCGGCCCCCTCCGGCATGCCCTCGTAGCGCTCCCAGAGGGAGGCGTACACCAGGCGCAGTGCGAGACCGTGCCGGGCCGCCTCGGCCACGGCCCAGTCGACCGCCTGGAGGCTTCCGGGCGATCCGTCGACGCCCACGACCAACGGCAGCTCCACGGCCCACCGCCTTCCGTCCCGGCCGCGAGGCGCGGCCCGGTGCTCCCTCCACGGTCGCACGGGGTGCCGGGCCTTCGCAGGGGGTGGGTCGGCAGGGGTCCCGGGGACGTTCGGCCCAAGCCCGGGTGCTCGTTCGGGGGCAAGGCTGGAAGTGACCCGGCGTTCCGGAGGGAGAGATCCATGACTACGGAACAACGGCCCCCGGTCCACGAGCGCCCCGTGCGGCTGACCGCGGTGCTCGACACCCCGCTCTCGCGCTGGCTGTGGCTGGTGAAGTGGCTGCTCGCCCTGCCCCACCTGGTCGTTCTGGTCTTCCTGTGGATCGGCCTGGTGCTGGTGAGCGTGGTGGCCTTCTTCGCGATCCTGTTCACCGGCCGGTATCCGCGCCCCCTGTTCGACTACACCGTGGGCGTCCTGCGCTGGAGCTGGCGCGTCGGCTACTACGCCTACGGCGCGCTGGGCACCGACCGCTACCCGCCGTTCACCCTCGCCGACGACCCGGACTATCCGACCCGCTTCGACGTCGCGTACCCCGAGCGGCTGTCCCGCGGGCTGGTGCTGGTGAAGTGGTGGCTGCTGGCCATTCCGCACTACATGGTCGTGGCGATCCTGGAGGGCGGTTCGCGCCTGGCCTGGTTCTCCACCGGCCTGATCGGGCTCCTCACCCTGTTCGCCGGGGTGGCGCTGGCCGCGACCGGACGCTACCCGCGCGGCATCTTCGACCTGGTGGTCGGCCTGAACCGCTGGGTGCTGCGGGTGGCGGCGTATGCGACCCTGCTCACCGACGTCTACCCGCCCTTCCGGCTGGACCAGGGCGGTTCCGAACCGGAGGCGCTGCCATGACCACCGCGCTGGTCTCCGCGTTCCTGTTCGTGCACGGTCTGCTCCATCTGGCCGTGTGGCTGCCGCACGGCGCGGCCGAGCAGCCCTTCGACCCACGGCACTCCTGGGTGCTCGCCGCGGCCGGGGCACCCCGCGCCCGGTCCGTCGACCGCGCGGCCATCGGCCTGGCCTCGGTCACCGCGATGCTCTACGTCATCGCCGGCGCGTCCGCCGCCGCGCAGAGCACCGGCTGGACGACCGCGGCCCTGCTGGCGGCGGCGAGCGGCCTGCTGCTGAAGGCCCTCTGGTTCGACCCGTGGCTGACGCTCGGCGTGCTCCTGGACGTGGGCGTCATAGCGGCGGTCCTGGCGAGCTGGCCCGGCGCACTGTTCTGACCGTCCGGCGAGGTGATCCGTCATGCGGGTGCTCGTGGGTTACGCGACCGCGCACGGCTCCACCCGGGAGATCGCCGAGCGCATCGCCCGGGTGCTGGACCGGGCGGGTCTGCGAGCCGACGCCCGGCCACTGGAGGCCGTCGACGACGCGGACGCCTACGACGCGTTCGTGCTCGGCAGCGCCGTGCACGGGCAGCGCTGGCTCGCCCCGGCGCGGGACTTCCTGAGCGGGCACCTGGAGCTGCTCGCCGCCTGCCCCGTGTGGCTGTTCAGTGTCGGGATGCCCGGGGCGCTGCGCGGTCCGTGGAAGCGGCTGGCGCCGCTGGAGGGACCGGCGATCCTGCGCGGCCTGCCCGGCGGGCTGTCGTACCGTGCGCACCGGCTGCTGTCCGGCGTGATCCTCCCGTCCCAGCTGCCGCTCGGCGGGCGGATCCGCTTCCGGCTGATGGGGTGCCGTTACGGCGACCATCGTGACTGGGCCGCGATCGACGAATGGGCGGCCGGGATCGCCGGCGAGCTGCGGGCATGAGGAGCTCCCCGCCGTGCGGGCGGCGGGGAGCCGTCGAGGAGGCCGTCCGGAGCAGTGGCCGCTTCGGGCGGGTGCGGTGCCTCAGCAGTGGACGGAGGGACGGTGACCGGTCCGGCGGGGCCGGTGCGGTGGCGTGCCGGGGGTCGCCGTGGCCCTCCGCGCCCGGCGCAGCGTGCGGCGCAGCGCCAGGGTGTCGAACAGGGCGGTGAGGGCGAATGTCACGCCCGTCGCCGCGAACAGCAGGAGCGCGAACCGCTCCCAGAACTCCGCGGTGAGACTCGTGCCCACGGTCCTCTCCCCCTCTGGTCGACGGTTGAGGCGTTTCCTCCTCACCCACAGTCAACTCCGTTGCCGCTTCGGGCACTTGAGCCGTGCGGTCCGAAGAGCGGGCTGGAGCGGCCCTTGACCGGGCCCGCCCGGGTGTGCCCCGGGCGTCCGTCAGCGGACCAGCACGCGTTCCCCGGAGCGCGGTACGACCGCCGTCCAGCCCAGGGTGTGGTCGATGCGCTCGCGCAGGGCCTCGGCCGCGTCGGGCTCGCCGTGCACCAGATAGGTGGTGTGCGGGGCGGGCGCGCCGCGCAGCCAGTCGACGATCTGCCCGGCGTCGGCGTGCGCCGAGAAGTGCGGCGCGTCGGCGACCTGGGCCCGTACGGGGACGTACTCCCCGAACATCTTCAGTACCGTCGCCCCGTCCACCAGGTCGCGGGCCCGGGTGCCCTTGGCGGCGAAGCCGACGACGACCACGGCGTTGCGCGGGTCGGGCAGCAGGCGCCTGAGGTGGTGCAGGACGCGTCCGCCGGTGGCCATGCCGGACGCGGAGACGATGACCGCGGGCCCGCCCGCGCGGCCGAGGTCCACGGACTCCTGGACCGACCGCACGGGCCGGAACGGTTCGGGGCTCAGCACGGCGGTGCCCGCCTCCGCGATCTCCGGCCGCAGTTCGGGGGCGCGGCTGCGCAGGGCGTCGTGGTAGACGTCCAGCGCGGCCAGTGCCATCGGGCTGTCCACGTACACCGGCACCTTGGCGGGGAGGCGGCCGGAGGCGCGCAGCGCGGCCAGCTCGTGCAGGACGACCTCGGTGCGGTCGATGGCGAACGCGGGGATCACGACGGTGCCGCCGCGAGCGAGGGTCTGGGTGACCACGTCGGCGAAGTGGGACCGGGCCGCGTCCTCCTCGTGCCGCCGGTTGCCGTACGTCGACTCCACCAGCAGCACGTCGGCGCCGGAGAACGGCTCGGGCGGGTTGAGCAGCGGATGCCCGGGGCGGCCCAGATCGCCGCTGACGGCGAGGGTGTGGCCGCTCTCCAGGGCGAGCCGGGCCCAGGCGGAGCCGAGGATGTGCCCGGCGGAGTGCAGGGTCAGCTCGGTTCCGGTGGCGATGTCCACGGGGGTGCCGGACGGCACGGGGCGCAGGAGCTTCAGGGTGCGGTCGACGTCCGTGTCGTCGTACAGCGGTTCGGCCGGGCGGTGCTTGGACCAGCCGTGCTCGTTGGCGTGCCGGGCGGTCTCCGTCTGGAGCTTGGCGCTGTCCCGCAGCACGATCTCCATCAGCCGGGCGGAGTACTCGGTCGTGACGATCGAGCCGCGGAACCCGTGCCGCACCAGCCGGGGCAGATAGCCGCAGTGGTCGAGGTGGGCGTGGGTGACGACGACCGTCCCGATGTCTGCGGCGTCGCACGGCAGCCCGCGCCAGTTGCGCCTGCGCAGATCGGCCAGGCCCTGGAAGAGACCGCAGTCGACGAGGACCCGCGCGTGATCGCTCTCGACGAGGAACTTGCTGCCGGTGACGGTTCCCACCCCGCCGAGGAACGTCAGCAGCGCCGGCCGGGGTCGGGTCGGCGCGTCGTCTCCCGGTACGCCTGCCACGGTGCTCATCACGCCGTCCTCCTTCGTGGTCGGGCCGATCGGCCCTGGTGGATCCCCGGTGGGTGTGGTGTGCTGGAGGTGCGGGAAGGACCCCGACTCCAGACGCGGAGAAGCGGCTTCGGGCCGTGCACCGCGCAATCCGGATCCGCGAGAAGCGGGTAGGTCCTTCCCGCCTTTGTGTGCCACCGCCTCACCCGCCCCTCCAGCCTGCGGCCCCGCCCTGCCCGCCGCACGGGCCGAAGGGGGCCCGCCCACCCGCCGAACGGCCCTGCCGCCTCTCGCGTGGAGCAGGCCCGAAGCGCCCCCGGTCAGGTGTCCCGCTGTGTGCGCGCCGCCCATCTGCGGCGTACCGCGTCCTCGTGTTCGCCCTGTTCCAGGGCCGCGTCCGCCTGGGACAGGGCTGTCTCCAGGCGGGGGACCCAGTGGCGGCGCAGGGCGCGTACGCGTTGGCGGGTGCGCCGGACCTCCTCGCCGAGGGCACGGGCCGCCGCGCGGGCCACGGCGTACTGCGCCGCCGCCTCGACGGCTCGGGCGTAGTGCGTCTCGGCGTGGACGAGGGCGGTGTTCCCGGGGGCCGGGTCGTCGGGGTCACGGCCGGGGACCGTGCACACGGCTCCCGCCGGGTGCCGTACGCCCATGGTGGTGGTCCACGTGAATTCGACCCGCGCCGCGGGGCCGGGCTCCAGCGCGTCCTCGCCGCCGAGCAGCAGCCCGCGCCGCAGCCAGGTCTCCGCCTCGCGCAGCCGCGCGTGCCACTCCTCGCGGGCGGCGGCCTCGGCGCGCAGGAGTTCCTCGTGGCGGATGCGCAGGACGTGCAGTTTGCGGTCGAGCAGGTCGGCGCCGCGCAGGGCGACGTCGAGGCTGTGCCGCAGTCGCAGCCGCCCCGCTCGGCCGGGCGGAACACGCAGGTCGGTCATGGGATCACCGGCCGTCCTGCGGCAGGCGCGCGTCGAGGAACCGGGCGGGCAGCATGGACAGTTGGCCGCGCGGCAGGGTGAGCAGCACCCGCCAGGCCCGTTCCAGGGTCTCCTCCAGCGTGCGGGCCTCGTCGCGCCGCTGGTCCACCAGTTCGCGGCCGAAGGCGTCGTCGAAGTCCAGGTACGCGCGGTCGGTGGCGGTGAGCGCCGACTGGCCGACCAGGTCGGCCAGTTCCCTGACCTGCCGGGCCCGGGCCAGCGCGGCGAGGAGTTGGGCGGCGACGTCGAGGTGGTCCTCCCGGGTGCGCCCGGGTCCCGCTCCCTTGCGCATCATCCGGGACAGCGACGACAGCGCGTCGACCGGCGGGTACACGCCTCGCGCGTGCAGCGTGCGGGAGAGCACGACCTGGCCTTCCGTGATGTACCCGGTGAGGTCCGGCACGGGGTGTGTGATGTCGCCCGCGGGCATGGTCAGCACCGGCAGCACGGTCACCGACCCCGGCAGTCCGCGTACGCGCCCGCACCGCTCGTACAGGGACGCCAGGTCGCTGTAGAGGTAGCCGGGGTAGGCCCGCCGGGCGGGGATCTCGCCGCGGGCCGCGGAGACCTCCCTCAGTGCCTCCGCGTAGCTCGTCATGTCCGCCATCACCACCAGCACGTGCCGGCCCTCGAAGAAGGCGAGCCGTTCGGCGACGGTGAGAGCGATGCGCGGGGTGAGGACGCGCTCGATCACCGGATCGTCGGCGGTGTTGAGCAGCAGCACCAGCTCCCCGGAGGCGGACCGCTCCTCCAGCGCGTCACGTACGAAGGCGGCGTCGGCGTGGGTGACGCCCATCGCGGCGAAGACCACGCAGAAGGGCTGTCCGCCGGCGGTCGACTGGGCGGCGATCTGCGCGGCGAGTTCCAGGTGCGGCAGGCCCGCCGCGGAGAACACCGGTAGCTTCTGCCCGCGGACGACCGTGGTGAGGGCGTCGATGGCGCTGATCCCGGTCAGCACCGGCTCGGCGGGCGGTTCACGGCGTACCGGGTTGACGGGGTCGCCGCTGACCGCGGAGGTGGTCGTACCGAAGACGGGGGGCCCGCCGTCGAGGGGTTCGCCGCGGCCGTTGCAGATCCGCCCCAGCCAGCCCGGCCCGACGGGGACGCGCAGGGGCGTCCCGGTGAACGCCGCCCGCAGCCGGGCCGGGTCGAGGCCCGCGGTGTCCTCCAGGACCTGCACCACGGCCGTGCCCCGGTCGACCTCCAGGACCAGGCCGTGCCGCTCCCCGCCCGACTCGGGGGTGAAGCGGACGAACTCGTCCCAGCCGACGCCCTCGACCCGGTCGACCACGGCCAGCGGGCCGCGCAGTTCCCGTACCGAGGTGTATTCGACGACGGCGTTCATGGCACCTCCCGGAGCCGGTCGAGCATGGTGGCGCGCAGGCGCTCGACGGTTTCCGCGTCGTGCGGGCCCGCTTCCTCGCGGGCCCGCAGGACGGGTGAGAAGTCGATCTCCTCGACGCGGGCCGCGGGTACTCCGGACGCGACCAGTTCCCGGCACCGGTCCACGACCGCGAGCACGGCCTCGGCCAGCGCGGCGGTCTTCTCCGGGGCGCTGTAGGCGTCCTGCTCGGACAGGGCGCTCTGCTGGAGCAGGCCTTCGCGTACGAGCCGTCCGCCGAGGACGCTGACGCGTTCCTGGTCGGGCAGTGCCGTGATGCCGAGCAGGTCGACGAGGTCGGCGAGCCGGCCGGCCTCGGCGAGCAGTCCGGCCACCCGGGCGCGGCGGGCGGGCAGTTCGGGGTCGTCACCGGCCGCGTGCCCGGCGGTGAGCGTTCCGGCGTCGCGGGAGAAGGAACCGGCCCAGGAGACGGCCGGGTAGTGGCGGGCGTAGGCGAGGTCGCGGTCGAGGGTCCACAGGCAGCGGACGAAGCGCTGGGTGTGGGCGGTGACGGGTTCGGCCATGTCGCCGCCGGGCGGGGAGACCGCGCCGATGACCGTGACCGAGCCGCTGTGCCCGCCGAGCGTGGTGACGGCGCCCGCGCGCTCGTAGAACGCGGCGACGGCGGAGGCGAGACCCGCCGGGTAGCCCTCCTCGGCGGGCAGGGCGCCGGTGCGGGAGGCGAACTCGCGCAGCGCCTCGGCCCAGCGGGAGGTGGAGTCGGCGATGACGACGACGTCCAGGCCCATGTCGCGGAAGTACTCGGCGACGGTGATCCCGGTGTGGATGCTCGCCTCCCTGGCCATCATCGGCATGTTGGAGGTGTTGGCGACGATCACGGTCCGCTCGACCAGGCGGCCACCGGTGCGCGGGTCGGTGAGCGCGCCGAACTCCTCGATGAGGTCGGCCATCTCGTTGCCGCGCTCGCCGCAGCCGACGTAGACGATGACGTCGGCGTCGCACCACTTGGCGATCTGCTGGAGCAGTACGGTCTTGCCGGTGCCGAAGCCCCCGGGCACCGCGACGGTGCTGCCCAGAGCCACCGGGAAGAGCAGGTCGATGACGCGCTGGCCGGTGTGCAGGGGCCGTACGGTGTCCAGGCGCGCGCGGACGGGGCGGGGTGTGCGGACGGGCCACTGACCGGTCATCCGGACCGGTGTGTCCGCGACCGTCGCGAGGACGGCGTCCTCGTCGTGACGGCCGGGCGGGACGAGCCCGCGTACCGGTCCGGCGCAGCCGGGGGGTACGAGCACCCGCAGCGTCAGCGGCCCCACGCCGCGGATCTCCCCGAGCACGGCCCCCGGCTCCACGGTCTCGCCCTCCTCGACCAGGGGCACGAACTCCCGGGCGACCCGCTCTCCGTCGGCGTGCCCGTCCAGCGCCCCCGGCACCAGCCAGTCACCCGCGGCCGACAGCGGGCGCAGCAGCCCGTCATGGATCCCGCCCAGCAGCCCGGGCCCGAGCGGCGCCGACAGCGGCCTGCCCAGCGGGCGTACCGGCATGCCGGGCGCGAGGCCGCCGGTGTACTCGTACGCCTGGACGGTGACGACGCTGTCGCGGATCCCGACGATCTCCCCGGGCAGCCCGTCCGGGCCCAGCGCGACCAGGTCGTGCATGGCCGTCCCGCCCACCTCCCCGGCCTCGACCAACGGCCCGGCCACCCGCAGAATCCGCCCGGTGCCGGGCGCGGTGTCCGTCGTGCCACCCACGGCTCCTCCACCTCCCGAACGCGCCGACGGGCGCCTCCCCGAGCGAACCCCCGGCCCGGCGCGCGTCATGGTGTCCACAGCTCCTCCACCTCCGGCCCGGCTCCGTCGAGGGCTCGGCGGGCGCATTGCGTCAGGCTGAGATCCACCCGGCGGGTCTCGTCCTCGGCCAGTACGCCGCCCCCGGGGGCGGGGCTGATACGGGCCCGGGGGCCGAGCAGGCGGTGGGCGCGGGCGGTCAGCCCGGCCTCGATGCGCGGGTAGCCCTCGGTCGTGCGTAGGGCCTCCACGCCGCGGATGACTTGGCGGCGCAGTTCCTCCCAGCACTCCCGGCGGGCCGCCAGCTCCCGGGCGCGGGCGGTCCGGCGTGCCCGGACGTGGGCGGCGCGCCGGACCGCTTCGGCGTCGGCGGCGCCGCGTTCCCGTGCCTCGGCGAGGAGGTCGGCGGCCTGGGCCTCGGCCTGCCGCAGGATGGTGGCGGCGTCCTTGTCGGCGGTGGCCAGCATCGCCGCGGCGTCGGCCTCGGCGGCGCGCAGGAGCCGGGCGCGCACCGGTTCGAGTGCGGCTGTCATCGGGGCGGGGAGGGAAGTCTTCACGGCAGTGTCACCACCAGCAGCCGGTCCGTCGGGGGTCTGCGGAGCGAGGTCACGGCCTGCGCCGCGCTCGTGGTCCGAGCGGGCATCGAGGAGTTCACGGTGGCATCACCACCAGTAGCGGTTCCGGTCCGTCGAGGGTCTCCGGAGGGAGTGCTCCGGCCGCCTCCGGGGTGAGCAGCACCAACCCCACGTCCTCGGGCAGGCGGGCCCAGGCGGCGCGTACGTCCTGCGGGCCGGTGACGGGGAGCACGAGGACTCCGGCCGTCGCCAGGCCTGCGACCCGCGGTCGTTCTCCGATGGCTGCGACGCGTGCCATGGCTAGGCCTTCCCGATCAGGATGATGGCGACGACCAGGCCGTAGATGGCGATGCCCTCGGCGAGGCCGACGATGACCATGGCCCGGCCGAACAGCTCGGGCCGTTCGCTCAGCGCGGCCAGCGCCGCGGCGCCGGTGTAGGCGACGGCGATCGCCGCCCCGATGGAGGCCCCGGCCACCGCGATGGCGGCGCCGATCAGGGCCGCCGAACCCGACCCGGAGCTCTCGGCCGCGGCGGCGGCGTCGGCGGACGCGGGGCTGCCGCTCAGAGCGACGATCAGGAGCGCCAGCGCCCCCGCGAACAGCGCCGCGTCGGCCGCGAGCACCGACCGCAGTGCGGCTTTGCCCCGGCGGCGCAGCAGTCGGCGGGTGGCGGCGAAGCCCCCGACCAGCAGCGGTAGTGCGATCAGCCAAGCGATCATGATGTCACCTCCGTGCCCGAGGAAGTCAGCACGTCCTCCGGCGGATTGCGTGGGGGCACGCCGTCCGGCGCCCGCCACGTCGGCACGCGCCACGGCCGGAAGGGCCGTCCCTCCGCGTCGAAGACCCGGGAGAACAGCTCGTAGAACTCCAGCCGCAGGGCCTGCACCCCGGCCACCAGCGCCTCCAGCGCGAAGGCCAGCGCGTTGCCGAGGACGAAGACCGAGGCGGCGCCGAGCAGAGCCGCGGGGCCGGACCCGGCCAGGGCGGTGGTGCCCTGCCAGACGATGGCGCCGAGGGCGGCGTGGGTGAGTCCGAAGGCGGCCAGGCGGGTGAAGGAGACGGTGTTGGAGCCGATGCGGACGACGACGTCGAAGAGCTGCACGCCGGTCTGGAGGGCGCCCGAGGCGCCGCCTCCGGCGGCCGTGAAGATCCCGGTCCCGGCGAGGCCGAGACCGGCCAGGGCGAGCAGCGAGCCGCTCCAGGCCAGCACGGGCGTGTTCAGGGCGAGGGCCGCCGCGAGGGCCGCGAGGCCCAGGAAGACGGCCGCGCCCGCGATCCCGGAGACGGCGTACAGGGCGCGGCCCGGTCCGCCCTCGCGCCAGCGGTTGACGATGCCCGCCGCGTAGGCCGCGGCCAGCAGTACCGCGCCGAGGCCGACCGCGCTGCCGAGCAGGGTCATGGGTTCGTCCAGGGGGTTCAGCCACAGGACGGGCAGCACACCGGTGGGTCCGAAGAACTCCCCGTACGCGACCCCGGCGAGGGTGCTGGCCAGGCCGGCACCGGCGAGGAAGGGCCACAGCGGGCGCAGGGCCGCCAGGCGCCGGGGGCGGCCGAGGCGCAGCAGCAGGGCCGCGAGCAGGAGCAGGGCGCCGTGGCCCGCGTCGCCGAACATCATCCCGAACATGACCACGTAGGCGATTCCGGCGGGCACCGTGGGGTCGATATCGGCGTAGGGCACGGTTCCGTAGGTGTGCACGAGGGGCACCAGGGAGCGCCGTACCGTGCCGTTGTCGTACAGGCGGGTCGGCGGGTCGACGCCCTTCGGCGCGCGCAGGGGTACGAGCGCGGCGCCGACGCCCGCCAGCCGGTCGCGCAGGGCGGCGACCTCGGTCACGGGGCACCAGCCGACCAGGGCGGCGGCGTCGCCGCGCGTGACGGCGGCCCGCTGGTAGGTCTCCAGTTGGGCCTCGCCCGCCAGCAGATCGGCCCGGCCCTCCCGGGTCAGCGTGTCGAGGTCCGGTGCCGTGGGCGACAGCAGGGGGTGCGCGGGCCGCAGGGACTGAAGGCGCCGGGCGGCGGGGCCGGGCACGGCGCGGCCGGCGCCGTCGGGGCGGTCCAGTTCGGCGCAGCCCGCGTCGGCGACCTGGACCAGGGCGTCCCTGAGCGCGTCGCGCGGGGCGACGACGGCGATCCGCTGCATGCGCGCCGGTGCCAGGGTGTCAGCCCACGAGTTCATCGAAGACCTCCCGTGCCCGTTCGCCGTGTGCGGCGCGGCCCAGAGCGGCGCGGACCCGCCAGGCGTCGGCGCCGAGCACCGCGACGGCGCCGACGACGGCGGGCAGCGCGAACCGCGACCCGGTCAACGAAGCCTGTCCGTCCCGGTCGACCGCGGCCCACCAGCGGGCCTCGGCCCGCCACAGGTCCTCGGGCCGCTCGATGTCCGCCAGCGCCCAGCGGGCCGCCGGGGC
>NZ_FLSP01000064.1 GCF_900091315.1 Streptomyces sp. DI166
TGAATCCGGCGGGCTGTGTGAGTACGTCGGCCTCGGGCACTCGAAGTCCGCGGCGGCCCGGCCGGGCCGCCGTCCGAGCCTGCTGGAGGTGAAGGACATGGGTCACGGTGGAAACGTGATCGACGAGCTGATGGTCGATCACCGCGAGGTCGAGGAACTGTTCGGGAAGATCGAGGCGCTGCCGCCCGGGGACAAGAACCGCAAGACGTACGCGGATCAGGCCACGATGGAGCTGGTCCGGCACTCGGTCGCCGAGGAGGCGTACCTGTACCCGGCCGTGCGCGAGCACCTCCCGGACGGGGACGCGCTGGCCGACGAGGAGCTTCAGGACCATGCCAAGGCCGAGCGGCTCATGAAGGATCTGGAGGGCTGCGACGCCGGGGACCCGGAGTTCGACCGGCTGATCGGCATGCTGATGTCGGAGATCCGGTCGCACATCGCGGACGAGGAGGGGCGGCTGTTCGTCAAGCTCCGCGGGACGTGTCCGCCCGAGGCGCTCGACGAGCTGGGGGACAAGGTGCGCCGCGCGAAGAAGACGGCCCCGACGCGGCCGCACCCGTCGGCTCCGGACACTCCGCCCGCCAACAAGCTGCTGGCACCGGGCGTCGGCATGATCGACCGGATGCGGGACGCCCTCACCGGGCGCGGCAAGGAGGGCTGACCCGGCCCTGCGGGGGCGGGGGACTCGTGCGGCCGGAGGCCGGCTCTCATGGCCGTACGACCGGCCGTGCGAAGAACGGCCCGAACCCCCGTTCTCATGACCGTACGACGCACGGCCCGAACCCCGGTTCTCATGACCGTACGACGCACGGCCCGAGCCCCGGTTCTCATGAACGTACGAGCCCCGCCGCCCCCGTGCTCGCGTCCCTGTCGCCCGTCCACCGCCACAGCACCACCGAGCACGCCGCCGCGACCGCGCACCACGTCGACACGAACTCCGTCCGCCACAGCACCGCGCAGACCGCCGCACCCACCGCCACGAGCGCACCGAGCCCGATCAGGGCCCGGTCGCGGGAGAGCAGCAGGGAGCCGACGGTGGCGAGCAGATAGGCGGCGATCAGCAGTTCGGCGTGGGGCAGGCCGACGACATAGCCGACCGTGTGGCCGCGGATGTCGGCGCGCACCTCGCGCGTGGCGAGGACGTAGGAGAGCACCGCCGCGGTGGCGACCCCGGTGATCAGGGGGACGAGGAGTCGTGGGCGGGCCCGGGGCGGTGCAGCCAGAGCCACTCCGACCGGGACCCACAGCGGCAGCAGCGGGAGCGCGATGACCGCCCAGGCGAGGGTGGCCGGGCCCGTGCCGCCGTCGCCCGCCCAGACCGCGGCCTCGATCAGCTGGTGTGCGCCCAGCAGCAGCGGCAGTGCGGCCAGGGGCAGATCACGGGTGCGGCCGGCGCGGCGGGCGCGCACGACGCAGGCCACGCCGACGGCGGTGATGCCGACTCCGGCCACCAGGTCGGCCTCCGCACTCCAGCACATCGCTCCCCCGGTGATCGCACGGCAGGAGTTCCATCTTCTCCTGTCCACGCCAAGTGCACTCAGTTCCCCGCAAACGCTGCACTGAGTGCCATCACGGGTGATCAGGTGCTACGTTCCCGACCATGAGCTCCAGCAGTGCGGCGCCCCGCCGCGGTGACAAGGCGGAGGCGGCGGCCACGCGACCGTCCATGCGGGAGGCGCTGATCGCGGCTGCCTTCGAGCTGTTCCTGGAGCGGGGGTACGAGCAGACGACGATCGACGACATCGTGTCGCTCGCGGGCGTCGGACGGCGGTCGTTCTTCCGGTACTTCCCGTCCAAGGAGGACGTCGTCTTCCCCGACCACGAGCGCTGTCTGGCGGACATGACGGCGTTCCTGGCCTCCGGCACCGGGGACGAGGAGCCGGTTCGGCGGGTGTGCGACGCGGCCCGCATGGTGCTGCGGATGTACGCGGAGAACCCGACGTTCTCCGTGCAGCGCTACCGCCTGACCAAGCAGGTGCCGAACCTGCGGGCCTACGAGCTGTCCGTCGTCTGGCGCTACGAGCGGGGCCTCGCCGAGTACCTGCGGGCGCGCTTCAGGGGCCGGCGCGACGGGACGCTGCAGGCCGATGTGATCGCCGCCGCCGTGGTCGCCGCGCACAACAACGCGCTGCGCTCCTGGCTGCGTTCGGACGGCCGCCTGGACGCCGAGGTCACCGTGGACCACGCGCTGCGCTCTGTGCAGTCGGCGTTCGGCACCCCGCCCCCGGCGCTGGTCGGGACGCGCGCCGACGACGTGCTGGTCGTGGTGGCGCGCCGGGACGCGCCGCTGTGGCGGGTGGTGCGGGAGATCGAGGCCGTTCGGGAGTCCTCCACAGATTGAGGGTACGGAGTGCCTTTACGGCTGACACTCAGTGCCATACTCTGCGGGTGTGCACGGTGGCACGGCGACCGGGCACATCTGCGCGCGGCCGTCCCGCGCGCGTGGGTTTCCGGCCGAGCGCAGGGAGTTGAACAGCGTGTACCACCCCTCAGGAAGCGTTGCTCGTCAGACCGCCGGCTCCGCGGTCGGCGTACTCGAATCGACCGGCACGGTGGCCGAGAGCTCGGACGCCATGCTCTTCCAGCGCTGCACGTGGTGCGGTACGGCGATGTACCACCGGTTGCTCTGCCCGGTGTGCCAGGGCAGTGACCTGCGTACGGAGCGCAGCGAGGGCGTGGGCACGGTCCGGCACTCCACGGTGGTGCACCGCAACACCCCGGCCGCGCGCAATGTGTCGCTGGTCGAGATGGCCGAGGGGTTCGTGGTGCGCGGCCGGGTGATGGGCCCGCCGATCGGCATCCACAGCGGGGACCGCGTCCGTCTGTCGCAGGCCAAGGACCCGGTGCGGGGCGAGCCGGTGTTCCAGCTGGTCGACGAGCCCTACCGCGCCTGGACCTGATGCCCGCTCACGGCGGCCCTACGGCGTGAGCCTGATCCGCAGGCCGACCGTGCCGTCCGTACCTCTGCGGATACGGCTGCCGAGGAGCGTCAGACGGCCCATGACGCCGTACTTGCGGGCGATGAGCCTGCGGTAGCGGGCCGTGGTCTCCCGGTCGGCGATCTCGGCGGTGGCCGGGATCTGCTCCCCGGTCGGCCGTCCGCGCACGTCGCAGGGTCCGACGAGGACATCGGCACGGGCCCGGACGCGCTTGACCTTCCAGGAGTCCGCGACCGTCCACACCCCGAGGCCGTCGCCGTCGCGCACCACCCACACCGGGGTGGGGACGGGCGTGCCGTTCTTGCGGTAGCTGGTGATCAGCAGGTACTGGCCGGTACCGAGCCGCTCCAGCGGCGTGTCGTCCATGGGCCGCAGTCTAAGCAGGAGCCACGGGCCGCGGTTTGCGCAGGAGCCATCGACCGCCGTTTAAGCAGGAGCGTCGCGGGCCCCTGGTGCGCGATGCTGGACCCTGAGCACACGACAGGGGGCAGCGTGGTGACGGGTGACGACGAGGACGCGACACCAGCGGCGGCACGCCGGCTGATCGAGGTGGGCTGCGACGAGTCGGGCTCGGACGGCGAGAACCTCACCGGCGGCAACACCGATGTCTTCGCGCACGCCGGTGTGCGGCTGCCGGTGCCGGACGCCGCCGAGTACGTGCAGCAGATCCGGGACTGGATCCGCTCCCCCGCCTCCGAGTACAAGGCCAACCATCTGCTGCGCGAGAAGCACCGGGCGGTCCTGGAGTGGCTGCTCGCCCCCGGCGGGCCCATCCACGGCACCGCGACGGTCCATCTGACGGAGAAGGCGTACTTCGTGGTGGACCGCGCGCTCGACCTGCTGCTCGACGACCCCGGCGCAGCCCTCCCGCTGTACCGGCGCGGCCCGGGGCTGTTCGGGCGGGAGCGCTGGCGGGAGTTCCTCCTGGCCGCGAACCGGCTGCTGCGGGTCCGTGACGAGGGCGCGCCCGAGGCCCCGGTCGACGCCTTCTTCCGTACCGTCTCCCACCTGCTGCCCCTGTCGGGCGACGACGAGGTGGCCGACACCCTGCACCGGCTCGCCGCCGCCCGCCCCCGCGCGGACGCCTACCGGGCCGAGCTGCTGACGGGCCCGCCACTGATCCCCGTGCTCAATCCCCTGCTGCCCGCGATCGTGGCCACGGCCGCGCACTGGAGCCGGGGCGGGGCCGCGGTTCGGCTGGTGCACGACCGGCAGAACATGCTGACGCCGGACCGGATCGAGTGGATCGAGCACCGGGCGCGGCGGGCCGGGGTCCGGCTCACCGGGGTCGAGCTGGTGGTGTCGCTGGACGATCCGCGGGTGCAGCTCGCCGACTTCCTCGCCGGAATCGCCCGCAGGATCGCCGACGACGAGCTGGGCGGCCGGGGCGACCCGGTGCTGGCCGCGCTGCTGCGCCCGTACGTGGATCCGGCGTCGGTGTGGGGCGACGCGGCGGCGGGGGCGCTGCTCGGGGTGCCCGACGGCATTCGCGCGGCACCCTCGGCGACCGTCAACTCGCCCGCCTAGCAGAGCAGTTGACCCAACCGGCAGAGCCGGTGAACACCCGGGCCCCGGGCCACGTATGGAGTGGGGGCACTCAACTACGGGAGTGCCTCGCGGTGTTCGTACCGCGCTGTTCGGGTTCGGGAGCCATGGATGAGGCACGCACGACGACGGATCGTCCGGCGAGTGACACGGCTGGCGGCCGTCGGAGGACTGCTGCTGGGCTCGGCGATGGTGACCCGGGCGGTGGCGAGCGAGCCGCCCGGCACCGCGCCGGAGGCGACGGTGCGCTCGGCGGCCGACACGGGCGCCGGACTGGTCGAGCGGCTCGGCGCCTCCCGTACGGCGGGCACGTGGATCGGCGCCGACGGGCGGCCGGTCGTCGCGGTGACCGACGAGGAGGCCGCGGCCGAGGTGCGCCGGGCGGGCGGTGAGCCGAAGATGGTGTCGCACAGCATGAACGAGCTGAAGTCGGCCACCGCCACGCTGCGTTCCGCACCCCGGGTGACCGGGACGGCCTGGGCGATGGACTACCGCAACAACCAGGTGGTGGTCCGCGGCGACAGCACCGTCTCCTCCACCGACTGGTCGAAACTGACCGGCGTCGCGGGCGACATCGGCAGTTTCGTCCGCATGGAGCGCACCGAGGGCACCTTCACCACCCGGCTGAACGGCGCACTGCCGATCCTGTCGACCGCCGGGCGCTGCTCGGCCGGGTTCAACGTCACCGACGGGCAGCGTGACTTCATCCTCACCGCAGGGCACTGCGGGCCCAACGGCTCGCTCTGGTTCGCCGACAACCAGGGCCGCGAGCGGATCGGCAGCACGGTCAAGGGGAGCTTCCCGGGCGGTGACTTCTCGCTGGTGGCGTACGAGGACGGGGACGCCGGCGACGGCGCCGACGTGGTGGCCATCGGCGGGGACCGCGGGGTGCGGATCACCGGCGCGAGCGATCCGGCGGTCGGGCAGAAGGTGTTCCGCAGCGGCTCCACCAGCGGACTGCGCGACGGCACGGTGACCGCGCTCAACGCGACGGTCAACTACCCCGAGGGCACGGTGACCGGGCTGATCGAGACCGACGTGTGCGCGGAGCCCGGGGACAGCGGCGGGCCGCTGTTCTCGGAGGGCATCGCGCTGGGGGTGACCTCGGGCGGCAGCGGTGACTGCCGGTCGGGCGGAACGACCTTCTTCCAGCCGGTGACCAAGGCCATGGCCGAGGTGGGCGTGCAGCTCATCGGGGCGAAGGCGCAGGGCGGCGGGCAGCAGGGTGCTGCGCCGCAGCCGTCGGCGTCGGCCACGCAGAGCGCGATCGCCCCGGGTGCGGCCTCACCGGGCTCGTCGGCGCCGGTCGGCGGCGGCGCGGAGGGGGCTCAACTGCTGGCCCGGCTGGCCGATCCGCGCAATGTCGGGCCGGGGCTGCTGATCATCGCGGGGTCGCTGGTCGCGCTGGCGGCGACGCGCTTCATCCGGGCGGAGCAGGACCGCAAGGCGTACCAGCGGTACTACTCGGCGACCTGGGGATAGTGAGGGAATGGAAGGGGGCACCCGTCAAGTCAGGGTGCCCACTGCGGTCTTCGAGGGCTCGGCGGTCCTCGGGGAGCGTCAGGCCGCCTTGACCGGCTGAGGGGCCGCTGCGGCCCACTCCATGACGAGGCGCTGGTACTCCTCGCGCTCCTCGACGCTCAGTGTCCCGCCCGCCCGGCGCCACAAGGCCCGGATCTCCTCGTTGACCTCGTCAGCCGACCTCTCGGAAACGGGTTCAACACTCGTGGACATGCCGTGAAGCATACGGGCCCCGAGGTGAAGGCGCCGTGAGCAAGCACACACAATGCGGACATAACGGACCGTGTTGCTGATCACGTCCTGATCTTGGCCGATACGTCAGGTTCCGCACTCCTCGCACGCGTCCCCCGCCCCCGTTTTCAGGCCTCCGTCGCGCCCAGCACCAGCACTTGGATCGCGAGCACGGCGGCGCCGCGCGCCCAGTCGTGGAAGTCCGACTTCCGGGTCTCCAGGTCGAGCGGGGCGGCAAGCGGATGCCGGTGCTCCCGGACGGTGCGCATCACCTTCTCCTCCGCCACGTCCATCAGCCCGACCCCCTCTCCGGCCAGCAGGATCCGCTGCGGCATGACGAAGTTGGAGATCTGCGCGAGCAGGATCCCGAGGGCGCGGGCGGCCTCGTCGACGATGCGGCCGGGCAGCGGGTCCCCGGCGGCGGCGAGCCGCAGGATCTCCTCGTACGTCCAGTCCCGGCCGGTGCCCGCCCGCACCTGGTAGCGGATGTTGGGGATGGTGAGCATCGACACGGCGCTGCCGCGGGCGCCGTCCGGGGTGAGCGGGCCGTACGGGTCGATGATCCAGTGCCGTCCGAAGCCGCGGTCCTCCTCCTCGCAGGGCACCCGTCGGCCGCCGAGGACCAGGGAGTAGCCGAGTCCGGCGCCGATGGTGAGCACCACGAAGCGCTCCAGGCCGCGGCCCGAGCCGAACCAGTTCTCGGCCTCGGTGAGGGCGGCCACGTCGTTCTCGACGACGACGGGCAGTGCGGTGCGCTCCTGGACGAGCGCCGCCAGCGGGATGTCGCGCCAGCCGAGGAACGGCGACTCGGCGACGACCGCGCGCCGCTGGACGAGGCCGCCGACACCGATGCCGACGCCGGCGAGCCGGGGGAAGTCGCTCTTCAGCCGGTCGGTCATCTCCGCCAGCAGATCGGCGACCTCGGCGGGGTCATGGGTGGTGAGCGGCCGGTCGAGGCGGGCGACGATCTCGCTGCGCAGGGTGGTGACGACGCCGTAGACCATGTCCGCGGTGATCTTGTAGCCGATGAAGGCGCGGGAGTCGGCGACCACGTCGAGGGGCTGGGAGGGGCGGCCCTGGCGCACCTCGGCCGACGAGCCCGCCTCGGGCACCTCGACCAGCAGTCCCGACTCGATGAGGGGTTTGGTCAGCCGGGTGAGACTGCCCGCGGAGAGGTTCAGCCGGCGGGCGATCTCGGTGCGGGACAGCGGGCCGCCGAGGAGCACCTCGATCGCCACCGAGCGCTCCCCCGCGCTCAGCGGACGCCAGTCGGCGACGGCAGCGGTCATGTCGTTCAGCCCTCTCGTTCGGCCGGTGTTCGTCGGCTGGTGCGGGTCACCATTTTTTTCACCATGAAAACAACAAGGTCATCCTACGGTCGTCCGGGTGGCCGGGAAAAGATGCTCGCACACCCCTTGACGCGTCGATTCTTTCGCCTCAAAAGTAAATGCCCGAGGACGAGCCGCCGTGGACGAGGGAGTCTCCTGATGACCATCGCCTCCAGCAGCCCTCCGTCGCGACTGCCCCTGGGCAGCGCGCGGGAGGCACGGACCGGGCCGAGACCGAACCGGGCGCGGGCCCGGGAGTCGGGGGGCGACGGCCGGCTGGCCGCGCTCTTCCTGGCCCCGGCCCTGCTGGGCTTCGTGGTCTTCCTGCTCTGGCCCACGCTGCGGGGCGTGTATCTGAGCTTCACCCGCTTCAATCTGCTCACCCCGGCCGAGTGGGTGGGTCTGGACAACTACGTACGGATGGTCAACGACCCCATCTTCTGGGACTCGTTGACGGTGACCGTCGAGTACGTCGTCATCAACATCGGCGTCCAGACGGCCGCCGCGCTCGCCATCGCCGTGCTCCTGCAACGGCTCACGCAGTCCGCGATGCTGCGCGGGATCGTGCTGACGCCGTATCTGATGTCCAACGTCGTCGCCGGCATCGTCTGGCTGTGGCTGCTGGACACCCAGCTCGGCATCGGCAACGAGATCGTCGCCGCGCTCGGCGCCGACCGGATCCCCTTCCTCGCCGACGAGACCTGGGCGATCCCGACGATCGCGCTGATCAATGTGTGGCGCCATGTCGGCTATACCGCACTGCTGCTGTTCGCGGGGCTGCAGGCGATCCCCAACGACATGTACGAGGCGGCGCGGGTGGACGGCGCGAGCGAGTGGCGGATGTTCCGGCGGATCACCCTGCCGCTGCTGCGACCGGTCCTCGCGGTCGTCCTGATCATGACGGTGATCGGTTCCTTCCAGGTGTTCGACACGGTCACCGTGACGACCGCGGGCGGTCCCGCCAACGCCACCAACGTGCTCCAGTACTACATCTACGGCGCCGCGTTCGGCCGTTTCCAGTTCGGCTACGCCTCCGCGATGTCCGTGGCCCTGCTCGTCGTGCTGAGCGCCATCACTTTCCTCCAGTACCGGCTCACCCGGGCCGGCCGGAGCGACCTCGGCTGACGGAAGGGAGCGACCGACATGACCGCCGCGACGGCGACCACCACCAAGGCCCGGCCCGCCGGGCGCCGCGGGCTCTCCCCCGGCCGCGTCCTGGCCTGGTCGGCGATGGCCGCGATCGTACTGATCACGCTGCTGCCGTTCTACTGGATCCTGCGCACCGCGCTCTCCTCCAACTCGGCGCTCGCCGCCGACCCGGGCAACCCGCTCCCGGTCGATCCGACCACCGGCGGCTTCGAACGGGCCCTCGGTCTGCAGTCGACCGAGGAGGCCATCGCGCAGGGCGGTGCGGGCGGCGGGCTGAAGTTCTGGCGCTATCTGATCAATTCGGTCATCGTGTCCACCCTGATCACCGTCGGCCAGATCTTCTTCTCCGCGATGGCCGCGTACGCCTTCGCTCGGCTGCGCTGGCGGGGCCGGGACAAGGTGTTCGCGCTGTTCCTGGCCGGGCTGATGGTGCCGACCATCTTCACGCTGCTGCCGAACTTCGTGCTCGTCAAGGAACTCGGCCTGGTCGACAACCTGCTGGGCATCGCCTTGCCGACGATGCTCATGACCCCGTTCGCGGTGTTCTTCCTGCGCCAGTTCTTCATGAACGTGCCCCGCGAGGTGGAGGAGGCCGCCCTGCTCGACGGGGCCGGGAAGATCCGGATCTTCTTCCGGGTGATGCTGCCGATGGCGTCCACCCCGATCCTCACGCTGGGCGTGCTGACGTACATCACCGCCTGGAACGACTACTTCTGGCCGCTGATGGTGTCCTACAGCGACAGCTCACGGGTGCTGACCGTGGCGCTGGCGATCTTCCGGGCGCAGACCCCGCAGTCCGGCTACGACTGGTCCGGGCTGATGGCGGCCACCCTCATCGCCGCGCTGCCGATGCTGCTGCTCTTCGCCTGCTTCGCGCGCCGCATCGTCAGCACGATCAGCTTCACCGGCATCAAGTAAGGGGACCACCATGCGCATACGCACCCTCGCGGCCCTCACCGGAGCGCTGGCCCTGTCCCTGGTGACCGGCTGCGGACAGAGCGACAGCGTCGGATCGGGTTCCGGCACTGTGACGTACTGGCTCTGGGACGCCAACCAACTGCCCGCCTACCAGGCGTGCGCCAAGGACTTCGAGCGGCAGAACCCGGGCCTGAAGGTCAGGATCACGCAGATGGGCTGGGCCGACTACTGGACCAAGCTCACCGCGAGCTTCATCGCGGGCACCGAGCCGGACGTGTTCACCGACCACATCCAGAAGTTCGGCCAGTTCGCCGACCTCGACGTCCTGGAGCCCCTGGACGACCTGGGCATCGACGATTCCGCCTACCAGGAGGGCCTGGCCGCCAACTGGACCGGCCAGGACGGCCGTCGCTACGGCGCCCCGAAGGACTGGGACACCGTCGCCCTCTTCTACAACCGGAAGATGGTGGAGGAGGCCGGCCTCACCGCCGAGCAGCTCAACAGCCTCTCCTGGAACCCCGAGGACGGCGGCTCCTTCGAGAAGGCGATCGCGCACCTCACCGTCGACCAGAACGGCAGGCGCGGCGACGAGCCCGGCTTCGACAAGGACAACGTCAAGGTGTACGGCCTGGCCACCGGTGGCGCCGGGGACGGCGACGGGCAGACCACCTGGAGCCCGTTCACCGCGTCGGCGGGCTGGCACTACACCGACAAGGCCCGCTGGGGCACCGAGTACCAGTACGGCGACCGTACCTTCCAGCAGGTGATCGACTGGTACTTCGGCCTGGCCGAGAAGGGCTATCTCGCGCCCTTCACCGACTACACCGACGGCGCCAACCCGGCCAGCGCCCAGCTCGCCTCCGGCAAGGCCGCGGCCTCCTTCGACGGCGCGTGGATGATCTCCACGTACTACGGCACCAAGGGCCTCGACGTCGGCACCGCCCTCACGCCCACCGGCCCCACCGGCAAGCGCGCCACGATGATGAACGGCCTCGCCGACTCCATCACCAAGAACGCCGACAACAAGTCCGGCGCCCGCAAATGGGTCAAGTACCTGGCCTCCGACGAGTGCCAGCGCACGGTGGGCCGCTACGGCATCGTCTTCCCGGCGACCCCCGAGGGCACGCGGGCGGCGGTGGCCGCGTACGAGAAGAAGGGCATCGACGTGTCCGCCTTCACCGAACCGGTCACCGGCCGCCGGGACTCCCTGACCTTCTCCTTCCCGGTCACCGACTACGCGGCGGACGTGTACGCCCTGATGCGGCCCGCGATGCAGGACGTGTACGCCAACGGCGCCCCGGTGAGCGACCTGTCCAGGACCAACGACCAGATCAATCTCATCCTCGGCCAGTGAAAGGCACTCACTCCATGACGTTCTCCCTCGGCATCGTCGGCGCCGGCCAGTTCTCCGGCGGCTTCGCCAAGCTGTTCCGGGCCCACCCCGGTGTCAGCGACGTCTACGTCACCGACCTCCTGCCGGAGCGCGCCGAACAACTGGCCGCCGCCGAAGGGCTGTCGGGCACCTTCCCCTCGTACGAGGCGATGCTGGAGTCACCATCGGTCGACGCGGTCGCCGTCTTCACCCAGCGCTGGACCCACGGCCCGCTGGTGCTCCAGGGCCTGAGCGCCGGAAAGCACGTCTACTCCGCGGTCCCGATGGCGATCACCACGGAAGAGATCGCCGCGATCATCGAGGCGGTCAGGGCGACCGGACTGACCTACATGATGGGCGAGACCAGCCAGTACAACCCGGCGACCGTGCACGCCCGCAACCAGATCGCCAAGGGCGCCTTCGGGCGGCTCTTCTACGCCGAGGGCGACTACGTCCACGACATGGACCTGGGCTTCTACGAGGCGTACCAGTACAGCGGCGGCGAGAACTGGAAGGCCACCGCCTCCTATCCGCCGCTGCTGTACCCGACCCACGCGGTCGGCGGTGTGCTCGGCGCCTGGCAGACGCACGCGGTGAGCGTCTCCGCGATCGGGGTCGTCGACGAGCGCGGCGACGGCGTCTTCGACAAGGACGGCAGCCAGTTCGGCAACGACGTCTCCAACGCCACCGCCCTGTTCGAGGTCGCGGGCGGCGGCTCGTTCCGCACCAACGAGTTCCGGCGGGTCGGCTACCCCTCGCACATCCGCGAGTCCCGTTTCCGCTTCTTCGGCACGGAGGCGAGCATGGAGCAACTCGCCACGGTCGCCCTGTGGCAGGACAAGACCGGGGTGGAGGACATCAGCGAACTGCTGGAGCCGAAGCCCACGTTGGCGCCGGACGACCCCTCGCTGCAGCACATCGCGCCGGACCTGCGCGCGGCGTTCACCTCGGGTTCGGCCCCGGTGCACGACCGCGCCCGTCTGCCGCGGGTGTTCGACAACCTCCCCAACGGCCATGAGGGCAGCCATCACTTCCTGGTGGACGACTTCGTGACCGCGGTCAACACCCGCACCCTGCCGTCCGTCAACGCCTGGGTCGCCGCGCGCTACACCCTGCCGGGCATCATCGCCCACGAGTCGGCCCGGCAGGGCGGGGCCCGCCTCACGATCCCGGACTTCGGGGACGCCCCGGAGGCCTGAGTCCGTCCGGCCGCTTCGGTGGCCCGCCCAGGCCCGCGTCGCGGGCGCGGGCCACCGCCGCGGCCCGGTCGGAGACCTGGAGCTTGTACAGGATCGCCGAGACATGGTTGCGGACGGTCTTCTCGGCCAGCACCAGCCGCGCCGCGATCTGGTGGTTGCCCAGACCGAGGGCGATCAGGTCGAGCACTTCCCTTTCCCGCTCGGTCAGTTCGGGGAAGACCTGCGCCGCGTAGTCGCGGTGGGCGCCGGTGAAGAAGTCGGCGATCCGGCGGGCGACGGCGCGACCGTACACGGCGTTGCCCGCGGCGACGGCGAGGACGGCGCGGGCGATCTCGGTGCTGTCGGCGTCCTTGAGGAGGTAGCCCCTGGCCCCGGCGCGCAGGGCACCGAACAGGGCCTCGTCGTCCTCGTGCATCGTCAGGACCAGCACGGCCGGTGCGGGGCGGCGGGCGGCGAGGGCGCGGGTGGCGGCGGTGCCGTCGAGGCCGGGCATGGCGAGGTCGGTGACCACGACATCGGGTGCCGTGCGGTCGACGGCGGCGAGCAGGCCGTCGCCGTCGGCGGCCTCGGCGACGACCTCGACGTCACCGCTCGAACTCAGGGCGGCGACGAGGCCGTAGCGGAACATGGGGTGGTCGTCGGCGATGACCACGCGGACGGGGCCGATCCCCTCGCTCATGGATCCTCCCGGTGTCCCGGTCCCGCCGTACGAGGGCGGTCCGCCCGGCCGGGTGAGGACCTGTGCCTCAGGCCGGTGCGGCGGCGGGCGGCGACCATGTGCTGCGTCCCGCACCCGAACCCACCCGTGGGAGCGCCATGCCGACGCCCACCTCCCAGAGCACTGTCGCCGTCTGGACGACCGGTGTGCTGGCCCTGATCCCGCCCGTCCTCGCCGCCGCGGCGGGGCTGCTGCTGCACTCGCAGGACGCCGAGCGGGTCGCCCAGCTCGCCGCCGTGCTCACCGCGCTGATCACGGCCGGTGTGCCGGTGCTGCACCGCTCGACCGGCGCCGACTGCCGCCGGGCCGCCGACGACTGCGGTCATGTCACCCATCTGACGGGCCCGTTGCCGAGGATCGTGCCGAGCGCCACGACGGTCGCGCTGTCGCTGGCGCTCGGGGTCGCCGCGTTCTGGCTGCTGTACCTGCTGAGTACCTGGCTCGGTCTGGGCAGCCTCGGCTACTGGAGCGGCGAGTACCCCAGTGACCCCTCGGAGGTGTACCGCAAGGTCGCGCTGCGCGGTCTGCCGGTCCTGGTCCCCGGTGTCTTCGCCATAGGCGTGGCCATGGCGCACCGGCTGCACGGTCTGGCGCGGCCCGTTCTGCTGCTGACGAGCGTGCTGTTCACCGTGTCGGTGCTGGTCAGTAATGCGGTGCTGGTCCGCCACCGGCGCAGCGAGCCGCTGCCGGAGGATGTGTATGTGCCGCTGCTGCTGGGCGCGTTGGCGTGGCTGGTCTGCCTCGCCGCCCGCGCGTACGCGGCCCGCACCCAGCGGCTGTTCGACCTGATGCAGGCGGTGCGGCTGGAGTACCGCCGCACCGCGGAATCGGCGGACAGCCGGGCCTGAGACCCCTCGGGGCCCGGTTCTGCTCACGGCCGGCGGCCGAGCAGGCTCAGCGCCCGGTCGGCCCGTACGAGCTTGAACCGGTGTGTGCCGTCGGGGGCGAGGGCGGTCAGGCCGCCGGTGTCCGGGTTGCCGGCGCCCTGGTCGATGTCCAGCGCGCTGTCCTGGAGCAGGGTGCGGATCCGGCGCGGGGTCAGCTCCCGGTCGGCCTGCCGCAACAGGGCGCAGACTCCGGCGACTTGGGGTGCCGCCGCCGAGGTGCCGCTGAGCACCACCCAGCCGTCGCCGGGGGTGGTTCCGTCGCCGTCGGGGTACGGCTTGGCGGCCCGGTGCTGGTCGATGCTGGAGCCGCGGGGCGCGGGCAGCAGGATGTACGTGGCGCCGGGCCGCATCCCGACCAGGCCGCACACGTCGGGCACGACCCGGCCGAGGAACAGGGTGCTGGTGAAGGCGCTCGCGTAGTCGGAGGCCCGGTGCACGCCGTGCTCGTCGCGGTGGACCCCGCCGACGGCGATGACGCCGGGGTGCTGCGCGGGGAAGGCGTAGTGGCCGTTGCCCGCCGCGCACACCACGACGACCCCGGAGCGGACCGCGAGGGAGACGGCGACCGCCAGCATGGGCTCGATGGCCTCCTCGGGTGTCTTGACGTGGTACTCCAGGCTCATGCTGATGATGTCCGGCTGCTGCCGGAGCGCGGTGTTGAAGGCCGCCAGCAGATTGGTGTCCTTGGCCTTGACCATGGTGAAGTCGATGCCGGGCGCGACCGCGAAGGCGTTGGCGGACTCACAGGTGCCGTGCCCGTCCTCGTCCACCTCGGGGTCGGCGGTGCCCGGCCCGAGGACGACGGTGCCGCGCAGGCCGCGTTCCCGGAAGTACGGATGGGGCTCCCAGCCGGTGTCCACCATGACGAGCCGGACTCCGGCGCCGGTGATGCCCTGGTCGTGGGCGGCGCGGGCGCCCAGGTACTCGGCGACCATGTCGGTGGTCAGGTGCCAGTAGTCGGGCTTGGGGACGGGGGCGGCGGTGCCGTGCAGGGTGGTGGCCGGCTGTTCCAGGGCCACGCCCTCCAGGAACTCGGCGGCGGGCAGCCCCCGGGTGGAGATCAGTCCGGGCCGGTCGGCGCGGGCGGTGTCGAGGAAGGTGCGGGTCCTGCGCAGTTCCACCGCGCCGGGCTGGATGACCTCGCGTTCCTCCGTGATCAGGGTGGTCTCGAAGTAGCGGTCGTACAGCTCGGGCGGACCGGCGATGTTGATGCCGGCCGGTGAGCTGTCGAGGACGGTGAATCCGGCGGCGGCCAGTTCCCGTTCCGCGCGCTGCGTGACCACGTCCGTGGCGAGGTAGTCCTCCACGTTGTCCGCCCTGATCTCACCGGCGTCGAAGACGGACTCGCCGCCCTGCGAGCGCGGTGACGCCTGCGCGTACACCAGGCTGGGCAGCCGTCCGTCGATCCTGTAGGCCATGTGTGGTTCCCCCAAAGGTCAGTGGCGTGCGGCCGGTACGGCCAGTGCCAGGTAGCGCGGTCCGTCGCGCAGGACGAGCCCGGCCTCCGTGAAGGTGTCCAGGACGCGCCGCACGTCGTCCGCCGGTTCGCGCGGTCCGAGCCGTGCGCGCACGGCGTCCGCCGTCACCGGCCGGTCGCAGCAGGCGAGGTACAGATCGGCCGCTGTTCCCTCGAAGACGTGGGTGCCCGCGCCGTCGCTTCGTCTGCTGTCGTGGATCTGCACGTAGTGGGGTGCCCGCCGGTACTCCAGTACGGGCGGTGCCCCGCTGTCGCTCCAGGCCTCCTGCCAGTCGGTGACCGCCGTGCGCAGGCCTGCGTAGGCGTCGTCGGGGAGCGCGCCGTCGAGCCGGTAACTGAAGAAGTAGGCGACACGGTCGAGATCGGTGTCGGCGGGATAGACGTAGCGGTAGGGCGGTGCGGGGCGCAGGTCGCGCAGGATGCCCTCCCGGTCGGTGAAGAGCGGGCTGAAGCGCTGCATGGCGAGGCGTCCGGCGTCCCCCGGTGGTGTCAGATGCCACAGGTGGGGCATCAGGGCGGCCTGTGCGGAGCAGTCCTCGGGCCGCTCACCGGGAAATCCCCACAGCAGGTTCCAGTCCACCTCGATTCCGTAATGCCGCGCCCAGCGCAGGAGATTGACGTTCTGGGCGACTGTCACGCCCTTGCGCATCAGACTCAGTACGCGGGTGCTGAGTGATTCGATTCCGGGCTGGATCCGGGTCACGCCCGCGGCGGCGAGGAGTTCGATCTGGGCCCGGGCGAGATTCGCCTTCACCTCGTGGAAAAGGTCGTAACTCGCCTCGCTTTCCACGAGGGCCGGGAAAAGAGTTCGGAAGTAGCGCATGTCGAGGATGTTGTCGACCGTCTCGAAACGGAAACTGCGGTATCTGCGGGCCAGGTGGGCCAGTTCGTCGAGGACGCGCGGGCCGGACTTGGAACGGAAGTTCATGGTCTGGGCGTTGAGGCCGCAGAAGGTGCAGTGGTGTTTCGCGCCCCACCAGCAGCCGCGCGCGGTTTCCACGGGGAGGTGGACGGCGCGGGACGCCGTGCGGGGCAGCAGCCCGAGGTTCTCGGCCCGCCGGAAGTACTCGTCGTAGTCCGGCATCGGCAGGTCGTCGAGGTTCCGTGTCGGTGGTGCCGGTGGTCCCGTGACGACCTTGCCGTCCACGCGGCGGGCCAGCGCGGGTACGGAGCCGAGGTCGCCGCCGGTGGCGAGGGTCCTCAGCAGGTGGGGGAAGGCGGTGTCGGCCTCCCCGATGACGGCGGCGTCCACGCAGTCGACGGTGCGGACCAGTTCCGGGCCCATGGGGGCGTCGAAGTTGGCGCCGCCGAAGACCGTGAACAGGTGCGGATGGCGCTGCCGCAGCCGCCGGGCGAGCGCGATGGAGGCGGTGTTCTGCTGGAACGTCGAGGTGAAGCCGACGACCTGGGTGTCCTGCCAGAACGGCGCGTCGGCGAGCGCGTCGAGGTAGGCGGGGACCTCCCGCTGCCGGATGCGCAGAAGGCGCTCGCGCAGGCGGTCGGCGGGGATGCCGTGTTCCCGTGCCAGGTCGTCGGCGCAGAGGTCCAGGTAGTCGCCCCGCGGATCGGGTGCCGCGGGCCCGAACGCCTCCAGGGAGAACAGCCAGTCCCCCGCCAGCTGGCCGGGCCGGTCGGCGAGGGTCCGGTACGTCTCCACGCCGATCCCGGCCGCGAAGTCCAGGTTGGCGTGGAGGGTACGGGCCGGGAAGCCCTCGGCGCGGGCGAGCGCGGCGAGGAGACCGGCTTGGAGGGAGGGGCGGCGGTCGTCCATGAAGGGCATGCACACCAGGACGACCGGCCAGGCGTCGTGGGCCGTGGGCATCGCGCGGGCCCCGGGTCAGCACCGCCCGGGTCCGGAGTCGGGTGGGTCGAATTCCGGTGGTTCGGCCGTCACCGGTTCCGCCGAGTAGAGCTCGTACACCTTGAACGCGCGCCGGGTCCGCTCGGAATCGGAGCCGGGCAGGAGCGTGCCGAGCGTCTGCGCCACCGGTGTGTCCGGGACGAGGATATTTCCCGCTACGTCGAACACCAGACGCAATGCCTTGATCTCGGCGTCGGTGAATATATCCCCCGTTCCAGTTTCTCGGCGAGGCCCACGATGTCCCGCCAGTCGACTTCTTCCTTTTCCACGATCTTTCCCCCTGTCGTGCATGGAATGGCGGGGAGTCTGACGACGCGCCATCCTTGCGTCAAGGGAGTCAATTTTCCGGCGACTTGGATTCCGTTTCGGTGGTGAGGCGGGCGCGCACCTGGGCGGCTCGGCGGTGTCCGAGTTCGTCCAGCACGTCGGCCGACCGCCGCCAGGCCGCGGTCGCCGCACCGCGGTCCCCCGCGGTCAGGTGCAGGTCGCCCAGGGAGTAGAGGGTGTCGGCCTCGTTGTAGCGGTCGCCGGTCTCCCGGTAGAGGGCGAGCGCCCGCTCGAAGCACTCGGCGGCCTGCTCGTAGTGGTGCAGATGTCGGTGGATGTGACCGAGGCTGTCCCAGGTGTCGCCCTGGTCGAAGCGGTCGTCGGCCTCCTCCAGTAACCGGAGGGCCTGTTCGCAGTGGGTGAGTGCCTCCTGGTGGCGGCCCAGCCGGGAGCAGAACCAGCCGAGTGCGTTGAGCGCCCGCGCCCGCCCCGTGCGGTGGCCGGCCGCGGTGAACAACTCCAGTGCCCGGCGGGCGTGGTCAAGCCCCTGTTCGTACTGTCCTTTCTCGTCATTGAGCCAGCACAGCGTCCGATGGGTGTGGGCCTGACCGAGGACGTCGCCGAGCGTCTCGTACAGGTGGAGGGCCTGCCGCATGTGGGTGGCGACCTCCTCATAGCGGCTGAGCCTCATGTACGCATACGCCAGGCAGCCGTGCACCACGGCCTGTCCGTGGGTGCTCCCGGCGCGCCGGGCGGCGGCCAGCGCCCGTTCGTGCGCGGCGGCGGAGTCGTGCCAGTGCCCGGCGCGGTCGAAGTACGGCTGGAGCGCCCAGGCCAACTGCCAGGCATGGCCGTCGAGTCCGTGGTCCACGGCCAGCCGCTGCACCGACAGCAGTACGGCGTGTACGCGCAGGAACCAGGAGAGGGCCTCGTCGTGTCCCGCGAACCGCTCCCCGGTGACGGGTGCCCGGGGCGGGGCGAGGGCGATGGGGTCGTCCCGGTGCGGGCTCAGGTGGAGGCTGGCGCGGTAGGCGCTGTGCAGGTAGTGGTCGAGCATGCGGCGCACCGCGGCCGTGCGGTCGGCGGAAGTGTCGTGCGTACGGGCGAGTTCGGCGGCGTAGGCGCTCAGCAGGTCGTGGCCGGCGTATCGGTCGGCGGCCGGCGAGAACAGCAGGTGACTTGCCGTCAATTCGGCGAGCTGTGAACGGACTTGCTCGGCGGGCAGTCCGGCGATTCCGGTGACGGCGGCCGTGCCGATGTCGGGGCCCGGGTGCAGGCCGAGCAGGCGGAACAGCCGGGCGGCGGGTTCGGTGAGGCGACGGTAGGACCAGGAGAACACCTTGCGCACGTCGGTGGCCGCGTCGCCGCCGTCGAGCAGGTCCAGGGCGCTGCCCGCGGCCCGCAGTTCCTTCGCGACCGAGGCGAGGGGCAGTTGCGGCTGGGTGGCGGCGTGCGCGCCGACGATGGCCAGGGCGAGCGGGAGCCGCGCGCAGGAGGCGATGATGTCCTCCAGCGCGTCCGGGTCGCCGGTGAGCCGGTGGCCGCCGATGCGGTGGCCGAGGACGTCCGTGGCCTCGGCGCGGGACATCAGGCCGAGGGTGACGGGCCGGGCGCCGTCGGTGATCACCAGGCCGGTGAGCAGGTTGCGGCTGGTGATGACGGTGCAGCAGTGCGGTGAGCCGGGCAGCAGCGGGCGTACCTGGTCGGTGTCCTGGGCGTTGTCGAGGACGACGAGCATGCGCCGGTTGGCCAGCAGGCTGCGGTAGAGCCCGATCTGGCCGTCCGGGTTGACCGGGATACGGCGGGGCGGGACGCCGAGGGCGTCCAGGAAGCCGCGGACCGCCTCGGCGGGGTGGACGGCGGGGCCGCCGGGGTCGAAGCCCCGGAGGTTGACGTAGAGCTGGCCGTCGGCGAAGCGGTGGCGGACGCGGTGGGCCCAGTGCACGGCGAGGGTCGTCTTGCCGACGCCCGCGGTGCCGCCGATGGCGGTGATCACGGCCATGGCCTGTTCCGGGCCGTCCGGGTCCGTCGGCAGCAGGGCGTCGAGCAGCGCGAGTGCCTCCTCGCGGCCGACGAAACCCGCGACGGAGTGCGGGAGTTGGGCGGGTACGACCGGGGCGGGCGGTTCCGTGCGAGCCGCGTCCGCACGCGGACGGGTGGGTTGTGCTTCCCCGGTGTCGAGGTCCGGGTCGGCGGCCAGGATCCTCGTGTGCAGGCGCCGCAGTCGTTGTCCCGGTTCGATGCCGAGTTCGTCCCGCAGCAGCCGGCGGGCCCGGTGATAGGCGGCCAGGGCCTCGGCCTGCCGTCCGGAGCGGTGCAGGGCGAGCATGAGCAGCCCGTGCAGCCCTTCCCGCAGCGGGTGCGCCTCGGTGAGCTGCCGTACCTCGCCGGCCAGGTCGAAATCGTCGCCGAGCGCCAGGTCGACCTCGATGCGCTCCTCCAGCACGCTCAGCCGCCGTTCGGCCAGCCGGTCGCGCTCCGCGTCGAGCAGCGGGCTCGCCAGCCCCTCGCAGAGCGGGCCCTGCCACAGGCGCAGGGCGGCGCGCAGGCACTCCGCGGTCGCGGAGAGGTCGCCCCGGGCCCGTGCGGTATGCGCCCGCCCGATCAGCTCCTCGCACCTGCGCAGGTCCGACTGGTGCGCCCCCAGGGTCAGCAGGTACCCGGTCTCGGTCCAGGCGAGCAGCCCCGACGGGCTGCGCGGGGCGCGCTCGGGTTCCAGCACCCGGCGCAGCGCGGAGACATGCCGCTGCACCAGGTTCGCGGCCCGCGCCGGTAAGGCGTCGCCCCAGACGGCTTCGACGAGCCGCTCCCGGTTCATGGGCCGTCCGGCGCGCAGGAGCAGCACGGCGAGCACCACGCGCCGCTGCGAGGGCCCGAGATCCAGCTCCGCCCCGTCCCGCCAGGCGCGCAGCGGTCCGAGCACCTGGAACCGCAGACCGTCGAACCGCTCTCGCCCAGTCATCACACGGGCCCCCACCCTCGTCCCCTGCCGTCCAAGCTAGCGCCGAACCGGTACCGGCACCGCCCGCCAGGTCGTGTACGTGCGAAGTCGCGTCGTCAGCCCGGAGGGCGGGCCGGACGGCGGCATGGGGGTGCCCCGTGGGGCCTCGTGCTCCGGGGGTCTCCCCCGGTTCGAAGGGCCAGGAGGTGCTCCGGACGGACGCCACGCACCTGCGGCACGCCGGTGCGGCCAGGGCGTGCCCGGCATGGGGCGGCGGGCGGGACTTCGCGGACACGACCCAGTGGTGCAGCGGCCGGTGCAGTGGTGACTGCAACCCGGGATCGCACGCTGGTGCCCGAACCGGGGCGAGCACAGGCACCGCCCCCGAGGACCGGGAGTACCCATGACGGACATCCTGACCGCGGCCCGCGCCGAGGCGCTGTTCAGCAGCGACCTGGTGACCGGCTCGGCGCCGACCCGCGCCGAGATCGCCTCGGCGATCCGGCGGGCGATCCGCCGGCACGGCGGCAGCCTTGGCTGCGCGGGCACCCTGGCCCGCGCCTACGGCGAGCAGCCCGAGACCGCGGTACCGCGGATGCGCTGGGCGCTGAGCCAGGTGCGGTCCGCCTACCCGCGCCGACGGGTATGAGCATGCCCGGGGTTGGGGTGGAGGCCGAGCGCGCCCGCCTCCGCCGCGAACTCCATGACGGGCTGGGCCCTTCGCTCTCCGGGATCGGCCTGTGCGCGCAGGCCCTGGCGGAGCTGCTGGACGGCAGCGGCACGGACACCGAGCGGGCGCTGCTGGACCGTATCCGCGCCGAGGTGGCCCTGGCGACCGCGGAGGTCCGCCGGCTCCTCGACGGGCTCGCGCCCGCCGCGCTCGCCTCGCACGGGCTGGTGGAGGCATTGCGCCGGCACGCCCGGTCGGTCTCCCCCGCGACGGCCGTGGAGATCGTCGAGTCGTCACTGCCGAACCTGCCCCCGCCCCTGGAGGCGACGGCGTACCGGATCGTGACGGAGGCGGTGACCAATGTCGTACGGCACGCGGGTGCCCGGCACGCCCGGGTCACGCTGGCGGGACGGCGGCGGTCCCTGCTGATCGGTGTCGCCGACGACGGCCGTGGGACCGGGCGGGTCAGCCCGGGTGTGGGCCTGACCTCGATGCGGCAGCGCGCCGAGGCGGCGGGCGGGCGGTTCTCCCTGCGCAGTACGCCCGGAGGGGGCACCGAGGTACGGGTCCGGCTGCCGCTGGAAGGGCCCCGCGCGGCCCAACCGGTGTGATCCGGCGCCCGGTCGGCCCCGGACAACGGCCCGCCCGGGTCGGGACACCTGCCTCTGCTGCGAAGGTGCCGGGCGCCGGACCGTTGAGGCGTCCATCACCGGTCAGTTCCGACAAGGAGTCATCCCATGGCCTCTGGCACCTTCCAGTCGCTCCCCGTCCCCACCACGGCCCTCGACGGCCGTATCGGCGCCATCGTCCTGGACCCGGACGGCAACCCCGCCGATGTCGTCAACAAGGGCACCCCGGTCACCGTACGGATCGACTGGCACCTCACCGGCTTCCTCGTTCCGCTGCTCTCCGGCACCTGGTACGTCCAGGTCAAGGTCGACGAGATGGGCGGCCCGGACGACTTCCCCGAGCCCGCGGCGCCCGCCTCCGTACCGATGAACGGGGGCGACTACCAGCGCGACATCGTCCTGTCGAACCTCCAGGCCGGCCGCACGTACGCGCTGCTGGTCCAGCTGACCTACCGCAACCCGGCCGGGGCGCCCGCGCCGCTGGGCGGCTATGTGAACGTCGGCACGGTCAACGTGCTGCTCTGACCACTGTCACCGGGGGAGTCCGCGTCCCGCCCCGCCGTCACGGCCGGGCGGGACGCGGGCGTGGGCCGGCTCAGGTGCCGGGCTTGCGGCCGTACACGTAGACGTCGTCGCCCGTCTTCAGCAGCGACCAGTACTTCTTTGCGGTCGTCTTGGTCATGTTGACGCAGCCGTGCGAACCGGGCGGGTTCCACATGCTGACGCCGACCGAGTGGAAGGCCTGGCCGCCGTCGAAGAACTGGGAGTACGGCATCGGCACGTTGTAGATCGTCGAGACGTGGTCGATGTTGCGCCAGTAGATCTTCTTCAGGCCGGTGCGGGTCTCGTAGCCGTTGCGGCCGGTGCGCACCGGGACCGGGCCGTAGACGAGCTTGTCGCCGTCCTGGATCCAGCTCAGCTGAAGCGTGAGGTTGACGCAGGCGATCCGGCCCTTGTTCGTCGGGCACTTGCCGGCCTTGTTCGGCTTGTTGCCGACGGCCTTCTGCTTGTTCATCAGGTCCATGACGCCCCAGGTGACGGGGCCGGCGTACCCGATGTTCGGGGAGATGCCGTGCTTGGTCTGGAAGGCCTTGATGGCCTTGCAGTCGGAGGCCGACTGCTTGCCGTTGACCGGCAGCCCGAGGAACTTCTCCACCTTCTTCTGATACGGCCCCGTCTGCGTGGTACAGCTCGCGGCCTGCGCCGGAGCCGCCCCGAGGGCGACCGTGAGCGGTGCCGTCAGTGCGGTGATGCCGAGGAGTACGGCTCCTCGTCTGCGTATGTCCCCCATGGCCGGTACGTCCCTTTCCGCCGGTGTGACGCGCTGTGCCGCGTTCTCTGCCAGCTAGACAGGCGTTGGGGGCCGGTGGTTGTAGGGCGGGAGCGGTTGTGACCGAACGGTGAAGTTCGGGGTGTGACCAGCCGCTGTGCCACCCCTGGAGGTCACTCCGGTACGGCCGATCGCAGCCCCGTGTTGATGGCGGTGATGCCTCCGTCGACGACCAGGGTCGTGCCGGTGATCCAGGAGGCGTCGCGGGAGGCGAGGAAGGCGATCGCGGCGGCGATGTCCTCCGGCTCGCCGACCCGGCCCAGGGGGTACACCCGGGCGAACGCGTCCAGGTCGGCCTCGCGGCCCTCCCAGGCCGTGGTGCGGACGGTGCCGGGGGCGACCAGGTTGACGCGGACCCCGCGGGGCGCGGCGTGCTCGGCGAGGGTGCGGGTCAGGGAGGCGAGGCCCGCCTTGGCGGCGCTGTAGGCGTGGTTGCCGAAGCTCTGGATGCCGTTGACGGAGCCCACGGTGACGATCGCGCCGCGTCCGGAGGCCACCAGGTGGGGCAGGGCGGCGCGGCAGCAGCGGTAGGCGCCGGTGAGGGTCAGGTCGAGGTCGCGGGCCCAGACCCGGTCGTCCTCGTCCTCGAAGCGCGGCTCGTCCGGGGTGCAGCCGTAGGCGTTGTTGACCAGCACGTCGAGGGAGCCAAAGGCGGTGACGGCTCGCTCCACCGCCGACTCGACGGACGTACGGTCCCCCACGTCGCAGGGGTACGCCTCCGCCATCAGGCCGTCGCCCCGCAGCGCGGCGGCCGTGTGCTCGGCCGCGGCCTCGTCCACGTCGGTCACCAGCACCCGCGCCCCCTCCGAGGCGAACCGGCGGGCGGTGGCGGCGCCGATGCCACGGGCGGCGCCGGTGACCAGAACGCCGTACCCCTCGAAGCGTGTTGTGTCCGTCATGCTCCCCCACGGTAGTGCCGTCGAGATCAACTCGGCAGCTACCGTGCACCCATGGATGTGGTCCTCCAGCAACTCCCCGCCCTGCTGGGCGTCGTGATCGGCGCCCTCGGTTCGTACCTGGCGCTCGTCCGCAGCGACCAGGCCCGCTTCCGGCGCGAGGAGGCGGCCCGCTGGGAGGAACGACGGCTCGCGGTGTACTCGGACTACGCGCGCTCGGTGAAGAAGACCGTCACGGTCACCTACCGGGTCGCCGCCGCGCTGGGCTGCGGCACGCACCCGGACCCGCTCACCCTCGACGAGGCCAAGCCGCTGCTGGCCGAGGCCAACGAAGGGCGGGACCCCGCGGGCGAGGCGCTGCTCATGCTGGGCAGCGTGGGCGTGGTGGAGAAGGCCCGGTCGTGGGTCGTGACGGCGATGGAGATGGAGCGCTTCGTCCGCGAGGGCCGGCAGGACACGGAGGCGTGGCAGGCGCTGCTGGACCGGCAGCGGGCCGGGCGCGAGGGCTACTACACCGCGGTCCGGGAGGACCTGGGCCTGCCTCCCGGACACTCGGCACGCTGGCGGCTCCCGGTGACGGTCCCCGCGCCTGATCAGCGGTAGCCGGTGGTGTCGGCCGGCTTGCCCGCGTCCTGCACCTCCACCAGGTACCGCCAGGCGTCGGGGCGGCTGCCGTCGAGGTCGGTGAAGCCGTACTCCTGCGCCAGGCCTCCGCTGGAGAGGGACGCGCCGTTGAAGCGGGCCACCTCCGGGTCGGCGGCGAGGGTGGCGACGGCCCGGCCGACGTAGCGCGGGGTCTCGGAGATCGCGAAGTGCGGCACCTTGTCGAGCGCGTCGCGCCAGTTCTCCTCGCGTACGCCGAAGTGGTCGAGCATCATCTCCGAGCGCAGCCAGCCGGGGGTGAGCGCGAGCGCGGTGGCACCGCGCGGGCCGAGCTCATGGGCGAGCGCGAAGGCCATGCGCAGGACGGAGGACTTGGCGAGGTCGTAGAAGAAGGAGACGCGGTAGTTGTCGCGGTTGTACTCGGCGGTGCCGTCGGTCATCTCCACGACCAGGCCGCCGGGGTGGCGCAGCAGCAGGGGCAGCGCGTAGTGGCTGGTGATCGCGTGCGTCTCGACCGCGAGCCGGAGCAGGCGCAGGCCCTTGTCGAGGTCGTGCTCCCAGACGGGGGCTTCCCAGGCGAACAGGTGCTCGCCGCCCCAGATGTCGTTGACGAGCACGTCGAGGCGTCCCTGTTCGTCGGCGATGCGGTCCACCAGGGCCTTGACCTGTTCCGGCTCCAAGTGGTCCGTGGGTACGGCGATACCGCGCCCGCCCGCCTCGGTGACCAGTCCGGCGGTGTCCTCGATGGTCTCCGGGCGGTCGTACTCGGAGCGGCGGGCCCGGGTGGTGCGGCCGGTGACGTAGACGGTGGCTCCTGCGGCGCCCAGTTCCACGGCGATCCCGCGACCCGCGCCGCGGGTGGCTCCGGCGACCAGGGCGACCTTGTCCTTGAGGGGGTGGGGCATGCGTGTACGGCCTTTCCGTGTGAGGGGTGTCTTCGACAGCTACGGTTCCTGGTAAGCCGGACATCTTGTGTCGTCTTTTCTTGCCGGATCGGGGGTGCGGGGCTGTGGCGGGAGAAGTGCAGCGGATCGTGGCGGAGCTGCTGGGCCGGATGGCGGCCGGGGTGTACGCGGTCGGCTCCTTCCTTCCGCCGCAGCGCCAGCTGGCACAGGAATTCGAGGTGTCGCGCACCACAATCCAGCAGGCACTCAGGCAGTTGGCCGACGACGGGTACATCGAGTCCCGGGTCGGGAGCGGCATCCGCGTGGCCCGCATATCGCCGGACGGCGGGCCGGTCCGGACCGGGCAACGCCATGACACCTTGGGGCCCTGCCTGGACACGGCCTTCACGGCTCCGACCGTCACCGTCGACACGTTCTCGTTGACGGGGGAAGTCCTCGACGCACACCTGCGCGTCTGCGCCGATCGAGTGCGGTCGGGCGAAGCCGAACCACAGTCCATCAGCCTGCGCGCCCTGACACCCCGTATCGACGCCGACTTCAAACCGGCCTCACCCGTGAACGGCTCCGCGAACACCCACACCCTCTCCCGGCTGCGGCAACTCCGGGAGACTCACATGGACTCGTTGGCCTTCATCATCGGGGCGCTGAAGCGCGAAGGGCTGGTCAGGCACACCGCGTTCGAGTGGCGGGACTGTTCTGTGGCCCCCATGCAGAAGCTCTACCTCCTCAACGGTACGGATCTCGTCACCGGCTTCTACGAGGTGGTCCGGCGCCCGGTGGGGTTGCCGGACGGAAAAGGGGTGGAAATCCACGACGTGAACGGGCTCGGCACGACGCTCCATCGCTTCTCCGCGGTGGGCGAGAACTCCTCCCCCGGAGACGAAGCCGTAATCGACCGCGCCAGGCTGTGGTTCGAGGACACCTGGCTCAAGGCCGAACCGGTACGGGTGCGTTGACCGGCCCGCTATCGTCATCCCCTGCCGCGCACAGCGCCGAAGGGGACGAAAGGGACCGCGGGTGAGCCATCGGGCCGACTCGCTCGCCGAGCGAACGTACGCTCTTGTCGTCGGAGTCGAGCACTACGGCGCCGTCAGCCGTGAGTGGCGGCTTCCCGGCGCCGCCCACGACGCCCACCGTTTCGCGCGCTGGCTGACCACCTGCGCGAAGGTGCCGCCCGCCAACGTCCGTCTGTTCCTCTCCCCGCTCCCCGGCACCACCCTCCCGGACACCGGCGACCTGCCCCCGCACAGGCCCGCGACCGAGGCGAACATCAAGCAGGCCCTGCTGACGGACCTGCCCTCCCGTGGCGGCGACGTCCTGTGGATCTACTGGGCCGGGCACGGTTTCGTGAACGGCATCGACGACCCGATACTCCCCTACGCCGACGCCAGCGCCGCCAGCATCAGCAACCTCAACCTCGGTTCGGCGCTGCGGCACTGGCGGTCCGACTCCGTGAGCACCGGCCGTTTCCGGCACCAGATCGCCCTCGTGGACGCCTGCCGTGTGGAGGAACGGCGCGTACCGGCACTGCGGTTCGAGCAGACCACGTTCCGTGAAGGGTTCAGGGTCGGCGGGCGCGAACAGTTCGTCCTGTACGCCACGCGGCCGGGCGAAGTCGCCAAGAACAGACAGGGCAGCCCGGCGGGACTATTCACGCAGGCGCTGCTGGAGCGGCTGGAAGGACTGAGCCTCGAAGAGAGCGTCAGCAGGCTGACGGACATCGCACAGAGCCTCCAGCGCGACTTCGACGACAGGCGGCGCAACGGACAGGCCCGGCAGACCCCGACCTTCGAGATCCACCGCGGGTGGCACGACTCGGCCGTCCTCACCGCACCGGACGCCGACGACACATCGCCCCGCCTGGACCAGCCCGCCTGGGACCGGCTCGCCGCCCTCGCCCGGCAACACCCCCTGCCCGCCTGCGCCCACGACGCCTACCGCTGGGCCTTCGACGTGTGCCGTGTCTCCGCGCCCGTCGGCAACGCGCTGCCCGAGGGCGGGCTCACCGAGATCGTGCGTGACCTGGACGACCGCATGGGCCGCCCCGAACTGCCACTCGCCCTGCCGTTCGTCCGCTACCTCGCCGCGCACGCCCCGGACCGGGCATGGGGTGCGCGCCTGGACTCCTGGGTGGAGGAGACCCGGCTGCGGCTGCGCGCCGCTCCCGTGCCGCCGGCGCCGGAACCTCCCCAGGAGCCCGGCGCCCTGCATGTGCAACTCGGCCGGGCGCCCTTGGAACAGGACGCGTACCTGGTGCGGATCTGGCGCTACCGGGGCCGGTTCACCTCCGAGTGGGAGTCCGGGGGCTCCCTCCCCTTGTCGAGCGCACGAGGAGAGGTCGGCCGGCAGATCGCGCAGCTGGTCGAGCGGTTCGTCGAGGAGGACCCCGAGGGCATCGCGCCGGACATCGAGCGCGTCGAGTTCCACATCCCCCACGACCTGCTCGACGAGGACTTCGAGAACTGGTCCGTGCCCGCCGGTGCCGAGGACAGCGGCGAGCCGGTCGGCGTGCTCTTCGAGGTGGTCGTGCGCTGTCCCGACCAGCGAAAGGGGGTGGCGCGTCAGAAGTGGCGGGCGAAATGGCGGGCGTTGGAGCGGCAGGGCCCAGGCGGCTGGGAAGCTCCGGGGGCGAACGCCTCGCAGCCGGTGTGGCTGCTGTCCGGGAACGAGGTGCCGGGCAATCTCTCCGCGCTCCTCCAGGCCAAGGACCTCCCCGTGTGTGTCCTGGCCGCTGGCGAACGCGACCGGCTGGGCGACGTACTCAAGGCCGTGTTCTCCTCCGGGGTTCCCGTCGCCGTGTGGCGCCGGGGCGAGCCGTCCGACGGCGCACCGGGCGACCTCACCACGGCGCTCGCCCCGTCCGGCGAGCCGATCGACCCGCGGAAGCTGCCCGGCACCGTGCGCGCACTGCGCATAGCGGCCCAGCACCCTGTGGTGCTCCTGTGGGACGACCCGAACCGACGGCCCGAGTCCGGGCGGTTGATGTCGTGACCGACAGGCTGCGGCAGATCATCGCGGACGCGGGAGCCGAGGTGGGCCCCGAGGAGATCGCCGACATTCTGTGGCTGGCTCGCGTCATCCCCTCCGCACCCGCCGTCGGTACGGGCACGGCCCGCCCGGAGCACACCCCCGAGTCCCGGCCCGCGCCACCCCTGCCGCCCCGCCGTACCCCGCCCACCGACGGCCTCCTGTTCACCGCCGCACCGCCCCGGCCCGACCCGGCGTCCGTCCCCCAGCCGCGGCAGCCCCTGGGCACCGGCCGCCGCGGCACCCCGGTCCGGGTCACCCGCGCCCGCGCCCTCGACGAACCGCTCGCCATCCTGCGCGCCCTGCGCCCCCTCGGCCCCCGCCGCCTGCCCGGCAACCGGCCGGAACTGGACGAGGAGGCGACGGCGGAGAACGGCCTCGACCATCAGATGCTGACGCCGGCCATGCGCCCGGCCCGCGAGCCCTGGCTCGACCTGACCCTGGTCGTGGACACCCACCGGTCGATGCTGCTGTGGCACGACCTCGTGGCCGAACTATGCGCCCTGCTCGCCCGCATCGGCCTCTTCCGCACCGTCCGCATGTGGTTCCTCCGCACCTCCGCCGACGCGAACGTCACCGTGTCCCGCAGCCCTGGCGGGCCACCGGAGAACCTCGCCACCGGGCACCGCCGGGGTCTGGTCCTCCTCGTCAGCGACACGGTGTCCGAGGCGTGGCAGTTGCCCGCGCTGCGAGCCGCCGTGGGCGAGTGGTGCCGGCACAGCGCGGTGGCCCTGCTCAACGTACTGCCCGAACGCCTGTGGGAACGCGGCGGCGTACAACCGGTCCCCCGCCTGGTGCGCACGCCTCTGCCCGCCGCCCCCAACAGCACCTGGAACCGGGCCGTGCTGCCCGTGGTCGACGCCTCCCCGGCCGCCCTCGCGGCGCTCGCCACGGTCGTCTCGGGCAGCGGGAACCACCATCTGCCCGCTCTCCCCCTCGACGCCGACTGGTCCACGGGCGAGCCACCGGCCGGGCCACGTACGACCGCCGACGACGACGGTGACGCCCTGCGTGCCGTTCGCCGGTTCGAGGAAACCGCCTCGCCCGCCGCTCGGGAACTGGCCGGGTACCTCGCGGCCGTGCCTCTCACTCTCCCCGTGATGAACCTGGTGCGCCGCGCCATGGTTCAGCGGTCGGACCACGGTCACCTCGCCGAAGTCGCCCTGGGCGGGCTGCTGGAGCCCTGGGACGCCGACGGGCGTACGGACCCCGCGTACCTGGAGTTCGCCTTCCGCCCCGGTGTCCGCGACGCCCTCCTCGGCGGGCAGTTGCGCCGGGAGGTCACCGCCGTCCGAGAACTGGTCCACCGGGAAGTGGCGACCTACCTCGACGAGCTTCGGAGCACGCGGGACTTCCCCGCACTGCGGCACTCCCCCGGCGAGGACGGTACGCACGACATCGCCCTCACCGCGCTGCCGTTCGCGCGTACAGCATCCGTCGATCCGGACGGGTCGCAGCCGACGTACCGGTCCATCGCCGCGGTACTCCGAGACGCGATCGCATCGGGGGACCTTGTCGCGGGCGATCGACTGCCCACGCAGGCGCAGTTGGCCGAGCATTTCGACGTGTCGATCAGCACCATCCGGCGCGCCCTGGGAGAGCTGGAGGTCTGGGGGCTCGTAGACCGTCGGCGCGGGGCCTCGGCCAAGGTCGTCGCGGTGGGAGCCGCCAGGGAGACGGCAACAGCACGTAGCATCCAAGTACACCGCAACGAATCGCCGTTGGGCATGGCGGTCGGCACCGCGTTCGAGGCGACGCACATCACCATCGACGCGGTCATCGCCGACGAAACCCCGCTCGTCAGCGCCCTGCGCGCTCAACTCGGGCGCGTCACCGAGCGCGTCGTCCGGCCGGGCTCGGTGCGCGTGCGGCTGCTCTTGATGGGCGGCGGTACGGGCAACCGTATCGACGACGTGCGGCAGCGCCTCGCCGCGGCGCTGCCGCCCGACGCCCCCGTGTCCTTCACCGTGCGCAGGGCCGCCGCCCAACCCCCGTTGGAGCTGTACCTGTTCAACGACCGCACCGCACTCACGTCCTACGTCCACTTCCCCGGCGGAAGCGCGTCGGAACTCTTCCCGCAGCCCGAGGACCGGCTCCAGGAGACCCAGTCCTGGTTCGAGTCCTGGTGGACGCTGTACGAGGACCGCTGACCGCGCTCAGTGCCCCCGGGCGATCCACTCCTCCAGATGCGGCGCCTCCGCGCCGATGGTCGTCGAGTCGCCGTGGCCGGTCAGGACCTCCGTCTCGGAGGGCAGGGTCAGGAGCCGGTCCCGGATGGAGTCGATGATCGTCGGGAAGTGGGAGAAGGAGCGGCCCGTGGCGCCGGGGCCGCCCTTGAAGAGGGTGTCGCCGGTGAAGACCGTGCCGAGGCCGGGATCGTAGAGGCAGACCGCTCCGGGGGCGTGGCCGGGGGTGTGCAGGACGCGGAGGTCGGCGCCCGCGGCCTCGATGACCTGGCCGTCCAGGAGGTGGGCGTCGGGGTCGCGGTCGGGGTGGGTCTGCTTCCACAGCGGCAGGTCGTCGGGGTGGAGCCAGATGGTGGCGCCGGTGCGCTCGGCGAGCGCGGGGGCCGCGTCGATGTGGTCGTTGTGGGCGTGGGTGCAGATGATGGCCCTCAGGGTGCGGTCGCCGACCGCCTCGGCGATGGCGTCGGCGTCGTGCGCGGCGTCGATGACGATCACCTCGTGGTCGTCGCCGACGATCCAGACGTTGTTGTCGACGTCCCAGGTGCCGCCGTCGAGGGTGAACTGCCCGGAGGTGACGAGTCGTTCGATGCGTGGGGCGGTCATCAGAACACCACCACCGAGCGCAGGACGTCACCCTCGTGCATCCGCTCGAACGCCTTCTCCACCTCGTCCAGCGCGATGGTCTCCGTCACGAACGCCCCCAGGTCCAGGCGGCCTTGCAGATGCAGGTCGATCAGCATGGGGAAGTCCCGGGAGGGCAGGCAGTCGCCGTACCAGGAGGACTTCAGGGCGCCGCCGCGGCCGAAGACGTCCAGCAGGGGCAGTTCGAGCTTCATCTCCGGGGTGGGGACGCCGACCAGGACCACCGTCCCGGCCAAGTCGCGGGCGTAGAAGGCCTGCTTGTACGTCTCCGGGCGGCCCACCGCCTCGATCACCACGTCGGCGCCGAAGCCTCCCGTCAGCTCACGGATGGCCTCCACCGGGTCCGTACCACGGGAGTTGACGGTGTGTGTGGCACCCATCGCGCGGGCCTTCTCCAGCTTGCGGTCGTCGATGTCGACCGCGATGATCCGCGCCGCGCCCGCCAGCCTCGATCCGGCGATGGCGGCATCACCGACGCCACCGCAGCCGATCACGGCGACCGTGTCACCGCGTCCGACGTTCCCCGTGTTGATGGCCGCGCCGATCCCGGCCATGACCCCGCAGCCGAGCAGACCCGCCACCTGCGGGGAGACCGACGGATCCACCTTCGTGCACTGTCCGGCCGCCACCAGCGTCTTCTCCGCGAAGGCGCCGATCCCGAGCGCCGGGGAGAGTTCGGTGCCGTCGAGCAGGGTCATCTTCTGCTCGGCGTTGTGGGTGTCGAAGCAGTACCAGGGGCGTCCGCGCAGACAGGCCCGGCAGTGGCCGCACACGGCACGCCAGTTGAGGATCACGAAGTCGCCGGGGGCCACGTCCGTGACGCCCTCCCCCACCGACTCCACCACGCCCGCCGCCTCGTGGCCGAGCAGGAACGGGAAGTCGTCGGAGATCCCGCCCTGTTTGTAGTGCAGGTCGGTGTGGCAGACCCCGCATGCCTGGACGCGTACCACGGCCTCGCCGGGCCTGGGATCGGGCACGACGATCGTCTCCACCCGTACCGGCTGGTCCTTGCCCGGTGCGATCACGCCGCGTACCTGCTGCGCCATGGTGCTGACCCCTCACTTCATCGGTCGGTGTCCTCGGCTTCGACCCTACGCGTGACTGATCGGAAACGGCATGTGGCGGGCGGAAAGCGGGTCATGTGCGGAGCACCTGTTCGAGAGGCGTGGCGGGGTGCCCGGTCAGGTCCTCGATCGCGGTGGTCACTCCGGCCAGGGAGCCGTCGGCGATGGCGGTGTACGTGGAGACCCAGGCGTCCAGTTGCCAGTCGGGGGCGCCGTGGGCACGCCGGGAGGCGTACGCCTCCTCCACGGTCTCCGGGACGTACGAGACGGGGCGGCCGGTGACGGCGGCGACGGTGGCCGCGACCTTGTCCAGGCCGAGCGCCTCGGGACCGGTCAGTTCGTAGGCGCGGCCCGCGTGGGCTGTCGGGTCGCGCAGGACGGCGACGGCCGCGTCTGCGATGTCGTCCTGGGCGACCACGGCCGCGCGCCCGTCGCCCGCGGGGCCGCGGATGACGCCGTCCTCGCCGACGAGGGCGGGCATGAAGTCGGCGTACAGGTTGTCCCGCAGGAAGGTGAACGGCAGCCCACTGGCCCGCAGGTGCTCCTCGGTGTGCCAGTGGTCGCGGGCAAGGGTGAAGGTGGCGTCGGGGGCGGCGCCGTAGAAGGAGATGTACACCAGGTGCGCGACCCCGGCTGCCGCCGCGGCGTCGATGAAGGTGCGGTGCTGCTGGACCCGGTCGGGGGTCTCGGAGGCGGAGACCATCAGGACGACGTCGGTGGGGCGCAGGGCGCGGACGACGGCGTCGGGGTCGTCGTAGGAGGCGGACACGGCGGTGGCGCCGGGCAGTTCGGGGGCGCGGGCGGGGTTGCGGACCAGCAGGGTCTGCGGGAGTCCGGCGGCGGCCAGCCGGCGGGCGATACGTCCGCCGAGGCGGCCGGAGGCACCGGTGACGGCGTACGTGGGGGCCATGGGGTTCTCCTTGGGACGGCGAGGGGCCAGAAGTCGATGGGTATCAGACGTGTGTGCGGTCCTCGCCCAGGACACGCGGTGGGCCCGGCCAGGGGAACGGCCTCGCCCAGGACACACGGTGGGCCCGGCTGGTGGAAGGGCCCTGCCCAGGACACGCGGTCTGCCCGGCTAGTGGAAGGGCCCTGCCCGAGGTGCGCGCGGTCCGTGGCGCGGGGCGGCCCCGGGGCTGAGTTCGAGGAGGCGGACCACGCGGTAGCGGTGCGGGCGGAAGCGCTCGTAGTACGGCTCGACCTCGTCGTCCGCCAGGGGGCGGCCGAGCAGCGCGACGCCGGTCATCGTGGCCAGGTGGTAGTCGCCGAGGGGCAGGGCGTCCGCGTCGCCGAGGGCGCGGTGGCCGACCTGGGCGGCGGTCCAGACGCCGACGCCGGGCAGGTGCGCCATGACGGCGTAGGCGCGTGCGGGGTCGTCGGCCGCGGCCTCCAGCCGGGCCGCGTGGCGGGCCGCCTCGACAATGGTGGCGGAGCGGTGCAGGTCCACGCCCGCGCTGCGCCACTCCCAGCTCGGCACGGTACGCCAGGTCTCGGGAGACGGCGGCACCCGCATGCCCTCCGGGGCCGGTCCGGGCGGCGGGGCGCCGTAGCGGCGGACCAGGCGGGCGAAGGAGGCGAACGCGTCCACGCCGACGACCCGCTGTTCGAGGACGGCGGGCACGAGCGCTTCGAAGAGGCGTCCGGTGCGGGGCACCCGCAGGCCGGGCAGGCGTCGGACGGCGGCGCGCAGGACGGGGTGCTCGGGGTGGAACAGGTCGGGCCGGTCCTGCTCGCCGAGTTCGCGGCGGACGGAGTCGGCGAGCCGGTCGGCGCCGGGGCCCCAGGCGTCGACGCGCAGGTCGTCCGGGCGGTGCTGGCGGATGCAGTAGGTGACCGGGCCGGAGGCGGTCAGGGCGGTGCGCCACAGGGCGCCGTCGGGTTCGAGCCGGTGGGTGGGGTCGTGGCGGCCGCGGCGCAGGGCGGACAGGGTCAGCGCGGCGTCCACGGGGAAGGGCGGCTGCCAGCGCACCGACCGGTCCGGGGGCTCGGGCATCTGTCGCCTCCGTCGGAGGGCCGCCCGAGCTTGCGGGCGGCCCTCGCGGTGGGGGTGGGGCGGGTCAGTACTCGATGCCCGGGAGGAGGTTCGTCACCGGGGCGACCAGGTCGGTGACCTGGTGCAGCTGGTTCAGCTCGCCCGGCACCCGGTTGAGCTCGTTGAGCTGCTGCGAGGGCCGCGGGAGCGTCGCCTTGTGCTCCTCGGGGAGGTCGCTCACGGTGAGCGAGTCGAGCATGCTGATCGGGCTGAGGTTCCCGGCCGGGGCGTCCGCCTCGGCCGCGCTCGCCATCGGGGCGGCGAGGCCGGTGACCGACGCGGCCAGACCGACGGCGGCGACGATACGTCGTGTTGAGATCATGTCGGGAGCAACGCGCGCGGCCCCCGCCCGGACACGGCCACGGGGCGCGGCTCACTCGTCAGGCGGACCGGCTCCGCTGGGCTTGCCGAGGCCGCCGGTGCGGAGGAGCCTCGTAGATGAGGTCGGCGCGGCCCGTTCCCCGAGGACCGCGGGCCTCGAAGGAGGTCACCATGGGCACCGCGGCAACCCCCGGCTTCGACACCGAAGCCCTGCGCCGGGGCATCGAGGGACAGGCGGCGACACTGCTGTCGCTGTACGCGGACGACGCCGAGCTGCGCGTCGTGGACCGCAACACCCAGCCAAGCCATCCCCGGGTCCTGCACGGCCGTGACGAGATCAGCGAGTTGCTGGAGGACGTCTACAGCCGCGACATGACCCACAAGCTGGAGAACTGCGTCGTCCAGGGGGACAGCATGGCCTTCAGCGAGTCCTGTGTGTACGCGGACGGTGTGCGCGTCCTGGCCGAGTCGATGGCCTCGCTGCGCGACGGCAAGATCGTCGAGCAGACCATGATCCAGGCGTGGGACGAGTGAGAGGGGCCCGCTGATCAGCGCATCCAGGCGCGGTACGCCATCACGTCACCGGCCTTGACGCCGTACTCGGGCTGCGCCCGGGTGAAGGTGGTCTCCAGCCCCAGTACGGCGCCGGTGGCCGGGTCCATGATCAGCATCTCGCGGGTGCCGTTCCGGTCGTGGACGTACGCCAGTCCGCGCCGCCCGAGCCGGTCGGTGACCTCGCCGGCGGGCCGGAGGTCCCCCGCGTCCGCCAGCAGCCGCGCGAGCGCCGCGGATTCCCGGTCGCCGAGGGTCCAGGTGTCCAGCAACACCGCGACGGCGTCGAGGAGTTCGCCCGTCGAGAGGTCCGTACGGCTGTACGCGGCCTCGCTCAGGTAGGCGCGCAGCCGGCCGGGGTCACGGGGCGGTGGCGACTGCGGCGGGGCGTCGCTCCAACTGGGCGGGTAGGTACGGCGGCTGAGCACATGGCCGTCGTCGACGACCTCGCCCTCGCCGGTGAGGACCGGGCGCCCGGGGTGGCGCGGGTCGGTGGCGACGACGACCTCCGTGTGGCTGTCGTCGGCATGCCATCGCACGAGGCGCTCCTCGGGGAGCGTGACCGGAGGTTCGTCGTCGCTCATCCCGAGGCTCCAGGACTGCACATGGGTGCCCTTGCGCAGCGCCGGAGAACCGTCGGCGCGGGCCTGCGCGCGTGCGGCCAGGGTGTCGAGGGTGACGGGGGTGGTGTCGGCCCGCACCACCAGGGGGCGGGGTGCGGCGACCGCGGGAGCGGTGGTCCGGCCGCTGAGCATGAGCGCCGACACCAGCGCGACGACGACGGCGGCTGCCAGGGCCCACATCCGCCCGCGTCCGCGTCGGGGCGTACCGCCGCGCATCAGCCGGGCGAGGTGCTGCTCGGCCCGCCCGTCGAGGGGGCCGTCGCCGTAGTGGGGGCCGTCGGTGGGCACCGGGTTGGCGTTGCGCAGGAGGTCGAGTTCGTCAGCCACGGCCGTACTCCTTGGCGGGGATGGTGGGGCGCATGCGGTCGATCTCGGCTCTCAGTCGGCGACGGGCGCGGTGCAGGCGCATGGCGGCGGCGCGTCGGCCGCAGCCGAGGACGACGGCCACCTCGTCGACGCCGAGTTCCTCCCACGCCGTCAGCCGCAGGACCTCCTGGTCGGCCGGGGAGAGCCGGGCGAGCGCGTCGTGCACCCAGGCGCCGGGGGCGTCCGTGTCAGGGCCCGCCTCGATGTGCCGGCCGTGGGCCGCGTCGTCGTTGCCCAGCCGGCGCACCAGCCGCCGCCGTCGGCCCTGCCCGCGCACCGCGTTCGCCAGGCAGTTGTGCGCCACGCCGTACAGCCAGGGCAGCGGGGCCGCCGGCAGGTCGGCGCGGCGCCGCCAGGCCACCGTGAACACGTCCGCGACGACTTCCTCCACGTCGTCCGTACGGCCGTCGAGTCGGCGCGCGACATAGCGGCTGACCGCCCAGTAGTGCTCGCGATAGGCAGCGGCGAAGGTTTCGTCGTCGCTCATGTCCCGTTCGTGTCCGGCACCCCCGGGATCGTCACACCCCGGTTCGGTGATTCTTGTCGCGTCCGTCGAGTGTGACGTGAGCTGCTCGCGCGGACACAGGCGGGTCGTGAGAGACCAAATCAAATGGCTGACGACAACCGACCACAAGACGATCGGAACGCTCTATCTGGTCACGTCGTTCGCTTTCTTCGTGATCGGTGGCGTGATGGCGCTCTTCATGCGCGCCGAGCTCGCCCGGCCCGGTCTGCAGATCATGTCGAACGAGCAGTTCAACCAGGCGTTCACGATGCACGGCACTGTGATGCTGCTGATGTTCGCGACGCCGCTGTTCGCCGGTTTCGCGAACTGGATCATGCCGCTGCAGATCGGCGCGCCCGACGTGGCGTTCCCGCGGCTGAACATGCTGGCCTACTGGTTGTATCTGTTCGGTTCGCTGATCGCGGTGGGCGGGTTCCTGACGCCGGACGGGGCGGCGGACTTCGGGTGGTTCGCGTACGCGCCGTTGTCGGACTCGGTGCGTTCGCCGGGTATCGGCGCGGACATGTGGATCATGGGTCTGGCCTTCTCGGGCTTCGGCACGATCCTCGGCTCGGTCAACTTCATCACCACGATCATCTGCATGCGCGCCCCGGGCATGACGATGTTCCGGATGCCGATCTTCACGTGGAACGTGCTGCTGACCGGTGTGCTGGTCCTGCTGGCTTTCCCGGTGCTGGCCGCGGCTCTGTTCGCGCTGGAGGCGGACCGCAAGTTCGGTGCCCACGTCTTCGACTCCGCCAACGGCGGCGCGCTGTTGTGGCAGCACCTGTTCTGGTTCTTCGGGCATCCAGAGGTGTACATCATCGCCCTGCCGTTCTTCGGGATCATCTCCGAGGTCGTGCCGGTCTTCTCCCGCAAGCCGATGTTCGGCTACATGGGTCTGATCGGGGCGACGATCTCGATCGCGGGTCTGTCGATCACGGTGTGGGCGCACCACATGTACGTCACCGGCGGTGTGCTGCTGCCGTTCTTCTCCTTCATGACGTTCCTGATCGCGGTGCCGACGGGTGTGAAGTTCTTCAACTGGATCGGCACGATGTGGAAGGGCTCGCTGTCCTTCGAGACGCCGATGCTGTGGGCGACGGGCTTCCTGGTCACGTTCACCTTCGGTGGTCTGACCGGTGTGATCCTGGCGTCGCCGCCGATGGACTTCCACGTCTCGGACTCGTACTTCGTGGTGGCGCACTTCCACTACGTGGTGTTCGGCACCGTGGTGTTCGCGATGTTCTCCGGCTTCCACTTCTGGTGGCCGAAGTTCACCGGCAGGATGCTCGACGAGCGGCTCGGCAAGATCACGTTCTGGACGCTGTTCTTCGGCTTCCACGGCACCTTCCTCGTCCAGCACTGGCTGGGCACGAACGGGATGCAGCGCCGGATTCCGGACTACTTGGCGGTGGAGGGCCTGACCACGCTCAACACGGTGTCGTCGATCTTCACGTTCGTGCTCGGCCTGTCGTTCCTGCCGTTCTTCTACAACGTCTGGAAGACCGCCAAGTACGGCAAGAAGATCGAGGTCGACGACCCGTGGGGCTACGGCCGTTCGCTGGAGTGGGCGACGAGCTGCCCGCCGCCCCGGCACAACTTCACCACCCTGCCCCGGATCCGCTCCGAGTCCCCGGCGTTCGACGTCCACCATCCCCCGACCGGCTCCCCGGTGCGGGAGTTGAGCGCGCGATGACCGCCGGCGAGGATCCTGGGTGGGTCGGACAGGTCGAGGGCTATCTGCTGGTCGCGGCCACGCGTGAGGAGGGCCGTACCGCGGCCGAGCGCTTCTGCGCCTCGCTGGACGCGTGGCTGACGGAGACCCAGCGGGAGGAGGTGGAGCGGCGGTTCGCGACGGAGTACGCGGCGCTGGCCCGGCGGTCCTGGGAGCGTACGGCGAGGCGTGCGGAGGAGTTGCGGGGGGAGTACGAGGAACGGTACCGGGCTCTGCGCTGTCGGCTGATGGCGGCGGGTCTGCTGGTGGGCGTCGGTCTGGCGGCCGTGGCGGGAATCCTGGCCGTGATCCGCTGAGGGAGCGGCCGCGGGGTCATACTGGCCGACGTGCGCATAGCGATCATGTCGGCGGGCTCGCGGGGCGACGTGGCCCCCTACACCGGTCTGGGTCAGGCCCTGGCGCGGGCCGGGCACGAGGTCACCCTGGTCACACACGGGTACTTCGAGCCGCTGGTGGAGGGTTCGCTGCTGCGCTTCCACCCGCTTCCGGTCGACCCCCGGGCGGAGTCCCGCTCCGCACAGGGCCTGGGGCTGCACCGCAGCAGGACCGGTGTGGGCAAGCTGGTGCGGCTGGCCGCGATGGCGCGGTCGCTGGTGGGCCTGATGACGGACGACCTGCTGGCCGCCGCCCGGAAGGCCGACATCCTGCTGGTGTCCGGTTCGCTCGCCCCTGTGGGGCGCGCCATCGCCGAGGGCCTGGGGCTGCCGGTCCTCGGCGTCTACCTCCAACCGGTGGCTCCCACACGGGAGTTCGCCCCGTCCGTCATGGGCGCCAGATCCTGGGGCGGCGTCGGCAACCGGATCGCCGGGCACGGGCTGAACCTGGTGATGGAACGGGGCTTCGCGGCGACGATGCCGTCGCTGCGCGCCCAGTTGGGTCCGGCCCGCCGCACGCGCGTCCCGCTGCCCGTCCTGCACGGCTTCAGCCCGCTGGTGGTGCCCCGCCCCCGGGACTGGCCGGCCGGTCTGGAGGTGGCCGGCTACTGGTGGCCGTACGACCGCGAGGAGCGGCTGCCCGCCGAGGTCGAGGCGTTCCTCGACGCGGGCGATCCGCCGGCGTACGTGGGCCTCGGCAGCGCGACCGTGCCGGACCCGGAGGCGCTGAGTGCCGAGATCGTGCGGGGGTTGCGGCGGGCCGGGCTGCGCGGGGTGATCCAGCGCGGCTGGGGCGGCCTGGCGGCGGACGGCGACGACATGCTGACGGTCGACGAGGTGCCGCACTCGGTCCTGTTCCCGCGCATGGCCGCCGTCGTCCATCACGCGGGCGCGGGCACGACCGGGGCGGGCCTGCGGGCCGGGGTCCCGTCCGTCCCGGTGCCGGTCCAGTTCGACGCGGGCTTCTGGGCCCGGCGGCTGGTCACCGTGGGCGTGGCCCCCTGCGCGGTAACGCTGCGCGACCTGACGGCGGCCGGTCTGGCGACCGCTCTCGACCGGGCGGTACGCGACCCTGGGCACCGGGAGCGCGCCCGCACCCTCGGCGCCCGCATCCGCGCGGAGGACGGGACGGCGCCGGTACTGGCGGCGGTGGAGCGGCTGACGGAGGGCGGCGCCTAGGCCGTGGGCGCAAAGTCCACCTGCCGCCCGACGCCCGGCACGCCGAGAGCATGCTCCCCCACGTTCGAACCCGGCTTCGCCGGCTCGCGCGGGGGCACCCCCGTGCCGCCGCTCGGCCCGCCCTCCGGGCGGACGACGCGACTTCGCGGACACGGCCCAGGCCGCGGGCGGAAGACGGCGCCCCGCCCCTCAACTCCCCGTGACCCGAGGCTGCAACGGCTGCAACGGCTGCAGGATGCTCAGCAGCAGCCGTACCAGTTCGTCGACCACCTCATCGAGCGTCGCGTCCACCCAGCCCGAACTCCAGTCGTGCAGAAGGCCGTTCACGCTGCCGATGAAGGCCGTGGCCGAGAGCCGGTAGTCACGAGGGGCCGCCTCCCCGCGGGTCACCGCGGCCGCGGCCTCGGCGCAGACGAGGTCGACCCAGCGGGCCCGGCGGGCCAGGCGCTGTTCCTCCAGTCGGGGGCTGACGCCGATGATCTCGACGAAGGTGATGCGGACGCGGCGCGGGTCGGCCGTGACGTTCGCTGCGTAGGCGCGGAAGATCGCGGCGGCGCGCTCGGCGAGCGGCAGGCCCTCCGCCGCGGCCGCCGCGGCCAGGACCGCTTCCTCCGCCCAGCCGTTGACCTGGAGGTGGAGCGCGGCGAGGACGTCCTCCAGGGTGCGGAACTCCTCGTAGAACTGGCGTGTCGACAGTCCCGCCGCCTCACTGAGCGCGGCGACCGTGGTGCCCCGGTAGCCCGGTGTGTCCCCGAACAGCTGGAGTGCCGCGTCGAGGAACCGGCGTCGGCGCTCGGCCTGGCGTTCCTCCGCCGACTTGCCGCCGTAACGGCCGGTCGGCGCCCTGAGTCTGCCCGCCAATGTCCTTCCTCTCCTCAGCCGTTCGTCATTTTGTCGTGTACGCAGTCTTGTGGAGAAGGCCCCCCTCTCCTTACTTTCCAGTAAGTCAAACTCTGAACGACTCCGTGTTCAGATTTCCGACCACTTTGGCATGCGCACGCCACCCCCGCACCAGGTGTACCCCCCATCAGGCCACCCCGCAGCCGTCCATGAGGAGAGCCCCCCATGCCTGCCAGCAGAACCGGGCACCTGCGCGCCGCCGCCGTCGCGGCCGCCGCTTTCGCCCTGACCGTCACCGCCCCCACGACCGCCACCGCCGCGGACCCGGGCTCCGCCGCCCTGCGCGAGGTCCTGTTCGTCGGCAACAACTGGGACGGCACCGCCGATGTCATCCGCTCCAGCGGGGACTTCGCGAAGATCGGCCGGATCAACGTCATCCCCGACAAGGCCCAGCGCATGGCCGAGATCAACGCCAACCCGATCAAGTGGATCTACTTCATGGCGATCCGCAACAGTGTCGGCGAGGGGCACGACCAGTTCGTGGACGACATGTACTCCACGCCGGACGGCAGGTCGGTCGTCGTCTCCCGGCCGAGCTTCGCCGACGTCGTCTCGCTCGACCTGGCCACCGGCGCGGTCAACTGGCGTTTCCCCGTGTCGGGTTACCGCTCCGACCACATGGCGGTCTCCCCCGACGGCAAGCGGGTCGCGGTGTCGGCCTCGACCTCCAACACCGTGCACGTGCTGGACATCGAGACCGGCAGGGAACTCGGCAAGTTCGGCACGGGCGACAAGCCGCACGAGAACATCTTCACGCAGGACGGCAAGTACATCTACAACATGGCGATCGGTGACGTGAACACCCAGACCGACGCCCCGTGGCTGGACTGGACCAAGGGCAACCGGTACATCACGGTCGTCGACGCGACCACGTTCCAGCGCGTCAAGGTCATCGACATGCGCGACCGGCTCAACGCGATCGGCCTCACCGACTACTCCGACGCCGTCCGGCCCGCCGTGTTCTCGCCGGACGAGTCGAAGCTGTACTTCCAGGTGTCGTTCTTCAACGGCTTCTTCGAGTACGACCTGGCCACCGACAAGATCGTCCGCACCAAGACGCTGCCGAAGAACCCCGCGACCAGCGACGACCGCACCACCTTCGTCAACGACTCGCGCCACCACGGCATTTCGATGAGCCCCGACGGCAGGAAGCTGTGTGTCGCGGGCACGATGGACGACTACGCCACGGTCGTCGACCGTGCCACGCTCCAGGAGGGCCCGCTGGTCACCGCCTCCAAGCCGTACTGGGCCACGGTCAGCGGCGACGGCAAGTCCTGCGTGGTCTCCGAGAGCGGCACCGACCAGGTCACCGCCATCGACTTCGCCACCGGCGCCAAGCAGGTCTCCGTCCCGGTCGGCGACCACCCCCAGCGGGTACGGCTCGGCCATGTGGAGTCCGACTGGACGTCACCGAACGGCAGTTGACCGGCCCAGCGCCGGAGGCGCACGGCACCGGCTCGCCGACGGCGCCGACCGCGGCGAGCCGGCCGGTCATCACCGCGCGGCAGCGGCCCAGGCGGTGAGTTCGGCGCGGGCGGCGGTGAGCAGGTCCGCCGAGGGGTTGGCGGTCCCGTTGGTCACCAGCGCGAAGTGGAGCGTGCCGGAGTCGGTGTCGTCGAGCAGCAGGCGCCGGCTGCCGGTGCCGCCCGGTTCCGGGGCCACGGCGATGGGGGCGGCGTCGCCGTACGCGGGCGGGGCGTGCACCGCGCCCAGGTCGGAGACGACCGTGGTGGACCCCGTTGGGAAGGACGCCGGGAGGTGCAGTTCCGTCGGCGCCGAGCCGCTGCCCGACTCCCACAGCAGCAGGCCGTACTGCCCGGTGCCGACCAGGCGGGCCACGTTCGGGAGTGAGGACGGCACCGGGTTCCAGGTCAGGGTCGTGGAGCCGTCGCGGGAGCGGTCCTCGTAGGTGAAGGCGACGGTGGTGCCGGAGGTCGCGCTCGGGTAGAGGCGGTCCAGCAGGCGGACGTCCTGGCGGAGCACGGGGGTGCCGGAGTCGTCGAGGCGTACGGCGGAGAGGTCCTCGCCGTTCCAGGCGTCACCGCCGGTGAGCACCTTGTCGGGGTTGCCGTTCATCAGTTCGTGGTGGCGGCCGTGGTAGATGTCCCACTGCCACTGACTGCCGGACAGGACCGGGCCGGAGGCGGTCGGGTCCGACCACCAGCTCGCGCCCTTCACCCGGGAGTCGAGCGCCTGGTACATCGCCTTCAGCACGGTGGGCGCCTTGTCGGAGACCGTGCCGGACAGCGGGTGCCCGAACTCGCTGACGATCGCGGGCGCGCCCGTCGCCGCGGCCCGGTCGCGGACGGTGCCGAAGTCACCGGTGTACTGCCCGTCCTGCGCCTTGCCCCACATGAAGATCCCGGAGATGGCCTTCTGGTCGTAGAAATGGGTGTTGAAGACGTACCGCGGTCCCAGCCGACCGGCGTCGAGCAGTCCGCCCTCCTGGCGCTGGAAGTCGAGGTTGGCGTTCCAGAAGAGGTTCGGTTCCACGAAGGCGGGCTTGTCCTGCCACCCGGCCGCGTCCATGCGCGCCCGGAACCGCTCGTAGAACGGCCACAGCACGTCCCGCTCCCATGCGCGGCTGGTCTGCCCGGAGTCGTACACACCCGCGTGCGGCTCGTTGTACGGGTCGAAGCCGACCACACCCGCGAATTGAGTGTCCGTCAGATGCTGCCTGATGTACGTCATCGCCCTCTGGGCCGTGTCGAGGAAGGCGTCCTGGACGCCGTACGTGTTGCGCCAGAAGTCGTACGTCGCCTCGGTCACGGCCGCGTTGGAGGTGATGTTCTGGCCCCAGAAGGGGCAGATCCCGCAGAACTCGTCGGGGTAGTCGCCGAGTTCCACCGCCCACTCGGGGGCGCCGTCGCCGGTGTACCAGCTGTCCGCGTCGAACAGCCAGCGGGAGTACAGGTCCTGGTGGAAGTCGGGGTAGACGCGGATGCCCGCGTCGAGGAAGGCCCCGATCTGGGCGGTGGCGGCGGACAGGTACGCGGTGTCCACCTGGCCGCGCACGGGTTCGGCGTAGGCCCAGGAGAGCAGGAAGCGGACGGTGTTGCCGCCGCCGAGGGCGCGCAGCGCTGCGGCGGACCTGCGGGCGTCGGCGACCGAGGCGAAGGGCAGTCCGCCGTTCTCGGCGAGCTTGGTCTCGCCGGAGACGTTGTAGCCGCGCAGGACGACCTCGCGGCCGTGGTCGTCGGCGAAGCGGCCGTCGCGCACGGTCAGGGCCGTCCCGTCGAACCACAGGGAGTCGGGGAGGGTGGGGCCGGCGGCGGCCGGGCGAGGTCCGGCCGCCGTCAGGAATCCGAGGAGGACAACCAGCACAACGAGCACACGCGCACGTGTAGTCGACATGTGCCCAAAGTCCGGCGGACCGCGCGAACCGTCAACAGTTCTGACTCTCAAGTAAGTTGATTCTCAGTCAGATCGCCCGGCCGTCCGGCGTGTCACATTGAGCAGGTACTCCTTCCGGTTCAGCGGGTTGTGGTCGGTGCGCGCGCGTTCCGGCACGCTCCCCCGGGTCACCGGCGCGTAGTGGTCGAAGGCGCTCTCCAGTTCGCCCTCGCCGCGGGTGAGCCCCGGCAACCGCTGCTCCAGTGCGTGCACCCGGGCGGCGGGCACCGCGCCCTCCAGGACGCAGCTCTCGCCGCGGGTCTCGGTGGCGCCCGGTACCGCGCCGAGCCCGGCCAGCACCGGGAGCAGGGCGCCCAGGGTGTCGGCCGGGGCCTCGATGCGGAAGCGGTGCATCGGCTCGTACACCTGGGTGCCCGCCCGGCGCAGCGCCTCGGTCAGGACGAGCGGGGTGAGTCCCCGGAAGTCGTAGCCGGTGCTGGACATGCTCTTGTCGAAGCCCTGGTGGGCGTGGCTCTGCCGGGGCGAGTAGCCGGAGTGGGTCATCGTCACCGCGCAGTCGGGCACCGGCCAGCCGTGCGGGCCCTGGCCGAGGGTCTCGCCGACGGTGTCCTCGACGGCCTTGAAGAAGGCGTACGGCATGGAGCCCAGCTCCACCTCCAGCGCGAAGGTGACGCCGGCGCCCACGGGGGCGGGTTCGACGCGCAGGCCGACCGTGGCCAGGAAGGGGTTGGGGTCCTTGCCGTTGAACTCGACGGCGGCGCCGGTACCGGTCAGGCGCTCCACGCACAGGGGTGTCGTCTCCCGGAAGGTGACGTGCAGGCCGTACTCGTCGGCGAGGGTGGCCTGGACGACCTCCTTCTGGACCTCGCCGTACAGGGAGACGGAGATCTCCCGGCGGACCTCGTCGTGGCGCAGGCCGATCAGCGGGTCCTGCTCGGCGAGCTGGGTGAGCGCGGTGTGCAGGGCCCCGGGGTGGGTGCCGGGCCCGGGGACGACGACCGTCTCCAGGGTGGGCGGTGCGAAGAAGTGGCTCTCCGTCTTGCGGGGGCGGCCGAGCGGGTCGCCGATCCGGATGTCGGCGAGACCCCACAGCTTGGCGATCCGGCCCGCCGGGACGGCCTCGCGGCGGATGTCGCAGCCGTGCTCGAAGACGCTGACGGCGGTGACCTTGCCCTCTGCTCCGGCGTCCCCGAACCGCACCGGGGTGCGGACCCGGAGGGTGCCGGCGTAGATCCGCGCGTACGCGGTCTTCTCCCCCGCCGGTCCCCGTTCGACCTTGAAGACCGCGCCCGAGAGAGGGCCGTCCGGGTCGCCCTCGGCGGCGGGCAGCAGGTCCCGGATGCCGCCGATCAGTGCGTCCACGCCCGCGCCGGTGACGGCCGAGCCGAAGTACACCGGATGGACCAGGCACTGGCGGGTCTGCCGGACCAGGGCGGCGTGGAGGCGGTCCGGTGTGACGGCGTTCTCGACATACGCGGTGAGCAGGCCGTCGTCGTGGTCGGCGAGCACGTCCAGGGCCGCCGGTTCCGGTCCCGGCCGGAACGCGGCCTCGCGGGTACCGAGGCCGGCCGTACGGCCCATGGGCGCGACCGGGGCGCCCAGGCGGCGGGCGATGTCCCGCAGGAGGTCCTGCTCACGTGCGCCGCGCCGGTCGATCTTGTTGACGAAGACCAGGGTGGGGATGCGCAGCCGACGCAGGGTCCGCATCAGGACCCGGGTCTGCGCCTGCACGCCTTCGACGGCGGAGACGACGAGCACGGCGCCGTCGAGGACCCCGAGCACCCGCTCGACCTCGGCGATGAAGTCCGGGTGGCCGGGGGTGTCGATGAGGTTGACCGTCACGTCGTCGACCGGGAAGGAGACGACGGCGGACTTGATGGTGATCCCGCGCCGGCGCTCCAGCGCGAGGGTGTCGGTCCGGGTGGTCCCGGCGTCGACGCTGCCGATCTCGTCGGTGATGCCGACCGCGTGCAGCAGCCGCTCGGTCAGGCTGGTCTTACCGGCGTCGACATGGGCGAGGATTCCGAGGTTGAGCAACGGCACGAAGCGTCATGTCCTTGGTCGAGGGGGTCGTTCCTACCTGGGGGGACATGAACGCAGGGCGCATGGAGGCTCCTCGTCGTGGTCGCGTCGGATCCCGTGCAGTGCACCAGGACCGGCCTCGCACCAGCAATGGATTAATCCTCAACAAAACCGCTGCCGCGCACCTCGCCCCGTTCTGCGCGGCGTCATAGAGTGACCTACATCACGTCCGGCCCGACGATCTCCCTCTCTGGAGGGCCCATGACCCACATCACGGTGAAGGTGGACGGCACGACGTACGAGGACAAGGTGGAGCCCCGGCTCCTGCTGGTCCACTACCTTCGCGACCGGCTCGGCCTGACCGGCACCCCGGTCGGCTGCGACACCTCCAACTGCGGCGCCTGCACGGTCGACCTCGACGGCACCAGCGTCAAGAGCTGCTCGGTGCTGGCGGTCCAGGCGGACGGCGGCGAGGTCACCACGGTGCAGGGACTCGCCCCGGACGGCGAGCTGACCCGGCTCCAGCGCGCCTTCCACGAGGGCCACGCCCTGCAGTGCGGCTACTGCACCCCCGGCATGATCATGGCGGCCCGTGACCTGCTGCGGGAGAACCCGCACCCCACCGCCGAAGAGGTACGGCTGGGCCTGGAGGGCAACCTCTGCCGCTGCACCGGCTACCAGAACATCGTGCGGGCCGTACTGGCCGCCTCCGAACAGGAGGTGACGGCATGACCGAGACCGTGGCACGCGAGGTCGGCCGCGCCCGGCCCCGCAAGGAGGACGCCCACCTGCTGACCGGGCAGACCTCCTGGACCGACAACATCACAGCGAGCGGGCTGCTCCACATCGCCCTGCTCCGCAGCCCGATGGCGCACGCCCGCCTCACCCGCGTGGACGTCTCCCCCGCCCTGGAGCGCCCCGGCGTCGTCGCCGCGTTCAGCGGGGCGGACCTCGCCGACGGGCTGTCCTCGATGCCGTGCGTCTGGCCGGTCACCGAGGACATCGTGATGCCCGACCATCCGCCGCTCGCGGTGGACGAGGTGCGCCACGCGGGCGACCCGGTCGCGGTCGTCGTGGCCCGGGACCGGTACGCCGCGGCCGACGCCCTGGAGGCGATCGAGGTCGACTACGACCCGCTGCCCCCGGTCCTCGACCTGGAGTCGGCCCTCGCCGACGGCTCCCCGCTGGTCCACTCCGACAAGGGCACCAACCGCTGCTACACCTGGCCGCTGAAGACCGGCGAGGACTTCGACGCGGTGCGCGCCCGCGCCGAAGTCTCCGTCAGGCGCCGCTACCACCAGCAGCGGCTCATCCCCAACGCCATGGAGCCGAGGGCGGTCGTGGTCACGCCGGTCGCCGCGTCCGGCGAGTACACGCTGTACTCCTCCACGCAGATCCCGCACATCCTGCGCGTCCTGCTGGCCATGGTCACCGGCATCCCCGAGCACAAGCTGCGGGTGATCGCCCCGGACGTGGGCGGCGGCTTCGGCTCCAAGCTCCAGGTGTACGCAGAGGAGGCCCTCGCCCTCGCCGTCGCGCGCCGCCTGGGCCGCCCGGTGAAGTGGACGGAGTCCCGCTCCGAGGGCTTCCTCACCACCCACCACGGGCGCGGCATGATCCAGGACATCGAGATCGCCGCGAAGAGCGACGGCACGCTCCTCGGGCTGAAGGTCGACCTGCTCGCCGACATGGGCGCCTACCTGATGCTGATCACCCCGGGCATCCCGCTCCTCGGCGCATTCATGTACCCGGGGATCTACAAGATGGACGCCTACGACTTCACCTGCACGGGCGTCTTCACCAACCGCACCCCGACCGACGCCTACCGGGGCGCCGGACGCCCCGAGGCCACCTTCGCCATCGAGCGGACCATGGACGAACTGGCCGCCGAACTCGGCATGGACCCGGTGGAGCTGCGGCGCCGCAACTGGATCCGGCACGAGGAGTTCCCGTACACCGCGATCGCGGGACTCACCTACGACAGCGGCAACTACGAGGCGGCCACCGCCCGCGCGCTGGAGCTGTTCGACTACGACAAGCTCCGCGCCGAGCAGGCCGACCGCAACGCACGCGGCGACACCGTACGGCTCGGCATCGGCGTGTCGACGTACACCGAGATGTGCGGGCTCGCGCCCAGCCGCATCCTCCGGGACCTGCGGTACGCGGCCGGCGGCTGGGAGGCGGCGACCGTACGGGTGCTGCCCACCGGCAAGGTCGAGGTGGTCACCGGCACCAGCCCGCACGGGCAGGGACACGTGACCTGCTGGAGCCAGATCGCCGCCGACGTGCTCGGCGTGCCCTTCGAGGACGTCGAAGTGGTGCACGGCGACACCAAGGCCGCCCCGCAGGGCATGGACACCTACGGCTCCCGTTCGCTGGTCGTGGGCGGTCTCGCCGTCCACCACGCGGCCAACAAGGTGGTCGACAAGGCCCGCAAGGTGGCCGCGCACCTGCTGGAGGCGAGTGAGCAGGACCTGGAGTTCACGGGCGGCGTCTTCTCCGTGAAGGGCTCCCCCGAGGCCCGCAGGACCCTCCAGGAGATCGCCTTCGAGACCTTCTCCTCGCACGACCTGCCCGACGGCATGGAACCCACCATCAACGCCGAGCACGTCCTCGACCCGGACACCTTCAGCTACCCGCACGGCACCCACCTGTGCGCGGTGGAGGTGGACACCGAGACCGGGCAGAGCAGGATCAGGTCGTACGTCTCGGTCGACGACGTCGGCAAGGTGATCAACCCGATGATCGTCGAGGGACAGGTGCACGGCGGACTCGCCCAGGGCATCGCGCAGGCCCTGTTCGAGGAGGCCGTCTACGACGACGAGGGCAATCTGCTCTCCGGCACGATGGCCGACTACCTGGTCCCGTCGGCGGCGGACCTGCCCGAGTTCGTCACCGACCGCACGGAGACCCCGGCCACCTCCAACGCCCTCGGCGTCAAGGGGGTCGGCGAGGCGGGCACCATCGCCTCGACGCCCGCCGTGGTCAACGCGATCGTGGACGCGCTGCGTCCGCTCGGCGTCCAGGACGTCCCCATGCCCTGCACGCCCGAACGCGTCTGGCGTGCCCTGCGCTCGGCACAGGAGGCCCGGTCATGATCCCTCCCGCGTTCGACTACGCCCGCCCCGGCAGCATCGAGGAGGCGGTGCGCGCGCTCGCCGACGGCGGCGAGGACGCCAAGGTGCTGGCGGGCGGGCAGAGCCTGCTGCCACTGCTGCGGATGCGGCTCGCCTTCCCGGAACTGGTCGTGGACGTCGGCCGGGTGCCCGGTCTGAGCGGGGTCCGCGAGGACGGCGACACCCTGGTGATCGGCGCGATGACCACCCACCACGACGTGATCCACGATCCGCTGGTGCGCCGGCACGCCGGTCTGCTGGCCGCCGCCACGGCGACGGTCGCCGATCCCGCCGTACGGCATCGCGGCACCCTCGGCGGGTCCCTCGCGCACGCCGATCCGGCCGGTGACCTGCCCGCGGTGGTGCTCGCGCTGGACGCGGAGCTGGTGGCGCAGGGGCCGGGCGGCCGGCGGGTGATCCCGGCGCGGGAGTTCTTCGTGGACTACCTGCAGTCGGCGCTCGCCCCGGACGAGCTGCTGACCGAGGTACGGGTGCCCAAGGCGGACGGCTGGGGCTTCCACTACGAGAAGTTCCACCGGGTGGCCCAGTCGTGGGCGATCGTCGGCGTGGCCGCGCTGGTGCGGCGGGACGACGGACACATCGCCGAGGCACGGGTCGCGCTGACCAACATGGGCGCCACCCCGCTGCGCGCCCACGCGGCCGAGGAGGCGCTGGCCGGTGCCGGGGACGCGGAGGCGGTGGCGCGGGCGGCCCAGGAGGCGGCCGACGGCACCCACCCGGCCCAGGACACCAGTGCCTCGCCCGAGTACCGGGCGCATCTGGCGCGGGTGCTGACCGGGCGCGCGGTGCTCACCGCCGCCGGAATGGGGTGAGCCGCGATCACCGGGATCGACGGTCCGGAACAGGTGCGGGCCCGTCTGGAGACGACCGGATACCTCGTCGACGACGGGCTCGCCGTCGCCTGTTTCCTGGCGCTGCGGCTGCACCGGCCGCTGTTCTGCGAGGGCGACGCGGGCGTCGGCAAGACGGCGCTCGCCTCCGCCCTCGCCGAGGCCCTCGGCGCGCCGCTGATCCGGCTCCAGTGCCACGAGGGCATCGATGCCTCGCAGGCGCTGTACGACTGGGACTTCCCGCGCCAGCTGCTGCACCTGCGGGCCGCGGAGGCCGCCGGGGTGACCGACGCGGACCGCCTTGAGGGCGAGCTGTACGACAGGCGCTTCCTGATCGCCCGGCCGCTGCTGCGGGCGCTGCAGACCAGTCCGTCGGTGCTGCTGATCGACGAGATCGACCGGGCGGACGACGAGTTCGAGGCGTTCCTGCTGGAGCTGCTGTCGGAGTTCTCGGTGACGATTCCGGAGCTGGGCACCCTGCGCGCCGAGGAGCCACCGGTGGTGGTCCTCACCTCCAACCGCACCCGCGAGGTCCACGACGCCCTCAAACGCCGCTGCCTCTACCACTGGTTCGACCACCCCGACTTCGCCCGCGAACTGGCCGTCGTGCGCCGCCGGTTGCCGCACGTCTCCGCCCGCCTCGCGGAACAGGTCACGGCCCTGACCCAGGCCCTGCGCGAGCACGACCTGCTCAAGCCGCCCGGGGTCGCCGAGACGATCGACTGGGCCGAGGCCCTGGACGCGCTCGGCGCGAAGGAGGCGGACCCGGACCTGGCCCTGGCGACCCTGGGCTCGGTCCTGAAGTACCGGGAGGACGCGGAGCGTGCGCGGGCGCTGGACTTCGCGGCGGTACTGGCGAGCAGGGGGGTGTGAGGGCCGTGTTCCCCGCCGACGCCGCGGACTTCGGTCTCGCCCGTGCCGGAGGCCAGCGGGACGGCCCGTCGGAGCGGCCGGACGCAGGTCCTCCCCAGCGGGGCGAACGGCACGGCCCCGGACCGGCACGCGATCACGACCACGCCGCCCGCAGCCCGAAGGATGTGAGGGCCGTGTTCCCCGCCGACGCCGCGCTCCTCGGCTTCGCCCGCGCGCTGCGGGCGGCCGGGGTCGAGGCCGGGAGCGAGCGGGTGCACGCCTTCCTGTCGGCGGTGGACGTGCTGGGGCCCGAGCGGCGGGCGGACGTGTACTGGGCGGGACGGCTGACGCTGTGCGGCGAGCGGGACGATCTGGAGCGCTACGACCGGGTGTTCGGCGCCTTCTTCGACGGTGCCGCGGCCCCGCCCCGGCGACCGGCGCCCGTACGCCGCGTGGCGCGGGCCCGGCTGATCGCGCG